>JBHGAZ010000056.1:0-12872 GCA_041946765.1 Terriglobales bacterium
CGCGCTCGTCTCGGTGCGGCGCTCGTCGGCATCGTCCGGCGCATGTTGTTCTGGTATACCCCTCAGATCCAGCACTTCCAGCACGCAGCCGCCCAAGCCATCGAGGAGCAGGAGTCCATCGTGTCGTCCCTGAGTCGCGAGCATGCGGTGGTATCCCAGGCGTTGCAGTCGTTGCAGGCCTCCGTCGCGGCATTGGAACGTGACATTGCGCAGTTGCGGACCTCTACGCAGCAGGAAGTACAGCAGATCGGCGAGCCGATCAGGACGGAGTTCGGCAGGCTAGCTGACGAGCGATCTTGCCTGAGTGAGCGCATCAGCCGCCTCGAAGACGCTGTCGCATCGGTTCCCCTGGGCCGGCCGTCCGATCTGGAGACCAAGGTTCAGGCCGGGGAAGCCCGGGTCCGTGGCATACAGCGCCGGATGGATGAGATAGTCGCATTTACGGGCGATCGTCTTGCGGATCTCCGAACCAAGTTGGAAACGCAATCCCGGCAAATCGGAGTTCTCCTCAACGGAAGCCGGCCGGGCGCGATGCGGCGCGAGGACGCAGAGGACACCCGTGGCATCGACGCCTTGTACGCCAGGCTCGAGGATGTCTTCCGAGGTACTCGGGACGATACTAAAGAGCGCATGCGCATCTATGCCCCGGTCCTGTCTGAAGCGGGAATCGGTGGACCCGGCATGCCGGTGCTCGATATCGGGTGCGGCCGCGGCGAATGGCTTGAACTTCTCGAGGAGAACGGCATTCAGGCTCGCGGAGTGGACGTCAATAGTGCGATGGTGGCCCGCTGCGAAGTCATGGGACTGCCGGTCGCTCAGGCGGACGGAATCGAATACCTCAAGAGCCTGCCCCCCGATTCGCTCGGCGCCGTCACCGCGTTCCACGTCGTCGAACACCTGCCGTTCGAAAAACTCCTCGACCTCCTCGACGAGACCGCGCGCGTGTTGAAGGCAGGCGGCATCGCTGTTTTCGAGACGCCGAATCCCGGCAACCTGCTGGTCGGATCCTGTACCTTCTACACGGATCCGACGCACCGAAATCCCCTGCCGCCACGGCTATTACAATTTCTGGCGGAAGCGCGTGGGTTCTCGAGCGTGGAAGTGATGGCGCTCCACCCGTACCCCGAAAGCGTTTCGCTGAATGGCGACACGGGAACTGTGGGCGCACACCTGAATGACCTCCTTTATGGACCGCAGGACTATGCAGTCATCGCCAGGAGATGACGCATGGCCCGATTTCAGACCATCCACATCCTCACTCCGTCACTTGCTCCTCACGACGCCATCAGCAATGATGTGCTCGTGACCGCGGCCGCGCTTCGAAACGCGGGTTACACGGTCAAGGTGTCGGCTGGTGGAGTGCACCCGTCGCTCCGGCACGAGGCAACCACGCTGGGGCAACTCAGTCGCCGGCATTGGGGTGCGCGCCAGGCCCTGGTCGTTTATCACCATTCGATGGTCTGGCCTGAAGGCGAGAATATAATCGAAACGACGAAGAACACCGTCGTGATCAAGTACCACAACATCACCCCCGCCGGGTATTTTGAGCCGTACTCTCGGCCGCACTACGACGCCTGTCAGGCCGGGGTTGCATCCACCCGTCGTCTGGCGACACTGCCGGACGTATGGTTCTGGGGTGACTCCTGGTTCAACACACGGGCCTTGATCGGTTATGGCGCGCCGGAAGCCAGGTGCCGCGTGCTCGCACCGATGCATATGACTTCGGACCTCGCCTGCGAGACACTCCAGTATAGTACGACTGCGCCGTTCAAAGACGGCAAAGTGAACCTGCTGTTTGTCGGCGGTTTTAAGCCGAACAAGGCGCACGAACGGCTGATCCGTGTTTTTGCGGAGTACCATCACGTCTACAACCGGCGCTCCCGCTTAATCCTGGCTGGCAGCGTCGATCCGGCGTTCGAAAGCTACGTCGAGGCGCTGCGCCAACTGGCGGCTCGTCTGGACGTTGTCTCCGAGGTGGTCTTCTGCTTCTCGGTGTCCGCCGCGCAACTGCGGGCGCTGTATCTCGTTGCTGACGTGTTCTTGTGCCTCAGTCATCATGAAGGGTTCTGCGTTCCCCTCCTGGAGGCGATGTTCTTCCGGGTTCCGATCGTTGCCCTCGCGGGTACCGCCGTTCCTGAGACCGTCGCCAATTGCGGTCTGGTGTTCGAAGAATACAACGAAGCGCTCTTCGCTGAAGCCATCAACTATTGCGTTGAAGACCCCGAGCTGGCGTCGAAGCTCCGTCGCCTCGGCCGAGAGCGGTATCGGTCCCGTTTCGATAACGAGATCCTTCGCGGCCGGTTGCTGGAGTTCGTGAAGGAATTGGAGCAGGCTTGACCATGTCGCGCATCGCGTTTGTCGTCCAGAGGTACGGGGAAGAGGTCAATGGCGGCGCCGAGATGCTGTGCCGGATGTTCGCCGAGCGCATCGCGCGGCACGCCGAGGTCGAAGTTCTGACTTCCTGCGCGATTGACTATATGACCTGGAAGGACGAGTATCCGCCCGGCCAGACCTGCGTCAACGGTGTTCCGGTCCGCCGGTTCCGCGTCGATTCCCCCCGTGTCCGTTCGAAGTTTGATCGCTACTCGCAGTGGATTTTTTCCAATCCGCATGCCCTCGCGGACGAGTTGCGGTGGGTGGACCTGCAGGGGCCCCGTGTTTCGTCGCTGCTGCGATACCTTCAGGAACGCAGGCTTGACTACGACTGCTTCGTGTTCTTCACGTACCTCTATCAGACCACGTGCCTGGGATTGCCCTTGGTGCGGGACCGGGCGCTCCTGGTCCCGACCGCTCATGATGAGCCTCCGATTTACCTCGGCGTCTATGATGAGGTTTTCCGCGCCGCGAAGCGCCTTATGCTCTGTACACAGGAGGAGCGCGAATTCGTTCTGCGCCGCTTTTGTCTCGACGAAGACGCCACTGAGGTCATCGGTGTCGGTATCGACGAGCCGGCCGTTCCTGCACCGGACGGGTTCTGGCGTGCTTTCAGTCCGCGCTTGGGCGATTCGCAGATCGTGACCTATATCGGCCGGATCGACGAATCAAAGGGCTGTGGTGTTCTGTTCGAGTACTTCCTCCAGTACATCGCGTACCGCCCCGAGCGGGACCTCAAACTGCTTCTGATCGGCAAGCCCGCGATGCCCATCCCGGAACACCCCTCCGTTCTGCACGCCGGATTCGTGTCCGAGGCGACAAAGGCGAACGCCATGGCAGCGACGCGCGTTCTGTTGATGCCCTCGCCGTATGAGAGCCTCTCGCTGGTGCTGCTGGAGGCATGGGCGGCGGGCAAGCCTGTCCTGGTAAATGGTGATTGCACCGTTCTTCGGGGCCAGTGCCGGCGCAGCAACGGAGGTCTCTGGTACCGCAGTTACGAGGAATTTGCCGCCTGCCTGGACACCATCCTCGCCGACGACGATCTGTGTGAGGTGCTTGGACGGCACGGCCGGACGCACGTCCTTGAGCGTTACACGTGGCAGGGCGTCGAATCGGCTTTTATGGCGAACGTCGCGAGCGTGTGCGGAAGTGGCAATGGATAAAACGCTCGCGTTCGTCGCTCCGTGGTATGGCGATAACATTCCGGGCGGCGCTGAGGCCGCCTGCCGAAGTTTGGCCAAGGCTCTTGCGGCGCGCGGCCTGAACGTCGAAGTCCTGACAACCTGCGTGCGCGATTTCCGCGCAAACTGGAGCGAGAACTACCATCCCGCGGGCGCCACCAGCGAAACGGGAATCCTGGTGCGCCGCTTTCCGGTCCGGGGCCGCGATACGCGGCGGTTCGATGAGATCAACGCCGTGCTCATGCAGGGCAGGACCGTTTCGCGTGGAGAAGAGCAGGCTTTCCTGGCCGAAATGATCAACAGTCCGGCCCTGTACGATTACATGCGCCGGCACTGCGATCGGTATATCTTCCTGTTTATCCCGTACATGTTCGCCACGACGTACTGGGGCTCGCGCGCCTGCCCCGAACAGTCTATCCTCATTCCGTGCCTTCATGACGAGGCGTACGCCCGGTTTGAGAGCTTCCGTGAAATGTCTCACGCGGTTCGGGGCGCTATCTTCCTTTCCGAGGAGGAAAAGGATTTGGCGGTCAGGCTCTACGGGATCCACCCAGACAAGACGTGTGTTGGCGGCCTTCCCGTCGATTGCGCTTGGACGGGTGATGGAGCCCGATTTGCACGCAAGTACGGCCTCCGCGATTTTATCCTGTACGCCGGCCGGGCCGACAAGGGTAAGAACGCGGACCTGCTGATAGATTATTACTGCCGCTACGCGGAAGACGTGGATGGCGCGCCGAAGTTGGTCTTCATCGGCGACGCGAACGAGCTTCACATCCCGCGGTCCTTCTCGGACCGAATCGTAAAACTCGGCTTCGTTCCGCAGCAGGACAAGTACGACGCCTACGCGGCGGCAGCGGTGCTCTGTGTCCCGAGCGTTGTTGAGAGCTTCTCGATCGTCATGATGGAAAGCTGGCTCGCCGGTACACCGGTGCTCGCCAATGCCGACTGCGCAGTAACGGCCGGGCATTGCCGTCGCTCAAACGGTGGCCTGTACTTTTCGGGGTACGAAGTGTTTCGCGAGATGCTGATGGAGTTGATGAGAAGGCGTCAACTCGCGGCGACGCTTGGCAGGCAAGGACGGGAGTATGTCCTCCACCGGTTCTCACACGACAGGATTGCCGACACGTATCTAGGCGCGCTGCACCGTTGGGCACTGTTGTAGTCGATCAGTGCCCTCAAGTCGGGCAACTTCGAATGTAGAATGCCAAATTTCGCTCGCTTTCGGTAGTCTGATTTTTCTCTGCAACGGGAGACACAGGTGGAACGGACCGAATACAGAACCATGTACGATTTCGAGAATTCCTACTGGTGGTACGTGGCTCGTCGGCAGTTGGTTTACGCCCTGCTCAAGAAACTGAAGGGCAACTCAAAACATCGCATCATCATGGATGTCGGATGCGGAACGGGTGGAAACGAGCCCATGCTCGCCGATTTTGGGAAAGTCACGCTCGCGGACCGTTCGGTTGACGCGCTCTCGTGGTGTCGGAAGCGGGGGCTACAACGCCTACTCGCTTCGAATCTGGAGTCTTTGCCGCTCAGTTCCGGCAGCGTGGACATGATCACGGCACTGGATGTGCTCGAGCACACAGATGACGATCTTTCCGCGCTGAAAGAAATGTATCGTGTTCTCAAGCCGGGCGGGATCATTCTGGTCACCGTTCCTGCCTATGGCTTTCTATGGAGTGAACATGATGAGGCACTACATCACAGAAGACGGTATACCTCTTACGAACTACGGAACAAGCTAGCATCGGTCAATTTGGATCTCCAACGGCTGACTTACTTCATCACCCTGTTGTTCTTTCCGATCTTCGCGATGCGATTCTGGCAGAATCTGTTCAAGAGCAACCTTCGCCCAAAAACCGGCCACATCCTCCTGCCCGCTTGGTTGAACTGGCTTTTGATCAAAGTTCTTGCGGTCGAGCGTGTCATCTGTTGCAACCTCATCAATTTCCCTTTCGGTGTCTCAGTTGTGGCAATAGCACGCAAGCCGGAATAGCGAGATCTCGAATGCAAGAACAACGTGGCCAACGCATTCGGCCCAAAAAGAAGACCCGAGTTTCCGGCGCGACAACGCGTCAGATTGGGCCTGTTGAACCTGCACCCCCATTGTTGGCCAGCCCGCCGCCTTGCACGTCACCGCGGGTGCCGACACGTCTGGCCTACATTCTCCTGGCGTTATTTGTCGGCGGACTTTTCTGTGTTGCGCAACTTCGGCTCGATAAATGGAGTTATATGGGAGATGAGGTACGTTATCTATACTATGCAGTCAGCTTCTTTCATACCGGTACATTCCACATGCCGGAGGGTGTTTGGGCGGAATATTTGACTAAGGCCGGATACGGTGTGACTCCCGTGGCGGGGATCGGTCACTCGGTTGTAACTTCCGTGCTCCTGTCTCCATGGGCCGGGCTGTTCTCTGTTGAAAGTGCTCGGTGGTTTGTCCTGACCGTCGGCTTGTGCGGCATGATAGGACTGTTTAAGCTAATTCGAGAGCGTGTTGGCGATGTTCTGAGCGTTGTGACAGTCACCTGCGCCATGTTCAGCCTGCCGTTTTTTGCCTACGCAAAAACGTTATATGCAGAGACGTGGCTTTTCACCGTCGCCGTCTGGGCCTGGTTCCTGGTCTCGCGTTCGGTCAGCGGCCTTGGCTGGCGGCTTGTCGGGTTGAGTCTGGCACTGAGCCTCCCTTTCCTCCACATCCGTGCGGCGCTAGTTTCGGGGGTGTTGTGTGCCGTTTACTTTTGGAGATTGCGACCATGGAAACGCTCGGCAACAGCGGAAACGGGCATAGCGCTGTTGATCATACTTCTGGCAGCCGGTTGCTTCTATGCATACCAGGCCATGCTCTTCGGCTCTCTTCTGGGGAGTGCGTCCGCGACGGTCCAACCCTCGTTTGCAATGTTCGCTGATCGGGTGGCGATTCACCTGTTTGATCTTCGCCACGGATTGCTTACCTATTCTCCGATCTGGATAGTAGGCCTTGGCGGATTGGCGCTGGGATGCGCAAAGCGCGATGGGTGGTCCATTCAATCCGCGTTCCTTCTGGTCGCCTACTTGGCCACTATGGTCTGGGGAAACGCCTCAGAGTCGATGCCAGCGCGTTTTTGGGTTGCGGCAGTTCCAATGCTATCGGTGGGATTCGCGCGGTGGGCGGCGACCTCCAAGCCGTTCGCATCCTGGACGGTACTGCCGGTGTTGGCCCTTATCACAGTAACGAACACCGTACTGTTCACGGTCCAGTCAGGCTCTTTCTTGGCCAACCGCACGTTCTCTGTAACGTACAACTGGCTTTTCGATGAGTTTGGGTATATGCATTTGGGCGCGTTCCTTCCCTGGGATGCTTACGGGTACTATGCGCCCAACATGGAGCGAAGCATGGAGATCGCCTGGCACCTGATGATGGCCCTCGGCGTTGTGATCGCGGCACTCTGTTTTGCGTGTTTTAAGGCTCGCTCGGTCGTGGGCCGATTGTGCGGCGCCGCTCCACTGGTAATTGTACTAGCCGTCATTGGCCGTTCCGGCGCGGCCCCAATTCTTCCGAGCGAATACGATCTTCAGGTGTCAAGTGGGGCCGCTACCACGTCCGTCAGTATCCGATTCAAGAAGCCCGAAATCCCAGCCTTCGTGCGCTTCAGCGAGCCCCGGCAATTGTGGGGGACTCCGGCGTATCCTGCGGCCCTGATCATGACCGCGATCTCCGATACCGTTAGCGTCTCAAGGCAGTTTCCCGCTCGGCCATTGATGCCGGTGTTCGGCGCAGATAGGGTATCCGAGCTCCGAATCACAGAGGCA
This sequence comes from Terriglobales bacterium, assembly GCA_041946765.1. Lineage (GTDB taxonomy): Bacteria > Acidobacteriota > Terriglobia > Terriglobales > Acidobacteriaceae > JBHGAZ01. The sequence continues at coordinate 7,350 of JBHGAZ010000056.1, forward strand.
CAGCGCACGGAACCGGCACTCTGGCTAGGCACAGGCGCCGTCGAGGTTTTCCGGAATGAGCGGCCCACTGTGTTGCTGTTTCTGGTCGGTGCGTTCTCAGTGCTGCTGTGCGCCTCCGGCTCTTGGGTTTGGCGGCGAATTGGTGGCACGCCAGAAACCGCGCCCAAGTGCCTCGGAGCGCTGCTAACGAGAGCGGCATTGGATGAAGCACACGCCGCCGCTACCCCGGTACACCCACGCCACGGCCGGATCCCAGCGTCTCGCTGAGCACGACACGCGGCGATCTGGTGTGTCGGCTTGCGTTCTCGCCGCACGGTGATGCACAGTAAGGACCCTGTGTGTCTCATCAAGTCAGGCGTGCCAGCATGTACACGCTCCCGCAATGAAGGCTGTCTGTGAGCACTATGGCATTACCTGTTGTTTCCAGGGCGCCCAAAGTACTTTGCTAAAGAAAGTCGAAAGAGCAGCAGGGCGCGGCCAGATCTCCCAATCGAGGTGCATGAATATGACGTTCGCACGCGCAGCAGCCGTCGGCTCCCGAAGAGTTCGTGCTGGGCGATGCAGGTAGCATCGAGTAAAAGCCGGCGAAGAAACGTGGTCGTAGAAATGGTAGGGGGGGTGTGTCACCACGCCATCTATCTCTAACATCGGGGCTCTCTCCGGGCGCGCTGCATACTGGATATCGACAATATGAATTGGACGTTCTGAATGGAATGTTTGTGTGTTGGGTGCGGTCGCGACCAGCAACAGGCGAGGATGCAGGCAGAGGATCACTACGAGCGGAGCGATGAGGAGTGCTACGTAGCAGGGCATTCGAATCGCTGCCCATGCGAACCGAATTGTTAAAACTGAGAACATCGCGAGGATCGGAAACACCCAAAGGATGTAATGTACGGAATGATACGTGAACATCCCAAGCGGGTTGAAGTTGTTGTAGGCCATGTAAAACCCCAGGCTCACGATGACGGTTCCCAACAGACCCATCGTAGCGAGCCTCTCCCGCTTCCACGCGTACACGATCCCCGGCAACGACAGAAGAAGCCAGGGGAACTGATTAAACAGGCTGCGCTCAGTAGAATATACCAAGCTTGGATCGATGAAACAGAAGAACAGTTTTGCGGGGACCTTGATGGGCGAGAATCCCACCTCGGCCTCGTTCTTGACATAAGGGATATCGAAGCTGCCGTAGACCGCATAACTCCAACAGAATAGTGCGGCGCCAAATAGCGCCGCGATCACAATAGCTACTACGAGTTCCGCGACGGCGCGCCTGCGGACGATCACGATCCGGGTTGCAAATAGTACAGCAAACGCCACAGCGCTCGCGGGTCGGCACAAGAACGCTACGCCGCTCGCTGTAGCGGCTAAGACTATGTCAGACACACCTGCCTTTCTGAACAGGAGCAAGTATGCCACTAAGCATATGGCTGCGTTGGTCGGCATGCTGTTCCATGGTATGACGATGTTTCTCAGAACATGGCCATGAAGGAACAGCACGGTGCCGATCAACGCCAAACTGAGAATTGGGGATACGTATCTTCGAAAAATCGCGTGAAGAGACCAGATCAGGACTCCGATCGAAATCACGCTTGCAGGCAAGAACGGGTGACGCGGAAAAAGCGCATAGAACGGTGCGGCTGTCAACGCATAGCCGGGCGGATACCAGTGCGCCTCGGCAGTGAAGTCGAGCTTCGAAAGTGCGGCGGCGCTCCGCAGGTACTGTCCCTGATCCCACCAGTTCCACCATCCTCCAGGAGTTACGGCACCGGGCAGTAGGGGCGAGTTCACGTACGCGATGAGGTACAGGATCATCCCGGTCAGCACATACCACGGAACCACCACGGCTCGCGCTGCCTCAAAGCATTTCGTGATCGTTTGGCCCCTGCCGTGTCGTGCTATGCAGTCCATTTGCGCCATCAGTGATCTTGGCGACACCGGGCGTCGGCGTGACACAGGTCGTGTCTTTGGCACACGCCTCCTCAATTTCGGGGATCGAATCGGAGATTATACCCTGCGCGGCCAAGCCGCGCAGGCGTGTGGTATGTTGTGACATTGCTGTCATAGGTTGCGGTGCGTTCACCAATGCAGTCGGCTCTCACACGATCCTCGATTAGATCACGGGTGGTCCGTGCCGTTGAACGCGGGCACCTCCAGGTCGCTATAGCGGCGGCCCTCCTGTGCGCGATCTTGCTTGTGCTTGCTCTGCAACTCTGGAAGTCCGATTTCCATGTGCCTTTTCACTATTGGATGGGCGGCGATGTCCTGATTGAATGCGCGTGGACCAAGAGCATCGGTGAGAACGGGTGGTTTTTGCATAACCCCCGCGTTGGGGCACCGTACGGTCTCGATTTTTACGACTTCCCGGTCACCGATACCCTTCACTTTGCGGCGATGCGGCTCTTGTTGCTGTTCACCCCGTCTTGGGGCATGGTACTCAACCTCTACTATCTGGGGGGATTCGTACTAGCCGCAGTGACAGCGGCGTTTGCATTCCGGGCCTTGGGCGCATGTTCTACGGTGGCTGTCCCGGGTGCAGTGCTGTTTGCCTTTGCTCCTTACCATTTCGGTCGCGGGCAGGCACACCTTCAGCTCAGCTCCTACTATCTGGTTCCCCTCACGGTGCTCGTAATGCTTTGGATCCAGCGTGGGGAACGGCTTATCGATGTCCGGTCCGGACGCGGCTTGGTGCGGTGCCTCGCTTTTACAAAACGGGGAGCAGTAGCAGCTGTGATCTTCTTTATCCTCGCTGGCTCGGGCGTATACTATGCATTCTTCGCCGTTACCCTTGTGGGCGCGTCTGCGGCATTCTCATTTTTCGAGCACCGCGATTGGCGCAGGACCCTAGCGGCCGCATCACTGATCGCAATCACGGCCGTGACAATGGCTATCTCGCTCGTGCCGAATGCCGCTTATATAGCGCGGCACGGGGCCAACCCGGATGGGATAACGCGCAGCCTTTCGGATCCAGAAGTTTATGGCCTGAGAATCATACAGATGCTGTTGCCGGTCAGTGGACACCGAGTAGAATGGCTCGCTGCCAAGAAGCAGACTTACAACGCTAACGCCGTGCTCGTCAACGAGAACGACACTGCTGCCTTGGGCACCGCCGGAGCAGTCGGTTTCGGTCTACTGCTGGTCATCTCGCTGACCGGTAGCCCCGTTCGTAGGCACAGTGAGACCCTGCTTGCCTTGGCTCGCTTGAATCTTGCTGCGGTGCTGCTGGGCACTATGGGCGGCTTGGGTTCCGTGTTTTCCCTGTTCATCGGGGGCACGATCAGAGGCTACAACCGGCTCAGTATTTTCATTTTGTTTCTTTCACTCACGGCCCTCATCCTCCTGCTGGATTGCCTCTGGCGCAGGTCGGAGTCGTCAGTTGTCCGTGCGGTGTTGCGCTTCGGCCTCACAGCTTTCTTGCTGCTGGGCATCTACGACCAGATCGGTGCCGCGCGTCAGCCCAACCCGGAAGCTGAGCGTGCATTCAAGCGCGACGCAGGATTCTTCGGCGAGGTTGAATCGCGTCTTCCGGCGCACGCGCTGATCGTTCAATTTCCGTATGCGAAGTTCCCGGAAAGCCCGGTGATCCAGAGAATGGAAGCGTATGATCACTTCCGGGCATATCTCCACACGCGGACCCTTCGGGGGACGTTCGGAGCCATGAGGGGCCGGCACGGCGATATCTGGCTTGCTCAGACGCTCGCGCGCCCGCTAAAGGAGGCGCTGCCTACCATGGCAGCGGCTGGCATGAGTGGCGTCGTTGTCGATCGCTTCGGTTATGCCGACTCCGGCGCAGCCGTTGAGAAAGAACTCGCTGCACTGCTTCAGACCGCGCCCCTCGTAAGTTCCGATGGACGCTTTGCATTCTATGACGCGCGCCTTTTCTCGGACCTCGTCCGAACGTCAGTTGCGGACGAGAAATCGACACAGGAGCCTGCGAGTCATCCCGTAGTTCTCAGATGGAGTGATGACTTTTCCGGGCTTGAAGCTGATACCGTGCGAACTTGGCGGTGGTGTGGGTATCACGGCGGTCTGCTTCTTGAGAACGGCTCTAAGCACACTCGAAGAATTTGTATCAGGTTTAAGCTGTTCCTGCCATCGGCTTCCACCAGTGTCCGTATCGAGGGACTTGGGACGCAGGAGACCTGCACTGCGGACGTACCCAGACGAGTTCCTGTTGAAAGGGAACTTGACCTGCCGCCAGGGCGGCATACTCTATCCTTCATCGGTACTGGCGCTCGTGTCCCGGCTCCGGGTGATCCGAGGACGATTGTGTTCGCAGTGGAGGACTTCGGAGCTTCCGTCGTGCCCTTTGGTGGAGGCGCTCTCCCAGTCATTGTGCAGGCCAACTGAAGCCGAAGTCGGTACCGCTCGCATCCGTGTGAACGGCGTAAGGGATCAAAGGAAGCCCGCCTTCGTCCGGCAGCGTGCAAGCCGACTGTCATCTGGGGCATGGTCGGCCGGGCCGGTCAATTGCTGGCGCGCAAGTGTACTCGTCGCACAACAGCCTGAAGGTTTTCTGCCGGCCACGTTCTCATCATCCGGATGCCAGGCCGCATCACTAGAACCGTGCCCGATATTCCGAGCTCTGGAGAATAGCATTTAGTACCTCACTCTTCGGAGTACCCGACTCAACCATACTGAGGTACGTGTTAAAGGCTGTCGTGTCGGGATAGCGGCGTAACTGGGTGAAGAAAACCAGGCGAACGAAATCCGGATTGTGGAAACGCCTGACGTACTCAGCGCTAGTGATGAACGCAAGCAACATGTCCGTGCGGCTCACTCCGACGACCTCCAGGGACGTTAGGTTATTTCGCAGGCCAATCGGGTCCGGGCCCCGTTCGAGCACGTTCCTGTATAGCAAATACAGAAAGCCTGTATTATCAGGATGACCGTATCTCCAAACGTATTCCGGACAGTGCAAAAAGGAATCGGCCATTGCGGCGAACGTGAATCCATCAAAACGCATCGCATGCATGTTGTCGAGCCATCCTTTGAACTCCCCTTCTCGGCCCAGTGCCCCACGGTACAGGCTTGCCAATGACCGGGCCGGCTCAAAAAACTCCGGCCGGAGGATCAGCTCTGTTGCGATCTCGGCCCGCGTCGCGAGCCTCCTGTCCAGTCGATCCAGGACGTCGGATAGCTCGGCAGCCGTGGGGGCGCGGCTGAAGATGTCTTGATACTGTTGCCGGATAAAGAACTCGTTATCTTCGAGAACCGGGGGCGCGGGAACGCGGATCCAGGATTGGCCACCGGCGCAAGGGATCGGACTGGAGCAAGTCGCTGTGACAGTATGGCTACCTGGGGGCAGGCCCGAGGGCAGCGCGATACTTGCGTAACCCAGCAGCACGGTGCCCGAGAGCGCCGAGTTTATGGCCGCGACGTTGACGATCAGATCGGAGCCTTCCGTCCGAAAAGACCGGGCCCCGGCCTTTAGCGCCGGTCCGAAGAAGAAGTTCGACGAAACCGCGGCGGTCGAGGATATGCGGACTTCCACGCTCGCGATCGGTTGAGCGGCGCTCAGGGTTA
>JBHGAZ010000057.1:0-11590 GCA_041946765.1 Terriglobales bacterium
TTGGAGATCTTCTGCTGGTGGTCGAACACGAATTCGACCGGCCAGCGGATCGCCTCCAGATAGAAGTTCACCGTGAGGAGCCGGGTTCGGATCGTTTCGTTCACGTGCTCACGCCGGGCAGACAGGTCAGCTCCCATCAGCCGAGTGACTGACTTGGTGACCTGATAGATCGACGGATACACGCCGACGCGTTTTAGGAAGCCCCAGTCCTCAAGGTCCTTCAACTGGACATGGACCCTGGGCACCGAGTTTCTGATGCCAAGGAGCTGCGCTTGTTCAGGAGTGACATAGCCACCAAGCCAAGCCACCGTCGTTAAGAAACGCCGCGATCGGTCATCGAGAACGCTGGCACGGTCGCGAAAATGGAACATGCTCATTCAGTTCCTCCTCAATTTCAGAATTTGAGGTGGATCGGTGAACGTGGAATGAATAGCGTTTTTGCGTTAGGGAGACTTGGTGGGAATTAACATGGGTGGCTATGGCAGGTGAGACTCTGGCTCGTTTGCTTCTATGGTGGCTACAGTCAGGGGTTGTGTCGGCCTTGGTCGTCGTGGCGTCAAGGCCGGTTTCACCCCCTACCTTCTATGAGGCATTTCTTGGACAAAAACTCACAAAAGATTTTTGTGGATGAACCAAACCCTGGACGATGGATTCGGCTGAGATTCTGGCTGTTGACCTTACTAAACACATCCGCTCGGAGAAAGTCGCGCCGGAAGATGATTTTTCCCGACAAATGGTCGCTGTCCTAGCGACTTCGGCCGGGAGTTCGAAAAAACCCTCCTACTTATACTAAAGGGCATCAACTCGGCAAAACTGGTCGCCTTCCGCAAAGAAAATTTTGCCTTAGAAAAATCTACATAGCTGCATCGGCTCGATCATGTTGTGAAACGGGCCCTCACTCTTCCTAATGCCAGCCGGTTCGCCGACAACGACCGCGCTTCCGCAAGAAAATTTGTGGCTCTGACTTTCCGGAGTACTGCGCCGGTCACGTGCCCCCTATCTGTCCTAATGCCCACCCGTGGCACGAATTCGAGCGCCGGTTCGGAGAAAAATCTTGCCTTAGAATCCAGGCATCCGGCCAGCTCGGGAACGATTACTGCCAGTGTGGTCGACCGCTCAACGATTGTTCCTAATCCACACTGCAAACAGCGGATCAACAAAGAAATAGAAGTCATGGTATCGGTCCAGAATGTCCTGATCGTCGAGCGACTGAAGGGCTCTTTGGACGCTGGATGCCGGCCCAAGGCGGTACTCCTGGCGGACCGCCTGGGCGTAGATTTCGGCTGCACCCCGCGCCGCCAATGCCTGTAACACCGCTCGTTGACTTGACCGAAGCTGCTCCCAGAGACGCTCGTAAAAGCCAGACTCGCCTGTTACAAGGCGTTTGGTTACGAGATCAACATCGTCGCTGTCCAGATTGCGTTTTGCGTTTAGCTCTGCGTAATCCCACAGTTCATGTGCGATGCGCTGCACGTCGTATGGGATCAGATCAGCGGTTGCTAGCAGCCTGTCGAGCGCGGCGTCAGTGACCGCTCTGGAACGATGACGAAATTGCTCCAGAATGAAGTTCCGCCAGGAATCGGCCGGAATTTTGTCCAAGAAGATTTTGGGGCCCGCTTTGTGGAACGGCCGCTTGGCGGAAAGCATCTCCTCTACCAGCGACGGCTGAGAGCCCGAAAATACGTACCCAACGTCGCGTTGAAGTTGGACAGCGTTACGGAGGGCGTCCTCAACAGCTCGGCCATCGAAATTCAGTATCTGCTGGAATTCGTCAAGGCATATTGCCATCTTGAAGCGGCCGTGCTTCGCCAACTCTCCTGGCAACGCGAACACCTCCGGCGCAATTGGAGCCGGGTCGATTTCGCTACCAGTTCCAAATGAAACGCTCAGCTCTCCAGTTGAAAGGTCAACGTTTGCCTGCGGCTTGATTTTGTTGATGAACCGGCCCACCCAGTCCTTGACCTTGTCCCAAGGTCCGGCGGCTCGCAGAAGCCGGTCGGTGAATCTTTCCAAGAACTGCACGTAACTGGCATAGCTGCTGACAGGGATAACGACAGTGCGGACGTTTTGCGTTTGCAGTTGGCGGAATGCTGCCGAAACGAGCGAACTCTTGCCAAAACGCCGCGGTGAGAGCAGGAACAGCTTTTGTCCGTCTGCGAGGTCGCGGACCAAGCTCTGAAGCTCTTCTTCCCGGTCGATGAACGCGGATTCACTAACGATCTCGCCAAAAATGAACGGATTTTCGTGCACGGTCGGATTCCTGGTGATTACGCCGATTAGCGTAACGCAAAAATGCGTAACGCACAAATGCGTAAAAGGGCGCTCCTACTGGCCGCACGGCGCGATCCTCTGCACGTAGATCCAATTCAGGGCTGATGTACCGGTTTGTCGGTAATTATAGATATTTACCGGCATTTTGGTACACTACGCAGATGCAAGCCAAGACTGATGAGCTGCTGCAGCTCTTGCAGCGGCGGCATATCGTTCGTCCGCGCGACCTCGATGCTGCCGGCATACCTAGGAATTATCTCGCGAGGCTAGTCCGAAGGGGAGAGCTACGGAGACTCGACCGCGGCCTTTATACAGCCATGTCACTCCCTGCCCCAGAACACATCAGTCTGCTTGAGGTCAGCAGGCGAGCGCCAAAAGCAATTATTTGCCTTCTCTCAGCACTCAGGTTTCACGAGATCGGAACGCAGATGCCTCCCGAGGTTTGGATCGCTGTGCATTTCAAGGCGCGGGCACCTCGGATCACGTCGCCGACTGTTCGAATCATCCGTCTCTCCGACGCCGCGCTGCATTACGGAGTCCAGGAGAAGCAAATCAGTGGCGGTACGATACACGTTTTCAGCCCAGCGAAAACCGTCGCGGACTGCTTTAAGTTCCGCAACAAGATCGGCCTGGATGTTGCCCTTGAAGCATTGCGCGATTGCCATCGGCAGAAGAAGGCCTCAATGGACGAGCTATGGGAAGCCGCAAAAGTGTGCCGCATGACAAACGTGATGCGGCCGTATTTCGAGTTCCTGCGTGGAACAAACCCGTGAAGGACATCGCAGAGCCGGGAAGGCTGCATCCTGGCGAGCAATCACTCCATAGACATCTGCCCCCCGGATTCCATTGATTTGGCGCGGCTCAGAAGACATAATCGAGCAACATAATGCCTGATCTATTGTTAATGGCTTGTTCGGCAAGGAAGTGCCCTGCGCCGCGGGAGCCTATCGCCGCGGTGGACCGCTATGACGGCGTGTTTTTTCGGGTGCTGCGCAAATGGGCTCGACAGACGGCAGGCAATCGGCCCGATGTCTTGATCGTCTCGGCCCGGTTTGGCCTGATCGATGCCCAGACAGAGATCCCGGACTACGACCGACGAATGACTACAAAGCGCGCCGCCGAGCTTGCACCGGAGATTCGGCTAGCCCTAAAAAGCCGATTAGAGCAGAACGGTTACAACAGAATCTTCGTGAATGTTGGGCGCGATTACCTCGCCGCGCTGGACGGAATTGACGATTTGAGCCGGGCATCATGGGCGAGCGGTGGCATTGGCCAGCGGGCGCAACAGTTAAAACGATGGCTGGAGGCATCCTGCTAAATGTCTGTCATTTCGGACATTTTCAACAGCTACAAGCGGGCATTGACAGGTTCCCGTCAGGTTTATACAAGCCTCTACGCCGAACGCGCTGAAAACGGCCGGGAGTTTTATGAGAAATTCTTCAACCGACTCATTATCCCGTATCGCGACAGATTCGCGAACACTACGTCGAGGGAATATGTGGCCCGCCAAGTCGAGCGATTCTTTGGGACTCGACACATCGACTTCGTTGCAATTGATGGCACTTGCTACAAGGATCCGTTCAGCGACTTTATCGTGTTCTTCGGAGGCGCGTACGGCGCCAAGGGCCGTGTTTCCCTAGAAGGCCATCCGCCTGTCATTAAGTACCAGCGCTGGGAAATGAACCGAGATGTATCGATGGTTGCGTGGGTGCCGGTACCATTTGCACAGCTTGCGGAGGTGACCGGACCGGAAGCGCGCGAGACATTCCTCGTGTCGGATGCAGACCGTGTAAATTTGGCGAGCATTCACACGATGTTGATGCAGCTCGCAGAGGTTTTCTTGGCGTACAACGTCGCCGTCAGTTCGGTTACGGACGCCCCGCGGCTGATCATGTTGGACCAGTCAATAAGCGGAATTTTGGCTGCGGCGTCGCATGGTGCCAATACCGAGCTGGCTGGATATCCCTATGATCGGCGTTCGCTGGATCAGTCCGACATTGTCGTGGCGTTTGCTCACCCGTTCAACTCGGACCTGGGTGTACCGTCAGCAAAGCGATTCCGCCGCTACACGGCAATTTTGGCGTACTTCCACCAGCAGAACATACGCACAGCGACATACGCTGAACTTGAGCATGCCCTTGGGATTGCTCGCAACGAACTAGACTCTGACCTCAAGTACCTGGAAGAGAAACGGTTATGCAAGCGAGACGCCGACGCCGTCAATCTCACCGTGAATTGCCGCGAGTCGTGGGCCTACACTGTGAATCTTTTCCAGAACATCTGCACGCGGCTGTTCATTCAAAAAGACCAATCGGCTCTCAATTATGAAAAGCCTGATCCTGATGATTCAGGGCGGAAGCGGCAAGTATGGATGTCACCGGATGATGTGAGTTTTCTGATTGCAGTTGGACTGAGAGCGCTCATCGAGGCGTGCTGGGAGCGCCGCATCTTGCTCATTGGCATCGTCAAGGATTCGGAATCGCGTTACCTAACTCGGAATTATCTGGGCGTCATGAAGAGGATTGGTGCCTATCCGGATTTGGAGCAACTCAGCGTAGGGCTGCTGCCGTGGACCGATCGCATGTTCCTGGAAAGCATTCCGCTGGTCTGTGACGATGAGCTGGAGGCTCCTTGGGCGACTGTTGAATTCGATTCGACATTCATGACCGTCCATCTCGGGGAGTACAACGGGCGACAGGTCGTGATGGGGGTGAGAACACCTGGCGGTGAAATGGTGGCCCCGGAACGGCTTTGTCTGCGTTCGCTGGCTCAGTTCTACCTGAATCGGTCCAAGAAGACTCCATTGATGGGCCACGTTGTTTTCGTCGATCGCCTCGCGTGCCCGGCTTGGGACACGGACACGCGGCGTCAGATTACCGATAGCAGAGCCTCGTTAGGACAAATGGAGCCGTTCGTCTATCTGGACCGGGACGCTGATAACGTAGGACAGGCAATCGCGATGTATCTGCTCAGCACGCTTACGCGGAACCACTTCCCTGAAGTGATTGGCTATCCGGACCCGCTCCATAAGGCGGATTTAGGAGCGAAATCCGTCGGCCAACGGGTCAAGGGGATCGTGCAGAGCAGTGAGATTTCATTTCGTTCAAACCCAATCGCCAAGACTTTACGAGCGATTCGGGACGCGCAACGTCGCTGAGGAGGCCTCTTGGATTACGTACCTGGGATGGTGGGCACACTCGTCCGCGTTTCGGAAGATGAGAATGCGCGATTCCGCTTTGAGATTTGGTTCGACTACACGCGACAAGGCATCAACTTGGTTCGCGAAGGAGCAATGCTAGCGGTTCCGAATTTCGCCTCGTCACAGCGGGAGCAACGCCTTTCCATTCTGGAGGTCGTCACCATCCTGCCAATGCACTACGGCCTCGGGGACGACACTCATGGATATCCCGGATTTGTCGTTGAGGCAGCGCGCAGTGCGGCCAATGACTGGGAAGCCCAGGAGAGCGAGGCCACTGAGGACACAACCAAGATCAAGTGCATAGCCATACCCACCAATTTTGAGATCGTCCAAACAGCCCGCGCAGAAGACGAGCCACGGCTCGACGAAGAGTCGAACATCCCGATGCTCGGCTCAACTGCGCGTCTCCTCGATACTGCGTTCACCCAATTCGTGATAAATCGCGGTATCGCAGCAACCGAAAACACAGCGACGGCTGGCGTGCTAATCCGCGATGAAAATGTGAAGGTCCTCGTTCGCATTCAGGATCTATTGAGGACCCACTTCGGAATCTTCGGATTCACAGGCGCTGGCAAATCAAATCTTGTTAGTACGCTGCTGCACAACCTCCTTACCGATTCTCGTGAGCCAGTGAAGATTGTGATCTTCGACCTCATGAGTGAGTACAGCACTCTGTTGCTCGATGACCTACATGGCATGGACGACGCGATGCTAATTGGATTGGGAGCGGAGACATTTCCGAACTCGTTAGTCGAACATGCGAATATTGCCCCGAACTCCAACGCTAATGAGAGAAGAGAATCGCTTGGCCACGCCGTTCGAGACATGGTCAATACAACCCTATTGCCACCTGCATTGGCGGATACGCGACGCCTCTTGGGATATCCCACCGCCTCCCTAATCGAGAAGAACAAAGTGCGGATCTGGCGCGATCGTTCGGCTTCTGCTAGTGCAGTCATTGCAGAAGCACGCACAGCCTTTAAGGGAAATATGGGTACATGTGGCACCGCAGTGCACGCATGGTTGGATCAACTCGAATCCGAATTCGGCCAGAGGACACTTACAGAAGAGCTGCTCGAAGATTTGTTGCAGCGGGTCTCGCACGTTCTTCAATCGGGATCGGTAGACAGCCAGCAGTTGACTCCGACAGCTAGAACGAATCTGACCAACCTCCGAGCGCGGGTCGAGCGAAATGGGAGGGCGCTTGCCAACCAACCCGAGGTACCTCAAGCGATCAGGATCACACTCCCCGATCTCGTGAAACAGTTGAATGATCGGCAGCGACCTGGGCTGTACATCATCCAAGCACACAACCCCGATTTGTTGCGTCACTTTGCCTGGATGCTCGGAAACTTCACGTACGAGGACAGGCGGCGCTCCGGACAAATTGCACCACTGGTTAGCTTTGTTTTCGATGAAGCAGACGAATTCATCCCGCAAGGTGCAAAGGAGACGTATCTCGAATCTTCCGAGATCGCGATGACCTTGGCCCGCCGTGGCCGCAAGTTTGGTCTGGGCATTGGCATTGCCACACAACGTGTGATCTATCTGAATACGAGCATCATGGCTCAGCCGCACACATATCTTGTGAGCAAAATGCCGCGCCAATCCGATCGCGACCGTATTTCCGAAGCGTTTGGGGCATCTGAGGACGTGTTTCGGCAGACGTTTAAGTTTAAGAAAGGCGACTGGTTGCTGATGAGTTATGACGCGACTGGCCTTGAGGCCATTCCAATCCCAATCCACACGGAGGACGCAAATCGTCGCCTACGCCGTTTCCTTGACGGCATGCAACAGCAAACAGAATCTCGCAGAGCGCAGGCTCAGCGCGCAGGCGGCGGTTCAAGTGCCTGACGGCATCACATTCGGGCCATACACACTTCATCCACCGGTTCTGTTCGCCGGCTACCGAATGGGCGACGTGCCAACTGCCGGTCTCCGGACTTTTCCTTGGGAGATCACTGAAACGAAGGCCCTTCTAATTAACGCCTACGATTTCACCAAGCCAAAATACAACGTAATAATCCAGAACGGTTGGGCACCATCACGGGACCTAAGATTTCCTGACAAGCCCGTCCTAATTGACTCCGGGGCCTACTACTTCCTCAAACACAACGAGGTGGCTGTCAATCCTGCTGAAATCTTGCAAATCGAAATCCGCTCAAAAGCGCAGGTTGGCGTCGTTCTGGATCATCCGTTCCTGCCTGAGGCACGCGATAAGTCGCAGCGCATCGCGCGAACCCTTAAGCACACGGCCGAAATGTTCAAGGCCGCGAGTGAGGTCGAGCGCCCTTTCGAATTGATGCCCGTGTTGCACGGACATTCGCGGAAAGCACTGACAGAATGTCTCAAGAAATTGCAACATCTCAGCTGGAAGCATCGTGGACAAAGCGTTAAACGGGTCGGCATCGGGAGCGTTGCTCCTCTAGCACAACGCGGGGACGCTCGGCGAGCGACTGAAATCATTGCTACGGTCCGTGAGCTTCTCCCCGAGGCCCATATTCATTGCTTCTCAATGGGGTCGCCGCTGTTGATGCTGCTGGCTGTTTACGCTGGCGCAGACACGGTGGATTCCCAGACCTGGATCGTCAGCGCTGCTTTCAAGTATGGCCAAATACCTGGCTCCTACGCAGTCCGGTTAGCGCGACGTGACTATTCCACTTACAGCCAGTTCCGCACAGCCATTCGCCGATTTGCTCGTAAACTTTGGGGCCTGCATGACAGCGAGCGGTTTTACGTGAAGGACTGGTTGACAGGCCATCAAATCGCACTGGAATCCCCGTCCGTTTGTGAGGACTACGCACGAACGCTAATCGATCTGAAGAGCAACGAGAACATTCACAGCAGGGCTTGTCACAATCTGTGGGTCTACAACTACGAACTGGCGCGATACCGGGCGGCCGTTGAAAACGGAACCCTTGAGACATTCCTCAGAGACAGAGTGTCCGGAACGCGATACGAACGCACTTTTCAGTGGTTACAGAAGAAAGCGAGCAGCGCGTCAAGTCTACGGCAGCATCGATGATTCAACGCTCGCGAAGGGCAGTGTCGGTCGCAGGCGGGCACAATAACTGAACAGCCTCGTCCTCTGGGGAGCCAGTCGCAGTGGATACGCCTTGTGCGCCGTTCTGACTTCGGGCGACCGCCAATTCTTGCCTCAGGGCGCTGATTTCCTGCCGTATCCCTGCGAGTTCCGTGCGTTCTTCTTGCTCGCCAACAAACCAAGAGGCCACGTAGGCGGTGAAAACCCCGAACAGCGCGGTGCCGGTGAACATCAAGAGAATGGCAATGGCACGGCCCTCTAACGTGACCGGAAAGCGGTCGCTGTTTCCAACAGTCGTCAGAGTCGTAATTGACCACCAGATCGCATCCTCTGCGGTCTTGATGTTACTCTGCGGATCATTTTCGACATGCAAGATGGTTATAGACGAGAACGTGGCTAAGACGGTAGCGGCAAAGACAGCCGAGGCCAAGGCGCCCTTTGCCCGGGTTTGGAACACGAATCTGACGAGCACACGGGCTGAGCGAATGCTTCGGAGTACTCGAATGACTCGCGCAACTCGCACCAGACGTCCCCAACGGAATGCGTCAAGCATCGGAATGCTGGAGGCCAAGTCAATCCAGCCCCATCTGAGGAATTCCCGCTTGTCGCTCGCGCGAAATAGGCGCACAAAGAAATCGCAGATGAATACCACGCAAATGGCGGTATCTGTCCATTGCAGCACGCGCTGCATTTCCGGTGACAGGGACACCAGCTTCTCAACGGCAAGCGCGGCGAGCACGTAGATCGACAGCGCCACCAGCAGCAACTGAAATGGGCCAATTCGCTCTTCGTTCCGCATTGATAGCCTCCACAGCAGATCACGAGTGGTGAGCCGCGCGGCTCTGTAAACAGCTCTTCATTTCAGAGACATCCAAGCGGTCTGCCGCAAATGCTTTCCGTAGCAGTTCATCAGGAACAAATTCGTCGTACTTGTCTAATCTGGGCGCATCATCCGGGCCCACCAAGGTCTCAGCGCGGATAGGTAGGGACATCGCATCGGCGAGCGCACGGCGGACGCTATCGGGCGTGGCGTTGCTCGTCCGAATCACCAGGAAGTACGGTGGTCGGCCGCTCATCCCCGTTATGTTCAAATCAGCAGAATGGCTATAGCGCAGGACACGCTCCAGGGTTCGCGTCGCAATCGATCCCATCCACGGAAAAATGCAGAACGCCTGGTCCGCGAGTTGGACCACGGATTCATGGCCCACACGAGCTTGCCGAGCAAGGTGTCGCGCGTCACTTAACCGATCGACGGCGGTTGGTTGCAGGTAGGCGTAGACCGTATCCTCAAGAAGAACCTGACGCATGCGTTGCAGGATGCGCGTGTGAATGGAACCGCCACCGCCGGTCCAACGGGTTTGAGCTCTCCCCTGTACACGTTTTACAAACACCTGCATGCGCTTGGCGTCCAGCGAGAGCACTTCCCAAGTCCGACCGGCCAAGGCAATCCGATCTCCCGGCATCGGCGCATCGGTGATTGTGCCGATCTGCCGCGAATCTTCAAGCACGGTCAATTCTGGATTGTCGGCAAAGACCGCGTAGAAACGGAAGTCGCGGACAACCCGTTCGCCGGCAAGCCCGATGATCAGACCGCCTTCTTCCGTGTGCTGGATGTGCCCGATCGATAAGAGATGTCGTAGGAAGACGCGATAATCGTCGGAAGTGATGGCGGCAAACGGCGGCAATGTAAGCACCCGCTGCGCCAGTGCAGGCGGCGACAGCTCGCCCGTGGCGAGCGTGCTCATCGTCTGCTGATATAAGAGGCTGAATGGAAAGCTGATCCGAGAAATGGGCTCGATCCATTGCTCTTCAACGTACAACTGGATGATTGCAATTGCCTGTAGCAGTGACCATGGAATCTGATCTGGGAACGGAGCGGCCGGATCGCGACTTTCCTCGCACACCACCAACATCTCGGACGGTTGCCCTCGCCTGCCACTCCTGCCGAGCCGCTGCAGAAAGCTCGACACCGAGAACGGCGCCTCCAGTTGCAGAACGCGTTCGAGCCGCCCGATGTCGATGCCTAACTCTAGAGCATTTCAATAGTTACTATGCACTGGGCGATTTGGGTTGCAAACTGGGAGCGGCGATTGTCCGCTCCACCAGATGGCAGAACCGTACTCGAATGATTTGCGGCGGAAGTTCTTCGAAGCGTATGACAGCGGGGAAGTAAGTCTGAACGAGCTGGCAAAGCAGTTTCGGGTGAGTGAGAGTTGGGCGAAGAAGCTGTCGGCCCGTCGGAGCAAGACCGGGCAGATCGAGATCCGAGTCTGGCGGCATGGGCCGCAGAGTCGGGTGAGCAGTGTGGTGCGAGAGTGGATGCAGGAGCAGATGCGGCGGCAGCCGGACCTCACGCTGCGGGAGCTGCAGCAGCGACTCGAGCAGGGACAGCGGCTGCACTTGAGCCTGGGCTGGATCTGGATTCTGCTGCGGCGGTGGGGGCTGCGGCATAAAAAAATCGCTGCGTGCGCAAGAGCAAGACACGGGCGAGAATCTCTGGCGGAGGCAGGCGTGGTGGGAACAAATAGCCGCCCTGGATCCGGCATCTCTGGTGTTCGTGGATGAAAGCGGCGTCACCACGGAAATGACCCGCCGCTATGGCTGGGCGCCGCCTCCGGAACGGGTGTCGGAGGCCGTTCCGGCAGGCCACTGGCGCACCCTGACGGTGCTGGGAGCACTGACTGTGGAGGGCATTTTGGCCAGCATGACCATTGAATCGCCCACCGACGGCGATGTCTTCTTGGCTTTTCTGGAACAGGTGCTCTGCCCAAGGTTGCAGCCAGGCCACATTGTGATCCTGGGACAATCTCGGCGCGCACAAAGTCGAGGGAGTGCGCCGGCTGATTGAAAGCCGCGGCGCGCAGTTGCTGTACTTGCCGCCGTACTCGCCCGATTTCAATCCCATCGAGCAAGCCTGGTCCAAGCTGAAACAACTCCTGCGGGGAGTGAAGGCCCGCCTCCTCGATCATCTGGAACCGGCGATCGCCCAGGCCATTGCTGCCATCACTCCGCAAAATGCGGAAGCGTTCTTTCGTCACTGCGGATACGGTATACAGTAACTATGAAAATGCTCTAGC
>JBHGAZ010000058.1:0-9573 GCA_041946765.1 Terriglobales bacterium
CAACCCGGACAAACCCGTGCCCCAGGACGCTGCGCTGCAAGGGCTCCCGGTGGAGAAGGCAGAGAAATCGGCCGCAGATTGAAAATCAGCCGCAGATTAACGCGGACCAACGCAGATCATAGGCTTTGTAACTTATAGCTGGATGACTGACAACTCAGGAGGACGACATGGCATTGACCGCAGCCCCTACGACCTTCCAGAACATTCGGTATGAAAAAAAAGGTCCTATCGCCTATGTGACAGTGGACCGTCAGAAGGTACTCAATGCGCTGGACCTGCAGACCATGGAAGAACTGCGTACCGCATTTACCGAGATAAAGAACGATGCGGAGGTGCGCGTTGCTATCGTGACGGGCGCGGGGGAGAAAGCGTTCATTGCCGGGGCGGACATCGGAGAAATATCGGGACACGATCCGATCAAAGGCAAGGCGTGGACACACGCCGGCCAGTCCGTGCTCAACCTGATTGAGAACCTGGGCAAGCCGACCATCGCCTGCGTGAACGGGTTTGCGCTCGGCGGGGGATGCGAGGTGGCCCTGGCCTGCACCATGCGGATCGCCAGCGAGAATGCCAAGTTCGGCCAGCCCGAAGTGAAGCTCGGCATCATCCCCGGCTATGGCGGCACGCAGCGCCTGCCACGGCTGGTGGGCAAAGGGCTTGCCATGCAA
This sequence comes from Terriglobales bacterium, assembly GCA_041946765.1. Lineage (GTDB taxonomy): Bacteria > Acidobacteriota > Terriglobia > Terriglobales > Acidobacteriaceae > JBHGAZ01. The sequence goes on from JBHGAZ010000058.1 coordinate 669, forward strand.
CTGTTGCTGACCGGAGAAATGATTACGGCGCAGGAAGCCCACCGCATCGGCCTGGTCAACGACGTGGCGCCACAAGGGGAACTGATCGCGCGCGCCGAAGCCATTGCGCACAAGATCATTGCCAACGCGCCCCTGGCCATCCAGTACTGCATGGAAGCGGTCAACAAGGGCATGGAAGTGAGTCTGCCGGAAGGACTGTTCATCGAGGCCACATTGTTCGCCGTCTGCTGCGCCACTGAGGACAAGAACGAAGGCACCAAGGCGTTTTTGGAAAAGCGTCCGGCGCAGTTTAAGGGGAAGTAGTTCTTTCACCACTGAGGGCACGGAGAAATCAATTCTGATTTGTGAATTTTGAATTTTGATTTTTTCGATTCGCTCAGAGGGATGCGGTGGGCGGTGAGGGAAATCAAAAATCAAAATTCGAAAATCAAAATTCTTGTGCTCATGCTCCGTGCCTCCGTGGTGGATGACTGCGTCGCTGACATCACAGGCTCCCGCATGAGAAACTGGCCACTGGCAACTGGCCACTGAAAACTGCCTTGATCAAATCCATCTATCTTGTGCGCCTCGCTACGAACGAGGCTGAGTTCAATGCGCTGCAGGATTTCTTTTCTGCCATCGGTCTGGAGCGCGCCGAGAGCTGGCAGGGGCAACATAACCGGGGCGCGCTGTTCCGCACACCGCAGGCGGGCATCGAGGTCGGCCTGGGAGGGGATTTTCCGCGTACCGACCTGGTCTGCGAAGTCGCCGATGCCGATTCGGCCTACGAACTGGTCAAAAAGCGCGGGTTCAAGATCGCCGAAGAAATCGCTGAGCGGCGCTGGGGAGGACGCATGTTCCTGGTGGAAGCTGCGCCCGGCCAGCGGGTGGCGATCTTTTCTTATCTGCCGGAAAAGAAGCCGCGGCACCAGGCCTGGTATGAGGGAGCAACGAATGCAGCGGGGCTGCGTTTCGGTATCGTAGTCAGCCGGTTCAATTCCTTCATAACCGAACGGCTGATGGAGGGCGCACTGGATGGACTGCATCGGAGCGGCGCGCGCGATGAGGACATCACCATCTTGCGCGTGCCGGGAGCATTTGAAATTCCCGCGGCCGCGCGCGCCCTGGCGGAAAGCGGACGGGTGGACGCGGTCATCTGCATCGGATGCATCATTAGAGGAGAAACATCGCATTACGAACATATCGCGACCGAGGTGACGCGCGGCATCGGGCAGTCGGCGCAAGAGACCGGCGTCCCCCATGCGTACGGCGTGCTGACTTGCGAAAACCTGGAGCAGGCGATTGACCGCGCCGGTCTGAAGGCGGGCAACAAGGGATTCGAAGCGGCCATGGCGGCGATCGAGATGGCGTCGTTGAAGACAGCCGTCGGCGGTCAGACGTCAGCCGTCAGCAGGAAGAGCACCTAGTGAGCAGCAAGCAACAGGCAAGGGACGTGGAGCGGCCCGGCTGAAACCGGGCCCTTTCGAAGCACTATTATTGAAACCGCAAACACGCTCTAGAAACTGGAAACCCGAAACTCGAAACTGGAAGCTGCTGTGATGGGCACGCGGCGCAAATCGCGGGAATACGCGGTGCAGATGCTGTTTCAGGCGGACATGGGACGGCAGAGCGCGGAGGAGGTGCGCCGCACCTTCTGGGCGGAGCGCGGCGCGATTGAAGATGGCGTGCGCGGATTCGCCGACGATATCTTCCGGGTGGCCATGGAGCGCAGCAGCGATATTGATGATTTCATCCAGCGGCACGCGGAACACTGGCGCATGGAGCGCATGGCCGCGGTAGACCGCAATGTTTTGCGCGCGGCTGTCGCGGAATTTCTTGGCTTTCCAAAGACTCCGAAGCCGGTCATCATCAATGAGGCGCTGGAAATCGCGCGCAAATTCTCCAGCCCCGAATCCGTACATTTCATCAATGGCGTGCTCGACAGCGTAGCCAAGGAGTTGGAAGGGCGCTGAAGAGACTCATCTCTGCTGCGCAGATGTGGGGCTGCCGCCCTCCTCGTCATGACACCAAATGAGGTAATTGCGGCGGAAAACGCAAACGCCCTCTTTTACTGACGAGGGCGTTTCTCATGTCGTGGCTTCCTGTGCGGGCGGCCGCTGCTTGACGGCCGCCTCGAGGCGATGCAACTTGCGTTGAGTACTGCTGATGCGGTGCGCTACTTCTTCGGCTTCACGGCAATAAGATCCGGAACAAATGATGAATTGAGGGGGATGGAGGTCCCGCGCACGGGTGAAACCGCTGGGTTGTCCGCCTGGGTAAACGGAATTACCGCATTTTCGGCCACAGCCAGGTACAGAACTCGACCGTCGAGGGTAAACACGCCCCTCGTGGGTTGCAGGTTGTCGGCCGTTGTCAGCACCGACTCAAGTGTGCCGGCGGTTACCTTGTAGCGGAAGAGACCTTCAGCGGTGGAGACGTACACAAGTTGATTATTGGTTGTCGCCAGAAGCTGATTCGGGGTAAACGTGCTTCCCACAAAACTAGTAGCGTCAATCGTAGTGACGCTTGGAGGGCTTGGCGTCAGCGCGAGGGTGGGAGCGCAGTTGCTGGGGCCAGTAATAGACACATTGGTTACGTAGACGTTCGTTGTATCCACCGCCAGCGCCTGGGTGGCATTGGGGACGCTGGCGATGAGCAGCGGCGTGGCAGCAGTCGTAAGCTGATTAGCCGTATTTTCCAGGTTGTCGCAAGTATTAAGCACGTCAATGCTGTTCGCGCCCCCGCCCCCGGCAAGGAAGGCAAACGAGCCCTGGGCAAGGAAGGCAGCGTCAACGGCGTCGGCGCTGGTGAGCGACACAGACGCGAATGCCAGTCCCGCGGTGTCGAAGGCGAACACAGCGCCGTCCGAAGTCACAATGAAGGCCTTGAAGCTGTCCGGCGAGAAACTGGCGCGAGTAGCATTCGTGATCGCGAGCGGCGGCTGCGGAGTGGGAGTGGTATTCAATCCGCTGATGGGGAACACTTGCGTTCCGTTGGAAATCAGCGCGATGTTGCCGTCAGGGGAGACAGCCAGCAGTTTTCCGGCACAGGTGGAGACACCGCAGACGCTTACTTGTGTAACCGTGTTGGTCGCGGCGTCCAGGATCATCAGTCCGATGGAGCCATCACTGCCCATGTAGACCTTGGTTCCGGCAAGGTTCATGATCATGGAATTGGGAATAGCGGGCAAGGTGATATTGGTTTGCTGCAGGCTGACGGTGTTTATGGAGACCAGGGTTGTACTGCCGCCACTGAGGCCGGGAGCATTGGTGCTGCTGCCGACGTAGAGAATGGTTTCCGGCGTGCTTGTGCTTGAAACCGATCCCGTGACCAGGTTGCTGTAGACCGGGTAGCCATCATTCAAGCCGCCGCCGCTGGGCAGGTTGACGTTACAGCTTGGCGGAGTGCAGGACGCAACGATGCTGCTGTTCCCCCCAGCCACCGCGGTTGCGGTTGAGGTGTCTGTTCCGGTGGTTACGCTAATGCTCGCCGGCTGCGACGAACTCCACGTGAGCGGCGGCACCGGATTGGTGAGCGGATTGTCCTTGGTGTCACGGACCTCCGCGGTCAAAGTTGTATTGGCGCCGACGTTCACGGGACCGAATGTGTCAGGAGACACAGTAATCAGCGCCACCGGACAGGTGACAAACACTGCCGGGCCGCCGGTGGTCCCGCCAGCGGACGCATTTACATTGGCTTGTCCTGGCAGTTGCGCCGTCAACTTGGCGGTGGTGTTGTCAACGGTGCTGACAGTGGCTACGGTGGCAGGAGTTACCGTCCACGTGAACGGGCCCACACTGGAAGTAATGTCTGTGGTCCCGCTGAATGCCTTGGCGGTGAACTGATAGCTGTTGGCGGGCGCAGTAGCCCCTTGGGAAATGCAGTTTGCGATGTCCGAGGGGGGAGGATTGGTCTCGCTTGCGGCCGGAGCGATGGTGACGCTGTCTATGGTCACGTGTACGAATACGTCGGCGCTCCCGGAGATGCCACCTTCGATACTAGCGGTGACGACTGTGGGTGTGCCGGCAGTGATGTGACCAGTAGGCGTACAAATAGTGAAATCCGCGTTCCAGGTGCCCGCGCAGACGTTCCCCGCAGTTGAAACAGTGGCTGTGGTGGGATCGGGGTCGCTGGTAATGCTCCAAGTGATCGGCGGCGGGTTGGGGATGACCCTGTTGTTGGCGTCGGTAACCACCGCAACCAGGAATTGCTGCTGGCCCGGGGTCAGCGAGAGGAAGGGTTTGCCCGCAACATCGGTGACAGTAACATTGGCGGGCGGGCCGGCCTTGTCGCCTCCGCTGCAAGCAGTAAACCCAATACTCAAAACAACCAATACTCCGATCAGTGCTGGAAAGCGCCGCATTCATCCTCCCCGCGCGCGGGCTTGGATTGCGGCCGCGCCGGAAAACTGTAGCTACGTGAGTGGCTCAGTTTAGGCCGTTGTTGCTGGTTTCAGCAAGGGAGGAGTTTACGGAAGAGGATTACATTAGTGCTTGCGCTTGCCGGCGCTGAGGGTGTGATCACTCCGCACTCGTTCGAATGCTATGTGTAGCATCTCTGGTTCATCTGTGTTTCCCTCAGCGGCCAAACAAGTTGCTGAAAAAGTCGTAAAAGCAAATCCCTCGCGACCTCCACCCCAGAACGCGCAACAGCGGCGCGTTCCGGGGACCCCGGCTCGCTCGGCATGACGACGACAAAGACAAAACCGTTTGCCGTTACGACTAACGAGAGTATGTGAGAACCGTGCCGTCCCTAACGGGACTCACTTATTTTTCCCACTTTACCCCGGGCTTCCACCCCGCCACGCCAAAACCGGGCGTGTCGGGGACCCGGTGCGCCCGGGGCCACATTCCGCCGCCCGCTTCGCGGGCTGAGTTTAGGCGCCTTAGACCCCTCGATCTGTAGAAAAGCAGTTCTCACACACCACACTCGCTAAAGTCTTTCCCTTCCTTAGCCGCGGGCTACAAAGACCTTTCCGCAAAGTGTAAAGTCGCGCCCTTTCAGACAAAGCTTTTTCAAAGAATTCAAACACTGGCCTTTCAACAGACGGCTGAGCAGGAGGTGCTGTCAATCGGTGTTGGCTGTATTGCGCCATCCAAGGTAACCGGTTGACGCTGCGGCTGTGAGTTGCTATATTTAAACGGTTCTGCGAGTTAGTTTGGCTTGCCAGTAAGCGTACCGGCTGAGCTGTAGACGTCAACGCCCGGCGGAGCCCCGAAGTGTTCGGGTTGCTGCCCGGGCCCCTCGCTGAAACGTACCTGCGCTGCCTTCTCGCTACAAAGCTGGCCGTGCTCGGCAAGCGCGGCGAGGCTGAGAAGGGTATGCAGGTCGCCGGCGGACGAAACGGAGCATCTCCTGCGGTCCAGATGAGAAGCCGCAGGCTGGACGTCACCGTCGTCAGCCCCGTCCAAGGAAACTGAGATCTTCCTGTGAGCGCGTTCGCGTCGGGGAAGAGTATGGTTCGGCCTCGCGCCGGCCAGCCCGAAAAGGGGTAACAGAAGGGTGCCGCCTGCGTACTGCCGCGGCGGGGATTTTTGCGGCGAAGCCGGGCGGTCGCCCTGAAGGAGTGGCTGAGAGTGCCTACTTTTAATCAACTGGTTCGCAGCGGACGGCTGGCGCCCAAGTACAAGACTGCCAGCCCGGCGTTGCAGTCGTGTCCGCAGAAGCGCGGCGTGTGCACACGCGTGTACACCCAGACTCCCAAGAAGCCGAACTCGGCGTTGCGCAAAGTAGCCCGCGTGCGCCTGACGAACGGCATCGAAGTTACAACTTATATTCCGGGTGTCGGCCACAACCTGCAGGAGCACTCGATCGTGCTGATCCGCGGCGGCCGCGTGAAGGACCTGCCCGGCGTGCGTTATCACGTAATCCGCGGCACGCTGGATGCGGTGGGCGTGGCCAATCGCAAGCAGGGGCGTTCGAAGTACGGCGCCAAGCGGCCCAAAGCATAGTGGCCAGTGGCCAGTGGCCAGTGGTCAGTGAAGAACAAGGCGTGCGGAAGGCTCGCCCAAATCGCTCAAAGCCGGTGCCCGAGAGGTACGAGCTAAGGGCTAAGAGCTAATAGCTAAGAGCTGGTTTTCTATGCCAAGAAAAGGACACATTCCCAAGCGGGAAGTTTTGCCCGACCCCATCTACGGTTCTACCCTGGTTACGAAGTTCGTGAATTCGATGATGTGGGGCGGCAAGAAGAGCACGGCCCAAGGTATTTTCTACGACGCTCTCAAGCAGCTTGAGGAAAAAGGCGGCGAGGAGGCGCTCAAGCTGTTCAAGAAAGCGGTGGAGAACACCAAGCCGTTGCTGGAGGTCAAGACCCGGCGTGTCGGCGGCGCCAACTACCAGGTGCCCGTCGAGGTGAATCCCGACCGGCGCACCTCGCTGGCTATTCGCTGGCTGATTACGTACAGCCGTGGGCGCAGTGAGAAGGGAATGACTGCGAGGCTGACAAACGAGCTGCTGGACGCGGCCAATAACCGCGGCGCGGCCATCAAGAAGAAGGAAGACGTGCACCGCATGGCGGAGGCCAATAAGGCGTTCGCGCATTATCGGTGGTAGCAGGGTACGCGCGCCTTTCGCGCGCCGGCGCGAATCGGCGCGCGATTTAGGTCCTTCGACTCGCCCGCCAAATGCCGGCGGGCTCGCTCAGGATGACACCCGACAGGGTGAACGGATTTACCTAGGAAGCAGGAAAGCAGTGTCCAGACAGGTCCCATTAGAGCGTTGCCGCAACATCGGCATCATGGCGCATATTGACGCCGGAAAGACTACGGTGACGGAGCGCATTCTGTTCTATACCGGCAGAACGCACCGCATCGGCGAAGTCCATGAAGGCACCGCCACGATGGATTGGATGGAGCAGGAGCAGGAGCGCGGGATTACCATCACCAGCGCGGCCACTACCTGCTTCTGGCACGATGAGCGGATCAACATCATTGACACGCCCGGCCACGTGGATTTCACCGCCGAGGTGGAGCGATCGCTGCGCGTGCTCGACGGCGCGGTGGCGGTCTTTGATGCTGTACACGGGGTAGAGCCGCAGTCGGAGACAGTCTGGCGTCAGGCCGACAAGTACGGTGTCCCGCGAATTTGCTTTATTAACAAGATGGACAAGATGGGCGCCGATTTCGAGCGCGCGATCGACACCATCCGCAAACGTCTCAACGCCCGCCCCGTGGCCATTCAGCTCCCCATCGGCCAGGAAGACAAGTTCAAAGGTGTAATTGACCTGTTCGATATGAAGGCCATTGTCTGGCTGGAAGAGACCCTGGGCGCGCAGTTTGTCGAGCAGGAAATTCCGCCCGAGCTCACGAAGAAAGCCACCGCGTTTCGCAACCAGATGGTGGAAACCATCGTGGAGAACGACGACGACCTACTGCACAAGTACATGGAAGGGGAGACCATCAGCGCCGATGAGCTGCGCGCCTCGTTGCGCAAGAGCGCGATCCATCTGAAGCTGTTTCCGGTGCTGTGCGGCGCGGCATTTAAGAACAAAGGTGTACAGCCGCTGCTGGACGCGGTGGTCAATTACCTGCCTTCCCCGCTCGATATCCCCCCTGTTAATGGACACGATCCCGACACCGGCAAAGTTATTCAGCGTCACGCCGATGACAACGAGCCTTTTGCCGCGCTGGCGTTCAAGATCATGACGGACCCGTTTGTCGGGCAGTTGGCGTTTATCCGCGTCTACTCCGGACAACTGAAGACCGGCGACAGCGTGTACATCACCGGCAAGCAGCGTTCGGAGCGCATCGGGCGGTTGCTGAAGATGCACGCCAACAAGCGGGAGGAGATCAGCGAAGTGTACGCCGGCGATATCTGCGCCTGCGTCGGGCTGCGCAACGTCACGACGGGCGATACGATCTGCGACAAGGACAAGCCGGTCCTGCTGGAATCGATCGAGTTCCCCGCGCCGGTTATTTCGGTGGCGGTGGAGCCCAAGACCAAGGGCGACCAGGAAAAGATGGGTATCGCGCTGTCGAAGCTGGCGCAGGAAGACCCGACGTTCAAGGTCCACACCGATGCTGACAGCGGGCAGACGATCATCAGCGGCATGGGCGAGCTGCACCTGGAAATCATCGTGGACCGCATGATGCGCGAGTTCAGTGTGCAGGCCAACGTGGGCAAGCCACAGGTCGCGTATCGCGAGACCATCCGCAAGAATGCGGAAGCGGAAGGCAAGTTTATCCGCCAGACCGGCGGGCGCGGCCAGTACGGCCACGTCAAGATCCGGCTGGAACCGAACCCGGGCAAGGGGTACGAGTTCGTCAACGAGATCGTCGGCGGGGTGGTGCCCAAGGAATACATCAAGCCAGTGGACCAGGGAATTAAAGAGGCAATGGAAGGCGGCATCCTGGCGGGCTACGAGATGGTGGACGTCAAGGCCACGCTGTTCGACGGCAGCTACCACGAGGTGGACTCCAGCGAAATGGCGTTCAAGATCGCCGGTTCCATGGCGTTCAAGGAAGCCGCGCGCAAGGCGTCGCCGGTGCTGCTGGAGCCGGTGATGTCGGTCGAGGTGGTTGTGCCCGAGGATTTCGCGGGCGCCATCATCGGCGACCTGAGCTCGCGCCGCGGGCATATCTCCGGGATGGAGCACCGCGCCGGCTCGCAGGTGATCAAGGCGATCGTGCCGCTGTCGGAGATGTTCGGCTACGCCACGCAGATGCGCTCCAACACCCAGGGCCGCGCCACGTTCTCGATGCACTTCGCGCGCTACGAAGAAGCGCCGCGCGCCGTGGCCGAGGAGATCATCGCCCGGGTGCAAGGAAAGCCGGTGAGCAGATAGGTTGCGGACTGAGATGTGAAGCGGGCCGAGATCAACTTTTAGGAACACAAGCTGAAAGCTAAGAGCTTAGGAGCTAAGAGCTAATTATGGCGAAAGAGAAATTTGACCGCAGCAAGCCGCACGTAAACGTGGGCACGATCGGGC
>JBHGAZ010000059.1:0-11608 GCA_041946765.1 Terriglobales bacterium
GCAGCTTACCTCAGCGCAGTCCTTTAATAGTCTATAAAGCCGAACATCAATCACTTACGACTGTGCGCCTGTCGAATCTGGCGGGGTTTGAACGGGCCTATTTGATTGGATGGGACACAGTTTGGTGCACAGTGCCCAGTCCAATTCTGAGGTTTATGGCTTCGGGATGAGTGCAGCGGCGGTGGTTCCGACCTCTTCCGCAATTTGGAGTAGTTCATCATAAGTCTGATTGTCACCAATCATCTCCCAAAATGGACGGCCAACAATGAGGTCAGTGCCCAGTTCGAGAAACTGAACAGCGTAACGCGAATCGGCGTACTCCGTGTACGACTGTCCTTCTCCGGCGGGGTTATATGCCATCGCCGCATATGCATCTGCATTGTGGCCCTGACGGAGCGCAGAGATGAGCAGTATTTTCGTCTTCATCAATTTCGACGTGTCCTTGTTCGGGGCAACGGTCTTCATCTCAAAGTACAGTTCTCTGTCATCGTGAGTGAGTATGTAAAGATCAGAGATGACCTGTTTCGCAACGCCGCCGGGGGATTGGACTGCGAGTACCTGCTGCGTGTCTAATTGGCGGTTCGGGATGCGTCTATTTGGTGGCGGCGTTTCCATCTGGCTCACAATCGCGCCAATGTGTGTTTCGGCGGCAGGCTGTATCTGTCCCGTCACCCGATAATTGTTTTGCGCGTCTTGGTTGAACTGCAACGCCACTAATCTCGCTATGTTCTGGAACCAACTGCCAAGGCGAGTCGAAAACGAACGCTCGGACAATGGAACGCCGAACAGCGTTGGCATCAAGCGCGCGTGAAAAGGCTTCGATTCCATAGCTGCCGGATTCTCCAGCCCCTCTTGGATGTATGTCTCAACCACCTGTTGAAGATAAGTACGGATTGCGTTCCGAGTCTGGCCGCTTAATGGCACTCGATTTTTCCGTTCGCTGAAGCGAATTATGGATTTTCGGGCGCGGACGATGAAACGGACAGGGAGTTAAACTACGGGAGCGGATAGCAGGGCTTGAATCTGGCGTATCACCCTAGAGATTTGTCGTGCATCGCGCAGGCTGTGTTCCCACACCCGGAGTGTTCGGATGCTGTCTGCGTGTAGAGCCCATTTGGTTTTGTGGTCGCGTTGGCGGTTCCGTTTGATCTTTGCCTGCCAAAACTCCCTGCGAGTGGAAGGGGCATGCCCGCACTTGGGGCAGCCGTGCCAAAAGCACCCGTCCACAAAAACAGCAAGTCGTTGGGCCGGAAAGAAGAAATCAGGGCGACCCGGCACGTCTTGTGCGTGGAGCCGCCAGCCTGAGATGCCAGCACGTACCAATGCAAGCCGGAGCGTTACTTCAGTTGTCTTATTGCCTTTGCCTCGAATGGACGACATAATGCGAGAGCGAGTCGTACTCACTCCCGAGAATTGCCCGTTTTCGAGTTTCGATTTGAGGAACCGTTCCATTCAATGAAGCCAAGTACAGAAGCGACAGATCGAATCCAGCGGCAACAAGAGCCACAACGTCAGTTTATCTCGTTTTTTTCGGGAGCACTCGGGCTTGACATAGGACTCCATCAGGGCGGTTTGGGGTGCCTTGCCCTTAATGAATTTGATCCGGTCGCATGCAAGACAATCCGGGCGAACCTAGTGCGTATTTATGGCGAAAGGAAGCCTCGCCTGTACGACTGCGACATCCGTGCGCTCACACCGGAGAAACTGTGCAGCGACCTCGGAATCAGACCGGGGCAACTGTTCGCAATCGTTGGCGGCCCGCCTTGTCAGGCATTTTCCACAGCCGGGCGGCGTCTCGGTCTGAACGATGAGCGTGGCAACGTATTCTTGCATTTCATAGACATAATCAAGGCGCTTCGGCCCAAGTATGCGATTTTCGAGAACGTGCGGGGACTGCTGTCGGTTCCATTAGTACACAGACCGCACAATCAGCGAGGACACAGCTTTCCGCCACTGTCCGAAGATGAAAAGCCGAAGGGCGCGCTGCTTCACATCCTGCGTAAGCTGGAAGCCTCGGGATACAAGACCACCTTTAATCTCTACAACACCGCGAACTTCGGAGTGCCGCAGGTTCGTGAAAGAGTGATCTTCTTCGCCTCAAGAGAGGGCGAGTCTGTGCCGTACTTGCAGCCGACAAACGATGAGTTTGGCACGAACGGCCTGCCCTCTTGGAGAACTTTTCGTCAGGCAATTGCGGAGCTTCCAGCGGAACCGCCGGAATCTGGCCGCTTCCCTGAAAAAAGGCTCCGGTATTACCGCCTGCTCAGAGAGGGTCAGAACTGGCGTGATTTGCCAGATGAGTTGCAACGGGAAGCCATGGGAGCAAGCTGGTTCGCGGGCGGCGGGAAAACGGGTTTTTATCGCAGACTCGCATGGGACAAACCTGCCCCAACCCTTGTGACCTCTCCCACTATGCCAGCAACCGACCTCTGCCATCCCGAGGAACTGAGGCCGCTGTCCGTCCAAGAGTACAAGGCTATCCAGACGTTCCCACCGGATTATGTACTAGAGGGCAAATTAGCAGACAAATACCGCCAGATTGGAAATGCTGTGCCATGTTTGTTCGGCACGGTGATTGCGGAGCACATTGTTGCTTTCGATGAGGGGCGATTGCCGATTACCTCACACACGTACAAACTGAGCAGGTATGTCGGAACCGACCACCAATCTTGGCTCTCTGATGTTGAGTCTCGACAAGCGGTTTTATTTTGATTTTCGGAATTGGCGTTCTAGTCTGGCGTTAGGCTTGAATAGTTGCCAGACCTCGACTCCAAGCACATCTGCGATGTCCTGAAGGCGCTCGACTGTGGGGGCGTTGATTCCCCGTTCAACCAAACCTACGAAATCCACGGAATAGCCTGTTTTTTCGGCAAGCTGCTCTTGCGTCAATCCGGCACGTCGCCGTAGCTGTGCAATCCGGCTGCCGAGAAGTTTGTAGAGGTCAGGCACAGTGACAGTGTGATGGACAATGCGCTGTGCCGGACACTGAGTTTAACTACGGGTTACACTGCCGGTTAACTGCCGAGTTCGTCATAGCGGCTCGCACGCCCTTTCGTGCCCCGCTGGCAACCAGCAGTTCGGAGTTTTGGAGCATCCTTGTCCAAAAGCCTTATTCTGCTGAAACCACCAGAACCGATTTGCTTTGGCTGCGGCGTCTCCCGGTGTCGTGCCAATTGAATATTCCCGTTGGAAATCGAACTTCCAAGCGTTCTGCCACTCTTCCATTGGCATGTTGATTGATTGCAGCGCGGAACTGACTTCTTGCAGCCAAGTTTCGTATTGAGCAGCCATAATTGCCAGTTTACCTCGGGTGTTGTCACAGAACTAGGCTCTATCGCCGGAACGATCCATCGGGCAGGGACTCCCCTACCCCCATCGTTTAAACGCGATAGGCTCCCCCTTTCCTGCCGTGCGCGGGGTGGAACGGGAGCGGCTGTTTCCGCTGCTATCTGTAAGTTACTTGCACTTGAGGATTTAAGCTGGTGCCGGGAGGGGGAATCGAACCCCCAAGGTACCAAGTACCGGCGGATTTTGAGTAAGGCAGCAGGCAGGGACGTGCTGGCCCGGCCGAGGGCGGCCAGGCTACATCTGCTGGCTGCTGGCGCATCCGCGAAGTTGCCTTTCAATGAAGTCGCCTTTCAATAGGGATCAACACGACCCAATACGCATTAACATGAAAAGGTAAAATGCTGCTGGTTGCTGGCGCGGGAAGCGCGCTGCGGGCGCGTTCAGGGACGGGAGTGCAGGATGCTTAAGGCGAAAAAGTACGTGCCGCTGTTGCTGGCGGCCGGCTTTGCTTTGAGCATGGTGCTGTTTGTGGAGCGGTTCTGGGCGCCGCCCAAGAACATGCATCATGTTGATTTGTATGCCCGGTGGTACCCGGCGCGCGAGTTGCTATTGCATGCAAGGGACCCGTACAGCCCAACCGTAACGGCAGAGATTCAAGATTGGATCTATGGCCGCCCGGGGGAGCCGCAATACCGGGGCTCCCGGCCAAGCGACGAAAACCGGTTTGCTTATCCGCTGTATGTCGTTTTTCTGCTGGCGCCGACAGTCACGCTTTCGTTTGCGCAGGTGCAGGTTTTGTTTTCCTGGCTGCTGCCGGTGCTGGTGCTGGGAACGGTCCTGCTATGGATTTACGCGCTCCGATGGCAATGCGACCGGCCTCTGCTCGCCACCGTTGTGTTGCTGAGTTTCGGAAATTTTCCCGTGATCCAGAGTCTGTACATGCAGCAGCCTGCGCTTTTGGCCGCGGCGCTCCTGGCAGGAGTGTTTGCCTCGATCAACGCAAGGCGATTGGGGATGGCGGGCGCGCTGCTGGCGTTGGCGACCATCAAGCCTCAGCTTACGTTTCTGCTGGTCCCCTGGCTGTTGCTGTGGTCGGTATCAGAATGGCAGGTGAGAAAAAATCTGGCGCTGGGCTTCGGCGTGATGATGGCGGCGCTTCTGGCAGGCTCCGAGGCGCTGCTTCCTGGCTGGATGCTGGAGTTCTTTGACGGCCTGATTGCGTATCAGAGGTACACCGGCAACCTGTCGGTGTTGGCGCTTCTGTTCGGCAGAGCCGGTGGTCTGATTCTGACCATGGCGTTGCTGGGCGCTTTAGGGGTTCTCGCCTGGCGCACGCGCGCCGCGCCGCCGGGCTCATATAAGTTTCAGTTCACGCTGGGCACGGTAATCGTGGTCACGCTCGTAATTGCTCCCACCATCTATCCGACCGCCCAGGTCATACTGCTGCCGGTCATCTACTGGATCGCAAAGGACGCGAAGAACATCTGGGCGGAGGGGCGCTGGTCCAGGCTGATGTACACGGCAGTGTGGTTCTTTATTGCATGGCAGTGGATTGCCGCCGCGATTTTCGTGTCCGCGAACGGGATTGCGCCAAGCCCGTGGCTAGACGCACATTGGATGCTGGTAGTGGAACCTATCGTCTTGATTCCACTTTCATTAACGATCTTTTTTGGGGTGAGGACCAGAAGGCTGCCGACGGCGGGCGAGGTGGTGGAGGTGGGCGCGGCGGCGGTCAACAGCAATTAAAAACGGGTTTCACTGGGGCGGGATGGTAGGAAGGTATGAAGGACACCGCCCAGTGAAACCCGGTACTATGCTCTACCCTGCTCAGATTCAGGCAGCGCGAACCGACAAAGAACCTTGCCTGTTTTCGCGGTCGAGGTCTTTGTCTTTCTGGTCACAACACATTCCCGTTACCAGCCGGCCGACGCGTGCCGGCGGGAAATGTGTCAAATCCTACGATTAGCAGAATGCCTGGAGCCCCGGTATAAATGCCAAACAGCAAACCCGCTGAGCCTGGCCGCTAGCCGGAGCAGGCTGCGAATGTCAGGCGAAATGTTGTCCTTCGGCGGGCGCGCGCTGCCACGCCGGAGGAGTTACCAATAAAGCGGTCAACGTCTCACAAGAGGGCGCACTGCGGTAAACCTCGCAGTAGTAGCAATCTGGCGCCACTCCACAAGAAAGCTTTCGGTTCGCCCAGCAGGGAGTCCGGGCGTCCCGGATAACGGGGCAACTGGCCCGCGAGCGGCCGCAATGCTTCATCTCGCTGCACGGAATCAAAGCCAGCAGATGACGAATGCCGGCGAGGTTCAGACGGGCCTCACGAACGAGGCGCAGCAGGGTGCCGATCCAAACGTAGTCATGCTCGGTGTAGTAGCGGGTGCCGCCCTGGGACTTCAGGGGAACGACTAGACCTTCGCGCTCGTAGAGCCGGAGCAGATCAACGGATATATGAAAGCGCTGGGCCACCGCCCCGATCTTGATCATTCCATTGGGACGCTGCTGCCGCTCACCGGTATTGTTGATGACTCGCAGGCACATGGAATCCCGATCCGCCAATCCAGATTTACCCCTTGCTACCCTGATAGTCGCACTTTGCAGACCAGAATAGATAACTCAAAGCTAAGATTTATCCTTTTGGTTTCAGCTACTTAGGGGTGCTCGGGGGTGGGTCACGTCACACGTTCGGGTGATTTCCCGCAGAAACCGGGGATTTTGGCTCAAGGTGAAAGTGTTTCAACCAGAAAGGACACTGAGGAGGCAGTTTACGCCACCTTTTTTTTCTTTTTCAGCATGGAGAAGAATTCGCCGACCAGGTCTTTGTCCCACAAGCCGGCGAGGGCCTCCTCGCGCATGGTGCGAGCGGACTCGTCATGGGAGAGCGCGGGTTTATAGGGACGGGCGGTGCGCAGGGCGTCGTAGACGTCAACCACTTGCAGGATACGCGCCAGCAGGGGGATTTCCTTACCTTTCAGCCCGTCGGGGTAGCCGGTGCCATTCCAGTGCTCATGGTGATGGCGGATGATGGGTAGCACCATGCGAAGCGACTTCAAAGGCTTGCAGATGGTCTCGCCGGTGAGCGGGTGCTGCTTCATGATGTCCCACTCTTCGGAGCTGAGCAGGGCGCCCTTTTTCAGAATTTCGTCAGGTACGCGGATCTTGCCCAAGTCGTGGAGATAGCCGCCGCGCTTAAGGGCGACCAGCGACTCGCCGTCCAGGCCGAGGTGTTCACCGAGGTCGCTGGCCAGTTGCGACAAGCGCTCGCAGTGTCCTTCGGTGTAGGGATCGCGCGCTTCCACGCTGAGCCCGAGGGTGCAAAGAACGTCCTCGGCACTTTCAAGTTCGTCGGTGAATTCCTTCAGCTTCAGCAGGGACTTGACCCGGGCAAAGAGTTCTTCGGGGAAAATGGGCTTGTTGAGGAAATCGTCGGCGCCGGACTCGATGCCGCGCACTTTGTCCTCGCGGTCGGTGAGGCCGGTAATCATGACTACCGGGATCAGGCGAGTGGTGGGGTCGTCCTTCAGTTCGCGGCAGAACTCGTAGCCGGACTTGCCGGGCATGATGACGTCGAGCAATACCAGGTCGGGATGCTGAAGGCGCAAGCGGTCTTCGGCTTCTTCGGCGGTGGAGGCGGTTTGGACGTCGTAGCCGCGGGAAGAAAGCAGTTCCCGCATAAGGAGAGTATTGTCGTGATTGTCGTCCACCACGAGGATGCGCGGGGAACGGCGCTTGTTCGTGTTATCAGATACCGGCTTATATGCCACCAGGGTTCCTCAAGTTGGTTGCGCCGGCGCGAAAATTACCCCCTCCTGCGACGCAAAAGACGCCTCGGCCGGGCTCCCATTGTATTGTGCTCACCGCCGAAGTGGCTTGCAGCACGCTAACCCAGGGATTACGCTGTGGCATGCGCAACATCTTTGCAATTGTGTTTGTTTCGATGTTGATAGCCCCTGGGACGATTCACGCAACTTCTAAACCGCACGTTATCACATTTGGGCGTCCGATAACGGTAAAACTTTTTCTCGGCACGACCGATGATAAGTCGGTCAACATGCGTGTCCGTCCACTTTATGTGGATGGACGACTGAAAGAGTTTACTACTGGAGCCCCCCACGACGTGACGCCGAGCACTTTCACCGTGCGGCAGGCGTACCGGGTGAATGACTCGCTGCCGGATGACCCAGCGACTGTGCCCAGGTGGAGGTGGCAGCGCGGTGCATGGTTGCTGGTGGACCGCAGCACCGGCCGTGTTTCCGGACTCAAGCTGCCGGATTTCGATACCTTTTACTCTGCCGTGAGCTGGTATCGTGACTACGCCGCCTACTGCGGGACATCCGAGAATGGCGACAAGGTCTACGCCGTGGTGGCGCAGTTGGGCCGCAAGAAAGCGTTGGTTCGCAAAGAACTGGGAGTGACCAGTGGCGGCGATCTGCCCGATTCCGAGTGCGCCGCTCCAAAATGGCAGCGCCAGCCCGTACGGGTCACGTTCTTTCCCCGCAACGCGCAGAAACTGACGTTCGACATCCGCGGGCGCGCGGCGGCGGTGGCGACAGAAGCCGAAGCGGAATGAAGAATCGGGTAATCGGGTAATCTGGCGATCGGGTGGTCAGGTGATTGGGATTGGGTAATTTGGCTGAGGATCGAACTGTGGGAATGGGAGTAAGTCTCTTATGCTGCAACTCGGCATCTAAAAGGAACAGCGGCACCATGCAGCGAGTTTTCCATTTCGTTTCAGTTGTGCGAGCAGAGGTGTGCCTCTTAGTTGTGCTGGGGCTGGCGTGCCTGAGCGTCGCGCAGCAGCCCGGGCAGAGACCTGCGCCTGGGATGCACGACCATCCTACGCGGTTGATTCTGAAAGACGGTTCTTACCAGCCTGCGGTGAAATACGAGATCAAGGGAAACCGCGTGCGTTATCTCAGCGCGGAGCGGTACGAGTGGGAGGAAATTCCCGAGTCTCTGATCGACTGGGCGGGCACGCAGAAATATGCGGTGGACCGGATGGCCGGGCAGGTCTCTCCGGGGGTTCGCGAGATTGACAAGGAAGCCGAGGCGGAGCACAGGGCGGAAGAAGCGCGCTCCCCGCAGGTGGCCCCGGGCATCCGCTTACCCATGCAAGGTGGCGTGTTCCTGCTGGATGTTTATCAAAACCAGCCGCAACTGGCCGAACTCATGCAAAATGGCGGCGAGATCAACCGCAATACCGGCCGCAATATCCTGCGCGCTGCCATAAATCCGCTGGCTAAAGCCAAACAGACAATCGAGTTGAAAGGCGCGCACGCCCGCGTGCAGTCGCACGTGACAGACCCGTTCATTTACATCAATATCGAGCAGGACCAGGATTCCGCCGGTTCCAGCCCGCAGCAGAATAAGGATCGTTTCCGCATCGTGCGCATGGATGTTAAGCGGGACAGGCGGATAGTGGGCGATATTCAGGTTGCGATCTACGGCAAGGTTAGCCAGCACCAACAGGTTGTGCCTGCCAAAACCGAAGAGGTGTCAGGCCCGTGGCTGAAGCTGACCTCCTCCGAGCCGCTGCCCGCTGGCGAGTACGCACTGGTAGAGATGCTGGGCAAGGACGCCAAAGAGATCAATCTGTACGTTTGGGACTTCGGAGTCAATCCAGCCGCCCCGTCGAATCCGGGAGTGTGGAAGCCGGTGCCGGTGCAGTCCAGTCCCGCCGAGCTTAAATCTCCAGATTTGAGCGACCGACCGTGATGTTACGAGTCGCCGTGTTTCCCGTCCGATAAATTGCCTAATTGGAACGCACAAGCGGAACGGGAGACGTCCCGTGCGCTGGCGGTCCGATATTGAAACTTTCGCGCAGGCGCTCTTTGCTGCACAATGTGTCCTAACTGTTTACAGCTGCATCTTACGTTTTGGCATTCGCGGTTCTCTGGATTCGGGAGTGATGACGTGGACATCGGGCGAGCAGCCTTGGTCACGGCAGGAATTGGATCCTGCGGGATGGCGGTGTTTCAGCTTTATGCGCCGCGTCTTTACGGATGGGAACAGTATTTCTCGCTGATACCGCCGCACGTAGCCTGGGCCATGAAAGCCGGAAGCGTGTTCTTCAGCTTTCTGGTTGCGTGGGGCGGGTTCTTGACGGTGCTTGCGGGAGCGCGCCGCGGGCCTATGGGCGGTCTCGGCTATCCCATCCTGTGCGGGCTGGCAATCTTTTGGATAGTGAACGTTCTGTACCAGATCCGAATCCCCGCTCCGCTTCCCGGAAACAGCGGACGCGTGGTGCTCGGATGCACCATTGCCATCGCTCTTTTGTATATATTCTTTTTCCTGACGCGCTACGTTGCAGCGAGCAGGACGTCCACAAAGGCTTCGGAGTGGAGGTCCCGGGCGCCTGTGAATTGAGGGAGCTCCTATGCCGGAACGTGCGGTAAAGTCAATCCGCCGCAAACCTCTATGTCCCGAATGTGGGTATGACGATCAGGTGGTGCCCATCATCTATGGTGAACCGGACCGCGAGCTGATTGAAGAATCACAACGCGGCGAAGTGGCGCTGGGCGGGTGCATTACCGATGCCAGTCCTGCCTGGTATTGCAAGGGCTGCCTGTGCAAGTTCGACAGCCCGGGCCGGCGGTAACTTGTGTGCGTATGCCACACGACGATGTTGCGAATACGCAGAAACAGACTTGTTCGACAGAATCTACCCCCGTTTTCGAGATCATGGAACATTGGTCGGTTTGCGGCACTATCACGGAACTAGAGCCTGCAGTTGCAAAATCTGCGTTGATCACCCTCGCGCCACGATCGCTGCCGTAGTACGCCGTCGCTAAAGGAGCAATATTTCCCACCGGGCCATGCCGTGGAACTTCAAACTGCACTACTGCCAATTTTCTGCTTAGCTGAAACCTTGCCGGGGTGTCTGCTAGACTCTTGCGTTGCTTTTGGCATCCCTTCCATGGGGTTTTCCTATGTTGAAGCCATCCGATATTGCCATTGTCAGCGGCGCGCGGACACCTATGGGACGTTACTGCGGCAAGCTGCGCGACTTTACTCCCATGGAACTGGGCGCGATAGCCGCCCGCAGCGCCATCGAGCGCGCCGGAGTTGATCCCAAGGAATTCGATCACTGCGTGATGGGGAACGCCCAGCAGACCACCGGCGATTCGCTGTACGGGGCGCGCCACGTGGCACTGAAGGCGGGACTGCCGATCGAAACCCCGGCGCTGACGGTGAACCGGCTGTGCGGCTCGGGGATGCAGGCAATCGTGACGGGTACGCAGATGATCCAGCTGGGGGAAGCGCGCCAGGTGCTGGCCGGTGGAATGGAGTCTATGTCGCAGGCGCCCCACGTGATCCACGGAATGCGCTGGGGCGTTGGGCTGGGAGAAGGCAAGCTGGAAGACTCGCTGATGGTGGCGCTGCTCGACAGCCAGTGCGGACTCTACATGGCCAACACTGCCGAGCTTTATGCGGAACAGCAGGGCATCACGCGCGAGCAGCAGGACGAGTTCGCGTTGCGCTCGCAGCAGCTTGCTGCCGCGGCGCAGAAGGCGTGCCGTCTGAAAGAAGAAATCGTTCCTGTGCCGCTGAAGAACAAGCGCGGCGAGCCCACGGGGGAAATGTTTGACGCCGACGATCACCTGCGTCCGGAGACCACGCTGGAGGGACTGGCGAAGCTGAAGCCTTCTTTCGGCAAGAACGGCAGCGTCACGGCAGGGAATGCCAGCGGGATCGTGGATGCCGGCGCGGCGGTCGTTCTCATGTCAGTTGAGGACGCTCAAAAACGCGGGCTGAAGCCGCTGGGACGAATCGTGAGCTGGGGGATCGCCGGGGTGGAGCCGCGCCTGATGGGTCGCGGCCCGGTGCCGGCGTCGAAGATGGCGCTGCACAAGGCCGGGCTGAAGCTCGACGACATGGACCTGATCGAAGTGAACGAGGCCTTTGCGGCGCAGTACCTGGCGGTCGAAAGAGAACTCGGGCTGGAGAGAAATAAGGTGAACGTGAACGGCGGCGCGATTGCGCTGGGACATCCGCTGGGGGCGACAGGCACGCGGCTGGTCCTCACCATCCTGTATGAATTGCGGCGGCGAGGCGGCAGGTACGGGCTGGCGACCGCGTGCATCGGCGGCGGACAGGGGATCGCGATGGTAGTAGAGGCGGGACATTGACGCTTAAGAAAGCCGTTAGCTCTTACTAAACATCCCGAGCGCAGCGAGGGAGCCCTATAGGAGTCTCGGCGCTATAGGGTTCCCTCGCTGCGCTCGTGAAGCACAAAGAAAGTCCACTGATGGAGTGATCGCATGGCAATCAAGAAAGTTGGTGTGCTCGGCTGTGGATTGATGGGGTCAGGCATTGCGCA
>JBHGAZ010000006.1:0-126234 GCA_041946765.1 Terriglobales bacterium
ACGGAAATAGCGCTCGCAAGTCATTGAACAGACGTGCCAGACATCGCTATTTCCATGGCAGAGGGCGCAGAGGACACAGAGGAATTTTGATTTTCGAATTTCGATTTTTGAATTTTGCCAATTGCCAATTGCCAACTGCCAATTGCTAATTGCCACTTATCGATTTCAATCACCCGATCACCCGGTTTCTCTTACTTTCCTCCGTGTCCTTGACGCTCTCTGCGGTGAAAAGGTTTTCGACACGAACACGTTTCCCTGAATGATGTACCGCAACGGCTCTCCCGCCGCTTTCGTAATCCCTATACGAGGAGTTACTGAAACCTTTGCGGGACGATATCCGTCATCCACGATCATCAAGTCTGAATCCGGGGAGACCATGTCCTTGCCATTGTCGCGCATGCGGGTGATGGCAAAAGCTTCGGCTAGGCGTCCCGGCCCGCTGGTAAGGAGTCGGGCTTTGCTCCCTCTAACGGACTCAGCCGATATTCCGCGATTGCATGCCATCTGCTGCTGCCCCGTCAACGGCTCCAGGGCGCGGAACAAGAGGCTGCCCGCCTGTCCTTCCGGCATGCAGGAGACGTTCAGGCAGTAGTGATTTCCGTAAATAAAGTACACATAGGCGCGTCCCGGTGGACCGAACAGGACGAAGTTGCGCGCGGTCCGGCCGGCAAAGGCGTGAGCCGCGGGATCGTTTTCGCCCAGATAGACCTCCAGCTCCACGATGCGTCCTGCGAGCAGCGTTTTTCCCTCACGCCGCACCAGGACTTTGCCCAGCAGCTCAGGCGCGACCTGGCGCGGATCGCGGTTGAAGAAACGCCGTGGCAGCGGCCGAAGCGCACCCGGCCCGTAAGACGCTGTGCTCCCTGGTACGCCGGGCATCGGCCGTTTGGGGCTTTGCGCACCTGTACTACCGTTATCGTATGCAAGTTGCTTTTTCCGCATCTTAGGAGTAAGAAGCCTCTCGTAAGTCCATATTGAATGCAGGTGCGCGTCTGGATTTTGGTTGCGTCGCACTCAGCCGTGGAATAGCCCCGCAAGGAGAGTTTACGATGTTGAGAAATATCTGGAAAATTCTGGTGATGGTGCTGGCGCTGAGCACTCTGGGACTGGCGCAAGCCATTCCCGCAGGAACGCATCTTTCAGTGCGTGTGGACACGCAGCTTAGTTCCGCAACTGCACACGCGGGACAGGTCTGGGACGGCACGCTCGCCAGAGATGCAGTGGTTAATGGCAGAACTGTGGCCCGCACGGGCACACCCGTCAAAGGCAAAGTCACTTACGCGAAGTCCAGCGGACGCTTGCAGCACCCGGGAGAACTGACCTTGCGCCTGACTTCGGTCGGTGGCCAACCGGTGCAGAGCAGCGCTGTGTATCGCAAGGGCAAGAGCCACACCAAGAGCAATGTTACTAAGATCGGCGGCGGGGCCGCTGCGGGAACTCTTATCGGCGCATTGGCCGGCGGGGGCAAAGGCGCAGCCATCGGCGCTCTCGCGGGAGGCGCCGCGGGTACAGGAGTGGCCGCCTATACCGGCAAGCAGGAGGCCGTCGTCCCGCCAGAATCTGTGCTGAGCTTCACAGTGACGGGAGCCGGCTCCGGTCGTCGCAGGTAAAGTTCAGCCACGGATTAGCACGGATTCTAAGCCGGTCCCAGAAGGTATCTGTTATCCGTGTAGATCCGTGTTAATCCGTGGCTGATTTTCGGCTACTTCAACGCCGCCAGCACTTCCTCCGCGTGACCCTGGGCTTTGACTTTGGGGAACACGCGGGTGATCGTGCCGTCTGGTCCGATGAGGAAAGTAGTGCGCTCGATCCCCAGCTTCTTTTGGCCGTACATGTTCTTTTCTTTTAGAACTCCGTAGGCGTGGCAAACTTTCTTTTCCGTATCGGCCAGCAGGGTAAAGGGCAGGTTGTACTTCTGCTTGAATTTTTTCTGGCGGTCCGGAGTGTCGGCGGAAATGCCCAGCACGACCGCGCCGGTTTTTTGAATTTTGCTGTATGCGTCGCGGAACCCGCACGCCTCTATGGTTCAGCCGGGAGTGTCCGCCTTCGGGAAGAAGTACAACACAACATTCTTGCCGCGGTATTCTTTCAGTGACACTTTCTTGCCGTTCTCGTCAGAAAGAATAAAATCAGGTGCCTTGCTGTTGACGTCCATGACTGCTTTTCTCCGATTCTTTCAGACCGCCGGGAACCGTAAACCTGCACGTGCCCCTGACGTTATGGCCCAGGCCAGCGCGGGGAACCTGCCGGCAGCACTGATATTACACCCCAAGTTTCGCACCTTCACGACAGTTATCCTGGTCGCGGCCGTGCTGGTCAGCAGCGGGACCGCGCAGTCGCGGCGTCACAAGCGCCCCCAAGGCCCGCGAGCGCTGGCCGTGCTGGAAGTAACACCTAACGGCCGCACTCGTCTAGTGCCGATCACGATTCTTGACAACGGCAAATTTTACGACGCCGGCGTTTACCGGGCCGACCCGCGACCCATGGCCCTGGACGATGGCGTGGTCTATGAGGGCGAGCGCACGGGAGAGTCTCTAGGGCTGTTTACCATCGCGAATGCTCAACAGGTGAATGGCGCATGGATTGGGCTTGGGCGTTGGCAGCCCAACGAAGCCCCCGAACTACCCAAGGAGAAGCCCGAGCCCCAAGCCCAACCCACCGACGACGATGCCCGGCCGGTGCTGCGTCGGTCACCGAAAACCGATTCGGAAGCCACACCCAGCCAGCAGCCTGCTGCGGCTGAAGCTAAGTCTTCATCACCGGCGCCGGAGAGGGCAGAATCAGAGCCTTCCGGCCGTCCCAGGCTGCGCCGCGGCAAACCCGAAGCACGTGATACCGAAAAAGTTGACGTTCCACCGCTGACGAAGCGCAAGTCAGGCGCGGAAGTGCAGGCGCCAGCGCCGCCACCACAGAAATCCAAGCGGACGGCAGCGCCGGTACTGCCGCCGGGTGTCAGGTTCCTGACTGCTATCTCCGACGCCGGCGGCCCCGAGCCGCGTCCGTTCACCTACGAAATTTCCGCCGCTGACCGGCAGCAGTTCACAAAGCAACTTTCAGCCTTCGCTTATGCAGCCATCGCGCGCTTTGCGAGCGCCCGGCCGGCGCATAAACCCGCTGCCGCCACGGCGCTTGCGATTTCCGACGTCCGCATCTTAGACCCGCTGCACAATAATGAGCCGGTGCTGGTCCTTACCGGCCGGCTGCCTGAGCTTTCTCCGGCGGCTCTCCGCGGGAGCATGCCGCCTGCCGGTGAACAAGAGTACTGGGTTACTGTCGTCGCGCGGATTGATATGTATAACCAGCTCCGCCAATTGTTTGCCTGGGTGACCGACACGGGTCACCTCGACGTCTATCCCCGGCTGGAGCTGGTGGATGCGGTTGATGCCGACGGCGACGGCGCGGGCGAGCTGCTCTTCCGCCGGATCTTTCCCCAAGGCCACGGCTTTGCTCTCTATCGCGTAGGCATGGATAAGTTGTGGAAATTATTTGAGGGCGCCGTTTCCGGAGGTCTTTAAACCGTTACAAACCCGAAGTTCCTGTGAGCTGGCGCACAGCGGACCGTGACTCTTGGCGCACCTGCGCGGCTGGACTTGATGTAATCTGAGAGCTGAGAGTTCCTACTTTGTTGAAACTTTCGTCCCGTTTGGCTACATCTACTCCGAATGAGGGTCGTCAATATCGGTTAAAGGTCGGCGTATGAAGAACACGGAATTTGGCGCATGGCTGAAGTCCAACCTTGAGTACGGTCGCAAACTGGTTGATTCCGGCATTGAGGGAGCGCGTTCCAGTCGCGACACCAGCTTGGCCGCCAAACCCGTCAGTTTGGTCCTCAGTCGTTCCGCTCGCCACTCCTGGGGACCGGCCATGATTGGGGCCTCCATTGGCATTCTGGGCGCATATCTCCACAGAAAGCAAGGCCACGCTCGTGCGGTGGCGTTGGCGTACACGCTGGTCGGAGCAGCCATCGGCTTCGGGACGGGAATGGCCTGGGGCACCCGCCGCCTGACGGGAACTGTGGTGCGCGGCGCCAAGAAAGGCATTGACGCCGTGCGCGATGAGCACTGGCTGCAAAAACACCCCATCACTTACGCGTAGAATCGGCGACACTTTGCGAAACACCAACGGCCTCCGAACAGGGGGCCATTTGTTTCTCTGTTTGCTATTGCTACAACAGCAGCCGCTCGCTCAGAATGACAACGAAAAATCTCGCTTATTTCAAGTCATGTATAGTCTGTCATGCTGAGCGAGCCTGGGCCGGTGTTGCCCGGGCGAGTCGAGGCATCTTGCGGTTTTCAGATGGCGGCGGCCATGATGATATTGCTACAACAGCAGCCGCTCAGAATGACAACGAAAAATCTCGCTTATTAAGAGGGAAATGCTTCACTGTCCGAGCTTCTTCTCCACCAACTGATTGAGCATCGCCGGGTTTGCCTGTCCCTTGGTCGCCTTCATTACCTGCCCGACGAAGAAGCCCGCCACCGTCTTCTTCCCCTTGCGATACTGCTCCACCTGCTTGGGATTGGCGGCGATCACTTCGTCAATGATCTTCTCCAGCGCACTGGCATCCGAGATCTGCTGCGGTTTTTCCTTTTCGTAGATGGCGGGAAAATCCTGGCCGCGCTCGAAGGCCAGGTCGTAAAGTCCCTTCAGGATCTTGCCGGAAATCGTGCCGGCCTCCAGCAGATCGGCGGAAAAGGCGACGCCTTTCATGGATATCGGCGACTGCTCGATCGCCAGCCCTTTCGCCTTCAGCCGGCCCATCAGTTCCCCCTGGACCAGGTTCGCGACCGTCTTGGGATTCTTGGCCGCACGCGCGGCTTCTTCAAACTGGTCGGCGAGCAGCTTGGTGGAGGTCAGCACGGACGCATCGTACTCGGTGATGCCGTAGTCGGCCACCATGCGCTTGCGCCGCGCTTCGGGCAGCTCCGGCAGTTTGGCGCGGATGTCCGCCTGCCAGGCGGCGTCCACCACCAGCGGCAGCAGGTCGGGTTCCGGGAAGTAGCGATAATCGTGCGCGTGTTCCTTGGAGCGCATGCCGTAGGTCTTGCCTTCGGCCGGGTTGAACAGCCGCGTCTCTTGGGTGATGGTCCCGCCGCTTTCGACTACCCCGATCTGGCGCTCAATTTCGTATTCCAGCGCCTGCCGGATAAAGCGGAACGAATTTACGTTCTTGACCTCCGCCTTCGTGCCGAGCTTTTTCTGCCCCACGGGGCGGATGCTGACATTGGCGTCGCAGCGCAGCGAACCCTCTTCCATGTTGACGTCGCTGACCCCGGTATACAGGATGATTTCCTTCAACCGCGTCAGGTAGTCATAGGCTTCGTCTGGAGTGCTGATGTCAGGCTCGCTGACGATCTCGATCAGCGGCACCCCCGAGCGGTTCAGGTCAATGTGGCTGCTGTCATCTTCAAAGCCTTCGTGCAGGCTTTTGCCGGCATCTTCTTCCAGGTGAACGCGGGTGATTCCGATCTTCTTTGTCCCATCGCCGCTTGGGACCTCGATGTAGCCGAACTCGGCCAGCGGCTTGTCATACTGCGAAATCTGGTAGCCCTTGGGCAAGTCGGGATAGAAGTAATTCTTTCGCGCGTAGATGGAGCGCTCGTTAATGCGGCAGTTCAGCGCCTGCGCCGCGAGCACTGCGTACTCCACCGCCTGCCGGTTCAGCACCGGCAGCGCTCCCGGCATTCCCAGGCACACGGGGCAGACGTTCGTGTTGGGAGCGTCGCCAAACTGGGTGGAGCAGCCGCAGAAAATCTTGGTCTTGGTCAGGAGCTGTACGTGCACTTCCAGCCCGATCACCGCCTCGTATTTCGCACGCACCGCGGCGCTGAGTTCGGTTGTGGTGGCCATAGACAGCGATTATAAAACCCTTTAACCACAGAGGACACGGAGGGTGCGGAAGAAAGAAAAGATCGCGGAGTCGGTGATCCCGTGGTCGGCGCCTTGGACTCGGCAATTGGCAATTGGCGATTGGCAACTGGCACAGCGACAATCGAGAAACCAATCAGAAATCAGAAGACCGGATTCAGAGATCAAATTCCAAATTCCTCCGCGTCCTCTGTGTCCTCTGTGGTTAAAGCTTTTCGGCGGCTGCGCGCACCAGTTCCCACGCCTGCTGCACATCCTCCCGCGTGGTCGCCAGATTTCCAATCGCCACCCGCAATACATAGCGTCCATTCAATTCCGTGTGCGACAAGAACAGCTCGCCGCTCGAGTTAACGCGGTCGAGGATTGCCTTGTTCTCTTCGTCCGTGCCTTTGTAGCGGAAGCACACGACCGAAAACGGGGTAGGGGCAACGCGCTCGAAGCGCGGATCGGTGTCCACCCAGACAGCGAACTCCTGCGCCCAGGCAATGTGGTTACGTAGCATTTGCTGTATGCCTTCACGCCCGAAGTAGCGCAGGACGAACCAGAATTTCAGCGCGCGGAACCGGCGTCCCAGCGGCACGCCGTAATCCATGAGGTTGACTGCGCGCGGATTCTCATCAGTGCGCAGGTATTCCGCAGTCAGAGAAAAAGCCCGCCGCAGAATGTCGGGACGGCGCGTGTAGAACGCGCTGAAGTCAATGGGCGTAAACAGCCATTTGTGTGCGTTGACCACGATCGAGTGCGCGCGTTCCGCCCCGGCCAGGATGTGGCGGAACTCCGGCAAAACCGCCGCCGCACCCGCGTAAGCTGCGTCAATGTGCAGCCATAGCCCGTACTGCTCGGCGATCTCGGCAATCGCCGCCACCGGATCCACGCTGGTGCTGGAGGTTGTGCCCACGGTTGCCACTACGCAGAATGGTTTCTTTCCCGCCGCCCGGTCCTGCTCGATCAGCGCCCGTAGCGCATCGGTACGCATGCGGAATTCGGCATCCACCGGCACCTTGCGTACGTTGCGCTGGCCAACGCCGATGGCAATCGCGCCCTTCTCGACCGACGAATGCGACTGCTCCGACGTGTACAGCACGAGGTTCGGCGTGCTGCCATTCACGCGCGCCTGCGGATCGGCCATTTCCCTCGCTGCAGCCAGCGCGTGCATGGTGCTGACCGAAGCTGTGTCGTACACGATCCCAAAGAACTCTTCGGGCAAGTCGAGCCATTGCCGCAACCAGCCGAGTGCGACCTGCTCCAGTTCGGTAACCGCCGGCGACGTCTGCCAGTGAATTCCGTTGGTATTCAGGGCCGCCGCCAGCATCTCTCCCAAGATTGCCGGCGAAGCTCCTGTGCAGGCGAAGTACGCCAGAAAACGCGGATGGTTCCAGTGCGTTACGGCAGGAATGACCAGGTTCTTGAAATCCGCCAGCATGTCCGCGAACGGCTCACCTTTTTCGGGCGCAGACGGCGGCAGCGTGTCCATCAGGTTCCCCGGCTTGATCTTCGGCATCACCGGATATCGGCGAGGGTTCTCAAGGTAGTCGGCTATCCAGTCCACGGCATCGTGGGCGGCGCGGCGGAAATCCTCAGCGTAGGCGCGCATGCGCTCCCGATCCCCATCAGGACATTGCTCAGGCGTGACACCGGGCTGCTGCCCGGTACTTATCGATGGATTTGTCATAGAAAAGGAAATTCTAAAGGATTGCACGCAGGATTGATGCGTTCGCGGCCCAATAAAAAGGCGTCCTTCGCAGGACGCAAATACAAGCTCCCGTCGCGCCCCCTCGGGCGCTTTCTGAGCTAGGATTTTCGGCCGCCGGTTGCCAGGCGGCGCTGCGGTTGAAAATTAGCGGGCGGAACCGAAGGCGGCCAGTACCATACCGAACAGCAACACGCCCACTACACAGATCATAAAATTGCTGCGAATTGCCCGTACCAATGCCATACTCGGAAACAGCCTTTCCCAGGATAGTTCCCTGAATGCATAGGAACAACATAGGATTGCCTCCGGCCGCCCGGAGCGTCTGTGACGAGCATCACGTATCCCGGGTCACCGGTCCAAGCTTCAGAAATGACCATCTCTACTTCGGCGGCCGATAGGTCAGATACTTCTCCAGCGGAATTTCAAAGTACATCAGCTCCTGCCCGCGGCTGTCGGTTATGTCGCTGACGTACAGGTGAGCGCCCGGCAAGGGCTGCGATATCCCCTCAATATCAAAGAAAATAAATCCCGCCCGCGATGTGTGCGGCTTGACGATGTCAGCGTTGAATTGCGCCGCCTCCAGCTCCTGGCGCGCCTGCTTGCTGAGCCCCACGTCGGGTCCTTTGCGCGGCAGCGGCACGGGAAAGGGGTTGCGGCTGGGCTCATCTCCGCGCCGCTTGACCTTCGACAGGCGCCGGTAGAGATCGTCCTTCGTCGCCGCCCGCAGCTTGCTGCGGTTATGGGTTATCAGCTCAATCGTCATTTTCGTCAGGTCGAGCGCTTGGTCGCTGTCATTGGAGACGACCAGTTGCATCGGCAGGAGACCGTGTTCGCGGTAATTGATGCCGAAGATCGAGGCCTTGTCCGGCATGTCGTAGGGATCAATCGCGATGCTGACGTGCTCCATGGGATGCTCGTCGTGCGCAGGATAGGTCTTCGCATGAAAGGCGCGCGGCGGCTCAAACTGCTTTGCGGCAAACGCCAGAAGCGCAAGCGGCAGGATTAATCCCGTTGTCGCCAGGATCCTCCGCAGCCGACGATGGCAGGCCTTTGATTGCATACGGGAATTATAGATGCTGCTCTCCTCTTGGACTCCTCAGGGGGTCGCGGCGCTTGTGGCGGGACGCGCAGCCCGCTCGTTTTACAATGATCAGTCAATGTATTTCCTTTACAGCTTGAGTTTAGCGGTACTGCTGGCGCTGGGGGCGCCTTGGTGGACGCTGCAAATGCTCCGCAGCGGCAAGTACCGCGCTGGACTGGCGGAACGCTTCGGGCGCGTCCCCGCGCGCCTGCGCAGCAACGCCGCAGCCGCATGTATCTGGGTGCATGCGGTTTCCGTAGGAGAAGTCCTGGCGATCGCCGGTTTCGTTCGGGAACTGCGCGCTAAATTCCCAGCCTGCCGGGTGCTGGTTTCGACTACCACCGCAACCGGGCAGAAACTGGCGCGCGAGCGCTTCGGCGCAGAAAACGTTTTTTACTTTCCCCTGGATTTTGCCTTTGCAATCCGGCCCTACCTGCGCGCGCTGCATCCGGAACTGGTGATCATCGCGGAAACCGAATTTTGGCCGAATTTCCTGCGCCTCTCGAAGCGCTCCGGAGCCCGCATTGCAGTGGTGAACGCGCGCCTCTCCGACCGATCCTTTCCGCGCTATCGCCCATTTCAGGGCATCATGCGGGCCGTGCTTGAGCATGTGGATCTGTTTTGTACCCAGACCGAAGAAGACGCGCGCCGCCTGCGGGCGGTCGGCGCGCCGGCCCAGCGCATACAGGTCAGCGGCAACATGAAATTTGATCTGAAGCTGCCGTCCCCGCCGTTGATCGCCTCGCTCCGCGCGGCTCTAAAAGACGCGGGGCCGGTGATCGTCTGCGGTTCCACAGTCGAAGGAGAGGAGCCGGTCACAGTGCACGCATTCCGGCAGGTCCAGGCGAAGTATCCGGACGCCGTGATGATACTTGCGCCGCGTCATCCGGAGCGGTTCGCGCCCGTCGCCGAGTTGCTGGTTTCATCGCAGGTGCGCTTCTGGCGGCGAACCCAGTGGAATCCGGCCGAAAAACTATCTGGAGGCATTTTCCTGCTGGACAGCATTGGCGAGCTGGGCGCAGTTTACTCGCTCGCCAGCATTGCGTTCGTCGGCGGAAGTCTCGCCCCGCGCGGCGGACATAACATCCTGGAGCCCGCCTATTTCAGTGTTCCCATACTGGTGGGCCCGCACACAGAAAATTTCCGCGACATCGTAACGCAGTTTGCGCGCGCGGGAGCCGTGCGGGTCGTGCAGGATGGACAGCAACTCACGGCCGCATTCCTCGCGCTGCTCTCCGATTCGTCGGAACGCGAGGCGCTCGGCCGGCGGGCAGCCGAAGTCGTACGTCAGGGAGCCGGAGCGACCGGGCGCACACTGGCCTCCCTGGAGCGGCTGCATACCCAACCGGCGCACAAGACAGCCAATGTAGAAGTGAGTTCGTGAGCTCATGAGAACCACGCTCGCTCACGTCTTCGGCTCGGCGGTACGCGCCCGCAATCTGCTCTACGATTGTGGCGCCTTGCGCCCGCGCAGCCTGGCCGGACCAGTGGTCAGCGTCGGTAATCTGTCGGTGGGCGGCTCGGGCAAGACGCCGTTCGTCATCCTGCTGGGCGAGCTGCTGAAGGCGCGCGGAATCCCGTTCAACATTCTTACCCGCGGTTACGGGCGCAGCTCGCACGGAGTTTCGGAAGTTGATCCCGGCGGCCTGCCGCAGGACTACGGTGACGAACCGTTGTTGATGGCGCGCCGCCTGCGCGTTCCCGTGTTCGTCGGCGAGGCCCGTTATGTCGCCGGCCGCCTCGCCGAAGAAAAGTACGGCCCGCAGCTCCACCTGCTCGACGACGGCTTCCAGCACCGCCAGCTCGCGCGCGACTTCGATATCGTGCTGCTCACGCCCGACGATCTGCGCGACCACCTTCTCCCCGCTGGACGCCTGCGCGAACCGCTCTCCGCCCTGCGCCGTGCCGACGCCGTCGTGCTCACACTGGGCGCGTCACCCGACGCACTCCCCTTGCATGACAAGCTGGTGTGGCGTGCGCGCCGCGGTATCCGCCCGCGGGACGTGCCGCCCAATCCGGTTGCGTTCTGCGGAATTGCCCGTCCGCAGGGCTTCTTTCTGCAATTGAAGAAGGCGGGCATTGCACCGGTCGCCGAGGCCACCTACCGCGACCATCACGCCTACGCCGAAAAAGATATTCGCGAGTTGCTGTGGATGAAGCAGCAGACCGGCGCCGGGGGATTTGTAACCACGGAGAAAGACGCCATCAATCTGGCGGGCTATCTGCACGCGCTCGAGCCGCTGGCAGTGGTGCCCGTCGCCATGGAACTGGTCGATTCCGCGCGCGCCCTGGATGCTATGCTGGCGGCCATTGCTGAGCGGCACAAGCGGTGAGAGAATTTCCTCGGCAAAAGCATTGAATGCAGAGGGTGCCGAGGACCCAAAGTCTCAAAGGAATTGCTGTTTAACAGCTTTGAATGTAAAGCCGGCGACCACGCACAGGATTGTGAATTATGAGATTAGCCGCCAAACGTCTTACCGACCTTCGCGCCCTCTGTGTCCTCCGTGTTAGTGCTTTATGAAGCAATCTAAAGAATCCGAACGGCTGACGAAAATCGTCGAGGCCTTTCCCGGCCTGACCATCACGGCGATGGCCGACCTGGTGGCGGACGAGTTCATCTTTGGCGAAATTTCCCGCGTGTCGCGCGAAGCGCCGGTACTCATCCTCAAGCATCGCGAGCGCACCGTGGTGCCCGGCGGCGGTGGGAATGCTGTTTACAACCTTGCCGATCTTGGCGTGAACGTCCTCCCGGTGGGAGTCGTTGGCGACGACGAACCGGGACGCCTGCTCCTGCAGCGCTTCCGCGAGAAACGAATTTCGACCGCCGGCATCTTTCGCATCAAGCGCTACACCACGGTGACGAAGACGCGCATTCTGGCTGGTATGACCCACTCTGGCCGCCAGCAGGTGGTCCGCGTGGACCGCGAGCCGGTGACCAATCATGATCACTCGCGCGGCTTGGTTGCCGCCGCGCGCGAATGCATCCGCGCTTCCGATGCCCTGCTGCTCTCCGATTATGGCTACGGCGCCGTCACTCCGGAGTTGTTCGCCGCCTTGCAATCTGCCGTGCGCTCGCGCGGCATCCCCGTCTGCTTGGACTCGCGTTATCGCATGCTTGAATACGACGGCATCACCGCCGCCACCCCCAATGAACCGGAAGTGGAGGCCGCGCTGGGCGTGAAAATCGGCACGGACACGGAGAAGCTGTTCGCCGCCGGCCGCTCGCTGCTGGAAAAGATGAAGCTGCAATCTCTGGTCATTACCCGGGGGCGCGACGGCATGGCTGCCTTTGAGCGCCGCCATAAACCCGTGCTCATCCCGATCTTCGGCTCCGACCAGGTCGCCGACGTGACCGGCGCCGGGGATACCGTCATCGCCACCTTCACCGCCGCAATTGCCGCCGGAGCTGACACGGAATCGGCAGCGCGACTGGCCAACTTTGCGGGTGGCATCGTGGTCATGAAGCGCGGCACTGCTACCGTCTCCCGCGCCGAATTGCTGGCCGCCATTGACAAAGCGGGACACCACGCACCCGTCACCTGAATTCAAAATCCAACCACGGATTCCCACGGATTTTCCGAAGAACGATCCTGAGCGGCCCGCTTGTCAAGCGAAATCCCTTCCCAGCGCAAGTTACTAAGGTTTGTTCTGCTTTTGTAACAAACCGAGATTACTGCTCCCCGCCGTGCTAAGGTTCAGCAACTTTCATCAGGGATTTCCAGGCCACAAAACTTAGGGTGAAGAGCAGCGCTTGCAAGCACGACAATTTGCTTTGCTGTGGTGGGGATTGACGTTATGTCTCTTGGTGATGTGGGCTGTGCCTATGCATGCCGGAACCGCGGTAGTGCAAACAGCGCAGTCGTCATCGCGCACGATCACTTTTAGTCCGACTCTTCAAAATAGCGCGCTGGTCTTGCTGATCGAAACTTATGGTAATGGTTTTCTAGGCTACTCGCAGCAGTGCACCGATAACCTAGGACAGCAGTGGGTGGCGCAGTTCGGTGGATGGGGACCGGGCCAGTCAGTGTACATCCCCGGTCCTACGGCGAACACGGCAGGAGTCACATCGGTGACATGCCAAGGGTTCCACGCCTGGTATTACAACTTCCTGATGGTATTTTATGAACTAAGCGGTGTCTCGTCTCCGACCCCAGTGATAACGCAAGACTGGGTGCCCTATAACGCCTCCGGCGGCACTTGTCAGTCCGATCCGAATCCATCGGGCGATCTGACGATTCTGGCAATGCTATTCGCATACTGGGATCCCAATCCGTCGGCGCTCGATTATGGTGCCGGAACCATTGCTGGGCCGCTCGCGCGAAGCGACTCGGGCGGGGTAAGCCTTGTGTATGCCAGTGCATACGTCAACAGTCCAAATGCAATCGCCAGTATGTCTGTGACTCCCATGGGCTTAACTTCGCTTACCTTCTTAAAAGTGAGGTACAGTGGCGCGCCGCTCCAAGTCTCGGCGACGCTTTCTGACTGGCCTGGCGACACTGTTAACACCGACGATCCCGCGTTTGCCAGCGGCGCTCATGTCCCGCTCGGCAGCACGTTCAAGGTCAGATTAAGGAAGCAGAACTCCGACGGTACTTTCACCGGAATTCCGGCCAGCTTTCAACTCGATACGGTTGCTTTTTCCGGGCCACATGATACTGGCACGCTGTTTCCGAATAACATCGCATTGACCTATGCACAGCCAGCTAACGATGCCGGCTCGTTCCAAGCTGTTCACTTGGGCACGGCACGCCTGACAATCACGCCCAACGACACCAGCATCTCGCCCGTGACACTGAGCGTTTCTGTTGAGAAGCCCTTGTCCGTCGGCAGCCAGCATCCAGAAGTGGACAACATGGTCATTTCCATCTCAGATCGCAAGGGCATTCTGCCGCAATACCTCAAAGGACAGATGTGGCATGAGTCCGGCCATAACTTTAATCCTAAGGCATACCGATATGAACCGTTGGCCGACTGGGTAGGCGATTATAAAGTCATTTCTCGTGGAAGGGATTACCGTGCGACCACTCGCCCCTACTCGGACTATCGCATGGCAACACTCAAGGATTGCCAGGACGACGCTCTACCTGCGGGTAACCTGCTTCTCGAAGCAGATGTAACACCACGTTCGCTTTACCAGGTCTGCACCATACCCCTGGATCCGCAAGTCATGTGCCACCAACTTAGCGACGCTGACCAGTATGTCTGGGCGTGGGACATCATCCGATGGAATCGCACAGCGAATTGGAAAAAATGGAATCCGGTCAACTACGCGCGGGTAGAAGCAGCTTTCCAGAGCGGCGATTCTTGTGGATATCTCTGGACAGCTCAAACCGGCCTTGCCGCCAGCTATGGCATGATGCAAGTCACGTATGTAACAGCAATTGATACCCTGCATTGGTCTGGAACAGATTCGGGGGCGAAAAACCCGAGCTATTTGTTTGATACCGCGGAAAACCTCGCGGTTCACGGTGGGTCAGTCGATTTGGGCGCTGAGTTCATCCGCAGAAAGCTCCAAGAGACTCACGCTGCGGATGCACAGAACCCTCAATTCGACTCCGAGACCGACCTTCAGCACATGTTCGAGGACGGCTGGGCGAAATACAACAAGCAAAAGGAATATCCGACTTGGATTTTGAATGCCAGCGCTAATTTTCCGCCGATTCCTAAAATTGTGCCTGTTCTTGGAGGCAGCCAATGAAACGACCCATTGTGTGTCTTGCTTTGATACTGATTTGTTTGCGAGTGCTGGCAAATGCTCAGACGCTCAACACGCAGGCAGTCGTGGACCAGTTTTACCCGCAGCGGTACGTGGACGAGGCGGCTCGTTTGGGCGAGCAACTGGATCGCGTGAACTGTTATGCAGTGTACCAATCCCTTGCGAGTGGCGAACCTCAACTCATAATTGCTGCTTATCCCGACTTTGGATTTGGAGCCGTAAGGGTATTAGCTCGGCAGGCACCAGGATCGTACACGGTTGCATTCGAGCCCTCGGGCCTGGATCTGGGAGGGACGGCTTGCGGAATCGAGCTTGTAGATGTGGACGGTGACGGCATAAGCGAGATCCACATTGCCTTCGGTTCATTCAGCGCAAACAGTGCGGATTGGGTCTTCAAGTGGGATGGTTCTAAGCTTATTCCAATCGGTCCAATGGTAGAGCGACGCGGTGTGCTATATCCCCTCTCAATCAATGGCGGCTTCATGGATTTCTACCATGATGGAACACTGCAACTTGTTAGCGGTGGGGACTTCATTTCCGTGTACCGACTGGTCAACGGGAAATTCGTGCTGGACTCGCCAGTTGAAATGGTTGAGAACTACGTCCGACAGAAAGGCGAACCGCGGACAGAATACTCGTACTTTACTCTCGCCCAAGGCTCTACCGGACCTTACACGTTAATGGTCATCAATGGCGACAAGGATGGAAGTGGACGGGTGAGCAGCGCAACCATATCGGTGAACGGAACCCAGGTGGTTGCGCCTTACCAGTTCAATCAGCAGGTGGAATCAATAAACGTTCCTCTGACAGCATTGACACCGCAGCAGTATCCCGTTTGTGCTGATGTCGCTTGCGTTATGGTCGCCGTGCAACTCGACGGCAAACCTGGTTCCCATATTCAGGTTCTTGTCAAAGATCAGACGCCGCAATTCCTGAATCAATGACCGAACGCGCCAAGCGGCACAATCGCGTTAATGACCATGCTTCGGACGTTTGCTCGGCGCCACTGCTTCTGTCAACAAATATATTTTCACCCACTGGCCACAACAACTTACAAACCTACCCAGACCGGTTGACGTCCCCGCCCGTGGTACTCTGGAATTTGGTGGGCGCAAATCGGCCGCACCCTGGGCCAGCCTCGAAAAGGGGCAGGCCATTTGCGTTTTGAGCCGGAATTTTCGTTCTAAGTCCTTATTTCGTAATACCTTGACCTCTAAGTCCTTTGAACTCAAAGACTCAGCGCGAAAATTTCGCTAACCTCATGATTCCAACAGATCGAGGGGGGAGGGGTACCCGTTACATCTTTGTCACGAGCGTACCGGTTCACCTTTACAATGTCGCACTCACATTTACAATATTTGACGCTATCCAACGGCCCAGTTGTGAGTCCAATAACTGAATCTGGCATCTACTTGGGTAGACAGGTCAAAGAAATATGCGCAACACATTCAAAACTGCGGTCCTGCTGACCGCGCTGACCCTGCTGATCCTCTTTATTGGAGAGTACGTCGGCGGACAGAACGGCATGATCGTGGCCCTGGGTTTGGCTGCGGTCATGAACTTCGTTTCGTACTTCTTCTCGGACAAGATCGCCCTGGCCATGTACCGCGCCAAGCCGATCACGCGCGAGCAGATGCCGCGCATTTACGAGATCGTGGAGCGGCTGACGCAGCGCGCCGGCATACCCATGCCGAAGATCTACATGATTCCGACCGAGTCGCCCAACGCGTTCGCCACCGGACGCAACCCGGCGCATGCCTCGGTTGCGGTAACGGAAGGCATCCTCAACCTGCTCAACGATGAGGAGATGGAAGGCGTCCTGGCGCATGAGCTTGGGCACGTGCGCAACCGCGACATTCTTATCAGTTCAATTGCGGCCACGCTCGCGGGCGCTATCACCCTGCTGGCGCGTATGGCTTTCTGGGGCGCGATGTTCGGAGGCATGGGCGGCCGCGACGACCGCGACCGTGGCGGCGGCATAGCCGCTTTGGCGATGATGATCTTGGCGCCGATTGCCGCCATGCTGATCCAGATGGCGATTTCGCGCTCGCGCGAGTATCAGGCCGACGCTACTGGCGCGCACTTCACGGGAAATCCCTACGCGCTGGCCAGCGCCCTGGGCAAGTTGGACGCGTATTCCAAGCGCATACCACTGCCCGCGTCACCGGCGACGGCACACATGTTCATCGTGCAGCCCTTCCTCGGGATGAGCGGTCTGAACCTGGCAAACCTGTTTTCAACCCATCCGCCGATTCGGGACCGTATTGCCCGTTTGACGGGTCGTCCGCCCGAGTTTGAAGCATAAAGCGGTACAATCCGGTTGAATGCGGCCCGAA
Source organism: Terriglobales bacterium (assembly GCA_041946765.1). Taxonomy (GTDB): domain Bacteria; phylum Acidobacteriota; class Terriglobia; order Terriglobales; family Acidobacteriaceae; genus JBHGAZ01. The sequence goes on from JBHGAZ010000006.1 coordinate 16,695, forward strand.
ACCGATACTAAGAGCGCAGTCCCTGCGGCCAGGCTGGAAACTGCTTTGCGCCGTATCATACGCGGGCAGGACGAGGCGGTTCGTCTGGCCATCGTAGCCCTGCTGGCCCGTGGCCACCTCCTCATTGAAGGCGTTCCTGGCGTTGGCAAGACTACCCTGGCGCAGGCGCTGGCCCGGGCGCTTGATTGCAGTTTTCAGCGCATCCAGTTCACCAGCGATATGCTGCCCAGCGACGTGCTGGGCATCTCCGTCTACTCCGCCATCGAACAGAAGTTTGAATTCAAACGCGGCCCTGTATTCACCCATGTGCTGCTGGCCGACGAGATCAACCGCACCACGCCAAAGACACAGTCGGCACTGCTGGAGGCCATGAACGAGGGCCAGGTGACCGTGGACAGCCGCTCGCACTCACTGCCGCAGCCGTTCCTGGTAATCGCGACCCAGAACCCCATTGAGCACCACGGAACTTATCCGCTGCCGGAATCGCAGATGGACCGCTTCCTGATTCGCGTGCGCATGGGATATCCGACGGCCGGCAGTGAGCGCGAAATTCTGCGTGCCGAAGCAGGCATGGCGCAACTGGAATCATTGCGTCCGGTATTGACCGCGGCGGATGTAGTCGCTCTTCAGGATGAAGTCACACACGTGCGCGTGGACGACTCCCTCGTGAACTACACGTTGCAAATCGCACACCGCAGCCGCGAATCGGAACATTTATCGCTGGGAGTTTCGCCGCGCGGGTCGCTCATGTTGTACCGCGCCGCGCAGGCACTCGCATTTCTGGCGGGAAGAAATTTTGCTACCCCGGAAGATTTCAAGTCGCTGGCGGTGCCACTGCTGGCGCATCGCGTGGTGGTCAATGCGCGCTATTCCTCGAGCCTGAAAAAATCGCAGCAATCGGAAGAAATTTTGCGCGACATTGTCGAGAGTGTGCCAGTCCCGGTGTAAGGCGAAGTTATGTCCCTTTTGCGTTTTCTTATGTCGCTGTCGCTGTCCGTGTGGGTCGGCGGGCTGATCTTTTTCGCCTTCGTGGTTGCGCCCGCGGCTTTTTCGGTTCTGCCCACGCACCATTACGCGGGAGAAGTGGTATCGCGCACACTCGGGCGGCTGCACTGGATCGGAATCGCGTCCGGCCTGGTCTATCTGGGTACGTCCATGGCGTACGCGTACGCGAAAACCGGCGGTATGCAGCCGTTGGCGGCGCGCCATGTGCTGATCGTCCTCATGATCGCGCTGACGCTGACCTCGCAATTGGCGATCAGTGGCAAGATGCTGGCGCTGCGCCAGGATATGAAGGTCATCGACAATGTGCCGCAGGATGATCCGCGCCGCGTGGAGTTCAATCGCCTGCACCATTGGTCCACACGGCTGGAAGGCGCGGTGCTGCTGATGGGATTGGCGGCAATTTATTTGACCGCGCGCAAGCTGTAAGGCAAAAGGGTTGAGAGTTTACAGCTGGAAAAAGGTCGACAGTTTAGAGTTCACAGTTCACCCCTGCCGGGATTCAGTACAAACTGTAGACTGTGAACTCGAAACCTGCTCACAAGGTTGTGAGCAACTGTAGACTGTGAACTGTCAACCTGCTCACAAGCTTGTGAGCAATAACGTTCTCAAACGCGACTCGGCCCTCGCGGTAACCGCCACCTAAGACGATGAAAAGCGGAATCATTGGCCTGCCGCAGGTGGGCAAGACATCATTGTTCAAGATTCTCACCAAGGCCCACGTGGCGGCGGCGTACGGCGGCCCGCGGGAAGCACACCTTGGCGTGGCGATCGTACCTGACGCGCGTCTCGACCAGCTCGCGGCCATGTACAACCCGCGGAAACTCGTGCACGCCACGATTGAATATGCCGATGTGGCTGCCATTGGCCAGGAGGCGCTGAAGGAGTCCGCCTTGCTCGCCAACCTGCGCAGTGTGGATTCGCTGGTTCACGTAGTGCGCTCCTTCGAGGACCCGTCCATTCCGCACGTCGGCGAAATTGACCCGCTGCGCGACATCAGGAATGTGGAATTCGACCTGATGGTGAGCGATCTGGGTCAGGTCGAAAAGCGGCAGGAGCGCGTACAAAAAGATTTGAAGCGCGCCAAGAGCCCCGAACTTGTGCGCGAGCATGACCTGCTGGTGCGCGCCAAAGCACACTTGGAATCGGAACGGCCGCTGCGCGAAATGGAAATGACCGCGGAAGAAAAGAAGCTATTGCGCGGCTTCATGTTCCTTAGCGAAAAGCCGATTCTCTACGTGCTCAACATCAGCGAAAGCGCTGAACTTGGCCGTGACCTCGAACAGGCGATCGAACGGTACAAAGTGAAAGAAGTTGCGTCTCGCCTCAACGCCGGCGCCACTGCTATCTGCGGCAAGGTGGAGGCCGAGCTGGCGGAGATGAGCGACGAGGATGCGGCTGAATTTCTCTCCAGCTACGGCTTGAAGGAAAGCGGACTGGTGCGCCTGATCCGCAAGACCTACGACCTGCTGGGACTGATTTCCTTCTTCACCGTCGGTGAAGACGAGTGCCGCGCCTGGACGATTCCCAAGGGTACGCGCGCCGTCACCGCCGCAGGTGTCATCCACTCGGACCTGGAAAAACACTTTATCCGTGCGGAAACCATCCACTGGGACCAGCTTCTGGAAGCGGGCTCGGAAGCAAACGCCCGCGCCAAAGGCACGCTCCGGCTCGAGGGCAAAGATTACCTCGTCAAGGACGGCGACGTGCTGCATATACGACACAGCGCGTAACCACAGTTTCCGGTTTCCAGAAGCATGAGTCCACATTTTTAGCCTGTACTGCCGTACAGCCGGGTGCAATGCTCCCTGTGGTTTGAAACCGAAATTGGAAACTGACTTGTCGCTGCCAGTTTTTCCGTTTCCAGAATACCGGCCGAGCATGTAACCTGCAGCTACATTTCTAATTCGGAGCGCTTTTTTGGGTAGGTAATCGTCTGGGAGCCAAAGCAGCTTGGGAATCGGCTCCATAAAGCAGCTTGGGAATCGGCTCCATAGAGAGAACGAGATGAGCCACTCCTACACGGATCTGATGGTCTGGCAGAAATCAATGGCGCTGGTGAGGGCGATTTACCCGGCGACGCAAAAGTTTCCGCGCGAGGAAGCCTATGGTCTGAAGGACCAACTCAGGCGTGCGGCCGTTTGCGTCTCCAGCAACATTGCAGAAGGTCGAGGGAGACTCACAACGAATGAGTTCCGCCACTTCCTGGCACAAGCTCGCGGTTCCATGCACGAAATTGAAACCCAGCTCGTAATTGCCAGTGACCTCAAGTATTTTGATGAAATCACGGCTACAGATTTGCTGAATAGCGCAGGTGAAGTTAGCCGAATGTTGGACCGGCTAATCAATTCAATACCTCCGGGTAAATCGATTTCGCACCCGGAAACTGGAAACTGGAAACTGGAAACTCGCAAGTGACTCCCTTTTCCCTGAGCATTCTCTTGGGTCTGACGGCGGCGCTGGCCAACGTGGCTGGTGGAGCGGCGATTGCCCATCGGCGCTGGAAACAGGACCTGCTGAAATATTTTGTCGCCCTGGGTGCGGGCTTTATGCTGGCCACCGCGCTCGGGGAGATGGTACCCGAAAGTTTGGAATTGCGCGGCCGCTCTGCCGGGCTGCTGGTTCTACTCGGATACCTGATCGTCCATTTCTTCGAGCACTCGGTCATTCCGCATTTCCATTTCGGAGAAGAGACACATGCAGAAGAATTCGTCCACAGCCACAAGGGCTATTCGGTGCTGTTGGCCCTGATCATCCATACATTTTTCGACGGCGTGGCAATTGCTTCCGGCTTCATTGTTTCCCAATGGCTTGGGTGGATCATTTTCGGCGCCGTGTTTCTGCATAAGGTTCCAGAGGGATTTACCGTGGCATCGGTGATGCTTGCCAGCGGCAGCAGTCGCAGCAAGGCCTGGGGCGCATCGGCATTGCTGGGCGCAGCGACGCTGGCGGGCGTGCTGACCATGACCTTGACGCGCAACGCCGTCAGCATAGGTCTGCCTATTTCCGCCGGGGTGACGATTTACGTGGCAGCATCGGACCTGATCCCCGAAGTCAATAAGGAGCCGGGGGTGAAGATGGGCCTAATAGTTTTTTGCGGAGTTGGTCTGTTGTTCCTGCTCGATCGTTTTGTCCACTTTCATTAGCTCGCGTGTGGGCGCAAGTTCCGAAACGGGATGTAGCAATGGAAAGCGCGCGTCCGGCCGGAAACCTGAGTTGACTCTCCCTTGGGCAAATTGATTACAATAACAACTCCCCTTATGTCGCTGCCCGCAACTGCTCCCAGTAAACCGAAGGGCGACAAATTCATTTCGAATTTGCCCGGACTGTTGGTGCCGCTCGCCTCGGAACGGGTGGGCATTGTCGCCGCTGGATTCGGCGCTGCGGCCTTCGTGCTCACGACGGTGCTGGACTGGTTTCTACTGCGCATGGAACGCTGGCATCCGCTGGCGGCCACGGCCATGTCGAACACAATCTTCGCGGTGCTGGTCATCCTTCTGACATGGGAGCTTCTGCGTTACAACCAACAGCGGCAAGCGCAGGTTGTGCACCGGTTAGAGACTATTAACGAGATGAACCATCATATCCGCAACGCCCTGCAGGTGATTTCCTTCAACTTGCGGCCGTCTGCGCATAACGCTTCGGATTTGGCTGAAATCAACCAGGCACTGAACCGGGTGCAATGGGCGTTGCGCGAAATCCTGCCGAAACTGGAACCGCACTTCACGCCCTTTGAGGGTTCCGCGCGCCTCCACCGGGAAAGCCAGGAAGCTCTCAACGACAAAGGCCAGGAATTCAGCAAAGGATAAATTTCAGCAGAGCCCGGCGTGACTCAATCCACTTCGTGCTTAGCCGTGTAGCCTTCGCGGGCGATGATGTTGTACTTCACACGATGTCCCTTCTGGTCCAGAATGTTGAGGGGCTTGCCGGTCTGGGGATCAATAACTTCCACCTTCAATTTGCGGTAGGTGCCGTCCTGCTTGGTATTGGACGGATGATAGGCGACCGTGTACTGATTTCGGACGGACTCCGCCACATCGCGAAAGATTTCCGGGAACTCCGCCTGAAAGCGCGGGAAGTAAGCCCGTCCGCCGGTCAGTCGGGCAAACGTCTTCATCTCGTTATCGGCCTGAAGGTAATCCAGAAGGGCCATGTTGGCGCCGAAGCTGCCGCCGTAATGGGCATCCACCCACTCGCGAAACGCGCGTCCGGTGCTGACGGCAAAAATGCTGATGTCGCGCGATCCCTGTATCCGCTTGAGCACCTTGTCGTAAGTTAACTTGCTGAAGGTGTCGCGCCCGCTGGAAACCAGAATGATGTACTTGCGTCCCTGCACGCCCTCCAGGCGGTCAATGGTGTCGCTGAGAGCGTCAAAGAGATTGGTTTCCCGGAAGCCCGGCATGCGCAACGTGTTCAGGGCCGCAAACACCTCGCGCTTGTCCTGGGTGAAGTCGGTCAGGATGTGCGGCTTCATATCGTAAGAAACCACCGCAACCCAATCCTGTGGCTTCAGCATAGTGGCAAAACTGTAGGACGCATTCAGAGCGTCCACCATGAAGGGATAATTGGTAGCGGCGAACTCTACCAGCAGCACCGCTGTAATGGGCGCCTCCGACTGCGAAAAGTTAGAGATGGTCTGCGGAACGCCGTCTTCCAGGATACGGAAGTTGTCTTTCTTCAATCCGGGGATAAACTGCCCGTTGCTGGTCGTCACCATAATGTCAACGTTGACGAGGGGAACATCCCGGGTAATGGAAAAGCCTTGTAACTCCGGCGGGTTCTTCGGTGGTTTCGGCGCTGGCGGTGACGGCGGCTCCTCTGCTTTTTTCTTCGGAAGGGAATAGGGGCCGACATCGCCCGCGGGACCGCCGGCCTCCGCAGCAGGTGGCGTCTGGGTGGATGGAGGCTTACCGCTGGACTCCTGTGCGTTTACACTAAGGCCGAAAGCCAGCATCAGCACCAGAAGAACAGTAGTGATTCCTCTCCTGATGTTTGGAGATCGTGCGCTTGCTGATTCCGAAGGATTAAGGCAAATAAGGCACATACATGCAGTAACCACCCAGTAATTACTATGCTACTATAACTCAGAGCTGCGCTACTTCGATCACTCACTGGCGTTTACGGAGGTGGGGATTTCAGCTCTAAGTTCAGCCTGCTCAGCTAATGGGGCTTTGGCGACGGTGGTATGAAATCATTTCTGCGGTGGTGTCTCCTCCTCTTTCTGGCGGTTCCTTCCTTTTCCGTATTCACGGGCGCTGCTTCCCAGCCGGAAACGATTCCTGTGGAGCAGATCCATGCAGGCATGCGGGGAGTGGCGTACACCGTATTCGAAGGTGTGAAGCCCGAGTCCATGGATGTGGAAGTCCTTGGGGTTTTGCGCAACACCAATGGGCCGAAGGGCAACGTCATTCTGGTGCGGCTGCACGGAAAGAAGGTGGAATACACGGGGGTTGTGGCCGGCATGAGTGGCAGCCCGGTTTACCTCGACGGCAAACTGGCAGGCGCCCTCGCCTTCCGAATTGGACAGTTCTCGAAGGAGCCGATTGCGGGTGTCACCCCTATCGATGACATGCTGGAAATTAACGAGCTGGATAAGAGTGCGCCCGCTGAGCTGCAGTCCGCCGCGCACGTGGGGCCCCACCCCGATGCCGGTGGCGAGAAAATTTCCGGCCCCGGACTTCCGCTCGCTGCAGGCTCGCAGCAGCCAGCGAACCTGTTGCAGCCAATCGAAACACCGCTGGTGTTCAACGGCTTCGGCGAGGCTACGCTGCGGCGCTTTGCCCCGCAATTTGCTTCCGCCGGTATTGTGCCCGTCATGGGTGTCGGCTCGATGAGCGATGCCAAACAACCGCAGCCGCTGGAGCCGGGCTCCGCGGTCAGCGCCGTTCTGGTGCGCGGTGACATGAATATTGCGGCAACCTGCACAGTTACGTACAGCGACGCGAATCGGCTGCTGGCATGCGGCCATCCTCTGATGCAGTTTGGGCAGGTGGACATGCCCATGTACAAGGCGCAAGTGCTGGCCACGCTGCCGTCGCCCGCCAACGCATTCAAGATCGTCAACACGACGGAACCGGCTGGAGCTTTCGTACAGGACCGCCATACAGGCATCCTGGGCCGCTTCGGACAGGAGCCGCACATGATCCCGGTAACGCTGACGATCCGAGGCGGGTCGCAGCCCAAGCGATACCATTACGAGGTCTTGAACAACGGCAGGATTACCCCTGTAGCCATGATGTCCACCGTCTTTCAGGCGCTGCAAGGGATCAACGAATACGGCGAGGACGTTAGCTATCGCCTGAATGGCCGGATCAGCGTGGGCGGGTATCCGGCGGTCTCGATGCAGAACATATTCGCGCCGGCGGACGCGGGCAGTCCTACGTCGGTGATGGTCGCAACCGCGGTGGGTGAGCGCTTCAGCCGCATCTATGAAAATCCCTACGTCCGGCCCGACATCAAGGGCGTGGAATTGGATTTCGACCTGGTGCGCGAGCGCCGTTGGGCGCGGCTTGAGAGCACCCGCACCGACATGACCGAGGCTCGGCCCGGAGATGAAATCGTGGTGGAAGCCGTGCTGCGTCCCTACCGCGGCGAGCGCATCGTGCGCCAGATCGCGGTAAAAATCCCGACCTCAACCCCGCAGGGCAGGCTGCGTATCCTGATCAGCGATGGCGCCACCCTGGACCGCATGCGGCGCATGCCTTCCGCGCTGGGGCGCACTTTGGACCTGGCTTCCACCATCTCCCTGCTCAACAAGGAGCATGCCAACAACCGTGTGTACGTGTCGCTGATGGAAGCTAATCCGGAAGCCATGGTTCAGGACAAAGTCATGCCCACGCTGCCGCTTTCCGTAATGAACGTGATGGAAGGAATGCGCGGCACGCAGGACATGGTGGTTCTGGGCGAGTCCTCGGTCAACGAGGCCTCTACGCGCCTGGATTACGCCGTCACCGGCGCGCAGGTGATCACTCTCAACATCAAGTAAGCAAAAACAGCAGCGAGCCACAAGCCGCAAGCATCTGTTGTTGGCGCCAGTCTAATCCAGCCTCACCAGAAACACCGCTCCTTGCGGTGTCTGGGTCGTGCGCGCCAGTTCTTCCGCACGGTACTTGTCATCGTCGGCGACACGCACGCGGACCCATTCGCCGGTTGGCCCGGTGAATTGCAGAACTTGTGCGGTGCGGTACTGGCGCTGTAGGTTATCGGCGAGCTTGCGGGCTTCGGCTTTGCTGCGGAAGGCGCCAATCTGCACGCACCAGCGGCCGCCACGATCAATAGGCGCGGGCGTCTCAAATACTTCCAGCCGGACCCGAGCTGTGCCGGGTCGCCACACGTCCACCTGCTTCGCCGCCGCCAAGGACAGATCGAGCATACGGCCTTCGATGAACGGGCCACGGTCGGTGATACGCACGGTGGCCGAGCGTCCGGTGGCGAGGTTTGTCACTCGCGCCATTGTGTTCAATGGGAGAGTGCGATGCGCGGCCGTGAGCGCATGCATGTCGTAGATTTCGCCATTGGCCCCACGCCGGTTGTGATAAGGCGGTCCATACCAGCTTGCCACGCCGGTCTCGACGTAGATGGGTTGAGCATTTTCCGGCACGGAGCTGGGTTCTGTGTCAGGCGCAACGCTGATGGGAGGCGCTGGCGGAACTTTAACCCGGGCTGCTTTCTTCTCGCCGCATCCGGTCAGCAGCAGCGACACGACGAGCGCCAGCGCAACCGCGGACGCTTTCAGGAGCGCGGGGGCTGCTTTTGATCCATGTAATCCGCGAATTCCGACAGCTTCTCGGAGGCCTTTCGCACGGCCTTGCTGGAGCGGTTGCGGATGGAGGGCACCAGCTCGTCGTTGATCCAGGCGATGAACTCCTCGAGCTCGTCGTCGATTCGCCGGCCAACATCTTCCAGCCGGGTGGACCGGCGCGGTTTCTTCTCGGATTGGTTCGTCATGTTGCACCACAAGCGACCAGCGGATGCCAGGCGCTGTAATTATCTCGTTCGATGCGGCTCAGGGCAATGTGGGCGCACCCTTAAGGTTAACGGACCTAGACGGGAATGCAAGCGGACGATTGTGGAATTTGGTTATTTGGTCATGTGGTTATCTGGTTATTGACCCCTTCAATTGTTCGGCTGTTCAGGCGATTACTTCTCCCAAATTTGGTAACCAAATAACCCATTAACAAAATATCTACATTAGCCCCAACTGCAGCCGGGCGGATTCGGACATGCGCGACAGGTCCCAGGGAGGATCGAACACAACTTCGACGCTGACTTCGCGCACTCCGGGGAGGCCGGAGATCTTGCGCTCCACATCTTGTTTCAGCACTTCGCCCATGCCGCAGCCGGGCGCGGTCATGGTCATTTTGATTTCTACGCGCTTGCCCTGGTCGTCACCGGGCACGGGTTTTGCTTCGCAGTGGTAGATCAGGCCGAGGTCAACAATGTTTACCGGAATTTCCGGATCATAGACGGTTTTCAACTGCTCCCAGACGAGCTTCTCGTCGAATGGGCCGGTGGGGGCAGACTGCGTGGGCTGAGGAACAATCGGCGTCTCGCCGATGGCATCGGCGTCTTTGGCTTCAACTCGCACCATCATGCCCTGGTCGGTCAGCACGGTGTACGAGCCGCCGAATCCCTGGGCAACGATCACTTGGCTGCCGGCGTACAGAGTTATCTTCGTGCCGTAGGGAATGGTGATGACTTTGATGTCGCGCTTTACAAGGACTACCTGCTTTTCCATAAACAATCCAGAGGATTTGGTGATTTGGACATTTGAAATGTCCAAATCACCAAATAGTTTCATTCTGTCGTGACTGTTTCCTTCTCGCCTTCGATGGCTGCATGCATCGCATGCCAGGCCAGGGTGGCGCATTTCACGCGCACGGGAAACTCGGACACTCCGGCAAAGACCACCAGCCGGCCGAGTTCGGCTTCGTCGCCATTGACTCCCCGCTTGCCGGTAACCAGATCGTGGAAGCGCACGAATAGCTTCTCCGCTTCCGGTTTGCTCTTGCCCTTTAAAACCTGGGTCATGATGGACGCCGACGCTTTCGAGATGGCGCAACCTGCGCCCTGGAAGCTGATGTCCTTAACCACGTCACCCTCCATCTGGACAAAGATCGTGAAGTGATCGCCGCACAATGGATTAAAGCCCTCGACCTTGCGGTCTGCTGCCTCGATGGCGCGGAAGTTCCTCGGCTTCTTGCTGTGCTCGAGGATCAGCTCCTGGTAGAGTTCGCGCAGGTCGGACATCAGGCGAACACCTCCCGCACGCGGTGGATGCCGCGCACCAGCGCGTCCACTTCCGCCTGCGTGTTGTACAAGGCAAATGAAGCGCGCGCCGTGGCCGGAATGCCAAAGCGCTTCATCACCGGTTGCGCGCAGTGATGGCCGGTACGGATTGCAATTCCCTCGCGGTCGAGAATGGTGCCGATGTCGTGCGGGTGGGCCTGATCCATGACGAACGACAGCACCGAGGCCTTCTCGCGCGCCGTGCCGATGATGCGCACGCCGGGAATCGAGGCGACTGCTTCGGTTGCACGCGCCAGCAGTTCACGCTCGTGCGCCCCAATGTTTTCAATTCCAAGCTGGCTGACGTAACGGACCGCCGCGCCCAAACCGATCCCACCGGAGATATGCGGTGTACCCGCCTCGAACTTGTACGGCAGCTTGTTATACGTGGTCTTTTCGAAGGTGACGGAGCTGATCATGTCGCCGCCGCCCTGGTATGGCGGCATGGCGTCCAGCAATGCTGCTTTGCCATACAGGATACCGATGCCCGTCGGCCCGTACAGCTTGTGGCCGGAGAAGGCGTAGAAATCACAGTCCAGTTCCTGCACGTCCACCTGGATGTGCGATATGGCCTGTGCGCCGTCCAGCAACACGGGCGCGTTCCACCGGTGCGCCATCTCAATAATTTTTTTCACGGGGTTGATGGTGCCCAGTGCGTTGGACATGTGTACGATGGAGACAAACTTGGTCTTGGGCCCGAGCAGTTTTTCGTATTCGTCCAGCAGGAATTCGCCATCGTCGTTGATGGGAACCACGCGAAGCTTCGCGCCGGTCTGCTCACAAAGAATCTGCCACGGTACGATGTTGGAGTGGTGCTCCATCGTTGAGATGATGATTTCATCGCCTTCGCGCAGATGTTTGCGCCCGTAGCTGCTGGCGACGAGGTTGATGGCCTCGGTGGCGCCGCGGACGAAGATCAATTCTTCCCAACTGGCCGCATTGATGAAGCGCTGGACGTCGCGCCGGGCGTTCTCGTACTCCTGGGTGGCGCGCTCGGACAGCAGGTGCACGCCGCGATGGATGTTGGAACATTCCGCGCAGTAGAAACATGCCAAAGCATCAATGACCGCGCGCGGCTTTTGTGTCGTAGCGGCATTGTCGAGATACACCAGCGGCTTGCCGTGGACCAATTGCCTCAGAATGGGGAAGTCCTCGCGAATGCGGTACACGTCAAAGGGCGCTTCGGCCCTGATGGTAGAGACGTAGCTTGCTACGTCTCTTACTGCACTCGTGCTCGGATTGTTAACAGTTCTCATCGTGTACCCCCGTTCGGCAACCATTGAGGAACCAGCTTCTCCAGGTACTCGCGCACCGGGCCGGGCTTCATGCGCTCCAGACTCTCGGAGGCAAAGGCAAACAGCAACAGGGCGCGCGCCTGCTTCTCCTCGAGTCCGCGCGAGCGCATGTAGAACAGCGCTTCTTCGGAGATCTGCCCGATAGTGGCGCCATGCGTGCACTTCACGTCGTCAGCATAGATCTCCAGTTGCGGTTTGGTGTCAATCTGCGCGTTATCGGAGAGCAGCAGGTTGCGGTTGGTCTGCTTGGCGTCGGTCTTCTGCGCGTCCTTGTGGACGATGATGCGGCCATGGAAAACGCCGCGAGCATAGTCGTCCAGTATTCCGTTGTAGAACTGGCGGCTGCCGCAGTGCGGGCTCGCATGTTCCACTTTCATGTAGTTGTCCATGTGTTGCCGGTTGCGGCCGATGAACAGCCCGTTGATGAGGCAGTCGCCGCCCTCGCCCGCAAGCACGGGATGGACATTGTTCCGCACCAGCGCGCCGCCAAGCAGCACGGAGTGCGAGGCCAGGTTCGCGCTGCGTCCCTGGTGAGTGCGCAGCGTGGAGATGTTGTAGGCCTGCTCGTCTTCGCGCTCCAGCATGTAGTGGGAAACCACAGCGGCGTCGCCGGCAACCAGTTCGGTAACTATGTTGCCGAAGAAAACGCCCGTGTTTATCGAGACATAGTCTTCGATGACGCTCACCTGGCTGTCTTCGCCCACGATGATCAGGTTGCGTGGATGGACCATTTGGGGACCAGCGTCTCCAATTGAGACAAACAGGACCGCAATCGGATGCTCCACAATTGTTCCACGTGGAACATTGATGAAGGCGCCATCCTGGATGAACGCTGTATTCAGCGCGGTGAAAGCATCGTCACGGAATTCCGCGTAGCGCCCCAGATGCGACTCAACGACATCTGCTTGCGTGGCAATCGCCTGGGCGAGGCTCCCGGCTTTGACCCCGTGCGGCAGGCTGCCCAGCACTGACAACTCGCGCGCAAACCTGCCGTTCACAAAGACGAGTTGCGCGCCAAGGCCTCCCACGCGGAACGGCTTCAGCGCGCGCGCCGACAACTGCCCCCGCCCTTCCGCTGCCGGCGTGAAGCTTTTCTCAGCGATAGCAGCTACGCTGGTGAAACGCCAATCCTCAGTGCGCAGGGTCGGGAACCCCAGTTGGGAAAACTGGGCATAAGCTTCTTCACGCAGCGAGCGCAGCCAGCCGGGCCCGGCGCTGCGCTTCAGCAGGTCATCGAAGCTCTCCAGGTATTTTGCCCGCTGTTCGGTAAGGGTGCTCACTCTCGTTCCTCCCTGCACTAGCGCGTAAGGGCGGGCTCGTTCTCCACCCAGGTGTAGCCGCGGTCTTCGAGTTCCAACGCGAGTTCCTTGCCGCCTGATTTCACGATGCGTCCGTCCACGAGCACGTGGACAAAGTCGGGCACGATGTAGTTCAACAGGCGCTGATAATGCGTGACCACGACAATGGCGCGGTCGGGACTGCGCAGCGCATTCACGCCGTTGGCCACAACTTTCAAAGCGTCAATGTCGAGGCCGGAATCAGTCTCGTCGAGGATGGCCAGTTTCGGCTGCAGCACCGCCATCTGGAGAATTTCGTTGCGCTTCTTCTCGCCGCCGGAAAAACCCTCGTTGACGGAGCGGCTGAGAAAGCTTTCGTCCATGTCTAGCAGCTTCATCTGCGCGCGCAACAGCGGCAGAAATTCCATGGCGTCCAGCTCCTCTTCGCCGCGCTCTTTGCGGATCGCGTTCAGCGCGGATCGCAGGAAATAAGCATTTCCGATACCGGGAACTTCCACCGGGTACTGGAAGGCCAGGAACAGGCCCTCCCATGCGGCTTCTTCGGGTTTCATCGCGAGCAGGTCTTTGCCGTTGAACAGCACCTCTCCGGCGGTGACCTCGTAGCTCTCGCGGCGCGCCAGCACCTGCGCCAGCGTGCTCTTGCCGGAACCGTTCGGCCCCATGATGGAGTGCACTTCGCCCGCGTTCACCGACAGGTTCACGCCCTTCAGAATTTCGCGGCCTTCAACCTTCGCATGCAGATTCTTAATTTCGAGTAGTGCCATTCTTTTCGTTTCTCGTTTCCCGTTGCCCGTTTCCCGTTCGCCCTGTCACACCGCAATCGCGGAAAATGGGGAACGGGAACGGGGAACGTTTTTATCCGACGCTGCCTTCCAGGCTAACGCTCAGCAGCTTTTGCGCCTCGACGGCGAACTCCATCGGCAGTTCGCGGAAGACGCGCTTGCAGAACCCGTTGACGATCATGGACACGGCGTCTTCAGTCTTCAGACCGCGCTGCCGCAGATAGAAGAGCTGGTCTTCGCCGATCTTCGAGGTGGACGCTTCGTGCTCCATGCGGGCGGTGGCGTTCTTGACCTCAATGTACGGGAAGGTGTGCGCGCCGCACTTGTCGCCGATCAGCAGCGAGTCGCACTGCGTGTAGTTACGTGCTCCGACCGCGCCTTTGCCGATCTTGATCAACCCGCGGTAGGTATTCTGTCCAAAGCCGGCAGAGATGCCCTTCGACACCACCGTGCTCTTGGTGTTCTTGCCGATGTGGATCATCTTGGTGCCGGTGTCGGCCTGCTGGAAGTGATTAGTCAGCGCGACGGAATAGAACTCGCCCACACTGTTGTCGCCTTGCAGGATACAGCTCGGATACTTCCAGGTAATGGCGGAGCCGGTTTCGACCTGCGTCCAGGAAATCTTGGAGTTCACACCTGCGCACTTGCCGCGCTTAGTGACGAAGTTGTAGATTCCGCCCTTGCCGGTCTTAGGATCGCCCGGATACCAGTTCTGCACGGTTGAGTACTTGATCTCCGCGTTATCGAGAGCGATTAGCTCCACGACGGCGGCGTGCAACTGGTTCTTGTCGCGAATGGGCGCGGTACACCCTTCGAGATAGCTGACGTACGCGCCTTCTTCGGCGATGATCAGGGTGCGCTCAAACTGTCCCGTCTCCGCGGCGTTGATGCGGAAGTAAGTCGAGAGCTCCATAGGACAGCGCACGCCCTTGGGCACGTAGACAAAGGATCCATCGCTGAAGACAGCGGCGTTCAGCGCTGCGAAAAAGTTGTCGCTGTAAGGCACCACCGAGCCGAGATACTTCTGCACCAGGTCGGGATGGTTCTTCACTGCGTCCGAAAACGAGCAGAAGATTACCCCAGCCTCGGCCAGCTTTTCCTTGAACGTAGTGGCGACAGACACGCTGTCGAACACCGCGTCTACAGCCACCCCCGCCAGCATTTTCTGCTCTTCCAGCGGGATGCCCAGTTTCTCGTAGGTGCGCAGCAGCTCGGGATCAACCTCGTCGAGCGATTTCGGCCCTTCCCCTTTCTTCTTGGGAGCGGAGTAATAAATGATGTCCTGGTAATCAATGGGCCCGAACTTCACGTTGGCCCATTTGGGCTCGGCGTCGGCAGCCTTCAGCTTGGCCCAGTGGCGATAGGCCTTCAGGCGCCACTCCAGCATGAACTCGGGCTCATTCTTTTTCGCCGAGATCAGCCGGATGACGTCTTCGTTCAACCCCTTGGGGATGCTCTCCGCCTCAACCGGCGACACGAAACCCCACCTGTATTCGCGGTTCGCCAGTTCGTGGATCGTGTTGGTCGGGGTACTCATTATTGGGTTCTCCCTGAAATCAAGTTCATAGCCGGAACCATGTTGCTGTTGCTGTCGGCAAACTGGAGCGGATAGATCAGGTCGGGCAGGGTCAGGTTCTCCAGCGCCTGCCGAAGGGCAAGGCTGATGATGCGCCAATTGCTGCTCATCGGGCAGTGCGGCTCCAGATCACACAGCCCGGGCACGCCTGAGCTGCACTCCGTGGCCCCCACCGGACCTTCAATCGCCGCGATGATCTGTCCGACCGATATTTCACGTGGCGCGCGGGACAGGGTGTAGCCACCCTTCACGCCGCGATGCGAGACCAGCAATCCCGCCGTCAAAAGCTGCTTCAGGATTTTGCTGACCGTCGGCAGTGGCAACTGCGTTTCCGCGGCCAAGTCGCGCGCCGTGTGCAGCGGCCGCTCGGGCGCGCGCGCCATCTGCGTCATTACTACGATTGCGTAATCCGTCAGCTTGCTGAGGCGAATCATGGGATTGCTCCGGTCAAACAGTACTGACCCGGTCCTATACATATCGTACCATGTCGGTACGGTTTGTCTAGTCTTTTGATGTCTAAGAGGACGGGGGGATTCAGAGAAGACTGCGTTTGGCGGCGGGCGGGATACCCGCCGGACTGCCGACGAGGATGCCGGTGCTACAAGGCGCGCAGCCGAGGGTGGCTGCGCCACACGGCCCGTGAGGCCGGCTGCGCCGGACTGCTACTTTCTGAGCCGCCCGCCCACGGCGGCCGGGTTACCTCTTCTTGCTTGTACTTCTGGCTGTGTCAGGGTTGACACAATGTCTGCCAAGAGGCACGATCCGTGCCGCAGATTGAGTACTTAAGGCCCCTATTTTCAAGCAAATCTATGGTGGGTACGGCTGTGCTCTTCCGCTGTACAGAAGACGGAGGACATGGCAATGCGGCAGGCAAAAGAGATCAGCGGACACGAAAAAAGGCTGGCGCGGTGGTACTCAGTTCTGGCTCTACTGGTGATGACGGCAGCCGAGGCGCTGACTCAGGATCGGGCAGCGCAGGCGGTCAAGGCTGGGGCTCCGCTGGAGCACCCCCGGCGGCACATTCTGGTAAGCATTCCCGACCGTAAGCTGGCGCTGCTGGAAGACGACCGCATCCTGCGCGTCTACCCGGTGGCCGTGGGGGCAACGAGAAGCCCCAGTCCGGCAGGCGAATTCAAGGTCATCAACCGGGTCACTGATCCTACCTACTACCACCCAGGCACGGTGATCCCGCCGGGAAAAGACAATCCGCTAGGCACCCGCTGGATTGGACTCAGCCGCAAGGGATACGGAATCCACGGCACCAACCAGCCACGCTCCATCGGCAGAGCTGCTTCCCATGGCTGCATCCGCATGGCAAAGGCCGACATGGAAGAACTGTTCACCCTGGTGCGCGCCGGCGACACGGTGGAGATCCGCAGTGAGCGAGATGAGCAGATAGACCGGACCTTCGGCAGGTCTGAGGTGGCGTCGGCCGCAACTACTGCGGCTGGTCAGTAAAAGCTTTAACGCGGAGGACGCAAAGGGCGCGGAGGAATTGGGGAGATAAACAGCGGAGGCGGGGACGCCTCCGCACTGCCGGCGGGGACGCGGGCGCTACGAGGCGCGCGGCCGAGGGCGGCTGCGCCACACGAGACGGAGGTAAACGGAAATGGGAATCATCATCACGATCGGCGCGGTTTCACTCTTCTCATTTAGTTTCGCGCTGCTGTTGGAATGCGTGCTTCTGAAATCGCTTTTCCATTTTCTTGTGAGCGTGCCCGTGACGGCAGACGAGCTGTCCGCAGCGCAATCCGCGCCAGCGGACACGGCGAGGCCCGAGCGGCGCTCGACGGTTCACCAGGCCCCAATTGCGTGATCTGAGGAGGACAACATGTTGGCGCTCAGATACCTGCTTTTAACCGCGGCGGTAGTGGCATTCGTGGCGGCTGCCGTCATTGTGCTGTACGACCTTTATCTGCTGGCGGATTACCGGCGCCGCCTGTTGCGGAAAACGCCGGAGGAACCAGAGATCCCGAAACCCGGACCACCGCGCTTCGCCGGCGCATCGAAGGTCGCGGCGCTGGGCGTAGTCCCGTTGCTGGTTGGGCTTGGCATTGTGGTAGTGCCTAGCGGCATGGCGGGAGTGCGCGTCAGCCAGATTTCCGGAACGCGACCGGGCACGCTCTATCCCGGAGTGCATTTCGTCAAGCCGCTGGTCGAGTACGTAGCTCTGTTCGACATTCGCGACAAGGTCTTCTCTACGGCGATTGACGAGGAAATCAAAAAGAAAGAGGAAGCCAAGAAGCCGGAAGTTGCGAAAAAGCCGGAAATGCTGAAGGTGCAGGCGCGCGAGGGCCTGTCCATCGGGATGGGGGTCACGGTGCGGTACCGGCTCGACCCTCGTCGCCTGGATTACATACAACGCAGTCTGCCGCAACCGGTGGATAGCGAGTTGGTAGCGCCGACCATCGCAAGCGTCTTCCGCGAGCTGACCCCCAACTACACCGTGCGCGAAATCTTTGCCGCGAAACGCGAAGAAGTACGGGCGAAGGCGGCCGACGAAATCACGCGCAAGCTGGACGGCGACGGCATAGTAGTGAAGGAAGTCATGCTGCGCGACATTCAACTCCCTCCGGAATACGCCCGCGGGCTGGAAAACCTGCTGCTGAAAGAACAGGAGAACGATCAGCTCAGCGTGCAGACGGACATACAGCAAAAGCAGGTGCGCATCTCCGAGCTCCAGGCAGAAGCGCAGAAGGTTGCGGACGTGAAGCAGGCGGAAGGCGCGGCCCGCGTCCGCGTGCTGCAAGCGAAGGGTGAAGCCGATGCCATGCAATATACATTGCCGCTGAAGCAGAAGCAGATCGAGCAGACGCGGCTGGAGTCGGAAGCGCGCAAGGAAGCCACAATCAAGGGAGCGGAAGCCGCAGCGCAAGCCAAGGTCATTGACAGCAAGGCGGAGCTGGAACGGCGCAACCTGCTGGCGCAGGCCGAAGCCAACCGCATCCGCGTGACTGCGGCGGCCGATGCCGAACGAATGAAGGCGGAAGCTGTTGTGCTTAAAGAGAACCCGCTGCTGATCAACAAAATCGTTGCCGAACGCCTGTCGGACAAAGTGCAGATCATGATGGTTCCTACCGACGGCAGGTTCTTCTTCAATGACGTACTGCGGAACGCGATACCTACTCCTCCCACGCAACGAGTGCCCGATGGGTATGATGATCCGCCGCCGCAGCGAATGAGCGGATTGCGTGGGCACTAGCTCCGGTTCGCCGGCAAATTCAACTGGGTGGCTCGCTCCGTCTTCCTGCCGCCTTCCACTCCAGCGCGCCAAAAGCAGGCGCGCTGGGGGCCCGGGGAGCCACCCAGTGCCGGCGTTAGTAACAGCCGCCGATGAGAAAACGCGTGATATGATCCGCGTTCACACCAGAATGATGCGCATGCCGCGCCTGATCCCGGTCTTCGGCTGGCTCGCCATGATATTGGCGCTGCCCGCTTTCGCCGCGTCCCCGTGGACGGAACCATCGGCCACGCTTGCCGAGCGGGTGGCGGACAAAGTGGGTGCAGGCTCGGCGATCACTTTCACGTTGCGCAATGTATCTTCACTCGGGGCTTCGGAAGTTGCCGGCGTGCGCGAGGAAATTCTGAAGCAACTTCAAGCGCGCGGCATGACAGTGGTACCAGAATCGCGGGCGGAAGCCGAAGTCGCAATTACACTTTCGGAAAACGCCGCAGGTTATCTCTGGATTGGGGAAACGAGGCTGGCGCACTCCAGCCCCGGCGTCGTTATGGTTCGCGTGCCGCGCAATCAACCGGCTGTGACGGCGTACTCCGGGCCATCCGTGGTGCTAAGGAAGAAACTGTTGTGGTCGCAGCCTGACGGCGAGCAGATTCTCGACGCCGCTCCGTTCAACGTGGTTGCGGGACCGGGCGTCCTGCTGCTCACACCTTCGCGGTTCGCCTTGTACGTCCTTTATAGCGGGAAATGGCAGGACGAATTCTCGTTGCCGCTGCCCGCGTCGCGCGCCGCGCCGGTTTCACGCGATCCTCGCGGGCGGATTACAGTGGGGCGCGGGTTCAGCGTGTATCTTCCGGGGCGAAGGTGCAGCAGTGTGAATCAGCCGCAGCTCAGGATGGATTGCGTCGAGAGCGACGATCCCTGGCCGCTCGGCAGTGGAGAAACACTACAAGCGTTCTACGCGCCCGCGCGCAATTTCTTTAACGGCACGCTGGCTGGTCCGCTTGCCGGCGGAAAGACCGTTTCGCCATTTTTTTCCGCGGCGCGGGTGCAGGAGAACGGCACCGAGCTGTGGCTGCTGGCGGGAATTGACGGCCGGATTCGATTCTTCAATGGTGTGAACGACACCGCCGCATCATTCGGCAATTGGGGCAGCGATATCACGAGTGTGAAGACCGGCTGCGGCGCGGGCTGGCAGGTGTTGGCCACACGCCCTGGAGGGTCCGCCGAGACAGACGCAGCCCAGGCATTCGAGATCGTGGGGCGCCAGGCGATAGCCGTCAGCGATCCAGTGGATTTTCCCGGCCCGGTAACAGCGTTGTGGTCGCGCGACAACGAGGCGACCGCGGTCGCGCGGAACGTAAAAACAGGCAGATATGAGGCGTATTCTTTATCACTGGATTGCGGCCACTAGTTTGCTGCTGACGCTGTGGGCGCATGCAGCAACGCGTTCGCAATACGGAGGCACACTGCGGGTGGCAGTCAGCGCGCCGCTGGATTCGCTGGATCCGGCGGCACTGCCTGCGCTGTCGCGTTCCGAGGCGGCGTCGGAACATGTTGCCGGCCTGATATTCGATACGCTGGTGCGGCTCGATGAAAACGCTCACCCTCAGCCGCAACTGGCACACACCTGGCGGCATTCGGATGACTACAAGCGCTGGCAGTTCTGGCTGCGCCCTGGTATCAGGATTCACGACGGCACGCCGTTGACGCCTGCTTTGGTTGCCGCCGCCATGCGTCGTCACCCGGAAAGCTGGCGCGTGGACGTGCTGGGCGAAGGCATCGTGATTGAGTCCGACGGTGCGATGCCGGGTCTTCTGGCCGACCTGGCACGTGTGCGCAATTCCATTGTGATCGCTGCGGGCGATGGTCAACTGCTGGGAACCGGTCCCTTCCGCGTGGCCGAGTTTCAGCCTGGCCGCCGCGTCGTGTTGCAGGCAAACGAAGATTACTGGGGAGGGCGGCCGTTCCTTGACGCGGTCGAAATCGCGCTCGGGCAGTCGCTGCGCGATCAGGCGACGAACCTGCAACTCGGCCGGGTGGACGTGATCGAAATTGGTCCCGACCAGGTGCGGCACGCGCTGGACGACCGCCGCCGGGTCGCGGTGTCGTCGCCGTCGGAGCTCATGGGGCTTTGGTTTCCCCGCAGCAAGGCAACCGATGCCGCGGGCCGGGCCCGCGAGACGCGGCTGCGGGAGGCGCTCTGGCTCTCGATTGATCGTGCCGCGATCCATAACTTTTTGCTGCAACGGCAAGGCGAGCCCGCTGAAAGCTTGCTGCCACAGTGGATCAGCGGCTTCGCTTTCTCTTTCACCGCCGGACCCAACTTGAAGCGCGCCCGCCAGGCGCGTGCCGAGAGCGGGTGGGCAACGCCGCTGACCATCGCCTACGAACCCAACGACGCGCTGGCGCGCGCTGTCGCCGAACGTGTAGCAGTCAATGCTCGCGACGCTGGGCTGAACGTGCAGGCACACGCGCTCAACACACGGGGGCTGGTCTATGATGCCGTGCTGTTTCGCGCTCCGCTGCAATCCGCCGATCCACAGGCCGCGCTGATGGGGTTGGCAACGGCGTTGTTTCCGGATGATCTGCCGAAGGTGCGTGCTGCCGCTGAGCCTCTGGATCAGTTTGTCTTTGAACGCACGTTAAACTTGGGAGCGGCCGGAGTCGCCGGACCTGTGGTGCCGATCGTGTACCTGCCGCAGGCATTCGGATTGTCGGCACGGGTGAACAACTGGAACCAGCCACGAGACGGCAGTTGGCGGCTGGCAGATAGCTGGATTTCAGCACCGCAAGGCAAGACAGGGACTGCTGGAGATTCCATCGGAGCACGATAAATGAGCCTGCGGGCCAAGTTACTGCTGCTGTTTGCCGTAACGGTGGCAGTGTCGGTCGCGCTTGTGGCCTGGATCGCGACCGCAAGCATGCGGCGCGCGTTTGAAGCCCTGGATGCGCAGCGCACCTCCGCGCTGGTGGCGCAGTTTCGCCAGGAGTTTTCCCGGCGTGGAGAACAAGTCACCGTAGCGCTCGACGGCATCGCCAAAGGTGACACGGTGGCCCGCATCGCGCTTGAAGCTGCACGTTCTGCACCGGATTATTCCCCTTACGTGAATCAGGCGCGCGGAATGGCTGAAGGCCACCAGCTTGATTTTTTGGAATTGGTTGCGCCAGACGGCACCATCATTTCATCGGCACAGTGGCCCGCACGCTTTGGATACAAGGAAGAATGGCTCACGCGCCCCCTGGATTGGAAGCCGCTGGAAGCGTTCCTCGACCGGGAAGAACTGCCGGATGGCGCTGCGCTCGGCCTGGTCACGGTACGTACGTTGCCCGCCGGCGAAGGCGTGCTGTATGTGGTCGGGGGTCTGCGGCTGGATCGAGGTTTTCTGAAGTCGCTAGTCCTGCCGGAAGGCATGCGCGCGATGCTGTATCGCAACACGGCGTCCGCCTTTGATCCGCAGTCGCTGGAAGACGCGTCTGGCAGCGTGGCGCAGGCCGAGAAACTGGCGCCGTTGATTCAGAAGATCAAGGCGCAACCGGTTGAGGCCAGCGACACTATCGCCTGGTCTGGCGATCCGGCGAACTCAGAGATGTTCCAGGCAATCCCGCTGAAGGGCCGTCATGAAGAACTTCTGGGCGTGTTGCTGGTGGGCCGCTCGCGCCAGGAGATGGTCGCGCTGGAGCGGCGCATCCGCACTATCGCGCTGATCGTGGGCGGCGGTGGGGTCCTGTTTGGTCTGCTGTTGAGCGGATGGGCGGCCGCACGCGTCACCAAGCCGGTGGAACAGCTTGCGTCTGCGGCAGCCGAGGTGGCTGGCGGAAACTGGGACGCGCGAGTCGAGATCGCCTCCGGCGGAGAAATCGGACGGCTTGCCAAGGCCTTCAACCAAATGACCGAAGAGCTGGCGCAGCAGCGCGACCGGCTGGTCCAGGCCGAGCGCGTGGCTGCGTGGCGCGAACTGGCGCGGCGGTTGGCGCATGAACTGAAGAATCCTCTATTTCCGCTGCAGATCACTATCGAGAACCTGCTGCGCGCCCGCGAACAGAACCCCGAGCAGTTCGAGGAGGTTTTCCGCGAAAGCACGGCTACATTGCTGGCCGAGCTTGCGAACCTGAAGACCATCATCGGCCGCTTCAGCGACTTCGCCAAAATGCCGCCGCCACAGTTCCAGTCCGTGGATTTGAACCAGTCCGTCCTGAACGCGCTCAAGCTGTTCGAAGCGCAGTTCGCCGCTCCCGGACGCCCGCCGGTCACAACCCGCCTTGAGCTGGCGGAGAATACCGGGACCGTTCAGGCCGATCCCAGCCTGCTGCACCGCGCCGTGTCCAACCTGATCCTGAACGCGCTGGACGCCATGCCTTCCGGTGGCACGCTTACGGTGCGCACGCGCAGGCTCGACCACGCTGTCCGCTTCGAGATCAGCGATACGGGCAGCGGACTCACACGCGAAGAATGCGAGCGCCTGTTCACGCCCTATTACACAACCAAGCAGCACGGCACAGGGCTGGGACTGGCGATCGTGCAGTCGGTGGTGTCCGATCATCACGGCCGGGTTTCCGTGGACAGCGAACCTGGTCGTGGCACGACATTTTGTGTGGAACTGCCCTGCGAGCAGGCAACGAAAGAAGCTGGGCGGAGCGCCAGTGTTTAGCGAGGCAATTGTGTGACCGCAACGCCGCAAAAAGCGCACCTGCTGATCATTGACGATGATCCCAACACCCTCGCCTCGCTGGCGCGAGCATTCCGCCTTGCAGGACACGAGGCGACCGTCTGCGACAACGCGGCGCGCGCGCTCGAACTGGTCAGGACGCAGAGCTTTGACCTGATCTTTTCGGACGTAGTGATGCCCGGAAAAGACGGGCTGTCGTTTTTGGAAGATTGCCGGGCGCTTGGCATCGCTGCGCCGGTTGTGATGATGTCCGGCCAGGCGCACATTGACATGGCGGTGCGCGCCACACGGCTGGGCGCGCTCGACTTCCTGGAAAAGCCGCTTTCCACCGACAAGCTGCTGCTGACGGTGGATAACGCGCTGCGGCTGAAGCGCCTGGAAGATGAAAACCGCGAGCTGCGCCAGCGCGTCGGCAAGCACGAGATTGTCTGGGCGGGGGAGGCCATGCGGCGGGTGATGGCCCAGATCGAGCGCGTCGCCGCCAGCGAGTCGCGCGTCTGCATCTTCGGCGAAACGGGGACGGGCAAGGAACTGGTGGCACGCACGCTGCACGAACGCAGCCCCCGGCACGGCGGCCCGTTCGTCACTCTGAACTGCGCGGCGGTGCCGGCTGAGCTGGTGGAGTCGGAGTTGTTTGGGCACGAAAAAGGTTCATTCACCGGCGCGGCGACACGTCACACCGGCAAGTTCGAGCAGGCGCAGCGCGGCACGCTCTTCCTGGACGAGATCGGCGATATGCCGCTGCCCATGCAGGCCAAGCTGCTGCGCGTACTGGAACAGGGAGAGATCGAGCGCGTCGGCGGCGACCGGCCCATCAGGGTGGATGTGCGCGTGATTGTTGCCACCCATCGCAACCTGGAGGAACTGGTTGCGCAAGGCAAGTTTCGCCAGGACCTGTATCACCGCATCTACGTCTTCCCTCTTGTGCTGCCGCCGTTGCGGGAACGTTCTGAAGACATACCCGCGCTGGCCCAGCACTTCGCGCGCCAGGTAGTGGAGCAGAACAGTTGGAAGCCGGTGACGTTCGCTCCCGAGGCGATGGAAGAGTTGCGCCGGTACTCGTGGCCGGGGAACGTGCGCGAGCTGCGCAACGTGGTGGAACGCGCGCTGCTGTTCGCGACCAACGATTGCATTGACGCAGAAGCCGTACGCAGCGCGCTGCCGCAGCGGGCGGCAGCTCCGGTGGCTCATTTGAACATTGGGAACGGAAGTTTGTCGGAGCAGGTCGTCGCTTTTGAGCGGGAAGTGATTCTTGCCGCGCTCAAGCGCCATCAGCACCACGTCACCAACACCGCCAAGGCGCTCGGATTGGAACGCAGCCATTTGTACAAAAAGTGCCAGCAGTTGGGGATTGATTTGCGGGCGGAAAGGAATGCGGAGGGGTAGCGCGGTTCGCCGCGCAGTTAAGTACGGATCAGCACCGTTACCAACCCGAGAAAAAGCAGATGCCTCGCGTCGCTCGTCATGACACCACTGAGGAAGAAGGTTGAATGCTGACCTGTTCGCTGGCCGCCTCGCGACTCCTCGTCGCGTCCGCTGGCACGGACGCGTGTTACTGCTGCTACGCTTTAATCTTTCCCGTGTAGATAGCCATGCCCACGACGGCATCCACGCCCATTCGGTCGAGTTCGTCAATTTCCTCATTGCTGCTGATGCCGCCGGCGGCAATGAGCCGACGCTTGGTGGCGGCGCGCAGTTCACGGATGACATCCATGGGGATGCCCTTCAGCATGCCTTCGGTGTCCACGTGCGTGTAAAGCCATCCGCCGCAGTAGGGCTCGAGCTGGTTCATCATTTCGAGGGCGGTGATCGCGGTCGGCTGCTTCCATCCCGCGATGGTGACCTTGCCGCCCTTGGAGTCCACGGCAAAGATCAGCTTGTCCGCGCCGATTTCTTCCGCCGCCCGTTTCGCGAATTCCACATTCACTAGGCCATCACGCACCAGCGCTGAGCCGATGATTACGGCGCGGGCACCGGCGGCGAGCATTTGCTGGGCGTCCGCGATGCTGCGGATGCCGCCTCCCACCTGGCACGGCAGCCGCGACGCAATCTGCGCCACCAGCGCACGGTTGTCGCCCTGGCGCATGGCCGCGTCGAGGTCAATCAATTGCACGCGCTTGTATTTGGAAAACCGTTCGACCCAGGGCTCAAAGCTGTCGTATTCGAGAGCCTTCTTCTGGCCTCGGACAAGTTGCACGACCTTGCCGCCCATGAGGTCAATAGAGGGGATCAGCATGGATACCTCATGGGGATGCCGGCGCGGGCCACGATCTGCTTCAACTCGCGGATGTCATGAATGCCGAAATGAAAGATGGAAGCTGCGAGCGCGGCGTCGGCTTTGCCTTCTTTGAAAACGTCAACGAAATGTTGGACATTGCCGGCGCCGCCGGAGGCGATGACGGGAATCTGAACGGCCTCGGCGACGCGCGCCGTGAGCTCGCAGTCGAAGCCGATGCCGGTGCCGTCGCGGTCCATGGAGGTCAGCAGGATTTCGCCCGCACCACGCGACTCGGCTTCGCGGGCCCATTCGATGGCGTCTTTGCCGGTGGGCGTGCGTCCGCCGGAAACAAAGACGCTCCAGAACTTGTGTACCCTTGCGGAACTCTCGGCTGCGGGCAAGGACGCCCGCAGGACTGCCGGCGGGGACGCCGGCGCTACCTCGTGTGCAGGCGAGGATGACGGTGATTCCGAAGACCCACATCTGCTGCGCAGATGCGGGGCACCCTCTGCTACATTTGCCTTCGCATCAATTGCGACTACGACGGCCTGGGAGCCGAAGCGCTCGGCGATGCAAGTGATCAGGGTCGGGTCCTTCACCGCCGCCGAGTTGATGCTGATTTTGTCGCATCCGGCCTCGAAGACCGCGCCTGCGTCGGCGAGCGTACGGATGCCGCCGCCTACGGTCAGCGGGACGAACAGCTCGCGCGCGGTGCGGCGTACGGCTTGGATCAGCGTGCCGCGTTCCTGATGGGTGGCGGTGATGTCGAGAAACACGATTTCGTCTGCGCCGGCCTCGGCGTGAGCGCGCGCCAGTTCCGCAGGATCGCCTGCATTGCGCAGGTTCAGGAATTTCACTCCTTTCACTACGCGTCCGGCATCCACGTCGAGACACGCAATGATTCGCTTGGTTAGCATTCCAGGTCCCCAAAGTTCTTCAGAATTCTCAGTCCTATCTCGCTGGATTTTTCCGGATGGAATTGCACGCCAAAAACATTGTCGCGCTCGACGACTGCGGTAAACGGTCCTTCGTAGTCGGTGGTGGCTACTGTCCCCTTGGAGACAGGCGCGCGATAGGAGTGCGTGTAATAAACGAACGCACCCGGCGCGACCCCCGCCAACAGGCGCGACGGCTGGGTGATGTCCAGCGAGTTCCAGCCCACGTGCGGCACCTTTGCGCCCGGCGGAAATCTTTTGCAGGTGCCGGAAAACAGTGCCAGACCGGGCGTCTGCGGCGCTTCCTCGCTGGCCTCGAACATCCATTGCAAGCCGACGCAAATCCCCAGAAACGGCGTGCCTCGGCGCACGCACTCGGCAATGGCGTCGCGCAATCCGGTGCGCGTCAACTGCTCAGTGGCAGCAAAATGGCCGACGCCCGGCAGCACGACTTTGTCCGCGCAGCGCACGGCGGCAGGGTCGGTCGTGATCTCGGACTCATAGCCCAGAAAATCCAGCGCCTTCTTGACCGAACGCAGATTGCTGGCCTGGTAATTGACAATCGCTATCACAGCAGTCCTTTGGTGCTGGGCAGCATGCGGGCCAGCCGCCGGTCTTTGGAGCAGGCCACGCGCAGCGCCCGGGCAAACGCTTTGAACAAGGCTTCGACTTTGTGGTGATTGCTGCGTCCGTACATCACGCGCAGATGGACGTTGGCGCGGGCACCGCGGGCGAAACCTTCGAAGAAGTCGTACACGAGCTCGGATTGCAGATCGCCGACCAGCCGAGTGCGGACTTTCGTGTCCACTACGCAGACGGCCCGTCCGCCGAAATCCACGGCCGCGAGGCCAAGCGTTTCATCCATGGGCATGAGGAAGTACCCCGCGCGCCACAAGCCCTTCTTCCCGCCCAGCGCCTGATCGAACGCCTCGCCCAGCGCGATGCCTACGTCTTCCACCGTGTGGTGCTGGTCCACGTGCAAATCGCCGTCGCAGGTGAGTTCAAGATCGAAGGCGCCATGGCGCGCGAACAGCTCCAGCATATGGTCAAAAAAGCCGATGCCGGTTTTGACCTTGTACTGGCCCCGTCCATCCACATTCAGCCTGAGGCGGATGTCGGTCTCGTTGGTTTTGCGCTGTATCTTTGCCGTTCTCATCAGTAATTTCTTTCAGTGTAATCCCGCCAGCCGTGTGGCACAGGCGGCGCCCAGCCGAGGGCGGCTGGGCCACACTCCTATTACGCTTCCGTCGCGCAAGTGGCGGCCCAGCCGATTTCTTCCAGGACGTTTCGCAACGCGGCCAGCAACTTGTCAGTCTGCTCGTCGGTACCCACGGTGATGCGGACACAGCCGGCGCATCCGGGATCGCTGTTGCGGTCGCGAACGAGGATGCCACGCCGCCGCATGGCCTGAACGAAGGCGATGCGCTTGTCGCCAATGCGCGTCAGGATGAAATTCGCTTCGCTCGGCCAATGCGGCACGCCCAGCGCGCGCAATTCGCCGCTCAGGCGGGCGCGTCCCCGTAACACTTGCGCGACGTAGTCCTGAATGTATTGCTCGTCTGCAAGAGCGTCGGGCAAGCACGCCAGCGCGGCCTGGTTCACGCTGTAAGGCGAGCTGACGCGCCGCACCATCCGCATCTGCTCTGTATTTCCTGCAAGCACCCCGATGCGCAGCCCGGCCATGCCATACGCTTTGGAGAACGTGCGCGCCACGAACAGGTTCGCAAACTTCGCGATGCGCGGCATGACGGTCTTGCCGTAGAACTCAGTGTAGGCCTCGTCTACCAGCAGCGCGGCGTTTGGAGCTGCAGCGGCGATGCGTAACAGCGAAACTTCGTCCACTACAGTGCCCGTCGGATTGTTCGGGTTGGCAATCGCAATCATCCGCGTACGCGGGCTGATGCTGCGCAGCAAGGCTTCCGTGGGATAGTGGAAGTCCGGCTCATAGGGAATCGTAGTTACCTTTGCGCCTGTCGCCAGTGCGTAAACCTCGTACATGGAAAACGTCGGCACGGCGATGAGAACTTCGTCCCCGGGCTCAAGATAAGTTTCACAGAGCAGGTGGATCGCTTCGTCAACACCGTTGGTGAGCAGTATCTGCGGCGGTTCGAGCCGCAAGAATTCCGCCACGGCAGCTTCCACCGGCTCGCGCTCGGGATAACGGGACAGGGTTTCACCGTCCATTGCGCGCAGCTTCGCGAGCACGCGAGGCGAGCAGCCACTGGTGTTTTCGTTGAAGTCCAGGCGCATGCCGCGGCGGCCGCCTAGGGGCGGGTGGTATTCCTTCAGCCGCAACACCGCATCGCGGGCGCTAAGCATTGGCGCACCTCACCCGCACGGAATCGGCATGAGCGCGCAGACCTTCAGCATCAGCCAGCGTTGTGATCGTGGGCGCCAACCGCTTCAGTCCCGCTCGCGTGCTTTCCTGCACACTGATGATCTTGACGAAGTCCAGCACGCTGAGCCCGCCGCGATAGCGTGCCACCGCGCCCGTCGGCAATACGTGATTCGGTCCAGAAGCGTAGTCGCCCATCGCCTGGGGAGAGTAGTCGCCGATGAAGACCGAGCCTGCGTTACGAACGCTGGCCGTGTGCTCGCGCGCGACCGTCAAATGCTCCGGAGCGATTGCGTTGGCGATTTCCAGAGCCTGCGCGGAAGATGCCGCAATGACGATCACACCATTGTCTTTGAGCGACTGCTGCGCCGTGGGATTGTTCCGGCTCTGGCGCTCTGTCTCGCGCTGCACCGCCCTGGCGAGCGCACGCGAACTGGTGACGAAGATAGCGGTGGCGTGGGGATCGTGTTCCGCCTGCGCCACCAGGTCGGAGGCCAAGAACGACGGCTCGCCGTCGTCGCTTACCAGTACGACCTCGGTCGGACCGGCGAGAAAATCAATGGCGCAGTCCCAGGCCACCATCTTCTTCGCTGCGGTGACGTAGAGGCTTCCGGGGCCGACAATCTTGTCCACCTTAGCAATGGTGTTGGTGCCATAGGCCAAAGCGGCGATCGCCTGGGCGCCGCCGACACGGTAAACGGTATCTACTCCGAGCAGCGCTGCGGCCGCCAAGGTCTGGGGCGCCGGGCGGGGCGACACCACGGTGATGCGGTCGACGCCGGCCACCTGCGCAGGGATTACGGTCATCAGCAGCGTTGAAGGCAATGGATAGCGACCGCCCGGGACGTAGCAGCCCACGGCGTCCAACGGACGCACCAGTTGTCCGACACGCAAGCCGGGACGCATACTGCGCATCCATTCGCGCGGCTTCTGCCACTTGCAGAACTGGCGGATGTTGCTGGCGGCCTGTTTCAGCGCCGCTTTGAACTCGGTCGTCACCGAATCCCATGCCGCTTGGATTTCCTCAGGAGCAACGAGCAATGACTGGCCGGGCGCCAGCCCGTCCCATTTGCCGGCATAGCGACGCAGCGCACCGTCGCCGTCGCGCCGAACGTCGGCCACAATGCGGCCCACCGCGGTTTCAACGGTGGCGAGGTCGGCCGACGTGCGCTCCACCAACTCGCGGGTCACGACGGCCGGACAGGTTTCGACGCCGGCTTCAATGACACGCATCACATCACCACCTTGTTCAACGGGTACTCCACGATGCCGGAGGCTTTGGCGGCCTTCAGACGCGGGATAATTTCGCGCGCGGCTCGCTCTTCAATGATGGTGTTCACTGCCACCCACTCGTCATCACTCAGCGATGAAATCGTGGGGCGTTGCAGCGCCGGCAAGACGGCCAGCACGGCGTTCAGGTCCTGTTTGCGGACGTTCAGCATCAGGCCGACACGTCCCTGTGCCTCCATGGCGCCCAGCAACATCAATGCCACGTTCTCGATCTTTTGCCGCTTGGCCGGATCCTGCCAGGACTTCACGTTGGCGATGAGCTGGGTGTTCGACTCCAGCACGGTCTCGATAATCCGCAGCCTGTTGGCCCGCAGAGAGCTGCCGGTCTCGGTGACCTCCACAATGGCATCGGCCAGCATCGGCGGCTTCACTTCGGTTGCGCCCCAGGAGAAATCAACTTTTACGGGAATGTTCTTCCTCTGGAAATAGCAGCGGGTGACGTTGACGAGTTCCGTGGCAATAATGCAGTTCGCCAGGTCTTCCGCCTTCTGGTAAGGCGATTCTTCTGGAACGGCGAGCACCCACCGCACCTTTCCGCGGCTCTGCTTGGCGTAGACGAGATCGGCGACCTTGTGTACTTCCAGACCGCTCTCCATCACCCAATCCAGCCCGGTCAGACCGGTGTCGAGAACACCGTGCTCGACGTAGCGGGCCATCTCCTGGGCACGTATAAGCATGCACTCGATCTCCGGATCATCGGTGCCGGGAAAGTACGAGCGGCCGTTCTCGTAAATCTTGAAGCCCGCATCGGCGAACAACTGGATGGTCGCCTGCTGCAGACTGCCCTTGGGAATGCCAAGACGAATCTTCATGACCGCACCCCCGGCTCCACTGCCGGTCTGGTGACGGGCAGCGGTTTGGTAAAGCATGACCGAGTACCCTCGTGGCAGACCACGCCCTCACCTTCTACATTGACGCGCACGAGCAGGCTGTCCACGTCACAATCGGTGGTGGCGGAGATCACAGCCAGGCGGTTGCCGGAGGTTTCACCCTTGGTCCACAGCTTCTTGCGCGTACGACTGTAGAAGGTCACGTAGCCCGTGTTCAAGGTCTGCTGCAGCGCCGCCTCGTTCATAAAACCGAGCATCAGCACTTCCCCGGTGGCCGCATCCTGTACGATCGCCGGCGCCAGCCCTTGCATTTTTTCGAAATCAATCTTGATCATCAGGTCCTCGAAAAATGAGCTGAAAACTAAAAAGCCCGCTGAGCATTTGCGTCAGCGGGCCGGATCTTGTATCGCCTTTAGTCCCTCATCCGTCGCACTCCGCCGACACCACCGCACCGTGATGACGATGATGGTGATGGCGACGTGCAACCGGACTCATGGTGCTCACATGTTAGCCCTTCCCGCCGGGGCTGTCAAAAGAAAAATCACCTGGGGGGTGTGAGCGATGAACCAGCCAGAGGTGCAGTCAAACGGAGTCGCCCGCAAGGAAACCTATGCCACTTGCGCGGGGGAGCGCAGTTTTCTGGCGGCGTCCTTTTCCGCCGCCTTTTCATCCAGCCAGCGCTGAATTTCACGAGACGGCCGCTGTCCGATATCTGTGAACCGGAGTCCGGCCAGCCCTTCGCCATCGCACCAGGCGACATCGGCCTTGACTTCAATGTCCTTCTGCGCGAGGCGAAAGCGCATGATACCTGCGCTTCCCACCTGAAACGCCGAAGGCCCGCCCCCGGGTAGATTTGAGCTGCGTACCATCATGCCGGTGCTGCTGAGCCCAACGATCGAGCACTGCTGCGACTGGCCGGCGCTTGCCGCGAAGACGCCCACAGTATCGCTAACGGGACAGCGAAAATAGCGCACCTGCTCGGCCCGGATCAGCGCATAGGCCACGCGCAAGCTGCGCGCCGTCAGTGCCGAGTTGAGCGGCTTTTCCAGCAGGAGGTTGGCCCCGGATTTCCGCCCCGCCTCTCCGCCGGTAATGGCGATCATTACCGTGCCTCTGCTGGAGGGCAGGGCGCGAGCCTCGGTTAGCAGCCGCTCGCCACCCTCGAGGTCGCAATCCACAATAAGCGCATCGGTCCTGCGCCGGGCCATGCTGCTGATAGCATCTTCGGGGCGGTTGTAATGCACCATGCTGAGGCCCATGGATTCCAGAATCGGCGCAATCACTTCCCGTACTGCCGGATCGCATGACACGAGATCGCAGGATGCATTGGCCTCACGCCGTCGTGACCGTGCCCCGTCATCGGCCGGCCGCAGACGGTTTTCGGCCAGCCGCAGCACGTCCTTGATCTCCGTTCCGGGCTGGTATGTGGCGGCACCACAGTTTATGGACAACTTGTACTCGTGTTCCGGGGCCCTGTTCCAGGCCTCTACGTCGGCGAACAACTGTTGCACCATGGCGGTGGCCTGCTCTTCATCGCGGTCCGGCAGGATCATCAGGAATTCGTCTCCGCCGTAGCGGACCACAGTGTCGCAAGCGCCGGCGCGGTTTCGCAGGATGGCTGCAACCTGGAGCAGAAATGTGTCGCCGCCTAGATACCCAAACTGCGAATTGATATCTTTGAGATTCTGAATTTCGACGATCACAAATGCCACCGTGCTGCCGTGGCGGTCTGCCATGCTGGTTTCTTTGCCGACCGTCTGATCGAAGTAACGCCGGTTGAAGACCTCGGTGAGCGGGTCCACAAACGAGAGATTTTGTATGCGGAGATTGAACATCATCTCCGAAATCAGTTCTTGCCGTGAATTCTCCAGTTCGCGCCGCTGCCACAGCACGTACACATTGAAGATCACGATCAGCGCCATGAACCCAAACAGCAGTTGCGGAAGATACCTGTTGGAAACCAGGATGAGCTGGCGGCCGCCCCACATCAGGTTGGGCAAGACCAAGGCCGCAACCCCGGCCGCCAGCACGACAATAATGAGCAGTCCTATAGACCACAATTGCAGGTCGCGGCTGGAGAGGGCCTTCATTTTGAGCTGAAGTTCCTGCACTACTTCGGCCTGCTTCGGTTCGGGTTTCATCGCTCCTCCTCGGCCAAGTTGTGGTCTCATACCTAAAGCTGAATCGCCTCCGGCACCGGCAGCTTCCACCTTGATGAAAAGTCGCAGGAGGATGGGGACAGCGACCGCAACTCTCAATTCCCGCATAGTTAGAGTGGGTGAGCATGCCGTGCCGCCACCAAAGCTGCTCACCTCGTAGCGGTTGCGTTTTGTTTTTGGGAGCTGATTTCAAAAGTGAACAAGGGCGCAACGCCGCCAAGGTCGCAAAAAGGCGCAGAGGGAATCGCGTTCGGCGGCAGAAACGCCCGGAACAACAATGCAGCCCAAGGGTGCTTCGCACCTGGCGTTTAACTACTTGCATCCAAATCAGTGGAAATCGGGAGGTGGCAGGAGTGTTCCTATGGCGCTGTTGATATCGATCCTGCTGGCCCTTATTGCGCTCGCCGCACTGGCTTGGAATTTTGTGTCGGGAGCAATAGAACTGGCGGCCGGGCGGCCCGCAATCACTGTGGACGGGCTGTTTTCATCTTTGATTTTCGCCACGATGTTTCTGATATTCGCCGCCAACACTCTGAGCGAATTGCGCAGCCTGCGGACCAGTCGCAAACAATTGAAAGCACAACCAGCACAGAGTTCCACCCAAGCTGGCGTCGCTGTCAAGGGAGCACCGGCGGCAAGCACGGTGTCAGCAGGAAGCTCGTCTGCACCCGCAACGGAACAAGCTGAAGAAAAAGAGGTCTGGCTGGACCGCGCCCGCCCCGTGGTCGCGCTCGGGACCCAAAAGAGTGCGCGCCCCCAGGGGGCTGCTGAACAGGTGGCTGGGATCACTCGTGGCTCCATCCTGGTGAAATGTGACGCGCCGCTGCCCGTCGGCATCACCACACAGCAAGATCATCTGCCCGGATGGAAGCTAATTAGTGCAGACGCTGCTCGATTGGCGCGTGCTGCGACCGAATCGCGGCTTCATCTTTTCTATTTTGTTGGCCCCACCGAAGGCAGCGCTTTTGCCTTTAGGCGTGAAAAAGCAGTGCAGAAGGCGCTGGCGCGCGCGCTCAAGGCCGGCAACAAACGCGGACGCAATGCGCTGGAAGTGACGCAGCTCAAGACGCGCAACTTTCTGGGTCTGCACCATGCCAGCCTGACCATCCAGATACGCCACCTCCAGTCGAGCCCATTCGGCTTTGAAGCGCAACCTTCCCCTCCACAGGTAGCCGTGGCCAGCGCGGGGATCATGCCGGCCCCGCCAGAAGAAGAGCTTTCGACGGCAGCCTGAGAACGTTGTAAGAGGAACACACACAGCACAGCCGAGGGGAGCTGCGACACACGTCTAGTGTCGCATTTCACCCCTGCTGGGTCTCCGTTCAACCCGCAAATCATGCCAAATAAAAAAGCTCTCTAACTGCTTGCATCCACAGCAGGTTGAGCAAAATCGAAACGGACTTATGGGAAAGGCCGCGTTTCTGTTGCGCCGTCGCCTGAAGGCTGTGCACCGCCGCGGGCGAGAACTTCTGATGATCGCCAGGGGATTGCTCTCGACGGACCATCCCGTGCTGGCGCACCTGGTCCCCATTCGCCGCTGCAACCTGGATTGCGCTTACTGCAATGAGTACGACAAGGTCTCCGCGCCGGTACCCACGCAGGTGATTTTCAGCCGGGTTGATCGCCTGGCCGCACTGGGCACGGCCGTGATCACCATCAGCGGCGGAGAGCCGCTGCTGCATCCGGCACTGGATGAAATCATCGGCCACATTCGACAGCGAGGGATCATTGCCGGTCTGATCACCAATGGTTACCTGCTGACGGCGGAGCGCGTCGCCCGCCTGAACCGCGCCGGGCTCGACCACCTCCAGATCAGTATTGATAACCTGACGCCTGACGAGGTCTCGAAGAAAAGCCTGAAGGTGCTCGACCGCAAACTGCAAATCCTGGCCCAATGCGCCGAGTTTCACGTGAACATCAACTCCGTGGTGGGCGGCGGCATCCGCAACCCGCAGGACGCCATCGTGGTGGCCGAACGCGCGGTAGAGTTGGGATTCACTTCGACCATCGGCATTATTCATGACGCCAGTGGGCAACTGAAGCCGCTACGGCGCACTGCGCGCGAAATTTACGAGCGCGTGCGCAAGTTGGGCAAACGCAGCTACGCTCAGATCAATTATTTCCAGAACAATATTGCCGCCGGACGACCGAACCAATGGCGCTGCCGTGCAGGCGCTCGTTACCTCTATATTTGTGAGGATGGCCTGGTGCACTACTGCTCACAGCAGCGCGGCTATCCCGCCAAGCCGCTGGAGCAGTACACCCTGGCCGATATCCGCCGCGAGTTCCGCACCGAAAAGGCGTGTGCGCCGCACTGCACGGTATCGTGCGTGCACCAGGTTTCTTATATAGACTTCTGGCGCGCGCCCCAGAGTGCGCCTCTCCCGGCCCGGCCTCGCCCGGCCGGCGGCCTGGTGCAAATCGAAGGGGACTAATCCGCGCACAGCCGGGGGCGGCTGCGCCACACAATCCTACGGGAAACAGACGGCCGGGCTACAACATCCGGATTGACCGAGTTTTGTTCCCTTTTAACCGTTAAAATTTGGAAGTTGTTCATCCGGCTGCTTGCCTGCGGGGAAGCCCCTGGGGACAGCGATTTGCGGCATGCCTCACAAGCATTTGTGACAATCCTCACTGCCGCGCCGCCAGATTCATCAGACATTTATACGGGGTTTTCCCAACCTTTCCTTTCGACTCGGGAACAACGGAAGGGACCCTGTTCCGCATAGCTCCCAAGTTGCGCAACGTACCACCTCTGGCGCATTGGACGAAGCACCTTTCGCCAGGGGGTCGCCGAAGCGACGAGCCGTGTATGGTGTTTCACAAGCATTGGGCCTGCAGTAAACCAGCCCAGTAATGCTGG
This sequence comes from Terriglobales bacterium, assembly GCA_041946765.1. Classification (GTDB taxonomy): domain Bacteria; phylum Acidobacteriota; class Terriglobia; order Terriglobales; family Acidobacteriaceae; genus JBHGAZ01. The sequence continues at coordinate 52,414 of JBHGAZ010000006.1, forward strand.
GCAGCGGCTACCAGGAGGTCAGGCAACATGGCTAACGACACCCTGACCGTGGTCGATAACCGGACCGGGAAAACCTACACCATCCCCATCAAGGATGGAAACATCCGGGCTATGGACCTGCGTCAGATCAAAGTAGATCCCGAAGAATTCGGGATGATGACCTATGATCCGGCTTTCACGAACACAGCTTCGTGCCAGAGCAAGATCACACTGATTGACGGGGACAAAGGGATCCTGCGGTATCGGGGCTACGATATTGCGGAACTGGCGGAGAACTGCACCTATCTGCAAGTCGCGTACCTGCTCATCCACGGCGAGCTGCCCTCGCCGGCGGAGGAGAAGGAATGGGTCCATCAGATCGGCCGCCGCATGGAAATCCACGAGAATATCAAGAAGTTCATGGACGGCTTCTATCATGATGCCCATCCCATGGGAATTCTCGTAAGCACGCTGGCGGCGCTGTCCACTTTCTACCCGGATTCCAAGGCAGTGCGCGACGCGGGATCGCGCAAGGTATCCATTTATCGTTTACTGGGCAAGACACCAATCATTGCAGCCTACGCTTATCGTCATCTCAAGGGGCTGCCATACGTTTATCCTGATCCCGATCTGGGTTATACCGAAAACTTCATGAACATGCTGTGGAAGCGCAGCGAGCTGAAGTACCTGGCCAACCCGGTGCTGGCGCGGGCGCTCGACGTCTTGTTCATCCTGCACGCCGATCACGAACAGAATTGCAGCGCCAACGCGATGCGTTCGATTGGCAGCTCGGAAGCGGATCCTTTCCTCACCGCCGCAGGTGCGGCGGCTGCATTGGCTGGCCCTCTCCACGGTGGCGCCAATGAAGCCGTGCTCCGCATGATTGAGATGATCGGGAAAAAAGAAAACATTCCCGACTACATCAAGGGCGTTAAGGAAGGCAAATACAAGCTGATGGGCTTCGGCCACCGCGTCTACAAAAACTACGACCCACGCGCCCGGATAATCAAGAAGATTGCGGAGGAAGTCTTTCAGGTTACCGGTCGCAACCCCAAGATAGACATGGCCGTGGAGCTGGAGCAGATTGCGTTGAACGACGATTATTTCGTGAAACGCAAACTGTACCCCAACGTCGATTTCTACTCCGGAATTATTTACGAAGCCATGGGCTTCACCCCGGAGATGTTCACGGTGCTGTTCGCCATCCCCCGTATGGCTGGCTGGCTGGCACAGTGGCAGGAGCTGATAACGGATCCGGAACAGAAGATCTCGCGTCCGCGCCAGGTCTACACCGGGCCGGGACTTCGCCACATTGGCCAGAGCGGCACAGCTACGGCCGGAAAGTGAACGATTTTCATTTCAAGTAGTGAACCGGTCCTAACGGGGCCCCAGCAGCCGGAACAAAAAGGAGCCGACCAAATGGGAGCATCCGCCAAGGTCAAAAATAGCAGTGACTCCAACTCCGCCAGTCCTGGCGTGTCGGGACCCGGGCTTGACGAATGAAAGGAGCCAAACAATGGCACTGAAACAGGTTCTTAAGCAGAAGATTGAAGAGTTTCGTCCCCGTACTACCAAGCTCGTAAAGGAATTCGGCCAAATCGTAATTGACCAGGTAACCATCGAGCAGGCCATCGGCGGCGCCCGCGACGTCCGTTGCCTGGTTACCGACATTTCCTACCTCGACCCCCAGGAAGGTATCCGCTTCCGCGGCAAGACCATTCCCGAGACCTTCGAGGCCCTTCCCAAGGCAAAAGGTTCAAATTACCCCACCGTAGAAGCTTTCTGGTACTTCCTGCTTACAGGTGAGATACCCAGCCAGGCACAGCACCGCGAAGTTCTCGCCGAATGGAAAGTGCGCCAGACTGTTCCTTCCTATGTATGGGACGCCATTCGCGCTCTGCCCCGTGACAGCCACCCGATGGTAATGCTCTCCGTCGGCATTCTGGCCATGCAGAAGGACTCCAAGTTTGCCCACTTCTACGGTTCAGGTAAGTTCAACAAGATGGTCGCATGGGAGTATGTCTACGAGGATGCCTTCGATCTCGTGGCGCGTATTCCGATCATTGCTGCCTTCATCTACAACCTCAAATATCGCAGCGACTTCCAGGTCGGTATTAACCGGGACCTGGATATGGGCGCCAACTTCGCCCACATGATCGGCCAGTGCGAAGAGTACAAGGACGTTGCCCGCATGTACTTCGTGCTGCACTCCGACCACGAGTCCGGCAACGTGTCCGCTCACACCACCCACCTGGTGCACTCGGCGCTGTCGGATCCCTATTATGCGTATTCCGCCGGCCTGAACGGCCTTGCCGGCCCACTGCACGGCCTTGCCAACCAGGAAGTTCTGGACTGGACGCTCAAGTTCCAAGAGAAGTACTGCAAGGATGTGGAGCCGACCAAGGAATTGATAGAGAAGGCGCTGTGGGACACCCTCAATGCCGGCCAGGTGATTCCGGGTTACGGTCACGCCGTCCTGCGCAAGACCGACCCGCGCTATATGTCGCAGCGCGAGTACTGCCTCGCTACTCCGGGTCTGCGCGACGATCCACTCTTCAAGGTCGTCTCCATGATCTTCGAAGTGGCGCCCGGCGTCCTCACCCAGCACGGCAAAGCCAAAAATCCGTGGCCGAACGTGGATGCACAGTCGGGCGTCATCCAGTGGTACTACGGGCTGCGTGAATGGGACTTCTACACCGTCCTGTTCGGTGTCGGCCGTTCCCTTGGCTGCATGGCCAATATCACCTGGGACCGCGCTCTCGGGTACGCCATTGAGCGTCCGAAGTCGGTCACCACGGCGATGCTGGAAAAGTGGGCTGCAGAAGGGGGTCGCCAGTTGGCGACGCCCAAGGCTGCGGTGGCTACTGCAAAGTAATCCACTCCTCCGCGTCTGTGTTCTTCCAAGCCGTTCCTGCTGGACCAGCAGGAACGGCTTTTTTCGTGTTCTCTCCACTCCCGAGGTGACCCCCGCTCTGTTTTGGTTCGTAGCGCAAACCTCATTGCTGCATTCCCGCCGGGCGGACAGCGTGCCAGTTCTATAATTAAGCCGCATTCATATTTCGTGAGGCCAAATAGATATGAAGGTTGCATTCAAACCAGCCTCAAAGTTCTTCAAGGACAAACTGCTGGTTGATCCGGCGCACGACGTCCTGCGTTCCGAAAAGCAGCCGCTGGATGAAATTTTCAAGCCCAACAGTGTGGCCGTGATCGGCGCCTCGGAGCGTCCCGGCAGCGTGGGCCGAAATGTCTTGTGGAACCTACTGAGTACCCCGTTCGGAGGAACCGTTTACCCGGTCAACAAGCAGCGGGACAGCGTGCTCGGCATCCGGTCTTACAAAGACGTCGCTTCGCTTCCGGAGCAGGTGGACTTGGCGGTGATTACCACTCCGGCGCGAACTGTTCCCAGCCTGATTGGGGAGTGTGTAAATGCGGGGATCCCGGCTGCCATCGTGATTTCGGCAGGTTTCAAGGAATACGGCGAAGAAGGCCAGGAACTCGAGCGGCAGATCAAAGAAAAGATTTCCGGCGGCCGCATGCGCATTATCGGTCCGAACTGTCTGGGGGTGATGAATCCGGTGACCGGGTTCAATGCGACCTTTGCGCAGACTGTGGCGCGTCCGGGAAATGTGGCCTTTATCAGCCAGAGCGGCGCCCTCTGCACGGCCATTCTGGACTGGAGTTTGCAGGAACTGGTGGGCTTCAGCGGATTCGTCTCGGTGGGATCCATGCTGGACGTGGACTGGGGCGACTTGATCACTTATTTCGGCAATGACGCGCGCACCAACAGCATTGTGATCTACATGGAAACCATCGGTAACGCCCGCAATTTCCTGTCGGCTGCGCGCGAGGTTTCACTGGCCAAGCCCATCATTGTCATTAAGGCGGGAAGGACAGAAGCGGCGGCCAGGGCGGCGGCTTCTCACACCGGCTCGCTGACTGGCAGCGACGAAGTGCTGGAGGCTGCTTTCCGCCGCTGCGGAGTGCTACGCGTCAACAGCATCGCGGACATCTTTCACATGTCTGAAGTTCTGGCCAAGCAGCCACGCCCGGCGGGGCCGCGCCTCGCCATCGTGACCAACGCTGGCGGCCCGGGCGTATTGGCTACAGACGCGCTGATCGCCGACGGCGGCGAGTTGGCCGACCTCACGCCTGAGACCATGAAGGCTTTTGACGGCCTTTTGCCACCCCACTGGAGTCACAACAACCCGATTGATATCCTCGGCGACGCCGAACCCGAACGTTACAAGAAATCCCTGGAGATCGCGGCCAAAGACCCGAACATCGACGGCATGCTCGTAATCCTTACGCCCCAAGGCATGACGGATCCCACGCGCATCGCGGAAAATCTGAAGCCGCTGGCGGAAGGACTTGGAAAACCTATCCTGGCAAGTTGGATGGGGGGCGCCATGACGGCAGCCGGAGAAGAGATCCTTAACCGCGCTGGCATTCCCACCTTTTTGTTCCCAGACGCGGCGGCGCGTGCTTTCAATTACATGTGGAAGTACAGCTACAACCTGAAGGGGCTGTACGAAACTCCCGCCATGCCTGGCGGAACGGCCCATGAAACCGACCGCGATGCAGCCAAGTCGCTGATTGATGCGGTTCGCGGCGCCGGGCGCGAGATCCTGACCGAACCTGAGTCGAAGGCGCTGCTCGCGGCTTACGGTATTCCTACAGTGGAAACGCGAACCGCACGCACGGAAGACGAGGCTGCGAAGGCGGCCGCTGAGATCGGTTATCCCGTAGTGCTCAAGGTATTCTCCGAGACGATCACTCACAAGACGGACGTGGGCGGCGTGCAACTCAATATTCGCGACGCCGGCGGCGTGCGCCAGGCATTCCGTGAGATTCGCGATTCCGTCGAGAAAAAGGCGGGAGCCGGACACTTCCTGGGCGTCACCGTGCAGCCGATGATCAAGCTGGAAGGCTACGAGATCATCATTGGCAGCAGCATTGATCCCCAGTTTGGGCCGGTGTTGTTGTTCGGGTCGGGCGGTCAATTGGTGGAAGTCTACAAGGACCGTTCCCTGGCTTTGCCTCCCCTGAATACGACCCTGGCGTTGCGCATGATGGAGCAGACCAAGATTTTCCATGCACTCAAGGGGGTGCGCGGCCGCCGTCCGGTGGACATCGGGGCATTGGAAGAAGTGCTGGTCCGCTTCAGCCAGCTGGTGGTGGAGCAGCCGTGGATCAAAGAAATTGACATCAACCCGCTGCTGGCGTCACCCGACCGTCTGTTGGCTCTGGATGCGCGCGTGGTCGTGCACGGGCCCAAGGTCAGGGAAGAGGATCTGCCCCGGCCGGCAGTGCGTCCTTATCCCAACCAGTACATCAGCACTTTCACAACGAAAGATGGCATACAGATTACGGTTCGTCCCATTCGCCCGGAGGATGAACCGCTCATCGCAAAATTCCACGAACATCTGTCCGAGCGCAGCGTATACCTGCGTTACTTCCAGCCGCTGCAGCTCAGTCAGCGTACCGCGCACGAACGCCTGACGCGCATCTGCTTCATTGACTACGACCGCGAAATGGCGCTGGTTGCCGAACGCCTCGAGCCGGGCACCAATCAGCCGGAAATCCTGGCGGCTACACGCCTCAGCCGCTTGCACGGAACTAACACGGCCGAAGCCACGCTTATCGTTAAAGACGAATTTCAGCATCAGGGTATCGGTACCGAGCTCATGCGCCGCAGCGTGGACATCGCGCGGGAGGAGGGGTTGTCTCGCGTGATTGCCAACATCCTGGTTGAGAACAAGGAAATGCAGTTCGTCTGCCGCAAGCTGGGCTTTACCCTTCGCGATCTCAATGACCAGTTGGTCCGGGCCGAGCTGGACCTGAAGGACTGATTGAGGACAATTGGTGCCCCACATCTGCCCCGGTTTGGCAGATGTGGGTTCTTTGCTGACCCTTTCGCACTGTTGCCTATGTTGAGTTCCGAAATGGGATGACCATCAAGACAAACACTTACTGGGGTAACCACGGGCTGCAATGGTCCCGGAGCATATGGAGGTTACAATCAGGCATCCCGATGAGGCAGGTCGAGACTGATATGAACTCTTACATGCGTCATGTGTTTGCAGTAACTGTGTTCCTACTTGTAGCCATTGCGGGACTCACTTCCTACTGCTCGGCGGAAGACGCCGTCGCCTCCACGTATACCAGCCGATGTGCGAATTGCCATTCGGCGAATGGCAGCGGCAAGACCCCGGCGGGAGCCAAAATGTCCATTCCCGACTTGCGCTCCAAAGAGATCCAGAGCATGTCGGACTCACAGCTTTACGAAACCATAGCTAAGGGTGCGAAGCACAAGAACTACCCGCACGCTTATCTCTACACCGGGCTCAATGAGAACCAGATCCATGGTCTGGTTGCTTACATAAGAAAGCTGAAGTAAAGAAGGCGTTACCCTATTGCTCCCCTCGCGGCGCGCTCTCCGCGCCAAAGGGGAATTTTTTGTGCCGACTTTTATGTGCGCAGACCCGCGAAACTGGCCGCGCTTGCGGGTCTCGGAGCGCCCCCTGCCGCAGGTACATGTACTGTCGCGACCTGCAACCTCCCCGCGCCCGTGTGGTATACGGCTAGTGCGCGCCCCGTTGCATTTATCAATCCGAAGGCCGGAGGCGGCCATGCAATCTCCCCCATCGCGCAGGACTGTGCTGTGCGTTGATGATGTGCCCGTCATTCTTGATCTCCTAAAGATGGTGTTCCGGGCCAAAGGCTATCTTCCCTTAGGGGCCAGGGATGGCCGCCAAGCACTCAATATTGCCGCGTCAGTCCATGTGGACGCTGTTGTTCTGGACTACTTCATGCCCGGCATGAATGGCGGCGAAGTCGCCGCCGAGTTGAGGCGCATGCAGCCGGAAGTCCCCATCATCATGTTTTCCGGCTCGTTCCACACCCTACCGCGAATGCTGATTGACGCCGACGCGTTCGTGGAGAAGGGGAATGGCATGCAGCCGCTGGTGGCCGTCGTAGACCGGCTCGTGAAGGGGGGCAAGCAGCAACCGCGTCCTGTCCGCAGATTTCGCCGTTTCGACGTGAACTTGCCGTTCGCGGTGCTGGCGGATCGGGACGGCCGCACAACCATGCTCCATGGCCGGTGCAAGTCCGTCAGTGAAGGCGGATTGGGTGGAGCCGTGGAAGGGAAGCTTAAGCCCGGCGAGCTGGTGCTGATCCGGCTTTCTGATCCCCGGATGCCGAGCGCATTGGAACCACGAGCCCAGGTGAGATATCAGAACAGCGAGAACTGCGGCTTTGAGTTCGTGGACGTGACCCCCGACCAGCAGTTAGGCGTGCGCCACTTCTGCGAGCAGCTCGCACTGGCGTAGCGTCAGGGCGCTTCCTCACGCGGCTGGGCGCAGGCGTCGCTCACGCAATTCGGGTTTCGCGCTCACGCGAGAGAGCAGTGGCAGCCGCGTAGGCAGCGCCCGCAAGTCCTACTGCGCCGAGCAGCAACCAGTTGCGGCGGATTGCCAGCCACAGCTCCCTGCTCTGGTTGTGCGCACGGTTGCCGAATGTTCCGTGCGCGCCATGGTCTCCGGGGACGGGCTGCCATAGATTATCGGGACGCTGCGGGTCTTCTCGCTCGTTGGTCTGCTGTGACTTATAGCCAGTGCGTCCCAGAAAGCGGTCGAGCAGTCCGGGAATAATCTTGTTCCCTTCGATGGCAGCTACGGTCGGTCCACCTACATACAGCTCCCGACGGCGGTGATGCGCAGCCCAGTATATGGCGCGCGCCGCCACTTCCGGCTGGTAAATCGGCGGCACCGGCTGCGCCGTATGCTTCAGGCGGCTTTTGACCCAGCCGAACTGGGGCGTGTTCATGGCCGGCAACTGCACCATAGTGACGTGCACATTGCTCTTGTCGTGGTAAAGTTCGCAGCGCAGTGAGTCGGTGAAGCCGGCGATGGCGTGCTTGGACCCGCAGTAGGCCGACTGCAACGGGATACTGCGAAACGCCAACGCCGATCCAACCTGCACGATCACGCCGCGGTTGCGGGGCAGCATGCGCTTGAGCGCCGCCAGTGTACCGTAAACCACACCCAGGTATGTCACTTCTGTCACCCGCTTGTATTCTTCCGGCTTCATTTCCTTCACCGGAGAGAAGACGGAAGCCATGGCGTTGTTGATCCAGATGTCAATCGGACCAAGTTTTTTCTCCACGGCAACAGCGGCCGCTTCGACCTGCTTCGGATCAGCAACATCGGTGGGAAGCACTAGGGCCCTGCCGCCGGCTCTCTCCACCTCACGCCGGGCGCCCTCAAGTCCATCGATACCGCGAGCCAGCAGTCCGATAGCCGCTCTGCGACGGGCAAATTCGCGCACTGTGGCGCGGCCCACTCCCGCCGATGCTCCCGTGATCACCACCACCTCGGGTTTCATCCGTGCTCCTCTCCTGGAACCTGACTTTTGTAGGTTGACCTTTTTAGGATGCCGGACGCCAGGGACTGGCGGCCATACCGATTTGGCCCCAGGTTCGCAACGCAAGCCCTTCGGAGCGCAGTCCAAAGTTGACTGCAAACCGGCGCGGGGTTAGCTTGTTTGAGCAAGTGAGTAAAAGGGAGCGGTGTGCGCTCCCGCGCGCTCCGGTCCCGAGGCGCTGAAAGTGTACTGTTAGTTTTAGTTTGGCCTAATCATCTTTCATACTGAAAGGAGTACCTGCATGTTCGCGCGTGTCATTGATATCAAAACTAAGCCGGGCAAAGCGACCGAACTGTGCCACACCATCCACAACAAGGTGCTCAGCTTCCTGAAAGGCGCCCCAGGGTTCGTGGATGAACTGGTCCTGGTCAACGAGAAAGAAGCCGATCACGTCCTCGCCCTCAGCCTGTGGCGGTCGGCGGTGGATGCCGAAAAGTTCAGCAAAGAGCACTTTCCGAAGATCAAAGAGATGATCCAGCACCACGTGCACGCCACCCCGGCGGTCCATATGTATGCCGTGGACAGCTCGACCATGCACAGGATTGCTGCCGGAAAAAGCGTGTAGTTCACATCGAACCAGCCCGCAAGCACGCGCGGGAGGGAGCGCAACACACACGAAATTAAGCGAGCCTATGAGCTCGCTTTTTCGTCCCTCGGCAATAGCTCATTCCGCCTTTCTAAGCCATTCGCTGATCTCGTGAATATCTTTCGCCCGGGCATCGCCGACGCTGGCGTAGCGAATGCCCTCTCGCGTCCAGGTTTCCATGTTGAAGGAGGCCCGACGTGCTGGCGTGTTCCTCGACGAAATCTTGCCCAACCGCCCCTGGTTTCGGAAGACAAACACCGAGATGCAATGCTGACGGTACCGCAAGATCAACTGCGCTCCGGGTGCCTGGTCAACATACGCAATCCGGCATCCCAGGAATGAAATTGGGAATACGGAATCTCCAGCACGCACGCTCGCTCCGTCCGGCATGTCTGGGAGTTTCAACTCGAAGGGCAGCTTACCTTCGAAGCATGACTTCGCGGCATCGCGACTGGAGATCGACACTCCTGTCCTGGAGCCTGCAATCGCGGCCACATGCTGCTCGGCCAACTGCGTGAAGATCTGGTCGCGCTGGGAGCGCTGCACAAGCAGCACGCCCGCCAGCAAAAATCCCGCAACGACTAAGGCAGCCCACGCCACATCCGGCAGCCACGAGTAGTTGCGCTTAAAGGCTTGCGATAAAACCTGGCGGTCCGGCCTGGCGGTGTTCATTTCCCATCCGAGAGGAAGCACGCGCGCAACGTGCAACGGATTGGCTGGGCGACGGACCGCCGCATCTCAAACTCCCGCCGCTTTCGCCTTTTCCTCCAGCAGCGCGTTGACTTTGGCCATGACGGCGAACGCGTCGGCAACATAGAGCACATCGGCCTTGCCGCGCGCCCACCCGCAGTTCGGGTCCAGATTGACGGCGCGACGCTCACTGATAAAGCGCCAGCCGACTACATGCGGCTCTTCGCCATGGCAGCAGGTGGAAAGGCCCTTGGGATGGCGCGGTGTGGCGCCCGTCTGGCCCACCTGGTTGAGGTGCGTCATGAATTGCAGCACCGGCTGCCCTTCGACGCTCTGGTCTACCAGCGACTTACTGCCGCCCAGGGATGCGTTGGCGCGCTTCAAGAATCCGAGGATCAACTGCTCGGCTTCCTGTCCATGGACTTGGCCGTCGGCCTGCTTCTTCGTCCAGCCGGCGCCGGCGACAAACAGCAGCGGCGCGTCGGGACGGATGGTCTGTGCATCCGATTTCGGCGCGCGCACGCCCGTGACACGGGTGCGCTTCAGCGAGTCGGTGACCGCGACAGCAACGGCTTCGACGTTTGCCGTTCCTGGTTCAGCCTTGAATGCCGGGGCACATCCGGACTCCAGCAGCATGAACCACGGGCGCTGTTTGCGCTCCAGTACCGCTTCCATGCGCTGCCGGTAATACCAGCGTGTAATGGTGAGTCCGTTTTCAGCAGAGATGCCCATGATGTGCGTATCAATGCGGCCATTCAGACGATGCGCAAGCCCGGAAGCCATGCGCGCCGTGCGCGAGCTCGCCGGAATAATGACGATCGCCGCCTGCACAGCGCGGCAGATTGCCTCGGCAGCCGCGGCATCCGTGGCGTAGCGTGGTTGTAAAAACTCCGCGCCAGTGACGGCCAAGAACTTCGCGGCGCCACAAGCAGCCAGCGAATTGGCAGCGGCCTGCGTCTCGGCGCCAATCAGTCCAACCGTGAGCGTGCCGCCCACCTTTTTTGCCGCCGCAAGCGCTTCAAGCGCTCCCTTGGCGAGACTTCCGTCGGCTTCGGTAAAAGCAAGAAAAAGAATATTCTCCGCCATTTGTCCAGTTATCCTCTGCGTCCTCTGTGTCCTTTGCGTTGAAAAGGTTCTATTCCGAAATCCACGCCACGATTTCTTTGGCAATCTCCTCCGCCGAAACGTTTTTCACGATGCGCGTCTCACGTTGCTGCTTGGGCAAAGCGACGCTCTTGAACGTCAACCCGCCGGCGCCAACCTTAACCGGCTTGGCCTTTTGCAGCGAGGGCATGATCGTGCGCATGTTGGCCATCCCGACCTGCGGATTGTTGCGCGGCTCCGGCAGATTGCCCGTCGCCCAGCCCAGGATGGCGGGCGCGCCGGCGCAGGTGGAAACCTGGTGCTTGCCGCCTTCCACGCGCTCCAGCACTTCAAAGGATCCGTCTGAGGCGGCAGTGATCTGGTCTACGCCCTGGAACTGGTCGGTGATGCCCAGCAGTTCCCCAACGATCTGCATGGTCGTGCCCGCGCCGCGGGTCGCCGACTCCCATCCGCCGAACACCAGCAGCTTGCTTTTGTCGAGACCGGGGATGGCTTTGATGGCTTCGGCCAGCGCGGCGGCGACTTCGTGCGCGTCCGTAAAGCCGCCCGCGGGACCGTCGAGAGCGACCAGTTCGAACGGAACTTTTTGCGCCACCGTCATCATGACCTGTTGCAGCTTCGCTTTCGGCCCCACGCTGACCAGCCAGACCTTGCTGCCGGCAACCTTCTGCGCCAGGTTTGCCGCCTCATACAGCGCGTGTCCGGCCCAGGGATCCAGTACCGCGGGAAGCATCATCTCGTTTTTCAAGGCCGGTCCCGTTGGGCCGGTGATCGGCTCCAGAGTTTGCAACGGGTCCGGCACAATACTTCCGCATACGACAATTTGATAGCTCATTAGCACCTCAAATCAGCCTTCAGCCTTCAGCACTCAGCTTTAGCACCGAGTTAGGACACCACTTTCAAATTCCAAACCCGGACCTGCAGGCCTGACTCCCGACAGCTGAGGGCTGATGGCTGAAGGCTAGTTCTCACTCGAATGCAGCCCGCCCGCACCGGCGCGGAATTCGATGTTAGTTGTCTTACCGCCGGGCGTTGTCTGGGTGCAGTTCCAGAGGCAGGCGCCGCAATGCACGCACTTCTCGCGGTCGAATGCCGGTACGCCCTTTTCTCCCGGAGTGATGGCCTGTCCAGAACAGACTTCAATGCAAAGCTTGGTGCCGCAGGTCTCACATATATGCGGATAAACAAAAATCACATGGTCCGCGTAGCCGGCCGGCGCTTGCACCTTGCCTCCGAGCAGCAGAGCATCCTGATGGGAGATCAGCAGCTTGCCATCGAGCGGGATTTGCGGCCAGCCGCAGCGCTCCATTAATGTATCGTGAAGCGATCTATTGTGCTTGGCGCATTCTGAGCGCAGATATTCGATCTCATAACGGTCAATTCTGTCCCCAAAATACTGTTCTGCGGTGTGGATGCGTTTGTGTGTGGGCCTGGGCTCGCCAGGGGCGGACCAGCGCCCTTTCGTGAATGCCGCCACTGCCATGCCCAGCAGACCGGTGACGACCCCCGTTTGAAAGCCGTCACGCGACTTCTCTGCCACGCGTCCTTCCCGTTCAATCCAACTGGCGCGACGGCGCGCCACGTAGGCCTGTTCGAGATTTTCCCGGGTGAACGGCTTGCCCGCTTTCAACAGCTCGATGACGCCTTCGGCGAGTTGCGTGCCGGTGGTCCAGGCCTCGTCAACACCCGAGCCGGTGAGCACGTTGGTGCTGCCGGAACCTTCGCCGATGCGCGCGTATCCATTGCCCGCCAGGTGCGGCTCGCCACGCCTGCCGGATTCCTGCAACGACTTCGCTCCCCAGGAACGCAGCGTCCCGCCTTGCAGATAGCGCCACAGATATGGGTGCTGAATGTAATGCTGGAGGTATCGGTATGCTGTGCGCACCGGGCTGTCGAACCACGAGGGAACGAAGATGCCGACGGACGCTACGCGCTCCGGATGCACGTACATGAAGCCGAAAATTTCCGGCTCGGGATAACCGAACGTGTGCAGCACGGTGCCGGGTTCGAGATCAACCTCGGGACGCAAATCAATGACGAACTTCATTCCCACGGCCCAGTCGTGACGCTCGTGACCTGCCGGCACGCCAAAGTGTTCGTCAATCTTGCGCCCAATCGCGCCCACCGGGCCATCGCCTATTACAGTAAGCGCGGCGCGGATGTCCATGCCGGGCATGTAACCTGCGTCGGGATGGCCGTGCTTGTCCGTGCCCTGGTCTATGAGCCGGATGCCAACCACAGTTTTGTCTTCGATAAGCGGTTCGGCAACGGGGGTCGCCGGCCATATCTGCACTGCACCGCCGGCCATCAACTGCGAGCCGACCCACTGGTTGAACTGGCCAATGGAAAGTACCAGCCCGCCTTTCTTCTGCAGAAACTGCGGCGTGCACGGCAGCTGCACAGCGCAATGCTCTACCGGCAGCAGAAAGTCAAAGGCGCGGATCGCCTTGTCCGCCGCGCGCAGCGCAAGCGACCTGCGGCTGGCGCCGATGGGGTCGAGAAGATACAGGACTTTCTCATTCCTGACCGGCGCAGCCATCGGAACCTGCGCCGGATCGAGATCGGGGAAACTGGCGCGGATACCGCGGGCACGTGTCACGACACCAGAGACGCCGAAGCCGATATCATCGGCGCGCTCATAGCAGATGACCTGCGGCGGCATTCCGGGCGAGGCTTTGCTCTCTAGGGCCGGAGTGCCATCTTCATTCACAAGGTGCCGCGCAAGCGTAGTTAGAAAACCGCCCATCGCCGGGCCAAAGCCGACGCAGGCGATGTCCACTTCCAGGCTCTGGCGTTCTACCTGAGAAACCTGTTGTTCAGCCGAATCCATAATTAGCAATCAGCAGTCAGCCTTCAGCCATCAGCTCCAGGCCGGTGCAAATCAGAAATAAAATTCCTCTCCACTGACCCGCTGCAGCAGCGTATGTTCGTAACCACCATTCTTGATGCAATCGAACTGTGCTTGCTTTCCAAACCCTTGTTGCATTTGCCAGATGTTATCTTCCTTCAATGCTGAAGCCTGAGGGCTGATTGCTGACGGCTCTATCGCGGGTAATCCAATGCCTCGGGAATCATGACCTTGCTGATAGCCTCGGCGGCACGGTCCTTTGCCAGTTGTGAGCCGGTCATGCAACTGTCCAGCTTGGAGCGCAGGTATACGAATTCCTGTAAGCCTTCAATGCTGGCGCAGGGGCCGGCTTTCGCAGGATGCTTGCCGGTGGCCTCCACCACGTCGGCGGCGCAACTGGCTATGCCGGGCAGCAGTCCTTCCAGCGAATCCAGCTCTTCCGACTGGAAACAGCCTTTGTACTCGGGGTTGTCCCACGCCGGATGCCGGCGATAGCCGTACACCAGCTCGGCGCAGATACGGCCGACTTCGCCGGCGGCACGCGCTGTCTGCACATGGCACAAATCGGTGTAGAACTGCAAGGTGCCGTCGAGCCCCTCGGCGACCACAGGGTTCTCAGGTCCCTTCGCCGCCAACTCCAGCACGTCCAGGATCATGTAGCGCGCAGCGAGCAGCCAGCAGAGCGCGTCTGCCAGCGGGAACGTCACTCCTTGCCGCTGCCCATGGTACAGCGGTTTGCCATCGGCATCCTTCGCGCTCTGAAGATGGTTGTAGCTCCACAGCCAGAGCTTCATCGCGCTGGCGAGCGTGCAAGCGCCCGTCCCCGGCCGTTCGCAAGCGATCTGCCGCATCTCGCTGATCCAATTCTTGAACTGCGCGAGAAACAACTCGTTGGTCATGGTGACGGTCAGGTTGCGGCGCTGCACCGCTTCCGGACCCTCGTAGGTGGCTTCCAACTGCGCGTCCATCCACTTATGACCCAGGAAGCCAGGACAATCTTCGGTAATGCCGTAACCGCCCATCAGGCTGACCGCGTCACGCATCACGGTTGCGCCCACACCGGTGTTCCACAGCTTCGCCGCCGGACACAGCACGTTCGCAACGGAATCCAACAACGCGAACTGCACCAGCGGATCATCTTTCAGAAAGCTGTACTTGGCCGTGTCGCGCTTGTTTTCAGGCAGCGCGCTTTGTTCGACGAAGCGAATAGCGTCCTGCTGTACCGTCTTGTACGCCTTCATCAGCGCCTTTCCGCCAACAATTCCCTTCGAGGCGAAGATCCGGTCTTTCTCGCGCTCCATCGGGTCCACCAAGTCAAAAATCCGCGCGGCAGCAAATCCCAATGACGCGCTTGCCTCACCCGTGGCCCACACATTGGTGAGCCGGTGCAGGACGTCCTGGCGCTGCTGCAGGCCGAGTTCGTAGCGCAGCGAGCCCGGCTGCGTTTGCTCGGCGCCGCGGAAACGTCCGCGCTGGTACCGGATCACCGGTTCCACGGCCGACAACAGCTTGGCCGAAGTCATGACCGCCACGGTCACTCGCGTGCGCCGGAACACGGCCTCAATCACTTCGCTGTGGTCGAAGTTCGGGATGATGACGCCATCTTTGACGGTGTAGCCGCCAACGATGCGGCTGGCGGGAACTTTCAAGTTGAATACGGGATCGCTGGTGGAGGAAAGCTGGTGAACAAGCTTGCGGGTCGGCGTGCCGCGGTCGTAAGTGCCGGGATCGCCTTCCTCCAGGATAATCATGCAACTGCCCTTGATGCGCCCGTCCGCCGAGTCCACCGCCGCAGTCACAAAATTGGCGAAGCCCATGTTGGTGATGAAGCGCCCGCGCTTCTCGACCTGCAGCAGGGGCTCTTTGCCTTCTTGCCACTCAGCGACGCGCACCTTCCCGCCGAGCATTCCGGTGTCAACGCCGACGTATGGGATCGGTTCGGTAAGCGCAAAAGAGCCACGCCAGGTTTTGCGCTCTTCCCCGGGCTGCGGCGGGACGGCCAGGCTCATGTAGCGATGACGCTGCTCGGGTGTGCCCCGCTCATGTATGGGAGAAAGCGCAAGGCATCCCGCGAGACTCCCGGTGGCTGCGCCCGCGTCCACCCATGCCAGTTCAAAGGCAACCAGCGCCAGGGCAAGGTTCTTCGGGCCCGCGATGAAGCCGCCCTCTTCTGGCTCCATGAAGACAGCGGTGATGCCGGACTTGTCATAGGCGTCCAGCAGGACGGCTTTTTCCTGCGTCCAGTCGTGCGAATGGCGGGCGCCGGACGCGACCAGTTGCGCCACCGTGCTGCGCGCCACGTCGCGCACCGACTGCACCAGCATCTGCAGATCGTAGCGGTCGGAATACCGCCACATGATCTGCCGCACGTCATCACCGGGCAGCGTGCGAAGCATTTCCATCTTCATTTTTCCAACACTCGTACCCATGGAGATCCTTTCTGCGCAATCGAGAAGGCGGTGCTCTGTGTCGCACTCCGACAAGGCTACCGCATGGGAGGCGCCGCTGTCTGGAAGCCAACTTTAGGTAAATTGGTAGTGATTATATTCCAGAGATGCAGACGGACGGGAGCAAATTTGCCGCAACTTCCGCACGCGTTCCCTTAGTACTACAGCATTACACATCTGAGGGACATCCCCGGCTGACAACAGGGTGTGTCATGACGAGAAGGGCGCCAGCCCGAGGAGGCATCTGCTTTGCAACACATTTTTCGTTCTTCACTAATGCAGGCTGGGCGGCGGCTAGACTTTCCGCTTGCTGCTTATTGCTTGCTGCTTAATGCTTGCACGGCCCACAGCATCCAATAACACAGCCCTCAATGCCAGACCCGTTAAACACAACCCAAACACCGCCGCAGACATCGCGTTGGGCGACGACTGTACGGGCGTTGCGCCACCGCAATTTTCAGCTCTTCTTCAGCGGCCAGCTTGTCTCCCTGATCGGCACGTGGATGCAGTCCGTTGCGCAGTCCTGGCTGGTGTACCGGCTGACTGGTTCGTCCTTTCTGCTGGGATCGGTTGGGTTCGCGTCGCAAATTCCCGTCTTCTTGATCGCACCGCTCGGCGGATTGATAGCCGACCGTTACCACCGCCAGCGAGTCGTGCTTGGCACACAAACGGCGTCCATGATTTTGGCCTTCATTCTGGCGTGGCTGACGCTGACTGGCCGCATTCAGGTGTGGCAGATCTTCGTGCTGGCCGCCGCACTAGGTGTAGTGAACGCTGTGGACATCCCCACGCGCCAGGCATTCATTGTGGACATGGTCGGCAAAGAAGACCTGATGAACGCGATTGCGCTGAACTCCTCCATGTTCAACGGCGCGCGCATCATCGGTCCGGCGATTGCCGGCATTTTGGTGGCCAGCATCGGAGAGGGCTGGTGCTTTTTCGGCAATGCGGTCAGCTATGTTGCCGTGATAATCGGTCTGCTGATGATGAAGGTGGGCACACAATCGCGCGCCAGCCGGGAGCAGTCGCCGCTGGAGAACGTTATCGAAGGTTTCCGGTTCGTGCGCCACACGCGGCCTATTCGCGCGTTGTTGCTATTGCTCGGACTCGTCAGCCTGGTCGGCACGCCTTATACCGTGCTGATGCCCATTTTCGCCGATCGCATCCTGCACAGCGGCGCGCGCGGACTGGGCATTCTGATGGGCGCCACTGGCGTGGGCGCGCTGCTGGGCGCGCTCACGCTGGCCGCGCGCACCGGCCTGAAAGGCCTGGGACGCTGGGTGGCCCTAGCGTGTGCCGGTTTCGGCGCCAGCATGATTCTGTTCGCCACCTCGAAAGTCTTCTGGCTGTCGGTTCTTTTTCTGCTACCGGTAGGTTTTTCGATGATGTTGCAGATGGCGTCGTCCAACACGTTAATCCAGTCCATGGTTCCGGACCGCTTGCGGGGCCGGGTGATGTCGGCATACTCGATGATGTTCATGGGCATGGCCCCAATCGGGGCGCTTTTCGCAGGAGCAGTTGCCGGCCGGCTGGGAGCGCCCATCACAGTCGCCATCGGCGGCGTGGGATGCCTCGCCGGCGCGGCCGTGTTTGGGTTGCGTCTTGCTGAACTGCGGGTTGAGGCCCGCCAGCTTATCATTGCCCAGCAGATGGCCGGCGGCGAACCTGCACAGGAGATGACCGCTCCCGCATTTCCGGAAGGTAACGCCCAGCAAGAGGCTTAAATTACCGCCGCTCCCCCGTTCCGTCGTTGTCCCATTTTGGGCTGTGTTTTGTGTGACCCGCCTCACTGCAATTGCTCCCCTCAAAGCGCCAAATAAACAAGACCCCCTCACCCGGGGGCGGGACGAGCACTTGGCTGGCCGCCCTCAATTCTGCGCTCTTGATGTGAGGATGCTGCGGCGCTCCCGGAGAAAGACATGAAATACGGCCGAGCCATACAACTGGTCGCCAGCAGCAAGCCGCGCGTCATCCTGACCGCCCACCTCAGTTGGGCGCTGGTTTTTGCCGTGCATTTTGGTCTCGCCTACCTGATTCGCTACATGCGCTGGCCGATCTGGGTTGAGTATGTCGTGGCTTCTGCGATTACCGCCGCTGCTGCCGGGGTGGTGATCGGCGCACTGCTGTGGGTCGTTTATGAGCGGCGTTGCGAGGTGCATCGGCGCTTGTACCAGATAGGGGAGCTGAACCACGTGGTGCGCAACGCGCTGCAATCAATGGTGTATTCCGCTCACCTGCAGCCGGACAGCGCACACAAGGACTTTATTGTTGATCTGAGCCAGATGGTTTCCAAAGCGGTCGGGGAAATTACGGGCCAAGCAGAGCAGGAAGCAAAGCTGATGGCTATGAAGCACAGCGCATCAGAGGTCGCCAGGCCTGCAGAATGACTGTGCGAGACCCCAGGGCCATGCGGGTGCGACTGTGTAGATGCAGTTTCAGATTTCGACTGCATCGTACGGAAGGAGTGCCATGGAACGTGCGTATCGCTATCAAACTAGCGCGCACTGGATTGAGGCCCGTCACGGCGTGGTAATAGGCGAAGGCTTGCCGGACAAAATCTATTTCGCGGCCCCGCCCGAGTTCGAAGGCGAAGCCGACAAGTGGACTCCGGAGCATCTGCTGCTGGCCGCCGTTCCATCGTGCTTCACATCTACATTTCATGCCTTCGCTGAGTTCGCGAAATTGGATCTGCCGGCGCTTTCGGCAGACTGCGAAGGCATCCTCGTCAAAGAACACGGCGGCTTTCGATTTGCGCAAATATTCTTGCGCCCCGCGGTAACGGTGGCACGCGAGGCCGACCGAGAGCAAGCACAGCGGCTGCTCCAGAAAGCCGCCCGGGCTTGCTTTGTGGCGCGTTCTCTCAACAGCAAGGTCGTGCTCGAGCCAACGGTGGCCGTTGCTGCGGCGGCATGCGCTTAGTTCACAAACCAAAGCAGCTTCGCGCGTGTATTTCTCATCTTCTGGACAAGCATCGGAGGTGCTGCATGTGGCAGGGTTTCAAGAAGTTTTTGTTCCGCGGAAACGTAATTGACCTTGCGGTCGCAGTGGTGATCGGCGCCGCTTTCGGTGCGGTGGTTGCCGCATTCGTGAAGGATCTGCTGACACCCCTGATCGCCGCGATTGCGGGCAAGCCCGATTTTTCCAGGCTGACCTTCACCGTGAACAACAGCCAATTTCTGTACGGCGATTTTCTGAATGCAGTGGTCTCATTTGTGCTGGTTTCGGCGGCCGTGTACTTCTTCGTGGTTGCGCCGATAAACGCCTGGACGGAACGCCGCAACCGTGGCGAGGCACCGCCCGACCCGACCACCAAGAAGTGTCCCGAATGTCTGAGCGAGATCCCCATTGCGGCGCGGCGCTGTTCGTTTTGTACCAGCAGCGTGCACACTGCCACCACGGCTTGAGCCGGGAGTTGAGGCCGTAATCTGGCGAGTGCCCTCGATCGAGGATCAGCCATGTTTGGCGGTCACACGGAGGAACGAGCCCGTCCCGTAACGAGGTTGATGATCAGGACGATCAGAGCAGCCACGAGCAGAATGTGGATCAAGCTGCCTACCACGTGGAAGCCCCAACCCAGCGCCCACAGGATCAGGAGAATCAGGAAAATTGTCCACAGCATAGGTTGTTCTCCGGGCTGCCGTACGCAATGGGATTCTTCTGCCCCTGGCGGTGTTGCTCTGAGAGACGAAGGAAGAGGACCATTTGCGGAACTGGCCGACTCTGCGCCGAACAGCGGGCCTGCTCCGGCCGCAGCACGGTACGAGGCCGCCATTGTGAGCAATGTCACTCCAGCCAGTGACAAAAAACACGGCGGGGGAAGACTGGCAGTCTGACAATTTTTCCAGGCCATCAGCGGAGGTACCAAATGCCCACTGACGATCGTGACATCCTGGAAGTGTTGCGGTTTGAATTGAACTTCCTGGAACAGGGGGGCTATGGGCGCTCCGTCCGCACTCCGTGGAAACCGACTTCCATCTTTCAAGACTCGCTTACCTGCCTGAATTTCAACGATCCCAGCCGGCTGCATCCCTGTGACGAGTGCCTGCTTTACGACTTTGTTCCCGCGCAGTACCGAAATGAGAATGTCCCCTGCCATCACATCCCGTTAAACGAATCCGGGCAGACAGTGGAGACCCTCGACCGGGGCTACAATGAACAGGCAGTGCAGGAGCAGGTCATCGAATGGCTGCGCAAGACGATCGCACGCATCGAGCGCGAGCGCGCGAAGAATCAAGAGAAGATCGCGGGGTGAACTCGCAGTCTTTTTAAGAACGAGGGTTCGCCCTCACTGATCGTGGGACCCGCGTTACCACGTCGCCTGTTCTTTTTGGCAGGTGTCGGAGGCTGAAAATGCTTTCGATATACGCGAATTGTTCCACAACTCGCCGATCGCGCGAATTCATAATCTTCGAAGCACCCGGTTCTTCCCGCCTGGCCACGACTGAGCCAGAGAGTTACCAATCAAAATCCAACGTTATTGGTTTTTCCAGCAGGACGCGTTCTTCCGGAGAGTTGCTGTTGCCGGCGGTCAGTTCAACGCGGGGGTGGCCATGAGCGCATCGAAAGGAGGGGAGCTATGTCCGTGATCACCATTTCCCGGGGCTCCTACAGTGGTGGCAAGATGCTGGCGGAAGCCCTGGCCCAGAAACTCGGTTACCGCTGCATTGACCGTGACCTGATCGTGCAGAAAGCCGCCGCATCGGGGATATCAGGCGAGGAGCTGAAGACTGCTCTCGACAAGCCGCCCACGTTTCTGGGCCATTCCCGGCATGCTGCTTACGTTTATCTTGCCGTCATTCAGGCGGCGCTCACGGAAGAAGTCAGGAGCGGGAATGCCATCTATCACGGCCTCGCCGGCCATTTGCTGCTCAAGGACGCCACTCACGTCTTGCGCACGCGGGTAGTCGCGCCTATGGAATTCCGCATCGCGAAGGTGCAGCAGCGGCTGGAACTTTCGCGCAAGCAAGCCATTGCCTACATCCAGAAAATTGACGAGGAAAGACGCAAGTGGACTCATTCTCTTTACGGAGTAGATTGGGCTGATCCGGCGCTATACGACATTGTCATCAACCTTGACCGTCTTAAGATTGAACAGGCGTGCGAGGTGATCTGTTCCATGCTGAAGCAGGAACCCTTCCGCTGGACTCGCGAAAATCAGCAAGCGATGGAGGATCTGGCCATAGCCAGCCGCATCCGCGCAAATTTGGCAACCAACTTCACTACCTCCGAACTGGAACTGGAAATCAAAGTTCATTCCGGAGTAGTAATGGTCAAAGGCGCGCTCATGCAGGTTGAGCAGGCGGACCATATCCGTCAGATTGCGGGGGCAGTGCCCGGCGTGAAGTCAGTTAATCTCGACAAAATGGCACTGGTTGCCCGGCTGTAATCTGAAGGTAATCGGGGCTGGCCTTTGTTCCCGAAAGCGGCCGGTTTAGTTTTGAGGCGAGCGAAGGGAAGACTTGCCTCTTCTGGAGACGGTATAAACTGGTTGCGTGCGTTTCCCCGGCACGGGCGTCAGTAGCGCCTCCGGTGCAGTGAAACCGGCCGGCGGGACCTGACGCGCTTTGTGCCGGGGAATATGTTTCTGCCCATCGGAGCATACATGCAACGCGAGTTCGCTTCCCTCACTCCACAGGAGGGGTTACACGTAGCCATTTTTATCGAGCAACGCAATGCGGAACTTTACCGCCAGTTCTCCGAGCTGTTCAGGGAATTCAAAGATTCCGAGTCGCTGGAGATCGCTTCCGCATTCGTGGACATGGCGGAGGAAGAACGCAACCACGGAAGGCAATTGCAGGAACGCTACTTCGAGCGTTTCGGCGCCAGTCCTTGCGGTGTTACCGAAGATGAAATCCGTGATTTCATTGAAGTGCCGCGTCTGGATGACGCTGATCTCTTTGCCATTGTGCGGTCCCGGGCTACACCGGCTCCGCGCGTGAAAGCATTGGAAGTGGCAATTGAAGCGGAGCGGTCAGCACTGCGCTTTTACGGCAAACTGGCGGACATCACGTCTGACTCCAAGCTGCGCAGCTTCTATCTGGAGCTGGCCGAGTTCGAGAGCGACCATGTGGAGTTTCTGGAACGCAAGATTGAACGGGAAAAACGCACCGGTCGCAGCGATATAGCTTAAAGGCAGTTTCCCGTCTCCGGTTTCCAGTTTCCTGCCCCCGGTTTTCAGTTCTCGGTTTCCGTTCTTGGTTTTCAGTTTTTTAGTTGCGTTTACTGGTAAGCTCATTTGTGCCGTCTGTTCTTGTGTGTCATGACGAGGAGGGCGACAGCCCGACGAGGCATCTACTTTTTCCAGTCATTCAGCTGAAAATACCTACATCTGCCAAGCCCGGGCAGATGTGGGGCACCAATTCGATTTTCATCTGCCTGGGTGGGCAAGGGTGTTCTGCCGCCCCCACTCCAACGCTCCCAAGAACGATCAAGACGCGCAGGCCGACTGGAAACGGGAAACCAGAAACTTGAAACTGGGTTTACGCTGCTGTCGTTTCCCCGCCCAGCAACGTCAGCACTTCTCCCGTGACGTACGACGAATCGGCTTCCGAGGCAAAGAACACAAACGCGGGCGCCATCTCTTCCGGTTGCGCAGGCCGTTTCATGGGCACGTCCTGTCCATGCTTGGCTGCCTTTTCCGCAGGTTTGTCAGCAACATTCAAGGGCGTCCACACCGGTCCCGGGGCAACACAATTGACCCGGATTTTTCTCTCCACCAGGTTCTGCGCCAATGATTTGGTAAAGGCGTGGATTGCGCCTTTGGTGGCCGAATAGTCCAGCAACTGCTTGCTGCCGATCAGGCCGGTGATAGAGCCGCAATTGATGATCGCGCTCCCCGGTTTCAAGTGCGGCAGGGCGGCTTTCGTCATGTAGAAGCAGCCATAGATGTTGGTGCGGAAGGTGCGGTCCCACTGCTCGTCGGAAATCTGCTCCAGAGCTTCCTGGTGCTGCTGGAAAGCGGCGTTGTTGACCAGAATGTCGATTTTGCCGAACTCCTGCACCGTCTGCTCCACGGCCCGGCGGCAGAATTCAGGGTCGGTAACGTCTCCGGGGATCAGCAGCGCCGAGCGTCCGAACTCCTTCACCGCATTTTCGGTCTCTCCTGCGTCCACCTGTTCTTCAGGCAGATAGACGAGCGCCACGTCGGCGCCTTCGCGCGCGTACAACACGGCCACAGTGCGTCCGATACCCGAATCTCCGCCGGCAATCAGCGCCACTTTGTTCTCCAGCTTGCCGGCAGGCTTGTACAGCGGAGCATGGTAGTGCGGCCGCGGCTGAAGCTGTTGCTCCAGGCCCGGCTTCTCCTGATGCTGCTCGGGGAATGGAGGCGCGGGCTCCCGTGGTACGGCTGCGCCAGAGAGTTTCCGCCGTTCGGCCGCAGGCGACGGAAATTCGTGCACCTTTACTTTTCCAAACTTGTGGACCTTCGGCTTGGATCCGGTGGACACCGGCTGACGCGGCTGCGACTTGCGTGGCCGCGAGGACAGACCTGAAATATTGCGCTTGCGTTCCTGTCTGCTTGCCATACGACCTCCGTTCGCTGAGTGATATAGATGGCGAGAGGGTGCCCCGTTTTGTCCTGCGCGGGGATTCACCATGGGCACATACATTTCCAAAAAGACGCACTAAGCCTTGGAAAAAGCTGGAGCGCGCAACACCAGCCTGAGGCAAAACATCCCATTACCACGGCGCCCAAAATCCGGCAACTCAACCTGGCTTCGGTACGCATTGTAGTGTGAGGCCAGGTTCTATCCCGCTCCCGTCTGCGCGGGAGCACCACACTCACGCTCCATGTTGCTGCGACCGCGATGGTCGCAGCGGCCACAGATAGGAGGGCCCTATGGCCGTGGATCCAGTATGCGGAATGGAAGTGAACGAGAAGAGCGCGCCGGCTGAAACTGTCTATAACAACCGCACCTACTACTTCTGCTCTGCGGATTGCAAAGACGAATTCGAGGAGAACCCGGAAGAGTACATCGGTTCCGCCGCCTGAGGCGGTAATCTGAAAGGAGAGTCAATCAATGCCCGAGAAGAAAAGCACAGCACAGGACAGGATCAAGTGCCCAACCTGCGGGAAGGAAATTGACCGTAACGAGGCCGACCGTCACAGACGAGAGCACGAGGGCCGCTAAACGCGGGGAAAAACCTGAACACGGATTGGCACGGATTCGCACGCATTGTTGAGGGCACTGCGGTGTCATGACGAGGAGGGCGCCAGCCCGACGAGGCATCTGCTTTCCGATACCGTCGTCAAAGGCAGATGCCTCGCTTCGCTCGTCATGACAGCAAAATAATTTACTGCGGAACACAGCTTCCTTGATTTGCTTCATTGATTTGCTCTAGATTCCGTGAAATCCGTGCAAATCTGTGTTTCTGTTTCTCACCTCACCGGCAGGAGGCTTTCAACTGCGTCCTTCACGCGCTCACCGAATCCTGCTGTGAGCGACCAGGGGCTAGGCTGCCGGACAACGTGTAAGTGCCCGCGTTTATCTACGATTTCATACTCGGTGGCGCCATTGTCTTCCCGCCAGAAACGCAGCGAAACCACCGCCTCGCCGATCCGCAAATTACTCACTGTAATTTCCGGCAGCCACTCCGGCAACCAGGGATCGAGCAGCAAGGTATGCAGCGGCGCGTAAGGATAAAGTCCCAGCATGGCCTGCATCATCGTGAAGACACAGGAAGCGGACCAGGCCTGCGGCCAATTGGCATGGGGATAAGCGCCCGGGA
This sequence comes from Terriglobales bacterium, assembly GCA_041946765.1. Taxonomy (GTDB): domain Bacteria; phylum Acidobacteriota; class Terriglobia; order Terriglobales; family Acidobacteriaceae; genus JBHGAZ01. The sequence continues at coordinate 77,222 of JBHGAZ010000006.1, forward strand.
AAGGGTGCTGCTGGTCGCGCTGGTGTCCGCCAAGCAGTTCCGGCAGGCGATAGTAATCGTAGAGCGAGGCCGCTTCGAACATGGCTTTGCAGAGCATGTGCATCTTGTCATGCAGGCCGTAGCGTGCGAAGGCCAGCGCGAACACGCCATTCTCCACCGGCCAGACCGTGCCGCGATGATATGCGTAGGGGTTAAACGCCGGATGTCGGGCGGAGAGCGTGCGAATCCCCCAACCGGAAAATAGATCGTCCGCAGTGAACCGGTCGGCCATTTGCCGAATGAGCGCGTGATCCACGATTCCGCTGGCGAGGCAATGGCCAGGATCAGATGCGATGGACTTCACCTGGCGCTTGTTGGCATCCAGAGCCATGGCGATGTAACCCTCGTCCGCCATCCAGAAGGCATTGTTGAAGCGCTTCTTCAATTCTTCGGCTTCATGGAACAGCCGATGCGCTTCATCTTTCCTGTCCAGCCACCACAGCAACTCGGAGAAATGCAGCTTGGAGACGTACGCAAAGCCCTGCATTTCACAGGTGCCGAGCGGGTCTTCCACGATAGCGCCGTCTTCATACACGATGGCATCGCCGGAATCTTTCCAGCCCTGGTTTTTTTCGCCCTGCTCGGAATACGTCTGGTATTCGTAAAAGCCATCGCCGTCAATATCGCCGTACTGATCGGCCCAGCGCAGGCCGCGCAGCGCAGGTTCGATGAAGGGACGCACGAGCTCTTTATCGCCGGTCCAATGCCACAGAGCGGAAACAACGGTGGGGTAATAGATCGAGGCCGTGACCTCCCCGTAGTAAAGGCCGTGAGGGGAGAAATTCAAGGACGAGAGCGGACCGGTGTGGGCTTCGTGCGGCATCTTGCCAGGCTGCTCGTCCCGCCAGTCGTTGATCTCATTGCCCTGCCAGCGTGGCAGGGTCGCGAGTGCTCCGCGCATCATCTCGGGACCGAGAAAGCTGGCTTCCCATGCAGACGTTAGCATGTCGCGGCCAAACATACCCACATAGATGGGCAAGCCCGCCGCCGTCGCCCAGGCGTTCCCGTCAAGGTCGAAGTCATAGAGGCGCAAACTTGCCAGGTCTCGTTTAGCCTGTTCCAGTGCACCGATGACAACATGCTCCAGCGTCTCTGTCTCGCGCGCGCGAAACCGTGTCGCCGCGTCCAGGAAAGCGCCGCGCTTCGCGTCCCACTCGGTGTCGCGGGTGAAAAAAGAATGGCAGGCGTAGTGGACGGGCATGGAATCCTCGGTCAACCCCACTCCAGGCCGGGGCAAATCGTAGATTTGGGGATGGAAATTGAGGCATGCATGCCAGGTGGCGTGAGGCGCGAGTTCGAGCCTAAAGCGAACGCGTCCGGGCGTGTATTGCGGCTCCGAATCTGCCTTCTCCACGCGTATGGAGAGACCGCGGTGGATGCTCGCCGCTCCCTGGTCTCCCTGGTGGTCGTAGCAGTGCTCGGCACGGTAATCGAAATTCAACTCCCACTCTTGGCGGCCAATCCGACGCCATTCGCGATGGAGTTCCCCCTGCTGCTGCCGCTCTCCTTTGACCTCAGCGTGGTCGGCAAAATCGGCGTCAATCTCCAGTTCCAGCTCGCAACTCCAGGGTTTCTGCGTGAAGTTGGTGACATCCACGTCTTCGTGCATTCCATCGGCTACTGACCGCGCCAGCCGCAGCTCAAGCGTCTGCTGGGTGGGATTCTGCTCGTCGTGGCCCTCATCCGTGATTCCAGTGGGGGAAGCGATGTAGTAGCCAAGCCAGCTATGCTGTTGCACGTTGCAATTGGAGACACTTAAGGGCAGCTTGCCGTCCATCAGCCACCGATAACGAGAGAGCATACGCGTCTGGTACACCCACAAACCCTGCTGTTCTTCCGGGTTGGTAATGAAACCATCGCGGCCGGTGGCCAGGACTGTACGGCTTTGAGTGACATAGATGATGGAGTCCCGCGGCCGCAGCCGGACCAGCCACTCATCTGGATTGGGTGCAGCTCTCCGGTTGCCGTTGCCCCTCTCAGCGTCTACGTTGTGTGACGGCTTTGGTTTATGCTGCATGCCCCCTCGTCGCTCGCCGCATCACCAGCTTCTTCAACTCAAGCGCATTTTGTGCGGCGTAGCCAGCCTGATCGTTATCGAAGAACACGTAAATACTTTGGAGTGACTGTGACCAGTCGCAGATACGCTTCGCCCAGACGCGCAGTTGCTCGGTACTGTAGCTGCCCTGATACTTATTTCCCGGCCCATGCAGGCGGATGTACGTCCAATTGGCGGTGATCTCCTGCGGTGTTTCGAATCCTGCGAGTTCGTATATGCAAAAAGCTGCATTGTGGCGCCGCAGCACGCGATAGATCTCAGGCACGAGCCAGGTCGGATTGCGAAACTCGAAGGCATACCGCCGCTTGCGTTTGGTCAAAATGGACAGGAATTCTTCTAGGCGGTCCACGTTCACGCGCCACAGCGGCGGCAACTGAAACAGGATCGGTCCGAGCTTCTCGCAGAGCACTTCGGCGCGGGGCAGAAAATTTTCCAGAGCATTTTCCGGATCGTTCAGTTTCTTGTTGTGGGTGATAAACCGGCTGGCCTTTACGGCAAAGCAAAAGCCGGGCGGCACAGCGTCGCGCCAGCAGGCGAACGTTTCTTCTGAAGGAAGCTTGTAGAAGCTGTTGTTGATCTCCACCGCGTCGAAATTGCGGACATAGAAATCCAGCATTTTACTGGCCGGACAGCGCTCGTCGTAGAACGGGCCGCGCCAATGCTTGTAATGCCAGCCTGAGGTGCCGATTCTTATCTGCGCCATCGGAACACCGCCGAATCCATTGATTCAGAAGCCGGCAGGCGAGAGATGGTGGCGCGGATGCCGCGACGCGCCAACTCCATCGTAAGTCCCAGCACAACGTGACCCGCCAGCGCATGCAGCCGCACAGAAGTAGGATAACTGCGTTTCATGAACGGCAGCAGTGGGCCGAGAAATTCGCCGATGCCCCACTCCGTTGCGGTGAAGGCAGTGCCAAAGCCGGTGGTAACGACCGGCGCAACTTCTGCAAGAGCGCCGTAGGATGCGCCCAGGGCAACACCGATCGAGTAATGCACTGCTACAGCCGCGCGGTATTCCTGGCGGCGCGATAGCTCCGCGCCGGCAAAGCTTCGCGTCAGCAGGCGTGCCACTCCAAAGGTCGCGTCCATTTCCTCTTCGCTGCCCAGAGGCTTGTGCCCGCGACGGCGCGTCTTCCGGTTCAGGTCGAACCAACGGCTGGAAACGTCAGCAAACTGGCTCATGGCCCAGGCGCCCAAGAGCCCAGCGGCGGCTCCTGCCAGCGCTCCTCGCATGCCGCGCCTGCCGCCCGGCATCGAGGCCGCCGTTAGTTGACGCCGAACCTCACCGAGCTTTTCCAACGGCAAGACGATCAGCTTGGAGCTCATGTTTTAGCTGATGTTGCTGACAATACTGACGTTGGCTCAGAGCTCAGCGCTGGCCCCGCTTGCTGGCAACCTGGGCATTCATCCGCGGTTCCAACGCGACGTAGCTGCTGGCATTTCTGATTTTCTAATTTCCCAGCTTGAGAACGGCCACCGGAAAAGTTTCTGGTCCGCTTCTCGGATACAGACTAAGGAGCAAATATGGCCACCAGAAGATATTGGAAGGGGTTCGTTACGGGAACCGCTGTGGGCGCCGGCGCGGTTCTTGGCACTGGATTGCTCGCAAGAATCTTCACGCGCAGCGCCTATGTCCAGCGCTTCGAGAAGACAGTGCAGATCGGCAAGCCCGTGGAGGAAGTTTTCAAAGCCTGGACGGACCTGACTCGGCTTCCGCAGATGTCGAGCATGCTGCGGGAACTGCGCACGTTCGGCGAGCGTTCATACTGGAAAGCCAGGGTGGACGGAAAAGACATTGAGTGGGAAGCACAGATCGAGCAGTTCATTCCCAACCAGGCCATCGGATGGAAATCAATTCGAGGACCCAAACATACCGGACGCGTCAGTTTCTCTCCTCTTGGTAACGATACGGTCCTGCACGTCACCATGAATTATGCCCCCCGCCCTGTGCTGCTGCGTCCTTTCGTGCGGCCTATGGGCCGTCGTCTGGAAGCCTACATCGAGCAGGCGCTGCGCGACTTCAAAGCTTCGCTGGAAGGAAAAGGACAGGAGCGGGTCATCCGCACCGGGCCCGTCCAGGCGGAACCGGCGCAAGCGACGGGCACTTACAGCGGGACTGCGGTCAATCCCATGGAAACGAAAAATACGCGCTTTGGCGGCCCGCCCAGTCCGATAGAATATACGCGCCCTCCGGAAGCCAAATCGTAGGCGACAGTTTTAAGTTTCTGGTTTAGAGTGCGGCGTCTGCGGGAGCACGTTCCAGTTAGGAAACGCAAGTCCTCAATGGCCCACGTACGCGTTGAATCCGTCCGCAATCTCGAGCAGTTGGTCACCACGCGTGAGCACCAGTTGCGCGCCGATGAACCCAAAGAAGCAGGCGGGGACGATGCCGGACCGAGTCCCTACGAGTATCTGCTGGCGGCCCTCGGGGAATGTACCTCGATGACGCTGCTGCTGTACGCCCGCCGCAAGAACATCCCGCTGGAAAAGGTTGTGGTGGAGTTGGATGAAGCCAGGATACACGCCCGCGACTGCGCCGACTGCGAGACCAAAGACGGCCACATTACAGAGATTCGCCGCCAGATTCACCTGCAAGGTCCGTTAACTGATGCCCAGCGCGCGCGTCTGCTCGAAATCGCGCAGAAGTGTCCGGTGCACCGCACGCTGACCAGCGAGATCAAGATTCGGGACAAACTGCTGTAGAAGTAGTTTCAAGTTTCCAGTTTCCAGATTCCGGTCTCCAGTTCCGGTTTCCGTGCAGGTCCCAATTTGCTTCCACTTGTCACCCCTACTGCGGTGCGCCATCAATTCATTTTCATATGTCATAGAGGAGGGCGGTAGCCCGACGAGGCATCTGTTTTTACTGAGAAAAGCAGATGCCTCGCTCCGGTGTAGACGCCTTTTGATCACCCGATCACCCGGCTGTTTCCGCGTCCTCTGCGTTAAGGCCTTTGAATAATGCGTCCGGGACTAAAATGGTTAGAGGAGAACATTACTCGTGGCTGACGAAAAAGAAAAAGAGGCCGCACGCAAACCCGAAGAGACCGATCCCCACCGCCGCCGCAGTAAGGTGCCGCACTGGGTGTTGCCGCTGGGAGCGTTTGTGGTTGGTGTGGGCGGAGCTTTGACCTGGGTGCTGCGCGGCTGCTGGCATACGCACATGGGCTGGCCCATTCGCGAGGGCGAATATTCCTATCAGGTGTGCACGCAATGCGGCATCAAGCGCCTCTTCGATGAGAAAGCTTTCCAGCCGTACGGTCCTTACGGATATGATCTGCACGAACTCATCGCCCGCTCACGGGCGGCGCACATCAAGCAGATCCACGAGGCCGTTACTAAGTCGCCGAAGGTGGCTGGGCGGAAGTAACCCTGGGTGCTGGCCTCCACCCAGGCCCGCAAGAATCCTGTGGGCAGGGAACCCCGGTAACTTTGCAAGCCTGAGACCTTCTCGTACTATTAGCTCGTGTCCCGCGCGTCCAAAAAGCTCACGTTAGAAGACAAGGTGCTCGCCTACATCCACCAGCACGAACTGCTGTGCGCGGGCGACCGCGTCGGCGTGGCCGTCTCTGGAGGCGCCGACTCCGTCGCGTTGCTGCGTCTGCTGCTTAAATTGAGGGACGAACTGGGACTGGTGCTTTCACTCGTTCACTTCAACCATAGAATCCGTGGGGCGGAGGCCGATGCCGACGAGCATTTCGTGGCCGCCCTTGCTGACCGCTATCAACTGTTCCTGCACCGCGGCTCCGGTGATGCGCCCGCGTACGCAAAATCCCGGAATTTGAGCCTGGAAACCGCAGCCCGAGAGCTGCGCTATGCATACTTTTCCCAAGTGCTTGGCTCCGGCGCGGCATCGAAAATCGCTACCGGGCACACCCTCGATGATCAGGCCGAAACCGTGCTTCTACGGCTGATACGCGGAGCAGGGACACGCGGCCTCGCCGGAATCTATCCCAAGCTGACAGCCGCCAGTCACAAAGCAGCTATTGTTCGTCCTCTGCTTGCAATCTGCCGCAGCGAACTGGAGCAGTACCTGCGCTCCCTTGGCCAGGATTGGCGTGAAGACGCCAGCAATCGCGATCTGAGGCACGCCCGAAACCGCGTCCGCCACCGGTTGCTGCCGCTGCTGGAAACTGAATTCAATCCGGCGATCCGCCAGGTTCTGGGGGATTTGGCTGAGATCGCGCGGGGGGAAGAGGGGTACTGGCAAGAGCATTTGCGCAGCGCTCCCGACCTGGGGCCTGCGCTCAAGCTATTCCCTCACGTTCCACTGGCCCTGCAACGAAGGCTGGTGCGAGCAGCGGCGGAAAGAGAGGGCTTGCGTTTGCGCTTTGAACAGATAGAGGCCGTACGCGCACTCGTCGAGGCCGGAAGGAACGGGCGCATCGAGTTGCCGCAGAACACCGTGGCTGAATTGGTAAACGGCAATCTTGCGTTTCGAGCCGTCGTTGCCGGCGTTCCTGGAAATTATGATTATGCGCTTCCGGTTCCCGGTGAGGTGTATGTTCCAGAAGCCGGAAGGCGGCTGCGCGCCTCATTGATTCCGCTGCGCGGGGCAGTTGTTCCAGCGGTTCCAGCACCGAAAGGCAGGGGCTATAATCGTGACCAGCTACTGGATCCCGTCTCCCTCGGGTCCGAATTGCGGGTGCGCAACTGGCGTCCGGGGGACCGATATTGGCCTGCCCACACCAAGTCTCCCAAGAAAGTAAAGGAGCTGCTGCAGGGGCGTCATATTTCTGGGCGGGAACGTGCCCTGTGGCCGGTGTTGGCCAGCGGCGACCAGTTGGTCTGGATGCGCGGCTTCCCCGTCCCGGCGCAGTTTGCGGTCAAGGCGGGGGCTACACAGGCGGTGCAAATCGATGAAACTAAGATAGATAAAGAGGGAACCACAACATCGTGAGGCGCGTCTATACTGTCAGGTACTCCGGCCTGAATTCTACTTGCACAGCGAGGTCCGATTGAGCCCTGACGCTGCATCCTCCAGCGAACTGCGCGTGCTGCTCAGCGCCGAGCAAATCCGCAAACGCGTCCGTGAAATGGCAAGCCAGATTGCCGCCGATTACCGCGGCAAGGCCATTTACGCCGTTTGTGTCATGGAAAATGGGTTCGTCTTTATGGCCGACCTTATCCGCCAGATCCCGGGAGAAATGGTCTGCCAGTTTGTGCGCCCGGACCTGAGGGAAATCACGCAAGGCGCCGGAATCAAGATGGAAATCTTCTTCGGGCCCGAGCCCGACGTTAAAGGATGCCACGTCCTACTCGTGGAGGGACTGGTGCACTCCGGCATTACCACCGAATTCCTGATGCGCCACCTCATGGGACGGGGAGCGGCCTCGGTGAAACTCGCCACCCTTCTGGACCGCGAGGGAGCCCGCCGGGTCTCGCTACAACCGGACTATTGCGGCTTCCAGTTGACCGGGGAAATGCAGGTGTGCGGTTACGGTTTAGGCGCGCCGCAACGCGGGCGCAACCTGCCCTATATTGCCGTCGCCGGTCAGGCGCCCCATATTGCCGGGGCTTGACCTGACTCCTTGTTCCGGTGCAACGAAAACTTTCGTAATTGTTGCAAGAACGGGAAGAAGTTTTCGCGTCGGGAACGGGTTAGAATGTATGTGTGAGAAAACGAATGAATTAGTTCTCGTCCTTTGAGCATCTAATTGTTTGAGGCGAGGTAGGGCAGTTCAAGCCCTCGGTGTACAGGAGCTTTCAGTGAATTCGACCGTTAAAACCGTGGTCTTCTGGCTAGTGATCGCATTGTCGGGCATCTTGCTCTGGCAAGTGGTCAAGGCCGGTGGAAGTGGAGCCAAAGAACGGGAGATCAACTTTTCCGAATTCATGTCGCAAGTGGACCAAGGTAACGTTGCCGACGTCACTATGATCGGCAGCGAGGTCCGCGGCAAGTATCGCAATGATAAAGCCGGGTTCCACACGACCGTGCCAGCCAATTATCCCGACATGATCAAGATCCTGCGGGACAAAGGCGTGAATATCACGGTCAAAGACGTACAGAGCGGAAGCTGGCCCACCTGGCTGTTGAACCTGGCGCCGCTAATTTTGCTGGGCGCGTTGTGGTTCATCATGATCCGCCAGATGCAAACCGGCGGCAATAAGGCCTTATCTTTCGGCAAGAGCAAGGCCCGTCTGCTTTCCATGCAGCAGAAGAAGGTCACGTTTAAGGACGTGGCCGGGGTGGACGAGGCCAAGGAAGAGCTGCGGGAAATTATCGAGTTCCTGCGCGAAGCCCAGAAGTTCCAGAAGCTGGGTGGCCGTATTCCCAAGGGAGTTCTGCTGGTCGGGCCTCCGGGGACCGGCAAGACCCTACTGGCACGCGCGGTAGCTGGTGAGGCCAACGTTCCCTTCTTCTCCATCTCGGGTTCCGACTTCGTCGAGATGTTTGTAGGCGTGGGCGCGAGCCGTGTCCGCGACCTGTTCGAGCAGGGAAAGAAGAACGCCCCCTGCATCATCTTCATTGACGAAATTGACGCCGTGGGACGCCATCGCGGCGCCGGTCTAGGCGGCGGCCACGACGAGCGCGAACAGACCCTCAACCAGTTGCTGGTGGAGATGGACGGCTTTGAATCCAACGAGGGCGTCATCCTCATTGCCGCCACCAACCGTCCGGACGTGCTGGATCCGGCGCTACTGCGTCCCGGTCGCTTCGACCGGCGCGTGGTTGTGCCGCGTCCCGACGTGAAGGGCCGCGAGGAAATCCTCCGGGTCCACACCCGGAAGATTCCTATCAACGACGACGTGGATTTGTCCGTTCTGGCTCGCGGGACACCGGGATTCTCCGGCGCTGACCTGGCCAACATGGTCAACGAGGCTGCTCTCAACGCTGCGCGTCAAAACCGCAAGACGGTCCTGATGTACGACTTCGAACTGGCCAAGGACAAGGTCCTGATGGGCGCCGAACGCAAGTCCATGATCCTCAGCGATGAGGAGAAGCGGCTCACTGCATTCCATGAGGCCGGGCACGCGCTGGTCGCCGCCATGATGAAGCACTCGGATCCGTTGCACAAGGTCACGATCATCCCCCGCGGCATGGCCTTGGGCGTGACCATGCAGTTGCCTATTGACGACAAGCATACGTACACCAAGGAGTACCTGGAAACGCGGCTTGCCATCATGATGGGCGGGCGCGTCGCCGAGCAGATTTTCTTGCAGCAGATGACTACTGGCGCTGGCAACGATATCGAGCAGGCCACCGATCTGGCGCGGAAGATGGTATGCGAGTTCGGCATGAGCCAACTCGGTCCGCTCACCTTCGGCAAGAAGGAAGAGCAAATCTTCCTGGGCCGCGAGATCGCACAGCACCGCGATTTCAGCGAGGACACCGCCATCAAGATTGACCAGGAAGTCCGCCGGCTCGTGGACACCGCCTACAAGGCTGCCTGGGACATTATTGACGGCAACAAGGAAGTTCTCACCCGCATCGCGCACGCCCTCCTGGAGCGCGAGGTCATAGATGCCAACGAGATCAGGATGATTATCGAGGGCAAGGACTTGCCGGCGCGCGTGGTGCCGCCGTCTCCTCCCGAAGAAGGCGTGCAACAGGTGCTCAAGCCTGAACCGGGACGCCCGAGCATCCAGCCGGGCGAACGGCCCGCGCAGGCCTGAGACGTATACAATCACTGGAAATCAAAAGGGCGGCCCAGCAGGTCGCCCTGATTTTTGCCTTTGCTCGGGTTCTGAGGATCAGTCTGCTGCCAGTTCCGACTCCAGCTTGGAATCCATCGTTATTTTGGCATTCAATACCTTGGAGACGGGACAGCCGGCCTTGGCCTCTTCAGCGGCCTTGTTGAACTTTGCGGCATCGGCCCCGGGCACCTTGGCGCGCACGACAAGATGCACCTTCGTGATTGTCCAGCCCGTCTCGAGCTTCTCCATGGTGAGGGTGGCATTGGTATCAATGCGCTCCGGCGTCAGACCAGCTTCGCCGAGTTTCGCCGAAAGCGCCATGCTGAAGCAGCCCGCGTGCGCCGCCGCAATCAATTCCTCCGGATTGGTGCCGGGCTGATTTTCAAAGCGCGTGTGAAAGGAATATGGTGTTTCGGAGAGAACGCCGCTGATGCTGGAGACCACGCCCGTTCCGTCTTTCAGTCCACCTCTCCAGGTGGCGCTGGCCTTGCGCTCCATCTTCTTCCTCCTTCAGAAGTCAGAATTCTCTTGACTCGATTCGCAGCGCCGCAGGTGCGGTCGCCGCCATACGCAGCTTTAGATCAACTCCCGTCACAAATTGATTCGCAATTTAGCTGCTTGTGTGCTCAGGCGCGCGATGTGCCAGGCTTCAGTGCACTACAGTTGAGTGGTAGGTGTCGCCGATCATGACCGTCTGCAAGCCCTGATTCCCGTCCCATTGCTTTATCCTGGTCTTGGTTTCAGTCTTACCAGGCGCAGTGGGACGCGAGACTTCAGTCACCGCCTGTTCCACCCGCAGACCTTCCCGTGGAGCCGTTGGAATTGCAACCTTGACCTGCTGTTCGGTTTCCTGGCCGCCACTGGGCAGGGTGCGAGTCACCGTAGTGACTTGCCGCCCAAGATACAGATCCGTCCCAGGCGCGGCGCCCGGGACGTAAGGCGTAAACGTCTGCACCTCGCTGCGCTGTTGTCCCTGCGCATCCTTCACTTCCGTCCCCTTGGTCACTTGCACGACGGTCATTCCGTTGCCGGAATCGGCGACAACGCGGTCTTGAGTAGTCCGGGTTGCATCAGTGGTGGTGGTTGACGTTTGCCGCTCTTCAAAGGGTACCAGCCGGCCATTGACGTCCACCCCCAACGAAGACTTCCGGATTTCAGTGGTGTCGCCACGGCGTTGCTCCACCTCCATGGTTTTCTGGACAGGAGCAAAACCGTTGGGCGTAACCGAAAGTATTGTCGTCTCGGTTCTCTTGCTATCGGATCCAATCGGAGTCGTTTGCTGAATTTCGCGGCCCGTCATCTGTAAGCGGCCGTTAGTATCGGCATCCGAGCTCGTGCGCACGACCCTTTCGGCACCACCGGGCAGTTTGGTTTTTTCTTCTTCTGTGACTCGAACCAGTCGGCGGCTGCCGCTGGCGTCGCGCCCATACACCCGATGCACTACGCGTGTCGTGTTGGCATCAACCTGTACAGTTTCCTGCTCAGTCTCGCTAATAGGAGCGTAGCCTCCGTTGATAGAAGCCGCCTCCGTAACCCGGGTCTCGATCCGGCGGCCGTTAACTTCCGACCGGGTCTGGACAACACGTGTCGGATTGGCCCCCGAGACCACGTCTTTCAACTCGGTCACCGTCGTGCCGGGCTTCCATTCGTCCTTTGCTTCCTGCGGAGCAGCCTGGGCCAGAGCCCACGCGGAAACGCAAACAATACTGAATGCCAGAAGGAAGTGTGCGCATCCCGGGATCAAGGCGGATTGGTGCGGTTTCATAGCTGGCCCCTCTGTTCTGGTTGAGGTTGGAAATCCAGTACTGGTTGTCTCCAATCGTCGCGGCCCGCATCACTGCCGTACCGATTGCGAACGCGGCACGTAAGTTGAGCAACAATACGCTACGTCGTTGCGCGATAAAAATAACATTTATCCCAGTCATAAACAGAAATTTTCGGCGGATTTCGCATAATCCTCAGCGGAACTATGCGTTGGACGGCCTGAGCAGCCAGGGATAGTGTCGGTCAGAAGAGCGGAGCAAGTGGCTCTGCTGAACCGCGGCTTGGGCATCTAACTCAACAACCCTCATCAACCAGCGCCCAGGCCGCGAGTTCCCGCTTCCCAGACTTGTTCTCCGTAAGCACGGCTGAAGAGATGTGCCCTCGTAGCCTCTACGGGCACATCTGACTGGCGTTCTCATGAGCCGGGCACTACCAGCCTTACCTTTCGCATGCCGCGGACCGCATTACAGATGTAGACCGCGGCCGCGTTTTCGAAATCCTCCAACTTCAATACCTGTTCCCTGGCTCGCGGATTCGTGCTCAGCACGTGCTCTCGAAAAACGCCGGGCAGCAGTCCACTGGAAATCGGCGGCGTACAAAGGCGTTCGCCGATCTCAACGAAAACATTGCTGATAGCGCCCTCGGTAATTTCGTCGTTTTCGTTCGCGAAGATCACGTCATCGTATCCGCTCCGGCGGGCGTCCGCGTAAAGGCAATCATACAACTCGCGCCGGGTGGTTTTGTGAAACAGAAACCGGTCGGCAGAGGATAGGCGCACGGCTGAAAGCACCACGCGCCCCGCGCCGGCTTCTTCTTGTATTGCAGAGTTGTCCAGCCGGACTTCACCGCCACGGCTCAGTAGCAGACGCACTTTGTATCGTACTCCGCGACGGAGCTGCTGCGCGTTCTCAGCTACCTGTTCCCGGACTGCCGGCTCATCAAAGGCAAACCCGAAGTATTCCGCCGATTCGCGCAAGCGCTTCAAATGCAACTCCAAGAGGGGCGTGCCACCGTCCCACAGCATGCTTTCAATAAGCTGGAAATCCTGCCTGCAAGGGCCGTAATCTGCTCCCGTAACAGAGCTTAGAAAGTCGGCCTTCAGGCAGCATTCGCGATACTCGTCTGCTGCTTCGGAGTCGAAAACGATGCCGCTGCCCACGCCCATGCTCCCGCTCCAGCGCGCCGGTTCCGAAGCAACGGAGTTAGCACGATCGCAACCATGAAGCACGAGCGTCCGAATGGCCACGTTGAAGACCGCATCACCACGTGGCGAAAAGAATCCGATGGCGCCTGTGTACACTCCACGCGCACGCTGCTCCAGCTCGCGAATGATCTGCATGGTCCGTATCTTGGGAGCGCCGGTCACGGAACCACAGGGGAAAAGGCTTTGAAAAATGTCATGCACGCGCAGGCCGCGCCTGAGCTGCCCGAAAACGGTGGAGGTCATCTGCAACAGCGTTTCGTACTTCTCGACCGCAAACATGTCATCCACCCGCACCGAGCCGGTCTCGCAGATGCGGCCCAGGTCATTGCGCAGCAGGTCTACAATCATGACGTTTTCGCTGCGATTCTTCGCGTCTGCGGCGAGCCATTGCGCGAGTTCCCGATCTTCGGCCAAAGTGCGACCGCGCCGCGCCGTGCCCTTCATCGGTCGAGTGATGATTCTGTTCCCGCTGATCCGAAAGAACAGTTCCGGAGAAAACGAAAGGACGCAGCTCTCGCCGAGGTTCAGCATGGCCGCGTACGGCACGGACTGGCGCGCACGCAACGCGGTAAACAAGGCTGCCGGGCTGCCTGAAAAGCAGAAGCGCAGCTCATCCGTGAAGTTGACCTGATAAGTGTCGCCTGCGGCAATGTAGCACTTGATTCTATTGAGCGCTGATGCGTAATCCGCTTCCGAGATCGTCAGTCCGCAATCAGAGACGGCGAACTCAGTTTCGGAGCGCTTATCGTTGTCGGACAGCCTGAAATCCGGTGCTTGCTCAAATTCTCCGCGCGTGTGATCAAACACGCGCGGCCTCTCATACACTCCCAGCCAGGCCAGCGGCAGGACCGAGGTGTCCGGCGGATCGCCTATGTTCTCAAAATGATAGCCGCACTCATATCCGAAGAGCCCGGCAACGAACTTGCCACGTGTCAGGCTGCACTCGATCTGCTCGAAGAGCTCGGGAAGCTCACCCAGGTGCTGAACAGAAAAGACCTGAACCGGATCAAGAAAGAGATAGCTGCGCGTATTGTCCGCGTCGAAGCGCGCTGTTTCCAGCAAGACAGATCCCGGCCGGCTGCCCACCAATGAATGGCAGGCGGACGGCAGCAGTCTGTGGGCTGTCGAAAGCACGTAGTTAGGTTAAAGGAAATCAGGAGGAACGGGAATCAGGTGACAAATTAGAGCTGCTGCATTCTAGTCTAGCTGTACTCAAAAGAGGCGTCATGCCGAGCGACCGGACCTTGACCCTGAGCGGAGCGAAGGGGAAGGGGCAGGGAGTCGAGGCATCTGCATTTTGAGTGGCCGTACATTCATGGAAAGAAATGCTAATCCTTCTACGGCAAAAACCGGCCGTCAGTCGCTCGGGATGACGCCGTTACGGTACAGCTTTTCAGACGCGAGTTTTTCTGCAGCTTTTTAGGCCGCTTGGAACGTTATGCTCCGAAGTGGCGCGCCTCGTAGGCGGCGATTTCGTTTTCGTGTTGCAGCGTCAGGCCAATGTCGTCGAGTCCTTCGAGCAGGCAGCGGCGGGGGAAATCGTCAATCTTGAATGATACCGAAAATCCCTGCTCATCGCGCACCTGGCACTTCTCCAGATCCACGGTGAGCTTGTAACCCGGCAATTGCGCCCGGCGCATAAGCTCAGCCACCCTCGCTTCCGGCAACGCGACCAGCAGGATGCCGTTCTTCAGGCAGTTGCTGGTGAAGATATCAGCGAAATATGGTGCAATGATCACACGAAAGCCGTAATCACCCAACGCCCAAGGTGCGTGCTCGCGCGAAGAGCCGCAGCCGAAATTCTTGCCCGCCACCAGTACGGACGCGCCCGAGTACTGCGGACTGTTCAAGACAAAGCTGGCATCCGGCGTGCCATCCGGCCTAAAGCGCCAATCGTAGAAGAGAAACTGGCCGAAACCGGTGCGCTCAATGCGCTTCAAAAACTGCTTGGGAATGATCTGGTCGGTGTCAATATTGGCGCGGTCTAGCGGCGCGACCAGGCCCGTGTGTACGCGAAACGGTTGCATACTTCAGTTCCCTCCCATTGGGGTCCCCAGCACGCCAGCTGTTGGCGTGCTGGGGTGGACGGCGGCATCCTTGAACTGCCACTTGCGGACATCGGTGAAATGGCCGGTAATAGCGGCCGCGGCGGCCATTTCAGGACTGACCAGGTGCGTGCGTCCGCCGCGCCCCTGGCGTCCTTCGAAGTTCCGGTTGCTGGTGGATGCGCAGCGCTCGCCCGGCTGCAACACGTCCGCGTTCATGGCGAGACACATGGAACACCCGGACTCGCGCCATTCAAAACCGGCTGCGCGGAAAATCCTGTCCAGGCCCTCGCGCTCGGCGGCGTGCTTGATGGCCTGCGAGCCTGGGACCACCAGTGCCTGCACTTTCGGGTTGACGTGATAACCTTTGGCGACACGAGCGGCGGCGCGCAGATCTTCCAGCCGCGAATTAGTGCACGATCCGATGAATACACGGTCCACCGGAATTTCTTCGATCGGCGTGCCCGCTTTCAGCGCCATGTACTCCAAGGCGCGCGTGGCGGCGCGGGAGTCTGACTCGTTTTTGGCCGCAGCCGGATCGGGCACGCGGGCCGTGACCGCCGCCACCATGCCCGGGCTGGTGCCCCAAGTCACCTGCGGGGCGATGGTGCTGGCATCGAGCTCGATGATTTTGTCAAAGTGGGCGCCTGCATCGGAAGGCAGCGTCTTCCAGCGCGCAACCGCCTTGTCCCACTCAGCGCCTTGCGGAGCGTAGCGGCGTCCCTTGAGATACGCGAATGTGGTTTCATCGGGAGCGACCATGCCGGCGCGTGCTCCAGCCTCGATGGTCATATTGCATAGCGTCATGCGCCCTTCCATAGAAAGCGCGCGCACCGCTTCGCCCGCATACTCGACCACGTAGCCGGTAGCGCCGTCGGTACCGATCTGGCCGATAAACGCCAGCGCCAAATCCTTCGCCGTTACATTCTGCGGCAAGCGGCCTTTGATCCTCACCTGCATGGAGCGCGGCCTCTTCTGGGGCAGGCACTGCGTGGCCAGCACATGCTCGACTTCCGAAGTCCCGATGCCGAACGCCAGCGCCCCGAACGCGCCGTGCGTGCTGGTGTGACTGTCACCGCAGACAATTGTTTTTCCCGGCTGCGTCAGTCCCAACTCCGGGCCGATCACGTGCACGATTCCCTGGTCTGCGGAGTCAATATCGGCGAACTGGATGCCGAACTCCGCGCAGTTGGCGCGCAGGGTTTCAATCTGCTTCGCGGCGATGGGATCGGTGATAGGCCGATGGTTCGGCGTGGTCGGCACGTTGTGGTCCACGGTGGCAAACGTGCGTTCCGGACGCCGCACGCGCCGGCCGGCGACGCGCAAACCTTCGAACGCCTGCGGCGACGTAACCTCGTGCACAAAATGAAGATCAATGTAGAGCAGCGCGGGTTCGCCCTCAGACTGGCGGACCACGTGCTCGTCCCAGAGTTTGTCAAATAGACCGCGAGCTGCCATAGGTATCCGTTCTCACGCGTGAGTTCTCTTGTTGTTTGCGCTGGCCATCGCCTGCACCACCAGCGTGCCCATTTCATCGGTATTGGCCAGACGGTGACGCGGCCCCGGCTTCAGGTCCGCCGTGCGGTATCCGGCATCGAGCACAGCGCCAATGGCGGCTTCGACAGCCCGCGCTTGCGCCTCGAGTTTGAACGTATGCCGAAGCATCATGGCCGCCGAGGCAATGGCTCCCAGTGGATTCGCGATTCCCCGTCCAGCGATGTCCGGTGCGGAGCCGTGGATTGGCTCGTACAGATCCACTGCGCCGCCGACCGTTGCCGATCCCAGCATGCCAAGAGAGCCGGTAATCGCAGCCGCCTCGTCGGAGAGGATGTCGCCAAACAAGTTCTCCGCCAGGATCACGTCGAAGCTGGCGGGCGCGGTGACCAGGCGCATAGCGCAGGAATCCACTAGAGCATGCTCCACTGCGACATCGGGATATTCAGCAGCCAGCTTCGTAACCGTTTGCCGCCATAGTTGCGAGGTTTCGAGCACGTTCGCCTTGTCCACGGACGTGAGCTTCTTCTTCCGCTCCCGTGCCGCCTTGAACGCCACATGAGCCACGCGCTCGATTTCCGCGACGGTGTAGGCCATGGTGTTGTACGCCGATGTTGGCCCATGACCGTCAATGAAACCTCGCGGCTCGCCGAAATAAATGCCACCGAGCAGTTCGCGCACGAACAGCACGTCAGCGCCTTTAAGCACCTCCGGGCGCAGCGGCGAACACTCTGCTAAGGCTGCGTATGCGACCGAGGGGCGCAGGTTGGCAAAGCCTCCGAGTCCCTTGCGCAATCCCAGTAACCCGGTTTCAGGCTTGTGGCTACGCGGCATGTTGTCCCACTTCGGCCCCCCGACAGCGCCGAGCAGGACCGCGTCGCTCGCCTGGCACTTCTTCAATGTTTCCGGAGGCAGCGGGGTACCGTAAGCGTCCGTCGCCATGCCGCCAACGGGGAGCTCTTCGAAACGAAAGTCCACCCCGGCACTTTCGCCGGCCGTCCGCAATACGCGCACCGCCTCGCGGGTCACTTCCGGACCAATCCCGTCACCGGGAAGGACAGCAATCTTCAGTGTCATGGTTCTCCCAAGCACGAAACCTAATCCCCGCAGATTAACGCTGATAAACGCGGATATACGTCATTCATTCTAATCTGCGTTCATCTGTGTTGATCAGCGGTTTATAAGTGGGGGACGCGAACGGGGCCGGACGCACCCCATCCCTGAATATTATCGCAAGGGACAGGGTGCATCCGGCGAAGAACAGAATCCGCTATGCGATCCCTGCGGTGCCGCCGACAGTCCTGTGGGGAGCCGTTTCCGTCGTGCTCGGCACTGCCGTCGTGCCCGATATCTCCTGCTGGATGATTTGCAGCAGTTCCTTATCGTGGACGACTTTGATGGCATCCGCCAGCGCCACAAAGCGCTTGTACACGCTGTCCAGTTCACGGCGCGAGAACTGGTATCCGAGCTGCTCGCAGCGCTTGCCCAGCGCGTGCCGCCCGGAGTGTTTCCCCAGCACCAGGGTGTTCGTGGGAACTCCCACCGACTGCGGTGTCATGATCTCATAAGTCAGCGGGTTCTTGATAACGCCGTCCTGGTGGATGCCGGCTTCATGCGCAAACGCGTTGCGCCCAACGACTGCCTTGTTGGGCTGGACGGAGACGCCGGTCAGTTCGGTGAGCAGTTGGCTGGAGGGGTAAAGCTGGTCGGTGTGGATGCTGGTTTCAAACGGCATTACGTCGCGGCGTATGTTCAACGCCATTACTACTTCTTCGAGGGAAGCATTGCCGGCGCGCTCGCCGATGCCGTTGATAGTGCACTCGATCTGCCGCGCTCCCGCCTGTACCGCAGCGATGGAGTTGGCTACCGCTAAACCCAAGTCGTCATGGCAGTGTGTGGAGATGACCACGTCCGGATACTTCTTGTGAATGCGCTTGCAGATCTCGCCAAAGATGCGCTGCATTTCACTGGGGATGTTGTAGCCCACCGTATCGGGCAGGTTGACCGTCTGCGCGCCCGCTTTTACTACCGCCTCGATAACCTCGATGAGGAAATCAACATCCGTACGCATGGCGTCTTCCGCCGAAAACTCGACCTCCGGAGCGAACGAGCGCGCGTAAGCCACCATCTCGGCGGACTGCTTCAAGCACTGCTCGCGGGTCATCTTCAGCTTGTAATCCAGGTGGATGTCCGACGTGGCCAGAAATACGTGCATGAACGGGTGCGCAGCATGACGCAGTGCCTCCCAGCAGCGGTCAATGTCTTCTTTGCGGGCGCGTGCCAGGCCGGCGATCCGCGGACGCCGGATTTCTTTCGCAATCGCTTCTACCGCTTCGTAGTCACCCTGGGACGCGATCGGAAAACCCGCCTCGATCACGTCCACTCCCAGTCGGTCGAGCTGCCTCGCCATGCATAGTTTCTCCCGCAGATTCATGCTGCATCCTGGCGATTGCTCTCCGTCCCTAAGGGTGGTATCGAAAATCGTGATCTTGGCTCGGTCCATCTCCGATGCTCCTGATATAAAAAGTTCGCCGGGCAAATCCGGCGCCATTAGCTTAGGGCAGCGGCTGTCAATAAAGCAAGATTATAATTCTTCTGCAAATATAATAATTTGTTATGGTATAAGCTGTTGGTTGCGGGCGTGGAGGCCAGATTCCGCATGGACCTTTTTCAGGTAGAGACCTTCTTAAGTGTCGCGCGCGAGGGCAGTTTCTCCCGCGCCGCCAAGCGGCTGAACCGCACGCAACCGGCGATCAGCCAAACGGTGCGCAAGCTGGAAGAGGAAATCGGCGAGCCCCTGTTCGACCGCTCTTCGCGCGAAGGCATCCTCACCGACGCCGGACGCGTATTGCAGGACTACGCGGAAAAGCTGCTCAACATGCGGGGCGAAGCGCTGACCGCAATCGAAGAGCTGCGCCAGATGCATCGCGGCAAGCTCGCCATTTCCGCCAACGAGTTCACCTGCCTCTACCTCCTGCCGGTTTTGGACAAGTTCCGCCGCCTGCACCCGATGATCAAAGTCACCGTGCACCGTTCCCTGGCCAGCCGGATTCCAAACGAGATCCTGAACCACAACATCGAACTGGGCGTGCTGACATTCCCGCCGGAGGACTCGGCCCTGAAATCCATCCTCGTGTACCGCGACGAGTTGACGTTTGTGGTTCCCCCGCGCCACCCCCTGGCCACTGCGCCGGAGGTTTCCATCCGGCAACTTGGGGTGCAGACTTTCATCGCACATAATGTGCCCTCGCCCTACCGGGCGAAGGTATTGGAAACCTTCCGGCGCAGAAAAGTTCCGCTCAACATGGATGTGGAGTTGCCAACCATTGAGGCAATCAAGAAATTCGTGGCCGCTGGAAACGGGGTGGCCCTGCTGCCGGGTATCTGCGTAGAAAGCGAGATCGCGCGGGGTGAACTGGTCCGCATCCCCGTCCGCGAGCTGCGTTTTGAACGCAAGTTGCGCCTGGTATATCGCAAGAATGCGACGCTCTCGCATGCGTCGCGAGCTTTCCTTGAAGTAGCGGAATCCTTCTGCGCGCACCCCAGCGGGAGCTACATCTTTCAGCCGGAAAAATAGCCTCCGCGTCCTCTGCGTCCTTTGCGTTTATTTTTTCGTCTACGCTACGCCGACGATCTGACCTGTGAAGTGCGGGAAAGAGCGTTGCCAGGAGGCGCTGACGAGTGCTAACTGAGGCAGCACGCGCGCGAATCCATCAACCATATCTTCGATCTCACGCCACTGCTTTGCGTCCAGGTTCTTGCAGGCGGCGCGGTGGTCTCGTGCGGGCAAGCCGACCAACAGGCCCAGGGCGCGCTTGTTGACCTCGTCGCGGGCGCGCAGCAGGCCGGGGTCGGCAAGGATCTTCTTGGTTTCCAGCCATACGGAAGCAAGATAGCCGGGGTACGGCGACAGGATCCGGAACATGCTCAGCACATTGCGCACGCCCAGGGTGCGCTTGATATCAGAGTAGATCAGCCAGGCGCGCAGTCCCGCGTCGTTTTCGTTGGGCACGTGCAGTGTCACCATGCGGGACAGCGCCGATGCCTGCCGGCCGTCGCTGACCCGCCCCGGCTGGCCGCCTGAAAAGCCGCGCTGCATCAGGCGAGTAAACAGGATCATGCGGGTAATCCCGCGTTTCAGCGTGGCCACGATGGCCCCAAGCTGTTCGATATCGTTGGAGGAAAACTTCTGGCCCGAGAGCACCCGCTGCTGGTCGGAAAATTTCCACCCGCCGCTGATGACAAGCGAGCGCACGAATTCTTCCAGCGCTTTGGACGCGGCCTGGAATTCCCTGGAACGCGCTACCGGCCCCAGGTCTTGCCACATGCAGCGCAGGTATTCAGGGTAAGCGGCCGCCAGCTTGAAGACGCTGGGGACAAAAGGCAGGTCGAAACTGGCGCGAATATCGGCGTAAATGCGCTGCAGTTCCGGAGTGAGTTCCAGCTCTTCAATGGTGCGGGTGAGAGCCATATCTGTTGAGTTGCGGGCGAGCACTGGACAGTTGCTTGCCAGAGCAGCAGTATTGGCTCCAAGAAACCGCAGCGGACCGCTCTAGACCGTCTGCTCTTCCGCGGCGCCGTGGCGGCGCAGCAATTGGGGCAGATTTTGCGAAAAAGCGGAGCGGGGCAGGACCATGTCGCAACCGGCCTGCTGCGCCTTCACCTTCAGATCGCCCTGCACGTGCGACAGAAAGCCGATGATATTAGTGTCCTTCTTCAGCTTCGATTTCAGCTTGGGAATAATGGTCAGCGGCCTTGCGGAAGTGTTGTTTAGGTCGAAAATGATCAGGGACGGTTTCTGATCGCCGTTCTCACCCAGGCGGTCGAAAATGTCCTTTTCGGACTTGACGAACTCGACCTTGACGTTGAGCTTGCGGGCCGTCTCCTGGATCTTGGCCAGGAAGAACATGTCGTCCACAAAAGCAAAGATGCGGGTGGTGGCGGCATCAACCTGCAGAGGAAGCGGTTCCGGATCGGGCTGCAAATACTGGGTGCCGTAGCCGGGATGCGGACGCCGCATGCCGCGGTTCTTGCCCGCGCTGTTGCCATTCTGGCCATGCAGCGCGGCGCGGTAACTGTGATCCATGGGAGCACTGTAAATGCCGGCGTGCTGGCCATGGGCGCCATGTGCTCCCGCACCTTTGCCGCTGCCGCGTTTGTGCTGGGGACGACGTCCGCGGCGGCCTTTGCCTCGCCCTCCAGGCGAAGAGCCAGAGGGATGATTCGGTCCAAAATTCATATGGTTATCTCTTTGAGGTACAAGTTTCCTCTTGTCTCTAGCCGAAAACTAGTTCTTAAGCTCCAGCTTTCGAAACCCACTGGAGAGCTTAGTGACCGGTACTGCGCCAGGTAGAAAATGCCACGCGCATATTAGAGAGCAACGTGCAAATCACCGGTGCAGCTGGATGCGTGACTAATTCGTCCGTTTAGCGCTAGATCTGCTGCGCGCGGATTGCCAGCACGGGAACGTGCCGCCGTTTGGAGGACAACATCAAATGTTAACCCGCGCCTGCGGCGAGCGCAAGCCAAAACAAACCTTTCGCCGCGTCGCTTTATCAGATGCCGCTACTGGCTGGAAAGAAGCGAGATTCGAAGAAGCTGCCTCTCTCGCAAGTCACCGCCCCGACGCTGGGAGCCGGTCCCAAGACTGCCACCGATTGTCGCTGCCGCTCACCGGAACGGTCACGTTATTGTCCAGGCGAAGCTTGAGCCCGGAATCGGCCGGCAGTTCCACATCCTTTCCTCCGGTCGCAAGCACATAGCCTCCACCGGCAATTGCGCCGATCAGCAAACCTTTCAGGGCGCTGCCGAAAATCAGGCCGGCCACCGTACCCAATCCGGCGCCGATGCCCACATCTTTGGCAACCGTGCTGCCCTTGGTACCGGACTGCACCTGACCTTCTTCGTTTGCGGTGCGATCATGGACGGACTCAAGCGTCGCCGCCAATGGGATCGTTGGGCCGTTGGGTATAGCGATGTCCACGAAGCGCAGGTTGAGCTTGCCGCGTCCGCGAACCGATGGCAGCGTTTTCCCTCCCACCACTTCAGTGACTTCGCCGTGGACAACGGAACCGGCCGGAATGGCTACTGCCCCCGTGGTCGAGCGCACAGGACCCCGGATGACCGCAGAAAACTTCTCGCCCACATACGAGGTCTTGCTGGACAAGGTGTTCTGCAAAGTGGCGTCAATCTCGGTGCCCGCCGGAACCTGCATGCCTTGGCCGGTATATGCAGGCTGGCGTTGCCCGAAACCCTCATCGCTGCGGTTTGGAGGACTTGGCGGCCGGGGCGGCGCAACCGCTATCGCGACCGGCTGGTTGTAGATCGGCGATCCTCCGGCAGAAATTGTGCGGAAGCTGTTCACGGCCGTCGGGCTTTGCCCAGGACCTTGCTGAATTTGAAAGTAGTAGGTCGTGTTTGGATTCAGCGACAAAATGTGCACCCGGTGGTTGGTGGTATTCCCTGGGCCGTCCGCAATGGATGAAAGATTGTTCGGGCTCATGCCGTAATACAAGCTGCTTTCGGCCGGCAGATTCGTGGTCCAGGTGATGACGGCGGAACTTTCATCCGCGAACTGAATAGTGGGACCACCGGTGACGGATAACTTTGCAGCAGGTTGCGCGGCAGGCTGCGGCGCGTTGCCCCACTGGCGGGTGCCGGCCATCTGCGGACGCTGATTCTGCAACGGCGAAGCGCCTTGAGCCACCGTCTGAAAGCTGGCGACCGGTTCCGCGGCACTAGGCTGCATGTCGCCGGTATCAATCTGAAAATAGTAAGTCGTGCTGGGCGATAGACCGGTCAGGTTCACCCGATGCATGGTACTGTAGCCATCCGCTTCCGCAATGCGGTTCAGGTTGTTGGCATCGGTGCCGTAATAAATACGCGTGTCGCTGGTTAGATCGGTAGTCCAGGTCACCACCGCCAAGGCTTCATCCACGTATTGGATAAGTGGTCCCTGCGTGACGCGCACGCGCGCTCCGCCGTTCGTCGGCTGCGTCTGCGAATGCTGCGCTGCGACTGCGCTCGTCAGCGCAAACGCCAGCAACAGCACCAGGGCGTACCGGAAATTGCGACACATAGTGCCCCCTTCTGAGTTTCTGAACAGCTTAGATGCATGCTGCCGCACAGCGCACGCATTCGTCAACAGCTTCTCGTTAGAACACGCGTACCCGACGCGAGTTGCGGAAGCCTCCTGATGACATCTCCAACAGCACCCCACCCCTGGGCATCGTATCAGCAAGGAACGAAGTATGTTTACCAGGCTGAACGTGGGCAGGGTACTGGTCATGATGACGCTGGCCGCCTTGATGGCTTGCGCTGCCCGCAATATAACCCAGACTCAATCAGGCAGATTTCAGCTCACACCGGGCGCATTCAATACGTTTTCTCACGAGCAGGATATCCAATTGGGAAAACAGGCGCAGGCGGAAGTAAGCCGCTCGCTCCCGGTGTTACAACCAGCTCGCCCCGGCGTTCAGAACGATGTTGGACAGCTTGCGGTTGAAGTGAGCACGGCAAACGGACTAAAGCAGAATTCTTGAAAATCCAATTAGTGTGAATTGGTGCCCCACATGCCCGGTTTTGGCGGATGGTCTTTGCTGAAAATACTTAGAGAACGATTTTCAAGGAAGCAAAGAGGCAGTTGATGCCCTGCCGGCCGCCTCGCAAGCATAAACCTTGTGGCACAGCCGCCCTCGGCTGTGCGAGCGGTTTACCCCATCTGTGGTTTCGCTTTAATCCGCACTGGCTTCGGCTGCGGTGTCCAGCAGAACAGAAGATTCTGCACGGCCGGCACTGCTCGCGAACCCCAGCAGGACCGTGCTGACGCAGGCGAGCATCAGCAACGCCACGCAGGCAGGCCATCCTCCACGCATCCATGCCCATGCCGGCACGATGGCGCCGAAACATCCACCGCCGTAATAAAAAGAAATGTACATTCCCGCGGCCGTGGAGCGACCCGCCCCTGCAACCCGCCCCACCTGCACAGTAGCCGCCGCCTGAGAGATAAACACACCCGAGGAGAAAAGCGCCAGTCCGGCGATAACCAACGCCAGCGAGTGCGTAAGTGTGAGCAGGAGTCCGGCAACGCCCATCGCAAAGGAAAGGAGCACCGTATTGCGGAATCCGCGCTGGTCCAAGAATCTGCCAGCCAGCGGGGTGACTACTAGTCCGAACAGATAAACGAAGAAAATGCTTCCCAGAGCGGCAGAATTCAAATGAAAGGGCGCTCCCGCCAGATAGAAATTCACATAGGTGAAGACGCCCACGTGGGACACAAGCAAGAGGAATCCCATCCCGAAGACTGCGAGCAGGCGAGGATTTCGCAGGTGCGACCACCCCTCCCGCATGGACGACAGAGCGTCGGTAGAGGGCACAAAATTCTTCGAGGACGGCAACCACTTCCAGACGCCGACTGCGCCGGCAAAATTCAGTACTCCGATGGCCACAAACCCTAAACGCCACGAGAAATGATCAGTCACAACGCCGGTGAGAAAGCGTCCCAGAAATCCGCCCAGGACCGTGCCGCTCACGTAGGCGGCCATGGCAGCTCCCACGCCGCGTCCCGCCCACTCTTCGCCAATGTAGGCAATCATGACCGCAGCGATTCCGGGCACGAGCAGACCCTGCAGAAACCGCCACGCGATCAAGGTATGCAGATCGGCAGAAGTTGTTGCCAGCACTGTGGGGACAGTCAGCAGCAGAATCGAAGGAACTATGACGCGCCTGCGCCCGAACCTCTCCGCCAGCAGACCGGCCAGCGGAGCGGCAAGCGCGATTGCCAGCGTGGTGGCGCTGACTGTCAGGCTCACAGCCATTTCCGACGCGTGAAAGATGTGGCGGAACAGCGGCAGCAGGGGCTGCGTGGTGTACACGTTAAGAAAAGTGCAGGCGCCCGCAAGCATAACTGCCACCATGGCCGGATCCAGCTTGTGCTTGCTGCATGCTATTTCCATCGTGTCTTTCTTCACAGCCCCCACTGGCTGTCAACGAGGGAGAAAGGTCCTTGGGCTAATCATCTCTCAGGCGGTGCTGATACGTCCAATACATTTATTTCATGCTATTGATAACATAAGGGGATCAAGGGACGGGCGCATGGAACTTCGTCAACTTCGTTATTTCCTCGCCGTGGCCGAAGATTTGCATTTCGGACGCCCAGCAGAGCGGCTGTGCATCGCACATCATCGGCCTGTGTCAGCGGGCCGGTTCCGAGCCGCAGGTGGTGCAGACAGCCATGGAAATTCAGACCACGATCAGCCTGGTTTCCGCAGGAGTGGGCATCACGCTGGTAGCGGCCACCGTGGAGAACATCCCACGGAAAGGCGTCGTGTATCGGCGGCTTTCGGGAAATGTGCCGCAGACTGAGTTGATTGCTGCCTACCGCCGTGACGATCCTTCACCCGTGCTGGCCAGCTTCCTCAACGTTATGCGCCAGACCGGGAAGAAGACCACGTAAGATTCGGACCCTGTAGTCGCATTGGCGCACGCTATCTCCCGTGGCGAGGCATCCAAATTAACGTAAGGGACAAACAAAGAAAGTTGATATCGCCGCTGCAGGTTCGCAATGCTCTTCGAAGATCGTTCTGAAGCTGGGAAGGTGCTGGCCGAGGAGTTGCGTGAATTCGCAAACCGGCCGGACGTAGTGGTGCTCGCACTGCCCCGCGGCGGTGTCCCTGTGGCTTATGAAGTGGCGCGGGAATTGAATGCTCCGCTGGACGTCTTCGTCGTGCGCAAACTGGGCGCGCCCGGCCAGGAGGAGCTGGCGCTCGGGGCCATTGCCTCGGGTGGCGTGCGAGTCCTGAACCCCGAGGTCGTTCAACTGCTCGATATCCCGCAGTCCGAAATTGAGGCCATCACCACGCGCGAGTTACAGGAACTGGAGCGGCGCGAGCGCGAATACCGGGGCCACCGCCCTCCCCTCGACGTGCACGGACGAACGGTGATCCTGATTGACGACGGCCTGGCCACCGGGTCCACAATGCGCGCAGCTACAGCGGCGCTGCGGCGGCTAGGACCGGCGCAGATCGTGATCGCCGTGCCAGTGGCGGCGCCGAGCACGTGCGAGGAATTACGGACAGAAGCGGACCAGATGGTTTGTGCAGCCACCCCCGAGCCATTCTATGCGGTTGGGCAGTGGTACTGTGAGTTCAGCCAGACCACCGACGAGGAAGTCCGGGAGTTTCTGAACCGGGCCGAAGCACAGCGCCGGGTAAGCGCCGCCTGATAGCCGTCTTATATGCGCGCGGCAATTTGGCCCGGAATCTTCATAAGGCAAACCCGGCTTTGAGGTGCAATCATGCCCCAAGGAGAAGATGAAATCAGCACGCTGAAAGAAAGGACGAACAAGCGGTCAAGCGCGAGAGCGGCGTTCCTATGTATCAGCATGCGGGGACAGCCGGGCAACTAGTCCATGTTCAACCGCGCTCGTCCGCCGCGATGTGCAAATTGCCCTCAAGCACAGCATTCACCGTGGCGCCAGCACCGGGCGCTTGCGGGCGCGTCGGATTGCTCTTGATTCCAGGAAAACGCAACCGGTCCGTAGCCCTATCTAACATCTTTAGATTCAGTAGCCGGAGGGTCGACGGCTAGCGTGTGAAGATGGCACTCTACCCGCTGAGTTAAGTGCTCGTTTAAGCGGTAAACTCATTCTATCAAATGGAGCAGAACTGGTCTGCTCGCGCTTATTGTCCCGCATCCAATACTGCTGCGCTCACTCCGATAAAATCAGGCATAATTAGCTGGCGTCCGGTCGAGAATAGCAGCACGGCGGGAATGCGAGCAGCTAACGGCCAACGTTCCGCGATGTTTATGGACGAAGTCAATAAAGGGCAAGGTTGGTCTCCGGGAGCGGCTCCGCAGGAAGCGCGACCGGACGCTGTGGCCGAGGCGCAACTTTCTGCCGACGAACGGGTTAATGCTGGTGTGAGCAGTTTGGCCGTCAAGCGGGAGGGCATGTATGCACCTGCGGGCAGGCAGGGGAGTGTGCGCGAATCCAGCCACGGATCTGCGGCCATCATCAGCGGGAACCCTGATGACGCCGAAGTCATGCTGCGCGTCAAGGCGGGTGACGATGGCGCCTTCAATTATCTGGTGGAGAAATATCGCCGTCCGATGGTCAGCTACATGTACCGGATGGCGCACAATGCAGCCATAGCTGAGGAACTGGCGCAGGAGGTTTTCCTGCGGGTCTACCGGTCGCGGCAAAGCTACTCGGCGAGCGCAAAGTTTACGACCTGGTTGTACCGCATCGCCACCAACCTGGCGGTGAACCACGCCCGCGACAGCCGGCACGAACGGCCGGAAGTTACGGTAAGCCTGGATGAGCCCGATCCGGAAACTGGCACGACCGTTGACCTAGCGGACAGCAGGATGAGCGTCGAGCAGAGCATCGTGCGGCGGGAGCGGCTGGCGGCCATCCGACGGCATGTGGAGGAATTGCCGGAGCGGCAGCGGGTGGCGGTGTTGATGCATAAGTTTCAGGGCATGGACTATAAACAGATAGGGGAAGTGCTGAAGCTGAGCGAAGCGGCAACCAAGTCGTTGTTGTTCCGCGCCTACGAAACGCTCAGAGAGAAATTGAAGGACTTTGTTTAACTGATGTACTTGGGGATTCGAGGCAGGATATGAAGTGCAACGAGATTAACGAACAACTGATGGACGCGGCCAGCGGAGAGCCGGTGGAGGCTGCCGTTGCCGAGCACGTGGCGACCTGCTTGCAGTGCGGACAGCGACTGCAGTCGCTGCGTCAGACCATGTCGTTGCTGGAGGAGTGGAAGGCGCCGGAGCCGTCGCCGTATTTCGATACCCGCTTGCAGGCGCGCCTGCGCGAGGAAGCGGCGCGTCCGCAGGGCATCTTTGCCTGGTTGCGCAGGCCGGTACTGGCCGGTGCCATGGCCGTGTTGATGACCGCCGCCATCGCCACTTTCTATCACGGCAGCGGCAACTCTGCAGGTACCGCGGCGGCGCAGGCGGAGCCCGGCACTGCCGTCGGCGATTTGCAGAGTTTGGACAAGAACCACGACCTGTACGCCAATTTTGACGTTCTGGATGATCTGGAGGACATACATCCGGCGAGCCAGACGGCAAATCCGTAAAAGGAATGATGTGTGAACTGGCGTAATTTCATCGCGGTCGTGGCGATCGTAGCGGTGATGGCCACCGGTGCTAGCGCTCAGCGCGGCCCCGGGAGGGGTGGTCGCGACGAGCGGCATTCTGCGCAAGAGCGTGACCGGATGCACGCGGGCGATTGGTTGCGCCGTCACCAGGGACTTCCGCTCTCCGAGCAACAGAAGGCATTGGAGACCGACCCGCAGTTTCGCAAGCTCCCGCCGGAGCGACAGGATCGCTTGCGCCAGCGGTTGCAAAAGTTCAATTCGCTTCCGCCGCAGGACCGCGAGCGGATTATTCATCGCATGGAAGCCTGGGACCGGCTCTCGCCGGAGCAGCGCGACCGCGCACGTGAAATGTTCTCGCGCTTTCGCGCTCTCCCCCCGGAGCGCCGGCAAGCACTCAAGGACGCCTTCCGAGGATTGCGTGACATGAACCCTGCCGAGCGACAGCGCATGCTTAATTCGGAACAATTCAAACGCGACTTTTCTCAAAGCGAGCGCGACCTGCTGCGCGGCTTCAGTGACTTGAATCTTCCCTCACGGTAAGCACGTTTCCCGTTTCCCGTTCCGAGGGATCATCCCCGCAAAATGTTCTTGGCCAGAAACAAGACGTTGGCGGGACGCTCGGCGAGGCGGCGCATGAAGTACGGGTACCACTCCGGGCCGAAGGGGATGTAGGCGCGCAGGCGCCAGCCTTCGCGCACGAGCTGCTGCTGAAGGTCGCGGCGGATGCCGTAGAGCATCTGGAATTCAAAGGCGTCCGGGGAAATGTTTTCCTGGTCGGAAAAGCGGACGGTTTCCTGGATCATAAGCGGGTCGTGAGTGGCAATGCCGTGATAGATGCCACTCTTCAGCAGCATCTTCATGAGACGCATGAAATTGGCGTCCACCTCGTATTTTTTCTGGAAGGCAACGCTGGCCGGTTCGTCGTAGGCTCCTTTGCATAGCCGGATGCGAATGCCCTCGGCGAGCAGCGTTTCGACATCGCTTTCACTGCGACGCAGGTAGGACTGGATCACAGCGCCCACAACATCGCCGAGCTGGCGGTGCAGGTCGCGAACAATATCCAGCGTGCGCTGCGTGTAGGCTGAGCTCTCCATGTCCACACGGATGAAGTTTCCCTGCCGCGCCGCATGGCTGACGATCGAGCAGATCAGGTCCCGGCAGATTTTTTCGTCCACATCCAGGCCCATGTGGGTGAGCTTCACGCTCACGTTGGCGTTCAGCCCGCGCGCTTTGATCTCGTCCAAAATGCGGTGATAGATGGCGGCGCTGGTGCGCGCCTCGTCGGCATTGGTTACGTTCTCACCCAGATGGTCAATGCTGACGGCGATGCCGGCGCGGTTCATGGCCCCGGCGGCAGCCAGCACCTCTTCGAGAGTGACACCAGCAACAAAACGTCGCGACAGACGCTGGCCCATGGCCCAATGCTCGGCCGCGCGGCGCAAAGACTGATTTTTCGATAGCGCGATGAATAAGTGCCGTAGCAAGCAGCTAACAGTTTCCCGAGGGAGTTGAACGCACAGCCAATGCAGCCAACCGCAATTACATTAACAGACTAAGCAAACAACTGTTGAGGGAAGCTGAAGCCACAAAGCATCTGCATTCTCATTTTAAGACGACGAGCGGATCCCACTTCCGCGAGCACTTCGGGTTGTCAATTCCCGACGACGAGCGTAGCGCCTTCGAGGCCGCTGAATCCCTATTCCTGTGAAGGACTCCGGGCTTACCAGGGGGAATCAAGATTGTCACCTGTGCTGACATGCGGGGCATCTCTTTTGTCTCACGATTGAGACAGGAGACGCCTTGGCCCGGAGACCTTAGAAAGGTACCCTATTGCTAACAAAGGGATTAGAAGGATTTTTCCCGTGTGCAAGATTTTGCCCAACAATTGCAGTCATGGAGGTGGGGTTTGCTGCCCCGAGCTGCGGGCCGATCAGACACGAATTCCAAAATGGGCCGGCACAGGTGCGAGCGCATTTTGAGATTTAGGCCCTGCGGTTGATATGCCTAGACCGTTGCAACACGAAACCAAGACACGCGTTTCCCGCCGTTTTCTGGCTATTTATTTAGCGCTGGTGGCGCTGCCCACGGCGTTGTTCCTGTACCTTGGCCTGCATTCTTTGCAGCGCCAGGCGGTCGCACTAGTGCAACTGCGGACAGGCAACGGGAGCGGCGCCCAGCAGCTTGTGGAGCAGATCGAAAGCCGCACCTCGGAAATTGCCGAGAACTGCCTGCTGGCCCAACTACCGCTGCAAAAACAGTTGCTCACGTTATCTGCAAGACCGCGCCCGGACCTGAACGAGGCCGCCGAGTTCAGGAACCTGGTTCAGCCGTTACTGAAAGAGTATCCCATTGCCGCGCAGCCTTTTCTGATACGTAATGGAAAACTGCAGTTCCCTTTGGTCACTGCTCCTCGCAGCCGTCGTCTTGCCGATTATGCCGGGCGCGACCGAATTAGCCACCAGTATCAACAGTTATTTCAGCAGGCTCAAACACATCAGGCACGACAGCAATGGCAGCGAGCACTAGACAGCTACCGCCAGGCTGACAGTTTGCCGGTCAGCACCGAATTGCACGCCTTGGCGCTAGTGCAAGTGGCGGCCGTGGCAAGCGAGGCCAAGCGTTTCGAGGAAGCGTCCGCATCGTGGCGCGAGCTGGAAAAGCGCTACGGCGATGTGTACGATCCAAGCTACACGCCGTATGCCATCCGGGCCGCGTTTGGCTTACAGGACGCGCACGATCCCACGGCCAAGGATGCCCTTCAGCGTGTGCGGTCTGACCTGCTCGCAGGACGCTGGGAATTGAGCACCGAACAACTGGACAAACTGGCGGCTGAGTTGGGCAAGCGCTTGGGAACGGATATCGAGCTGAGTGCATTTGTGGCGCGCCGCCATGAAATCCGCGCTTTGCAAGCAGCTTTGCAGAAGCGTCGCCCCGGTGACGTGCTGAAGCGGATAAGCGGAACGGAGCGGGCACAGAATCCTACGGTCGGCGATGTCTTTGCGTTTGCTTTCGATGGCAGCGGTGACAGCGGTGGGACGCAGAGTTTCTACATGGTCCTGTCAGCCGAGCGCGGCCAGCAGGTTCTGCTTGGTTTCCTCGTGGACATGGACTGGATGCAGAAGGAATTCCTTCCTGCACTCGGCCAGAACAGCAGTTTCATGCTGAACCGCAAAGGGGAAAAAGGCGGGCGTGCCGAGTTCCGCAGTTTGTTTCCTTCCTGGGAACTGGTGGCGACCCCACCTGCAGTGCAGCGCAGCGCAACCGTGATGGACGTGTTCACGCTTCTCGGTTGCGTGGTCCTGGTAATTGTGGTGGTGTCCGGGTTCGTTGTGGTTTACCGCCAGATGGCCAATGAGCGCCAGATCAGCCAGTTGCGAATTGATTTTGTAAACGGGGTTTCGCACGAACTGAAAACGCCCATCACTTTGATCCGGGTTTATTCGGAACTGCTGCAGCAGGATTTCAATCTCAGCGAAGCCAGCCGCCAGAACTGCGCCAACATCGTACACGAAGCCGAACGGCTTACCGGGCTGGTGGACCATATCCTCGACTTCACGCGCGTTGACCGCGGCGTGCGTCAGTATGAGTTGCAGGTGGGAGATCTGAGCGCGGTGGTGGAGCATACGGTACAGAGCTGCCGCGATTACCTGGCCATGCGCGAGTTTGTCATTGGCGGGATCATCCGGCATGACCTTCCCCCGGTCGTCTTCGACGCCAGTGCCGTCGCCTCGCTTGTCTTGAACCTGGTGGACAACGCGGTGAAGTATTCCGGAAGTTCCAAGATTGTCACCGTCAATTTGTATGCCGAGAACGGGCGGGCGATTCTGGAAGTGCAGGATTATGGAATTGGCATCCCGCCCGAGGAACGAGAAAAGATCTTCCAGCCATACTACCGGGTGCATAGTGACACGCCGCGTGGCGGGTGCGGTCTGGGACTTTCCCTGGTCAAGCAGATCATGGAAGCACACCACGGCAAGATCGAGGTTGCCAGCGAAGTCGGCCACGGGACGCGCTTCCGCCTGATCTTTCCCAATGCCGCCACTCACGACCGTGCTCCCAAACCCGCCCAGGCAGTGGCGGCCGGCGCGCATGTAGCCTCGTAGCACTGGCGGAAATTCGCTGCACGCGGTCCCTTTTTCCGTGTATTGTTTATGCCATATTGCAGGCGAGGCACGACTTCGGATGAGTGCGGAGCTCTCCAGAAAACTGCGGGTACTGATCGCGGAAGACGACGTAGCTCTGGCCAAGGCCCTGGAAGCCAGTTTCCAGGGCGAAAACTTTGACGTTGTCAAGACGGGAAAGGGAAGCGAGTGCGTCCAGCTTGCGCTCAAGCATGCCCCCGATCTCATCCTGCTGGACCAGATGCTCGAAGACGGGAGCGGTGTGGATGTTTGCCGCGAACTGCGGCAGCGCCGGGTGCAGTCCATCATCATTTTTGTTACCGTGCGGGGGCAGGAAATAGACAAGGTCGTCGGTCTGGAAGTTGGCGCCGACGATTATGTGACCAAGCCCTTCAGCCTGAGGGAATTGCTGGCTCGCGCCCGGGCGCACCTGCGGCGGCAGACGCAGGCTCCCACCGCAGCGCCGTCCTTGACCCACTGGCGTCTCGGGGACGTGGAGATCAATTTTCAGCAATACACCGCCCGCCGCAAGAACCGGGCGCTGGAGATGACGCCAAAAGAATTCGAGCTGCTGCACCTGCTTGTTACGCACCCTGGAGAAGTGCTGTCCCGCGACCAGATACTGGAGCAGATTTGGGGATACGAAACCTCCACCACCACACGCACCGTGGATACGCACGTCTCCAACTTGCGCCAGAAGTTGGAGCCCGATCCGGCGCACCCGCGCTACATCATTTCCATTTACGGTGAAGGATACAAGTTCGTAGGGTAGAACGTGAGAGTTCAATTGCCCGCGAGCAAATCCTGTACCGGCTTCCAGGCCTTCTTCTGCGACTCGGCAACGGCGCGATAGGTGAGCACACCGCGGTAGGTGTTAACGCCCTCGCGAATATCCCGGCAGCAGCGGATGCTTGCCTCCACCCCGTTCTGCGCCAACTTCATGACATACGGGAAGGTTGCATGCGTGAGCGCCTGTGTGGACGTATGCGGAACCGCCGCCGGCATATTGGTGACGCAATAATGCACGACGCCGTCTTCCACATAAGCAGGATCACTGTGGGTAGTCGGGCGCGATGTTTCAATGCAGCCACCCTGATCGATGGCTACATCCACAAGGACCGCCCCCTTTTTCATGCTCCTGACCATTTCGCGAGTGACAATTTTGGGCGCGGCTGCGCCCGGAATGAGCACGCCACCAATGACGAGATCAGCTTCACGCACGGCATGGCCGACGTTGTAGGCGTTCGACGCCAGGGTAAAAACGCGGCCGGAAAAAATGTCGTCCAGTTCCCGCAGGCGGTGCAGGTTGAGGTCGACGACAGTGACCCTGGCCCCCAGTCCCAACGCAATCTTGGCCGCGTTAGTACCCACCACGCCTCCGCCGATGATGCAAACATTGCCCGGCAGGACGCCGGGAACTCCGCCCAGGAGCAGTCCGCGGCCACCTTTGCCCTTTTCCAGATAGCACGCGCCCACCTGTACGGACATGCGTCCGGCGACCTCCGACATCGGCAGCAGCAAAGGCAAGCCGCCGTTCTGGTCGCGAATGGTTTCGTAGGCAATGCCGGTCACCTTACGTTCCAGCAGAGTGTCCGTGAGCTTCGGCAGGGGGGCGAGGTGCAGGAATGTGAACAGCACGAGTCCTTCGCGCAGGAAGGGGAACTCCCGCTCGATGGGTTCCTTCACTTTGACCACTATGTCGGCTTGCTTCCAGACATGGCCGGCGGTTTCCACGACCGCAGCGCCGGCAGACGCGTACTCGGCGTCAGGGAATCCCGAAAGTGTGCCGGCGTCGGTCTCGACCAGCACGCTGTGACCGGCATCCACCAGCGCCTTCACGCCGGCAGGAGTAATTCCGACTCGGGTCTCGTGGTCTTTGACTTCCTTGGGGACGCCAATAATCACACTCGCCTCCCAGTGCCGCCTGTTCCACCTACCTGCATGGATAGAAGCAATAGGGGCTAGCTCTGGTTTGTTACCTGGAACAGTTTATTCATCGTAAGGGGCATAGTGGAACGGCATGGAACGGGGGAGCCTGTGAAGGTAGAATGACCTCACCTTAACGAACTCGCTTCCACAGCGGAGAATGGCAATTGAGAGCAACGATGTCGCCGGCAAGGGGCTGACCGGGGCCGTGGAATTGCAGCAGGTCTTGAATGGCGGCGAACAGCCGGTCCTTACTCGCCCGCTGTACAGCCGGCGAACAAGCGTGCTCGTGTTTGTCCTGACCTTCACGGTGAGCGCGGCTTACGCGTTTGCCCGTCTGAAAGTCGGCTGGGTCCCCGGTGATGACGGCCTGTTAGCACAGAGCGCTTGGCGCGTTCTTCAGGGCCAGCTTCCACATCGGGATTTCGTTGATGGTTATACCGGAGGGCTGAGCTTTCTTCATGCCGCCGCCTTTCGCGTCTGGGGGACCAATCTGGTGGCCATGCGCTGGACTGTGTTTCTGGGATTTCTGGCATGGCTGCCCGCGGTGTTCTTCGTTGCCACCCGGTTCGCTTCGGTTGTACCCGCGGCCGGGATCACGGTAGTTGCGGCGGTTTGGAGCCTGCCGACCTATCCGGCCGCCATGCCGTCCTGGTACAACCTGTTCTTTGCTGTTTTGGGAATGGCCAGTTTGCTGCGGTACATCGAAGTGGGCGGGCGCAAGTGGTTGTTTGTCGCAGGATTGCTCGGCGGCGCTTCCATCCTGATCAAAATTATTGGGCTTTATTACGTTGCTGCCGTGCTGCTGTTCTTGGTTTATCGCGAACAGCAACTGGCGGGCGACGTGAGCTGCGGTGAGCAAACGCATGCGCAACCCTTTTCCTGCGCGTATCGCTGGTTCTCGACTATCAGCCTGATTACGTTTCTGACCCTCCTGCTGCTCATGATGCGGCAGCGTTTCGACGAAAGGGAGTTTGTGCATTTCTTTTTGCCTTCGGCGGTGCTGGCCTTTTTGCTGGTTCGACGCGAGGCCCGCATCAGCGGAGTCCCAAGACGCTTCTCTGCCCTGTTCGGGATGATCTTGCCGTTTGCAGCCGGGATTTTGCTGCCGATACTGGTGTTCTTGGTCCCGTACGTGGTTTCCGGCTCCTTGGGTGTGTTTTTCCAGGGCGCAAATCGTTCGGGGAGTATTGCCGCCCTGGGGGCGATACGCCCGCTCGCCGTACAGTCGCTGCTTTATGCAGTTCCGCTGGTTGCAGTCCTCACGGCGGGTACGTTCTGGGATCGCCTGACAGGAGGCGTTCGCGGCTTGGTGATCAGCTTTGCTCTTGTGTTGTTGCTGCTCACGGCAAAGTACGATGGCACTGTGGCCGCCATGGTGTGGCGTTCGGCCATCGTTGTGACACCCATTATTGTCGCTCTTGGGGCCGCGGTCCTGCTCGCACGGCCGCGATGGGCTGACGGACTTTCCAGAGTGCGCGACCAGCAACTCATGCTGGTGCTGGCCATGGCGGCAGTTTGCAGCCTGGTGCAGTTCCCGTTCTCCGCTCCTATTTATTTTTGCTACTGCGCACCGCTGACTGCACTGGCATGCTTCGCACTACTCTCAACACGCAAGCAGCTGGCGAGCAGTTTGGCCCTCGCTTCGGTGCTGGGGTTCTATGCACTGTTCGCGGTAGCGGTGCTTGTTCCCAACCGAATCTTTCAACGCTGGTTATTCTTGCCCAAACCGCCTGCGGTGGAAACGCTGCGGCTTGAGCGCGCGGGAGGTCTGCGCGTGGAAGCAGCACCGCTGTTTGAAAAC
Source organism: Terriglobales bacterium (assembly GCA_041946765.1). Lineage (GTDB taxonomy): Bacteria > Acidobacteriota > Terriglobia > Terriglobales > Acidobacteriaceae > JBHGAZ01. Next base: position 113,423 of record JBHGAZ010000006.1, read on the forward strand.
GTGGTGGCGCTTGCTCAAGAACGCTCGACTAATGGATTACTGCTGGCCAGTCCGGAGTGCCCGGAACTCTATTTTCTGTCAGGGTTGCGCAATCCCACGCGCAATGACAGCTTCATCGCGCCGCGTGACCTGCTTCGCGTGGCGCAAGAGCATGAGGTCAACGTCATCGTGCTGAATGAACGCGCCTTTTTCGGAAGGGGAGCAATCACTCCGGGACTGCTCGCAGAGCTTGGGCGCCAGTATCCTCATACGGCCGCGGTGGGCAGATATCAGGTGTACTGGCGGAGATAGGATTCACGCGGCGAACTTGCGGCAGGGGTTTAGCCTGCTTTCTCTTCCTTGATTTTCCCTGATGTGTCAGGAGCGGGGCTGGTTGGTTTGCAGCGGAGACGAATCAGCCGTTCCAGTTCGTCCAACATTTGCCGGACTCCTCCGCCTTTCAGGAACATAGCATCAGCGCCGGAATTGCGCCATTCGCCGGCGGGAATGGGAAAAGCCGATAAAATTATGACCACCGGCTGGCCGGTCTGGGCCTTGGCCATTCGGACTACCCCGTAGCCGGCAGTATCGGTTTCCATGCGCATGTCCGTGACCACGATGTCAAACTGCCGATGCGTCAATAGGCGGATGGCGTCGCTCGCGGACGTGGCGGTGGACACCTCAAATCCGCGGCTCTCAAAAACGCACTTCAACGTTTGAAGGACCGCCGCATCGTCTTCCACCAGCAGCATGCTGTAGGGCATAGGTCTCAAGCCAAGAGTCAAGCCGCCTGGCGGGTTCCGCCAGAAGCTGCATAGGCGATGCGTCCCGCTAAAGCATCCGCAGTGGCGTCCTTCAACGCGGCATTGATGCGCTCGACAGCATCCTCGGCGCTTCGCTTGGCGTCCTCGTCGCCTAGCCTGTGTATGGTGACAAACAGAGGAAAAACCGCATTGCGGACGTGGTGATTCAATTCCGCGGTGGTCATTGCCCGCTCCATCAGAGTACGGTTGTGCACTTCCTCATGCCTGAGCTGAATGGCCAACGTAACTACAACCGCCATCAATGCCGGGATAAAATTTGCCACCACCTGGCGCACTACCAGACCACGGTCCATTGGAAGCAGAATAAACTGGGCGATGAAAGACATAACCCAGACCGAGATTCCCGCGCCAAACGCCGTCAGCATTTTGTGCTGGTTTTCATGCCGAACCTGCATACGAGTTTGCCTCCCAAGACTCTGATCCTGGCACGAGGAGTTGTGTGCGCAGGCTTCCGCCCGTATGCATTGGGAATTCGCGCCTCCACCTGGAGATGCTCCAATCACTACGGGTTTGTACGCCATCATGCGTCATAGTGGTCTTGTGAACGTGGTCTTGTGAACGTGTTCGCATGTGCGAACCGTCCAGTTATGAATCAATTGAGCTGTAGCCAGACTGCGCCTCGTGCCGAGAGTAGTGACAAACAAGCGGTGCGACAGATTCTTCACCTTCGAGAGAACTGAAGGCCAAGTGGCGTTACGCCAATCTGCGCCGTTCACAAGGGAATGTCAAGGGGGCTGCGCACGTCTCATCGTTGAAGAAATAAACATGGAAAGGTGCGCGAACTCGCCAACCGAGCTTTCACCGGCCCTGCTCCTCCAGAAACTTTTCCGCTTCCATCGCGGCCATGCAGCCTGTGCCGGCAGCCGTGACCGCCTGCCGGTAGCGGCGGTCCTGCACATCCCCGCAGGCGTAGACCCCCGGCACGCCGGTGAAAACGTAATCCCGCGTGCGCAGGTATCCTTCCTCATCCATGTCGAGCTGCCCTCGGAAAGGCTCGCTGTTCGGTATATGCCCGATGCCGAGAAACATGGCGCTGGTAGGAAAAACATGGGTGTGGCCGGAATGCACGTCACGCAGTTTCAGCCCAGTGACTTCCAGTTTGTCAACGTCATAAACTTCGTCCACAACAGTATTGGTAATGAAATGGATCTTGGCATGCTGGCGGGCGCGGTCCAGCATGATCTTCGAGGCACGGAACTGGTTGCGGCGGTGAATGATTGTGACTTTGGTGGCGAAGCGGGTGAGAAACAACGCTTCTTCCATGGCGGAATCGCCGCCGCCTATGACGGCCACTTCCTTGTCGCGGAAGAAAAAGCCGTCGCAGGTGGCGCAGGACGAAACGCCATGGCCGATCAGCGCCTGCTCACTGGGGAGTCCCAGCCAGCGCGCCGATGCCCCGCTAGCTATGATCAGAGTGCGGGTGCGGATGTGCTCGTGCCCAACCGTCAGCGTAAACGGGCGCGTCCTGAGATCGGCATGGGTGAGCAGTCCGGTGTGATACTCGGCCCCGAATTTTGCCGCTTGCCGGCGCAGGTTCTCGATCAGTTCCGGACCTTGAATGCCGTCCGGAAAGCCGGGAAAGTTTTCCACCAACGTGGTGAGCGAGAGCTGGCCGCCGGGTTCGTGACCCTGCAAGACAAGTGGTTTCAGGTTAGCGCGGGCGGCGTAGATCGCTGCCGTAAGACCGGCGCAGCCGGAACCAACGATGACGGTATTGCGAGTCTCTTCTGTCATACGTGATTAATTTCGATTGTCCAATGGGAGTGTTGGATTCTAATTGCGACCGCAGGGCCCGGGTCCTAATTTCCGAGTGCATTCACTTTCTACCACTGCTGGCGTTGCGCTCCCGTCTTGCACGCCGCCCACTCTTCTGAGCGGCGTCGGCGGCCACACGTGCCAGGTCGCCGGGAACTGTCTGCCGCACGCGCAGCGCGACGCGGTAGCTGGCCAGAATTTCCGAAGCCTTGCGGAACAGGGGTTCATATGCGCTTTGGTCCGCCGAGGGACAGCGCGCCAGCACGACAGACGTGCCGCCGAAACGCTCCATCCGGATCCGTTCTGGGGGCGTGTCGCTGGCCAGCACCGCTGCTGTGTCGCCGGTTGAGACGGTGTTTTGCAGCGAAACCTCAAGCGGCAACCCAGCCTTCATCTCCCGCGTGCGGAACACCAGGGTCTCCGCGATTCCTTTGCCGCCATCGTCAACGTTGAACGTGTACTGAGCGTTGGTGAAGGGCGCTTCGGCCGTGAATTCGCGGCGAACGCGGACCCAGTTGGATGGAGAGGAACCGGGAGTAGTAGTGCGTCCGCGGTCCACCTCAAAGTCGTCAGCGAAATGTGCACGAAGCGGGACCCGCGCCAGCAATGCTTCCAGTTCCTTGCGATCGTTGTCGGCCGGCGAGCACGCGTTTAGAAGATTGATGCGCACCTGAGGCGCCTTGGCTTTAGGCTGCTCGCTGCTGGCGGGCTGCTGTGCGCAGACGCAAACTGTGCCCCAGCAGATGGCCATTAATACCCTCAGCAGAGTTTTCAGAGTTCGCACCGAGAGAGTCTAACACTGCAGGGCATTGCCGTGTCTGCGTTTATGGGGATGCGGTGCGCGCAACCCACGGCACGAAACTACCCTCGCTGGTCATTTCCGTCCACATTTGGGTAGCGCTCTATCCAAGCGAGGGACAGCTCGTTTTCCGATTTGTCTGGCGTGATGAATTTTCTACATGCGGTTGCAGCAGCGATCCTGAATGTGCCCGCGAAAAGGAAACAAAATCAATGCATTTCGAAGTACGGCAGGTTGGCACGGCTGTTGCGTTGCTGAGGAGCGGTGAAACCTATGGTGCTCTGCATAGATGACGAACCGGTGGTGCTTGCGAGCCGCAAGCTGGTGTTGCAATCAGCGGGTTACGACGTGGTCACTGCACCCGGAGGACGGGAAGGGTTGCAGATGTTCAGCAATCTTCCCGTTGATGCTGTTGTGCTCGACTACCTGATGCCCGAGCTGAAAGGCGATGTCGTGGCCGCAGAAATGAAGCGTTTGAATCCGGCGGTGCCTATCGTGATGCTGTCGGCATACGTCACCCTCCCGGAGAACGCACTCGAGTTCGTTGACGCCTTTGTTACCAAAGGGGATCATCCCAGCGTGCTGTTGGAAAAGCTTCGTGAATTGTTGGTGAGATAACCAGTCCTGCTCACACCGGCTCCAAGTGTGCGGTGAAGTGGCGGAGAAAGGGGGCTTCCCGAACCAGGCGCATCCCGCGCACTTGCTCCCGCCGTTTCCATACTTCCAGAATGACCTCGATTACGAAATCAATGTGGCTTTGTGTGTAGACGCGCCGCGGTATCGCTAGCCGCACCAGCTCCATTTTGGCGGCCTTGCCAAACATCAGAGACCCGATCTCAACCGAGCGAACACCTCCTTCCAGGTAAAGTTCAGCAGCCAGCGCAACTCCGGGGAAACAGCCGGGCGGTATGTGCGGCAAGAAAGCGCGCGCATCCAGATAAATCGCGTGGCCTCCTGGTGGTTGCACGATGGGCACGCCCTGTTCGGCGATGTGGTTACCCAGATAGGCGGTGGAAACGATGCGATAGCGCAAATAGTCTTCTTCGAGCGCCTCCTGAACGCCGACCGCGATGGCTTCGAGATCGCGCCCCGCCAGCCCGCCATAGGTCGGATATCCCTCGGTCAAGATGAGCAAATTCTTTTCCTGCTGCGCCAGCGAATCGTCGTTGGTGCAGAGGACCCGCCGATATTGGCCAGACCGTCTTTCTTCGCGGACATGGTGCAGCCGTCGCCGAGGCGAAACATTTCCTGCGCGATCTGCTTCGGCGACTTGTCTTCATAGCCGGGCTCGCGCAGCTTGATGAAATAAGAGTTCTCCGCAAAGCGGCAAGCGTCGAAGTACAGTGGGATTCCATATTTTCGGCATACCGTGCTGACCGCGCGCGCATTTTCCATCGAGACCGGCTGCCCGCCTCCGGAATTGTTGGTGATGGTCAGCATCACCAGCGGCACGCGTTCGCGCCCAACACGCGCGATGAGTTGGTCCAGCGCGGCGACATCCATATTGCCTTTAAACGGGTGCTGCAGCGAAGGCAGGCAGCATTCTGCGATGGGCAGGTTCGCAGCTTCGGCGCCTACAAACTCGATGTTGGCGCGGGTAGTGTCGAAATGCGTGTTGTTGGGGACAATGTCGCCTGGCTTGCACATCACGCTGAACAGGATGCGCTCTGCGGCACGTCCCTGGTGGGTGGGAATCACGTGCCGAAACTCGAATATCTCCTGCACTGATTGGCGGAAGTGGTCGAAACTGCGGCTGCCGGCATAGCTTTCGTCCCCTTGCATCATCGCGGCCCACTGGTGCGTGGACATGGCGCCCGTGCCGGAATCCGTCAACAGGTCTATGAGAACGTCTTCTGCGGGCAGGAGAAACAAGTTGTAGTGGGCTGCTTTGAGCAACTGCTCGCGCTGCTCGCGTGTGTTCCAGCGAATCGGTTCCACGCTCTTGATGCGGAAAGGCTCAATGATGGTGCGCAGGGGCATGCTCCCTTGCTCCGGTCAAGCTCTCAGTTTGGATGCAAGAAGCACGGAGACGCGGACAATTCCCTTCGGGACCACTGGATCCAAGTAACCGCGTCAGCACGCGGTCTAAATCAGGCCCACGAACTTGACCAGACAGTATCCCATCACTCCCACGCCCATAAGGAACACTATCCAATACACCCAGTCGAACCTGCGGGGGAGGGATTCCTCTCGGATACTGTCCCACTCGCCCTGCAGGCCGGCTTTGTGAGCACCCGAGGGCGTTTGCGGAACGGAGTAGAGCAGATAAGGATCTGCGTTTCCGTTCAGGTGTTGTTCCTTCTTTTTCTTTGCCGCTGCAGCCTGGCCCATAAACCACCTCTTACTGACCACACACCCGGCGGGGGCTGGCCAATACAACACTATTTTAGGCAGAGTTGCGGGCCGAAATTACGGATTTATTTAAGGCGTTTCCGGGCTGGAGAACCAGCAGGATCAACAGGGATACGGGCCGGTACCGGGCGTCAGGGGACAAGTTTCAAAATAGAACCCGGTTGCGTCGCCTCTCACCGAGGCGACAATCGGATTCACCAAGAGTTTAATGCGGAACAGAGAGCTGGTCTCTACGAGGCCAGCTCTCATGCTCTACGACGGTCAGGCGACGGAGCAAAGGATTGCGCTACTGTCCCCCCTCGATTACCGGCAGCGCCCGGCGGGTAGCTTCCAGCAGGGCCTCCGGTCCGACAGGCGCTCCGGTGGCATGTTTCATCCAGAGGTCTGGGGCAAGTCTGCCGAAGGTAGCCATGCGCTCGAACTCGGGTCCAATGGCGCCCGCCTTCTTCATCTTCTCCTGGATCTGGGCGGCAATCATGTGGCCGATTGGGTAGTCCGGAAGGTAGAGGAACGCGTCTATCATGTGCGAATAGACGCCCAGCAGCACGACATCGCGGCGTTGGAACGCGGGAGCGTAGTACTGGTTCCACACATCTTTGGAAATCTGCAGGGTTGACTCGCGCAGTTCAGCGGGCGTGGCCTGCGGGTGTTCGTACATCCAATGCCAGACCGCCATATCCACCAGAGCGACACCGGCAATTTCGTACGTGCCCCAAAAATCATTCAGAGTGTTGAGTGCTTCTTCGCGCGGCCCGGGAGTGGAGAGCCCGAGTTGCTCCAGGTCGCGTGCCTGGAAGACGAATGCCAGCGCTTCGGTGAAGGCCGTGTTGGGCACGCCGGAAAGGACGTAGTGGTCCACGTCGTTGAGCGAGAGCGTCTGCTCCACGTTGTGTCCCATCTCGTGCAGGGCGACATTGAAGCCCTTGTAGTTCATCCCCGTCTTTTCGATACGCGTGCGCAGATGCGCTTTCTCGGATCGCATGTTGGCGCCCATGGCATGACCGGAGCCGCGCGCCGGGTCCACCAGGATGTTGGCGGCCAGGTATTGGGCGCGTTCCGGTGACCAGCCGAAGCGCACGAGCAGGTTGGGGATGTCCGCCTGGAAGGCGGCTGCCGTGGGATAGCGCTTGCTGACAACCGCGTCCAACTGGGCCTCAGTGTATGCGCCGCGCGGCCGGAACCCGTTGTACCAGATGTCGAACGGCTCCAGCGGACGCCCCAGCCGACGCCGGATCAAGCCCGCAACCTGCGGCACCAGCGGCGAGGTCAGCACCTGCTCAAACATCGCACGCGCGCGCGCTTCCGGAATTTCGCGGTCCTCGTTGAAGCGGCGGGCGATCAGCGTGGCCGCGGTGGGCGAATACGGGTCTTGCTTGCGCGCAGCGCGGAAAGTATTCAGCAGTTCGGCATAACGAGTGTCCGGTTCCCGCGCGGCGGTCAGACTAGCGGTGCTCGCACTGGCCGGCTTAACCTTCTTGCTAGGCTTTACCTCGTTGCTAAAAGGGTTCCAGTCAAGGTCGGCGCGATTAATAACAGCCGCTGGAATGGTCTGCGTAATGATGCGCTCCATCACCTGCTGGATCATCCGCTGCTTGGCCAGACCATCCTGCGGGTCGCTGTAATCAGCCTTGATTTCGTCGCGCAGGTTCCAGTGGGAGAGCAGGCGCAGGCCCGGCGGAAACAGCCGCTGTCCCTGATCGTCAACCAGTTGGTGCATGAAGATGTTGTATTGCGAAATATACGTGTCCGCTTCCGCAGCAGCCTGCGCTATAGCAAGATTCACCTCGGCGGGCACGCGCTTGGAGAAGCGCTGCGCCAGCCGCACTTCGGCCCACTGGCGGCGCGTCCACTGCTCGCCTTCGCTCAGGCGCTTCTCCAGTGTGGTCAGCGGAAAGTTGAGCAGCACGACGAAGGCGATCTTGTTCTGGAAAAAATCGTCGGTGACGTGCGCAGCGGGATCGTAGCCGGCAAAAACTTCGTCCAGTGGAAGCATGGGACCGAGATCGAGATCGGCCTGGGTGCGGAATTCGCGGTTGATTTCGTGCATGTGCCCGTCGAGTTGCTCAAACAGTAGCTCAAAGCGCATGAAGATGGTATCGAGTGTCTGCTGGTCGCCGGCAAAGTTGGCGCGGACAAAATCTTCGAAGGTCTTATGGTTACCGTCTTCGGCGCGCCAGAATTCCGCCACCTGCTTGAGGCCGCGTTCCAGCCGCGAGCGCTGGCTTTCCCCGTACTTGGCGGTCAGTTCGGTCTGGAGTTGGACGATGGAATCCTTCATCCACGCGGGAGCAGTAAGGGCCTCGCCAGTCTGGGTCGGATGCATGGGTTTAGAAGCTTCTTTCTGTTGCGCCAAGAGCGGCGCCGTAGTCATGAAAAACGCCGTCACAATCCAAACTACCTTCCGGGACACAACGGACATGAACACTCCTGTTTATTGGGTGTTTCGGCAGGCGAAGGAAAGGAACAGTATAGGTCCTCGGCACGGTAGTCGTGAAATTCTGTATAGGGGAGTTCGATTTCAGTGCGGCATACAAACGCGGCCTTCCAGGCGCAACGGAAAAACCGACCGGCAACCTGGCTGCCGCCGAGCGCGGCGTCGGATTCCGGTAGCAGGTTCAGGAACGGCGCAAGCTGAAATACGCGGTTGCAGCAAGAGCTAACAGCGCGCCGGTAATGTACATGGCTCCCTGCGGGTTGAACCACCATGCATTGCCGACGTCAGTAATCCCTGACCACATGGAACGGATGGTCTCGATCATGGCGCACCGCCGCCCCTTGAAAGCGCTGGCTATCCCTATTAGACGCGCCTGGCGCATTCAGAGTTGTTCCTGAAAGTATAACTCTGGAGGGTTCTGGGGCGCGAGATTGATGCCGCTATTTCTTGAACAAGTTCTCGAAAGCACGCCGGGCGTCCTCAACCCGGCCGCTCCCCCCGGTGGCCGACACGCCGGTAGTGGTTTCGCGCTCTACGCGCACGCTGATCGCGTAAAAGGAGCAGTTGTTGAGCGCATCCTTCTTCGCAATCGGCTCGGGGACAGGTTGGCGGCACTCAAAACGGCTGGCGGGATCGAAATATGCGCACTGCTTGCAGGTATGCAGCGGGGCCTTGCATTGCGGGCACTGCGTGATCTCTCCAAGTGCCGGCAACACTACTCCACATTGCGCACAGCGGGAGATGGCGCGCGTGCCGGGCATCTGCAGCGGTCGCGGCCCGAAGGTGCTGTCGCGAGGGCGTGGTTTGGGGGCGCCGCCGGATTGCGGCTTATCTCGTTGCTCACCGCGGTCCTGGTAACCGGGCTGGCGATATTTGCGATCCGACAAAGTATTGAACTCCTAAAATCATTGTAGCGCTTTGAGCGCCTGCAGTCCGGCGGACTTTATCGAAGACCGCGGCAGAACACAAGACCATAGCGGCACACCGAGGTAACCGAGAACCAAATTGCGCCTTGCGCTTCACTACCTGCGGCTTAGAACAATGTTCGATCGGGTCTGGTTAGGATCGCGGCAACAGTCTGAAGAAAAAAACCCCCATCCGAGGATGGGGAACAAGGACAAGCACACCTCGCCTAATTGCAAGCAAATGGCCAAAAAAGTGGACGGTAAGTGCCCTAGAATCAACGGGTCACCTTTCGAGAGTCCGCAATTTCATAGACTGAATTGTTGCCCTCTACTGAATTTTGCAGATCAGCAATTGACCCACCCGATTCGGGAAAATCTGGATTGTAATGCTTCCCGGCGCAAGGCGACCCGCCAAAAACGAGAACCGCCTATGGACTGAATTCCGGCTTGCTGGCGCAGCGGTGTTTTGTATATTGTCGGCAGGCGTGTAAGAAGCTGGATGAACAGTTCTGTTACGGATTTTCTTGCGCCAGGATGGGTGCTCCAAGGCGCAGCTCGTGAGCCGCAGATAGAGAGTCCTAAAGCTGATCAGGGAGAAAAAAATGGCCAGTATTGATGATTGTTCCATTCAACCGCCGCAGCGCTTTTTGTTTGGCCCCGGTCCGAGTCAGGTTGATGCCCGTGTATACGAGGCGATGAGCAAGCCGATCGTGGGCCACTTGGATCCCTATTTTTTCAAGATCAATGAAGAAGTCCAGCAAATGCTGCGCGTCGTTTTCGGGACGGAGAATAAGCTCACCTTTGCAATGTCGGGAACCGGCAGCGGCGGAATGGAGACAGCGATAGCCAACTTCGTGGAGGCGGGAAGTAAAGTCGCAGTGCTCGCTAATGGTTATTTTTGCGATCGCATGACGGAGATGGCCAGGCGGCAGGAGGCTCGGGTGGTCCGGCTGGAGAAACCTTGGGGCGAGGTCTTTACCGACGCGGAGGCCGGGGAATTTATCCGCGCTCAGCGGCCGCAGGTAGTGATGTACGTGCACGCCGAAACCTCTACTGGGGCGTGTCAGCGGGGGAAAGCTATCTGCAAAGCGGCACACGATGCCGGCGCTATCGTCATCGCGGACGTGGTTACTTCTCTGGGGGCAATGCCTGTACACGTCGACGAAACCGGGATTGACGTGGCCTACAGTTGTACGCAAAAAGGGCTTAGCTGTCCTCCAGGACTGGCACCGATCACCATCTCGCCGCGCGCGGTCGCGTTCCTGGAAAAGCGCAAGACGCCCAATCATAGCTGGTATTTCGATCTGAAGCTTTTGAACGATTACTACAACGTTTCCCACCGGTACCATCACACTGCGCCGATCTCCATGTTCTACGCACTGCACCAGGCATTGTCGTTGATCATGGAAGAAGGGTTCCAGAAGCGGTGCGAACGGCATCGGCGCGCGCACCTGAAATTTGTTCAGGGAATTGAGGCCATGGGTCTGCGCATGCACGTCGCAAACCCAGAACACCGGATCATCAACCTGAATACGCCATGCGTGCCCGAAGGCGTAGACGATGCCAAGGTGCGCAGCGTGCTTTTTCAGGAGCACGGCATAGAAATCATGGGCGGCTTTGGGCCTCTGGCGGGAAAGGTGTTCCGCGTGGGAGTGATGGGACCACTCGCCACGGATGTCCACGTCGAGTCCTTCCTCCAGCATTTTGCGAACGCATTGCGGCAGGCGGGATATAAACGCGCTGCTCGCGCCGCAATATAGGCCCATTGTCTTGCCGGAGGGAGCACCGCTACGACCGCGCTGAGGAACAGCGCAGGCTATAGGAACTTAATTTTCCGAACATTGCGGTTGATTACAAAGATGCGCACGTTATTATCCTTTTCGTCCAAGGGGAACATGAAAAACCCGGGCTTTTGAGGATTGTAAGCTTCGGTGACGCCTCGAATTTTTTCTCCGTCGGGAAACTCCGCTTCAATGCGACGCCCGTGCTTGGAGGCGTCAGCTGCTGGGTCCGGCTTGTAGGCCGCGTTTCCTGTGTGGTCTTTGACGAAAAAGATGGCTTTTAGGTTTTTCAGCTCCAGCTTGCTTCCGCGTGAGTGCAGCGGATTTTCTACGGGCAGCAGGTCGAAGGAGTCCTTCAAGGGCGAGAAGTTGCAGATGTGGCCCTTCCAGCGGGCACCGTCCAGGGAAGCTACCACCACTCGGTTCAGCGTCCCCAAAGCTGTAGCGGGCGCATTCATTCAAGCTCCCTGTGCTTTGGTCTGTTGCTGCAGCTTTTCGATCACCGCTTTCAATCGCTTTTCCTCTGCAGAAGTAACGAATTCCGTGAACTGGATACCCATGCCCTTGTGCGGACGATGGCTGCGGACCACACCGTACACGTCAATCTCGGCTCCCTCGATCTTCATCAAAACGCGCACGCGGGTAAAAACTGGCAGTAGGGTCTTGGTCTCACAGAAGCACCCGTTAAGGCTCACGTTGGTGACCTGCGTCCACTGGCCCACTTCGGAGTTGAGAATGCGGACCTCGGCGCCTCCCTGGACGGCATAACGAACATGTGCCCGCTGGCCTTGCTGCTTGCCGCGGGATTCCTGGCCGCGGGATTCCTGGTATTCATCCACCAGCGGGAAGGTCAGTCCCCAGATCTTTTTCACGGGTTCAAGACACTGAAGCCCGACTCGCGCCCCTTCGGAACCGGTATTACGGAACCAAATGACCCGAAATGGAGCCTTCTGGTTTTTGTATTGCAACTCAACCGTATCGCCAACATTGATCTGGCCGCGGAAACCGCCCAGGCACACCCCCGTGTGGGAGATGTTCAACGTATGCACCAGTTGCGATACGTCTTGACCCTCTGCGTTGACGCCTGCGACGCGGACGGGAAGAATCCCCTTCAATCGAGCCTGTCTCCGGGCCATTGCCGATTGTCCTCCTTCCCCCGCTTCAAGTGTGGACAGAAACCGCTGTCAGGCCCTGTGTAGCTCTCCAAAATTCGGCCCACATACCACTGCGATTAAGGCGAGAAACCTGCCCCGGAGGGAACTCAATCTTCCCCGCCAGCCAGAGAGATGACGGCGCGAAGAATAACAAAACACGGCAGGACAGAGCTATGTAAATCTCTCCGTACCAGGTACTTCAGTACCCTGTCTTCATGTGGGAGAAGAGATATTCAGAGGTCGCCGGCACTGTGGCACCGCTCTAATCGCCGAGCACCGGTTCGGTTTCTTCTTTCTCCTGTGTTTGCGTGACTTCGCTGACTGCGGGTGCACTCGGAGACGGAGCAATGTTAGTCCCGAAAAGCGAACTAATGGGGACGAAGCCTCCGACCGGCACTTTCTCTCCTAGCACGTGCTGGCGATAGAGCCGCTCCATGCGCTGGTATTCGGCTTCAGCTTTCAGGGCTTCTGCGTGAAGCTTGGCATCACGCGCGCGGATTTTCTCTTCCCGAGCGGTTTTCGCAATACCCAACTTGTCCAGGTCGTGCTGCTCCTCGTTGGTCACAATTTCGTCGCGCAGGAGGATGCCGTGCAGCTCCGGCTTTTCAATACTTACGCTTTTACCGCCGGCAAAGATTTCATGCCGTCCGTGCTCCCCGTACCACTTGGTGAGCGTGGCCGTCATGTGCATCTTCTCGACGATGTTCCGCCAGCCGATGCCGGTGTTGTACGCACAGAAGGAAATCTCACCCTGCTGGGTGGCGTAGGGGATGATGCACTGCTCCGTGCGGCGGAAGTCGTAGTTGAACAGGTCCTGGAACCACATGCC
>JBHGAZ010000060.1:0-7941 GCA_041946765.1 Terriglobales bacterium
GGGAAGCGTCGCGCACGTCGCCGGCCTTTTCGCCGAAGATGGCGCGCAGCAGCTTCTCCTCCGGAGTGAGCTGGGTTTCGCCCTTGGGTGTGACCTTACCGACCAGGATGTCGCCCGGCTTGATGTTGGCGCCGATGCGCACGATACCGCTCTCGTCGAGATCGCGCAGAGCCGACTCGCTCACGTTGGGAATGTCGCGCGTGATTTCTTCCGGTCCCAGCTTGGTGTCGCGCGCCTCGATCTCGAACTCCTCGATGTGCACGGAGGTGTAGTAGTCCTCTTTCACCAGCCTTTCGGAAACCAGGATGGCGTCCTCAAAGTTGTAGCCGCGCCAGGGCATGAAGGCCACCAGCACATTGCGGCCCAGCGCCAGCTCGCCGAAATCGGTGCAGGGCCCGTCGGCAATCACCTGCCCCTTCACCACGCGCTGGCCCTTCTTCACAATGGGCTTCTGGTTGATGCAGGTGTTCTGGTTGGAGCGCTTGAACTTGGTGAGCTGATAAATGTCGCTGCCCACCTCGCGCGAAAGCTGCATGGGATGGTGTTCGCCCTCGACGCGCACGATGATGCGCTCCGAGTCCACCGAGTCCACGATGCCGCTGCGCCGTGCCAGCACAGTAGCGCCGGAATCGCGGGCCGTGACACCTTCCATGCCGGTGCCCACCAGGGGCGCTTCGGCGCGCAGCAGCGGCACCGACTGCCGTTGCATGTTGGCGCCCATCAGAGCGCGGTTGGCGTCGTCGTGCTCAAGGAAGGGAACCAGCGATGCTGCCACCGAAACCAGTTGCTTGGGGCTGACGTCCACGTAGTCCACTTCGTCGCGCGAAACCAGCGCAAAGTTGCCGGCCTTACGGGCATTCACCAGCTCGGCGACAATCCGCCCTTTCTCGTCCAGATCAATGTTGGCCTGCGCGATGGTGTGCTTATCTTCTTCCCAGGCCGACAGGTAGAACGAATAGGGTTCGTACTCGATTTGCCGCTTGCGGCGTTCCCTCAGATCGGCGTTGGCCTTCTCAACCTGGTGTTTCTCTATGTGATCGCCGACGCGGTAGTCGCTTTCGCCAGCATTCACCACAGTGACGTAGTCGAGGACCTTGCCGTCTTTCACGCGGCGGTAAGGCGACTCGATAAAGCCGTAATCGTTGATGCGCGCGTAGCAGCTCAGCGATGAAATCAGGCCGATGTTCGGACCCTCCGGCGTTTCGATCGGGCAGATGCGTCCATAGTGCGTGGGGTGAACGTCGCGGACTTCGAACCCAGCGCGCTCACGCGACAACCCGCCCGGCCCCAGCGCCGACAGACGCCGCTTATGCGTGATCTCCGACAGCGGGTTGGTCTGGTCCATGAACTGCGACAACTGCGACGATCCGAAGAACTCGCGGATGGCGGCCATCACCGGCTTGGCATTCACCAAGTCATGCGGCATGGCCGTGGACATTTCCTGGTACACGCTCATCTTTTCCTTGATGGCGCGCTCCATGCGAACCAAACCGATGCGGAACTGGTTTTCCAGCAGCTCACCGACCGCGCGCACGCGGCGGTTGCCGAGGTGGTCAATGTCGTCCACCGTGCCGATGTTCTTACGCAACTTCAGCAGATACCGGATGGTGGCGTAGAAGTCCTCCGGATCAAGCGTGCGGTTATCGAGGTTGGTGGCGTCCGCTTTCTCGAACAGCTTGATGTTGAACTTCAGCCGGCCCACGCGGGAAAAGTCGTACTTGCGCGGATCAAAGAACATGCCATGGAACAGCGCGGTGGCCGTGTCCAGCGTCGGCGGATCGCCGGGACGCAGCTTGCGGTAGATCTCAATCAGCGCTTCCTGCGGGTTCTTGACCGAGTCGCGGCGGAGGGTCTGGCTGATGACCGTGCCCACGTCGTCGCGTTCCGGGAAGAACACGTGAACTTCGGCGACCCCGGCATCCAGGAATTTCGCCAGCTTGTCCGCGGTCAGTTCGGAATTGGCTTCCAGCAGGACTTCGCCAGTCTGCGTGTCCACCACGTCGGCGGCGACATAGGCGCCTTCCAGGTCACTGCTGTCAACTTCAATTTCGGTGATCTTCTGCTTGAGAATTTCCCGCAGGATCTGGTTGTTCACCTTGCGCCCGGAATGCGCGATCTCCTCGCCGGCCTTGCTCTTGATGGAGTGCGCCAGCCTCATCCCCAGAAGGTTCGTCGGCCGGTCAATGCCGGGTTCCAAAGTCCAGTACAGCTTCTTATCGCGCAAGGCGATGCGGTCCACGGTGTAGAAGGTGCGCAGAATGTCTTCGTCGCTGCGCAGGCCGAGGGCGCGCAAGAAAATCGAGCCCAGGAACTTGCGCTTACGGTCAATGCGGACGTAGAGCACGTTCTTCTGGTCGTATTCGAACTCAACCCAGGACCCGCGATAGGGAATGATCTTGCCCAGGAAGTACGTGCGGTTGTTGGCGGTCTCGAAGAACACGCCCGGGGAGCGGTGCAACTGGCTGACGATCACGCGCTCCGTACCGTTGATGATGAACGTTCCGTTCTCGGTCATCAGAGGCACGTCGCCGAAGAAAACTTCCTGCTCCTTGATGTCGCGGATGCTCTTGTTGCCGGTCTCGGGATCTTTCTCGAAGATGGTCAACCGCATGGTGACCTTCAGCGGGGCCGAGTAGGTCATGCCGCGCTCTTCGCATTCGCTCACGTCGTACTTCAACTGCAAGCCGACGGGGTCGCCGCACTTGTTGCAGAAGTCGGGGGTGTTGGCGTTATAGGTGCCGCACTTGCCGCAGAGCACGTCTCCGGAATGGAAGGGGTCGGTGATCACGGTCGCGCCGCAGTTCCGGCAGGTGGTCCGCAAGTGATGCAGCCCCTTGAGGTGGCCGCACTTGCATTCCCAGTTACCGATGCCGAAATCCACGAACTCCAGTTGCGATACGTTGCGGAAATCGCTGATCGGAAACACGGACTGAAACACCGCCTGCAAGCCGGCATCCTCACGCTCGCTGGGCAGCTTGTCCATTTGCAGGAACCGGTCGTAGGACCGCTTCTGGACCTCAATCAGGTTAGGGATTTGAATCGTCGCCGGAATCTTTGAAAAATCGAGACGATTACGGAAAGCAGAATTCTTGTTCGGCATTGAAGCTCCTAGTAAGCCTGCATCACAGCCTGTGTGGGACAGCTTAGGGCTGCTGCTCACCACAAGACTGGCGTGAGGTCGCGCGACCTCCGGAAGGCCCTTGCACTGTCCTCGCTTCCACCTCGGACAGCAACTGAAACTAATTACGACAGAATAGGTGACCCACCCTCGCGCCCCTTCTTGCGCTGTCTGGCACCAGAATCAGTGATCTACCGCAAAAAAACGAGGCAGCGCTCGCAGGGACAAGCTTTCCCGCGAGCGCCGTAAGCGGCGCTTAGCCTGTAATGAATTTTGTATTCCCGCGCCAGTGTCCGTAAGCCTGTTACCGTCCTGGATGGGCAAGACGGCCGGCAACTCTCTTCGTCGAATCAGTCCAACCACCGCAACCAGCCCAACGAAGATCCTAAAGATTTACGCGAACTCCCGCCAGCTCGCGCCATCTTGATTTCGTGCTCTTGGGCAGTTTAGACCCTTATGCATTCGATGTACCAACCGGCCGCCCGGCTTCACCTATTTTAAAAATTTTTTGGCCGGGTAGCCTTTCCTTTGACGTTTCCCTCCCCTTTCCCGATCTTATGTCCCTGCGCGTCAGTGCGGGGACGGGGACTGGAAAGGGGAACGACTAAACGTAATCTCGCCAGCTACTTTATTTCGACAGTAGCGCCGGCTTCGGTGAACTTCTTCTTAATGTTTTCCGCCTCTTCCTTGGAGACGCCTTCCTTGATCGGCTTGGGAGCGCCGTCCACCAAGTCCTTGGCTTCCTTCAGGCCCAGGCTGGTGACTTCCCGTACCGCCTTGATAACATTGATCTTATTGGCGCCGACCGCGGTCAGGATGACGTTGAACTCAGTCTTTTCTTCCGCCGGGGCCGCGCCCGCCGCCGCACCTGCACCCGCGCCCGCCACCATTACCGGGGCGGCCGCCGCTGCCGATACGCCCAGGCGTTCTTCCAGCTTCTTCACCAGCTGCGCCGCGTCCAGCAACGACAGCCCTACGATTGCCTCTTCCAACTGCTGCAAATCAGCCATTTCCATTTCTCCGATTATCCGTTGTATGTAAGACGTAGCTCACTACGTCTCCGGCCCGGACCGAGCAAGCGCCCGTCAGGCCCTTTTTCCGTTATTCAGTCATCGAGGCTTCCGATGCGCCCAGACCAGCGCGCCTGACAACCGATAACCAAACCCATTTTTCGGATTTCCGATTCGCCCGGCCATTGTCAAAAGCCCGCCAAATCGGAAATCAAAACTTTGAAAAACGAAATTGAAACCTTCTTAGGAAGCTGGCGTTTCTGCTGGCGCTTCCTTGAACTTCTTCTCCTTCACGCCTTGGTTCACGACTACGGCCAGGTCGCGGCCGACGGCGTTCATGACGGTGACCAGCCGCTGCGCCGGAGCATTGATCAGGAACAGCAGCTTGGAGTAAATCTCCTCTTTGGACGGCATGGTGGCCAGCGCGTCCACTTCCTTGACCGTGAGTACGCGGCCCTCCAAAATCCCGGCCTTAACGGTGAACTCGGGGTTCTCCTTGACGTACTTAGCCAACGCCTTGGCCAGTGCTACCGGATCGCCTTCTGTGTAGGCGATGGAAGTCACGCCTTTCAGGTCCTTCAACGCCGCTTCCAGCTTGGTGCCCTTGGCGGCGCGCTCCACCAGCGTGTTCTTCACTACGCGATACTTTGCGCCCGTGCCGCGCACGGTTTTGCGCAGCTCGAAGTCCTGGGCCACGGTCAGCTTGCCGAAGGTAGCAATGACTGCACTGCCTGCGTTCTTCAGCTCGTTGGAGAGCTTCTCAATCTGTTCGACTTTCTTTGCCTTGGTAAGAGCCATTTCGAATCCTTTTCAATCTCTGCTCGTGTGGCCCAGCCGCCATCGGCTGGGCTGGCACAGGCGGGGGCGCCTGTGCCACACGGTCCCTAGCCTTTGGCTGCTGCCTCCGCCGCGGCTGTGTCGAGGGGAATTCCCGGGCCCATAGTCGAGCTGATGTAGACGGCCTTCAGGTACTTGCCCTTTGCAACCGCCGGCTTCGCTTTGATGACGCTTGTCAGGACCGCGCGCGCGTTGTCCACCAGCTTTTCCGGGGGGAAGGAAATCTTGCCCACGGGGACGTGCACCAGAGCCGTCTTGTCGGTGCGGTATTCGACTTTGCCCGCCTTGACTTCCTGCACGGCCTTGGCGACGTCGAAGGTAACGGTGCCGGTCTTCGGGTTCGGCATCAGGCCGCGGGGGCCCAGGATTTTGCCCAAGCGGCTGAGGGACTTCATCATGTCGGGCGTGGCCACGATGGCGTCGAAGTCGGTCCAGTTTTCCTTCTGGATTTTTTCCACCATGTCCTCGCCGCCAACGAAATCGGCGCCCGCCTGCTCGGCTTCGCGCACCTTGTCGCCGCTGGCCACTACCAGCACTTTTTTCGACTTGCCCAGCCCGTGCGGCAGTACCACTGTGCCGCGCACCATCTGGTCCGCGTGCTTCGGATCTACGCCCAGACGCATGGTGACCTCGACCGTCTCGTCGAACTTGGCGTATTTGACTTTTTGTAACAGAGGCACCGCTTCGGCCAGCGTATACGGCCGCTTCTCTACGGCTGCGCGTGCCTTCTCGATGTTCTTTCCAACTTTCCTGCTCATTTCACTCCTTGTCTCCTACCGCGCATCGGTGTTCTGATGCGCCGTAGTGTTTTCGACTTTCGGCCGCGGATACCGCCGAAATTTGGTAATTTGGTCCTTGGTTATTGTTACGCTGCAACAACCTGTACCCGCATTCATTAACCAAATAACCAAATTTCCAAATGACCAAATTGAGATTCATCCCACCACTTCAATACCCATAGACCTCGCTGTGCCCTTGATGCTCTTGATCGCCGTTTCCAGTGACGCGGCATTCAGGTCAGGCATTTTCTGGCGCGCAATTTCTTCGACCTGCTTTTCGGTCACTTTCCCAACTTTGTCTTTGTTCGGTGTGCCTGATCCCTTGGCGATCCCGGCGGCGCGTTTCAGCAGCACGGGCGCGGGCGGCGTCTTGGTGATGAACGTGAACGAACGGTCGTTGTAGACCGTCACCACCACCGGAATAATGAGCCCGTCCAGTTCCTTGGCGCTGGTCTTGGCATTGAACTGCTTGCAGAACTCCATGATGTTGATCTGCGCCTGTCCGAGCGCCGGACCGACGGGCGGGGCCGGCGTTGCCTTGCCCGCCGCGATCTGCAACTTCACCTGACCTGTTACCTTTTTTGCCATCTCTTCTCTTTCCCTGCCCGACCCTGAGTCTAGGATTTTCGGCTCAGCGCGTCGGAATTGAATTCGCTATTAGCTTCTAGCTGTTGGCCAAAAAACCGATTCTGTCGCCCGCTTCGCGGGCTGGATTGCGATATTGCACCCAACCCCGGGCTTACGCCCGGGCTAAACTCTGTCGCCCGTTTCGCGGGCTGGATTTGCTAGCACTCGCGCTTTGAGCCGAGCACTTAAGAACCTCTCAAACCCCACATGCTCCTGCCGACTTCTGAGCCTTTGATCTACAGCTCCCCACCTCGCAGAGCTACTTCGCCCTTCGTGTAGACCACTGGATGGAATGCCGTCTTCGAGAAATGGGGGCCCTTATGGCCACGAACCTCCGAATCCGTCAACTGGCAACTGACCACTAGTAACTGGGCCTTACGCGACTTTGTCGACTTGCCCGAACTCCAGCTCTACCGGAGTCGATCGTCCAAATATCGTAACCATCACCTTCAGGGTCTCACGGTCGTCGTTGACTTCATCCACGACGCCCGTGAAACCGTTAAACGGTCCCTCGGTAATGCGCACCTGCTCGTTCTTCTCAAACTTGACCTTGAGCTTGGGTTTTTCCTTGCCCTCGGCTACGCGATAGACAATGTGGTTAACTTCTTCCTGCGACAGCGGCGTGGGCTGCTGGCCCGTGCCTACGAATCCGGTGACGCGCGGAGTGGACTTCACCACATGCCAGACATGGTCATCCATGTCCATTTCCACCAGTACGTAGCCCGGATAAAACATGCGCTCGGTGGTGTACTTGCGACCGCCACGGACCTCAGTCACCGGCTCGGTGGGAATCATGACCTTGCCGATCTTGTCCTGCAGGCCGAAAGCCGCCACGCGCGACTCCAGCGACTCCTTTACCTTGCGCTCGAACCCGGAATACGTGTGGATGATGTACCACTTCATGTTCGGATTCGTAGGCGTTTCGGCCGTGGGCGCGCTCGCGCTGTCCGCAGGCGGGGCCGCGCCGCCAGCCTGATTGGGCTGCGGAGTCTCGGCCGCTTCGGGGGCCTGCTCAGTCCGCTCGGCTTTCGGTTCTTCCTGGCCGCCGGGTGCGATTTGTCTTTCGTTTTCCATATTGTAACTGATCAATTCCGCTGCTCTCTCGGTCACCGTGGTGCGCGGGTCTTCGGCCCGTCCGCGCACGCCGTCTTCTAGCGATGCGCGAAGTAGCGGAGGAGCCTGTCAATGCCGTGGCCGATGACCGTATCAATCAGCCAGAAGTACGCGCCGAACAAGAAGACGGTGATGATGACAACAATGGTCGTCGCCTGGACTTCCTTCATGGAAGGCGTGGTGACCTTCTTCATCTCGGTGCGCACTTCGGTATAAAAGCTCTTGGTGCGCTGCGGCCACGCTTTTACTTTCGCGCTCAGACCTTCGTTGTTCGCTACGCTGACTGCTGCTGACTTCGCCATGTTCACGGTCCTGCTTTCTACTGCTCTGGCCGGCCCTTGCCGCCAGGTTGACGCTGCCACTGCCTCGGTCAAAAAACCGAAGAAGCTCACAAATACCTGGCAGGGGCGGAGGGATTCGAACCCCCAAGTCCGGTTTTGGAGACCGGCAGTTTAAC
>JBHGAZ010000061.1:0-7884 GCA_041946765.1 Terriglobales bacterium
TCGAACCCCAGACCTCTACCGTGTCAAGGTAGCGCTCTAACCAACTGAGCTACGCGCCTACTCGGTTGTGACGACTTTATTGTAAACCATTCGCATCCCTGAACGCCTTCGATCCTGTGCAAGGCACACGATTCGGCTTTTGAGGCCGGGGTGGCGGTTTACTGAGCGGTGGGGCGCGCCCTGGAGCGCGACGAGGAGAAGATCCGGCAGTGGAAGCAGAAGTATTGCAGTATCCCTTCCGGATGCGCCGCCGCCCGACCCTGGTCTGCGCCTTCTGGGAGCAGGCGGAACTGTTTCCTCTGTAACTATATTATGTGATGCTTAATAGGTTGCAATCTGTTGCGGCTGCGGAGAAAATCGCGGTGTGAAGGCGAAGGCACAGCGCACCTCATCGCAGGAGGCAGCAAAACCGCTCGGCGGTGTTGAAGGTCAAGCAACGGCGGCGGGGGAGCAGGCGTGTGCGCAAGTCCAATCGGCTTCGAGTGTTTTTGTTCCCGGTACGATAGTTCTAGTGACGCTCTGCAATCCGCGCGAAAAGTTCTGGGGCGTCCTGAGGGAGCTCGCCTTGACCGGCCTGAGCGTTTGCGGCATCGAGTTGAACTCGTTCGACGATTTTTGTTCGCTGGTCAAATCAGGCGATGCGGTGGCCGGGTGTGAGGTCTTTTTCCCCATGCACCGTGTGGAACGGGTGGAGCTGGATGCACGCAGCGGTCCCGTGCCATCCCTGACGGAGCGCTTTCAGCGGACCACGGGACGCAGCGCCACCACTGTATTTGGGGTCTCGAATCCTGCAGTTACTCGCGAGCCGGTCCGGTGAACAGCCAATTTTTCACAGCGCCCAACCAACTGACGCTGCTGCGCTTCATTTTCATCCCGTTTATCATTATCTGCATTTTGGGCAATAACTGGCGCTGGGCGCTGGCCTTGTTCGTGCTGGCCGGCGTCAGCGACGGCCTGGACGGACTGCTGGCGCGCATGCTGAAGCAGAAGACCACGCTGGGCCAGTATCTGGATCCCATCGCCGACAAGCTGCTGCTGAGCGCCATGTTCCTGGTGCTGTCCACGATTCACAAAATTCCCTGGAAGTACACGGTGCTGGTTTTCAGCCGCGACCTGTGCATCGTGATCACCGCGGCCGTGCTGTACACCGTGGTGTCCATGCGCGACTTTCGCCCCAGCGTTTTCGGAAAGGCGAACACCTTTGCGCAGGTGGCGGCAATCTTTTTTGTTCTCTATTACCAGATCAACCACAGGAACTGGGTCTTCTGGACACGACGCAGTCTGCTGTGGCTGACCTTTGCCCTGACACTCATCTCGGGGATTCACTACATCTTTATTACGGGACAGCGGCTGCGGCAGCAGCAGCACGCCAAGTCCACAAGCGCGCGGTAAGGGAAGCCGACATGCCGCTAAGATTCCGGTTCAATGTATTTGCGCCAGGCAGCAAGAAACTGCGACCGGGCGATCGCGTTCGCATTTCGGCGGCGTATCCATGGGCAACAGGTGCAACGGGAACAATTCGCAGTCCTCGAAAAATGTCATGCTGCCTGGATTTGTGCGGTTTCCACCGGGAGGAAAAAAGTCCCGAGGGCTTGCTCCGTTTGTATTGGGTCAGGTTCGATGAAGCTCATCTTGATGACAAGGGCGAGGGGCCGTATACCGAAGCGGAAATAGACTCGCGCTTCCTTGAGTTACAAGCGTGAGCGCTTGGCGTGCTTTATGAAAACAAGTTGGAGGGAGCAGCAGCCAAGCAGCTCTTCTTTTGCCGATCAGCCGGTCCGGCAGCTCTCGTTGGACGAGCGAAGAGGTACAATTCCTCATCCAGGAGGTACCCTATGGCGACCTGTTGTCCTGTCGATCTCGATGTCGCGCGCCTGCGATCCGAGATCACCACGTTGTACACTCGAGTTGCCCACGACCCCGATGGCGAGTTTCACTTCCACCGGGGACCTGAGTATGCCGCCACGTTTCTCGGCTACGATTCCGCGGAATTGCAGATGCTACCGGCGGAGTGCAGCCGGTCATTTGCCGGAATCGGCAATCCCCACCTGATCGGGCCGCTCAAGTCCGGCGAAACGGTGTTGGATATCGGCTGTGGGGCCGGCATGGACCTGTTGCTGGCCGCGCGCCACGTTGGTCCTAGTGGAAAGGCCCTGGGCGTGGACATGACGCCAGAGATGCGAGAGCGCGCGCGCTCTGCGGCGGCCGAGATTGGATTCCAGCACGTCGAAGTCATCGAGGGGGATGCGACGGCGCTTCCGTTGCCCGACAATAGCGTTGACGTGGTGATCTCGAACGGCGTTCTGAATCTGGTGCCGGAAAAGGAGAAAGCCTTTGCCGAGATCGTTCGCGTTCTGCGGCCCGGCGGCCGCGTGCAGCTTGCAGACATTGTCGTGGAGGCGCCGCTCTCCGAAAGCACTCGACGCAATGTCGAGCTATGGACGGCATGAATCGCCGGCGCTCTGCCGGAGGCAGAGCTCGTGTCCGCGCTGATCAGCGCGGGTCTGGAAAGTGTGCGGGTGACGCACCACTTCGACTGTTTCCGCGCCACCCCAAAAGAGAAAACTGCTCGTCAATTCGGCGTTCAAGGAGTGAATGTCGCTGGGCGAAAGGCGATCTCCGGTTAGACCAGTTTCCATGCAGAAGCAGAAGAACGTGTATGCCATAGCACGTTCTTCTGGTGTCATGACGGGCGAAGCGAGGCATCGGCTTTTGACAACCGCATGGAAAGCAGATGGCTTGTCGGGCTGGCGCCCTTCTCCTTATGACACACCCCACCACCACATTCAAGCCGCAAGAGGGCGCCAGTGGGCCACCCCCAAGAGCTGGGCACTTGTGCCTGACCGCTGATGGCTGACTGCTGACTGCTGTTTGCTGTTTGCTGTTTGCTACAATCGTGAATTCGTTATCTTCTGTCTCAGCACGCCGTATCGCGCGTGCTGGGAAACCGCGATGGCACTGCATTTGTACAACACGCTTTCCGGGCGGGTGGAGGAGTTTGCTCCCAGCCAGGAGCAGCTTGTGCGCATGTATGCATGCGGGCCTACGGTGTACGATTACGGGCACATCGGCAACTTCCGCACATTCGTGGCAGTGGACATCCTGCGGCGTTTCCTGCGTCAGAGCGGGTGGAAGCTCAAGCACGTAATGAACATCACGGACGTGGACGACAAAATTATCCGCAATGCCACCCGCGAAGGCGTCAGCGTGCAACAGTACACCCGCAAATACGAGCAGGCGTTTGTTGAGGACATGCAAACGCTCACGCTGGAGCGGCCGGAAATGGTGGTGCGCGCCACTGAGCACATCCCGGAGATGGCGCACTTCATTACCGAGCTGGCGCACAAGGGCTACGCCTATCGCAGCGAAGACGGGTCGTATTACTTCCGCATCTCCCGGTTCCCGGGTTACGGCAAGCTGTCGAAAAAGGATTTTGCCGGCATGACGGACGGCGCCCGCGTGGACGTGGATGAATACGATAAGGACAACGCCCGCGACTTCGCATTGTGGAAAGCGCCCAAGCCGGGAGAAGCTTCGTGGGAGACGGAGATCGGCCCCGGACGCCCCGGATGGCACATCGAGTGCTCAGTGATGTCGCTGAAGTACCTGGGCGAGAGCTTCGACCTGCACGCCGGCGGCGAGGACCTCGTGTTTCCTCACCACGAAAACGAGATTGCGCAGTCGGAAGCGCTTACCGGACAGACCTTCGCGCGCTTCTGGATGCATGTGCGTTTCCTGCTGGTGGAAGGCGAGAAGATGTCCAAGAGCCTGGGCAACTTCTATACGCTGCGCGACCTGGTGCTGATGGGTCACAAGCCGTCTTCAATCCGTTTCCTGCTGTCGTCGGTGCCGTACCGCAAGCAGCTGAATTTCACTTTCGACGGGCTGACGCAAGCGGCGAACTCGGTGGAGCGTCTGCGTAATTTCAAGCTGCGCCTGGAAACCGAGCAATTTCCGGAAGGCAGCACGGAAGCTATGGCAACGCTGGCGCGAGTCACTATTGACGAGATGCGCGCCGGACTCAATGACGATCTGAACACGGCGCAGGCCCTGGGAGCGATATTTGACATGGTGCGCGAAGCCAATGCCGCCGCCGATATCGGGCAGGTGAAGAAAGGGGACGTGCCCCTGCTGCTGAATGCGCTGCAGAAGTTTGAGGAAATTTTTGCTGTTCTCCAGGATGACGATGCCGCGAAGATCGCCCGCATTGTGGAGTGGGGCAAGCGCGAAGGGAAGAACGTCAGTCCGGAAGCGGAAAAACTTGCCAAGGCTGCCGGGCTCAGTGATGCCGATGTGGAGACGCTCATCGCCGAGATGCAGGCCGCCCGCAAAGCCCGCAACTTCGCTCGCTCCGACGCCATCCGCGCGCAACTCAATCAAGAAGGCATTATCGTAGAGATCACGAAAGACGGCGTGAGGTGGAAGAGGAAGTAGCCGTCAGCATTCAGCGGGTCAGCACTCGGGAAACTACCCCCACCTAAGCCAAAAGAGGGGTAGTGGTGCAGTTTGGTTTTCCACAGGGATTGACCCTCTGCGGGACTCAATCGCGCAGCGCCAATAATGGTTCCGTACAGGAGAAGGGCGAATAAAAAGAAGTAAAGCCCGCTGGCGGGCGGGCTTGATCTTTGGCGAAATCTGCGGCCTCTTGAAGTGATGCACTCTAAGTGTATCATGGGAGGCCATCATGCCCAACTTGAAGAAGACAAAGACGACAGTAGATGAACCCGAATTTACGATCAGGTTGAGCCGCGGTTTGGCGAACCGCCGTCGTCTGCCTCTCGATCATGTGCTCGCAGTGCTCAAAGAATTTCAGGAACTTGTCAAGGATGTGGGCAAAGCACTTCAGCGCGAAGCCGGGATTAAAGAGGCAGATGGTGATTTCGGTATTCAGTTGTTGGCGAAAGCAAAGGGAGATGTGTTCCGCGCTGGCAGTATTACCGCAACAGGAGCTCTCACGCGAAATGTGGTAATCGGCAGCAAGGCCCTCGATGAGATTGTCAGCACTACCGATGCGGTAGAAAAAAAACGTCCTGTATCTCTCGATAATTCCATGCGAGTGCGGATCGTTAAGTCTCTTGCGAAGATCGGAGATATTCAGCGAGAAGATCGCACCGAATTTAGTGTGGAGTTCAAGTCTCCTGGACAGCGCAAAAAAACGGCCACCATTTCTGAGAGCGGCATACAGGTATTGCAGAAGATTGAATCCGAAACCGTTCGCGTGGACGGCATCACGATTTACGGGAAGCTCTTTGATTTGCGTGATCGAAGTAAGACCGACGATCTTGGAGAATATATCTGGGGAGAATTGCGGACGGACGGTGGCGAAGTGTGGAGAGTGCGATTTGATTCTCGACACGCGAAAGACGTTGCTGACCTGTTCAGCAAACAGGTGAAAGTAGTAGGCGATGCCGTCTATTCCAAAACGCGAAATCCTCAACTGCATATTCTGAAGTTTAGCGAAGACGATGCACGGGATTATCTAGCTGCTTTCGATGAATTAGAGGGAGCAGATGCTGATTTGTACGGCAGTGACAATTTGGAAGACCTCATGAATGAGGCGAGGGGCGATGTATGACGCCCGTATATTTTGATACGTCCGTGTTTTTGGCAATTTTGAAAAAGGAGAAAACCGCACAAAAGATTCGCGAACTACTACAGCAATTACAGGCGGAACGCGTTCGTATCTATACATCCATCATCACCGTTCAGGAATGCTCTGTTCTGGGTTTCCGTCGCGGAACCGTTGTACGCGACAATATAACCCGTGTTGGCAAAATCGCTAGAGTCGTTGGCATCACACCGGAAATTGCGCTCACGGCTGCGAAACTGGAAGCGCAACTTGCGGATAATGGTAACGAGACAGAGTATAGTCGGGCGGAGAAGAAACGCAGGAAGTGGGATTGCTTTCACATCGCAACGGCTCAAGTTTATAAGTGCGGCACTCTTTTCGCAGAGGATAAGCCGATGCAAGGTCGCGAAATATCTCTTGGGCTCAAGGATATTCTCATCCGCCCTCCACGCCCCCTCGCGAAGGAACGTGGATTATTCACAGCAACGGAGGAAGCAAGTGCCGAAGCGGAGACAACAAAAGCGGCAGCCGCTAAGACTCCCGATTCCGGTTGAGGAAGCCGTGGCGGATTTGCTTAAGGTCAAGCCACTGGACAAACAACGAAAGCCGAAGACTCGCAAGAGGGCCAATAAATAGATGGCTACAGGTCTCTAGGCTGTAGTCCCGTCTTCTTGGCTATTTTCGATAGCATTTTCGGGCCGAGCTCTTCTGTGTCGTGAAATGACCAAGTGAATTCTGGAAATGATTTATGGACCAATTGTGTGTGGGAGGAACCCTTCTGGGCCTTGATTGTCCATCCAATTCGGAGAAGTGCGCTAAATACTTTCTTGGCCTTTGTGCTGGGCCAGTAGCTCACGCGATGGCAAAACGCACCGAATCCTTGGGGGCTCTTTCTTCCTCAATCCGATCTGCGATAACTCGATAAGCAAGCGCTTCTACCTTGCAAAGCGCATCCTCTTTCGAGTTCCCGTAGACCATAACGCCGGGAAGTTCAGGCACTTCAGCTATCCAGCGACCATCTTCCTCGCGGTCGAATTCAACACTGAACGCGTGGGCTCGCTCTAAAGCTGGAGATGCCATTCGGATGCCTTTCTTCTTGGGTTGAGCCATCAGTGTACCTCACAATCTCCAACCGTCAAGTGACTAGAGTCACAATCCGGTTAATGTGATGCAGTTTTTTCACGTCCTGCCGCCCGTCCCTTTACTTTCAACCATTTACGATCACGCCCGAGAACTGGGTTTGTGAAGGGGATAATTAGGGGATAATCCGAATATTTTGGTAGTGGAGGGCTTGAGCGGGCCGCCCGACCTCAGGAGAACTACCCCACTCAAGGCAAAAGAGGGCTTGCCACACGGCCGAGTTCCGAGTTAACGATCGTCGCGGAGCAGGTGCCAGGCTTCCTGGTAGATGTGGAAGCGGTGGGTGGGTTTTGAGGGCACGAGTAAAACTGTTTGCGCTCCCTCTAAGTGCTCGATAGGGATGATGTACCAGAGGTCTTCCGGGATCAGATAGAGGGCGAGGAATTCCACCTCATTGCGAGAATAACCAGACCTGCCGGTGCTGAGGTGGCAGACATAGCCTCCGTAATGGCGGGGGCGAGTGGACTTCACCTGCACGCGTTTGAGAGAACCCTGGTATTCAACGATTAAGTCGTAGCGGGCACTGTCACCCCAGGGCTTTGCAACCTTCAGGCCCTGGGTTATGGCGCGGGCCATGAACCGCAATTCTGCCCACTCGCCCTGCTCCTTGGTGTGGCGAAGCGAAACTTTCATGGTTTTTTGTGGAAAAGAAAAACGCGGCCGACTGGCCGCGTTGGAAATTTTTACTCTATATATCCAGAATAGCAGAATGGGAGGGGTAAAAGAGACATTGGGAGGAAGTTTATATTTATAGAAGATTCAGTTGGATGCGGGGAAAATGCGATTTTTGGGGGCTTGACAAGTTTTTGAGAACTTGCCGTTTCTGGGTTCTCCGGGCTAAAGCGATTCCGCAGAAGATGTATTCCGGCGTGAGCTGCGAACCTCCAATGCAGATCCCTCGACTCCCTCCGGCCAACAGCGGGCCTCCGGTCGCTCGGGATGACGCCATCCTGGTACAGCTTCTCCGGAACTGACGGGACCTGGTTCACCCGTGCTGAAACCCGGTGCTTCCACCCCAGCCCGCGGGCGAGGGCGCCAGCGCTACAAAACTCCCTCCAGACGAAAAATCCCCACCCTTCGCTCCGCTCAGGGGTAGGGCACCCGCGTACAAAACTCCCGTCCAGACGAAAATCCCCACCCTTCGCTCCGCTCAGGGGTAGGGCACCCGCGTACAA
>JBHGAZ010000062.1:0-6483 GCA_041946765.1 Terriglobales bacterium
GATGTGGGATTGGTGGGATTGTGGAGCAGGGTGCCCCACATCTGCGAAGCAGATGTGGGTGTCTGTGGCACAGCCGCCCCCGGCTGTGCAGAGCTTAAAGCTCCCGGCGCCACCAGGATTCTGCCGCCCTCTGGAACCATTTCTGCGGCCAGGATCAGCGCCTCTTCCGTTGCGCATTGGTCAATTCGTATTTCCAGATCGGCGGCCTGCAGGGGCTTGTCCAGCGGCGAAACTGTCTCGACCGTGTAGCCTTCGGCCCGCAGACGTTCCGCTACCATCGCTGCCGCTGCCGCAGACTGCGTGATGATCCTCGCTATTGGCATCCGGATTTCCTCGACCTGTTCACGGCGTCCCCACCACGCAGTACGAACGGACTGCTCTTGCTTCCGTCACTCACAAAAATACATTGCCAGGGGTTGGCGCACCACATTAGACGCTGCTCGCGCTGCTTCAGATGGCCAGAATGCCGGATCGTTCCCTTTGTGTCCTTAGCGTCCTCTGCGCCCTCAGCGTTCAAGCTTTTACACACCGTCACCAGTGAGTAAACGCGCCTAAGGCGGAAAGGTTTCTCACGGCGCTTGCAAAAAGGCGTACCATCGCATTGAACTCAGGTGCACACCGTCTCAGCGAGGGAATTGTGTTCAAGACAGCAAATAAAGCAATCACCAGCGCATTATTGATGCTCTGCCTGTCGATGGTTGCAGTGGCACAGGACCGTCAGAAACAACTGGACCGCATCGAGGGCGCTGGCACCGTGCTGGACGAAATCATGGCCGCACCCGATAAGGGAATCCCGGAAGACATTCTGGCAGACGCCAAATGTATCGCTGTCGTTCCCTCGTTGCTGAAAGGAGGTTTCATTGTCGGCGGCGAGTGGGGACACGGCGTGGCCAGTTGCCGCACCCCTTCCGGCTGGAGCGCTCCGGCGTTCTTCAGTGTCAAAGGAGGCAGCTTCGGCTTTCAGATCGGCGGCCAGGCCGTGGACCTGATCATGGTCATCATGAATGACCAGGGCATGCGTAACCTGCTTTCCAGCAAGTTCAAGCTCGGCGCTGATGCCTCGGTTGCCGCGGGCCCTGTCGGCCGCCACGCTGAAGGCAGTACCGATTGGAAACTCCGTGCCCAGGTGCTTACTTACTCGCGCGCCCGTGGGGTTTTTGCCGGCGTCACTCTCAACGGTGCCGTTGTCCAGCAGGACAAGGACGATACGCGCCTCTTTTATGGGCGCATGGTCCGATTCCGCACGCTCCTGACCGGAGGCGTGCCGCCTCCAACCGGTTCTGAACCATTCCTGAGAGCGCTGAATAAATACGGCCCGCCCGTGGTCCAGCCGGCTCCGCAGGACAAGACCGCCGGGGTGGCCCCAGCGCCGGCACAGAACGCCAGCCCCAGCACAGCGGAGAAGAAACCGGAGTAGTTTCAGCGCGTTGGTGCCCCACATCTGCGCAGCAGATGTGGGTTCGCTGACAATGAAGCCCGCCCGGGCACATTAGTGCTTGTGCTGATCAGAATGTTTGTGTTGGTGAGTGTGTGGGCGCTGGCCTGAAGTCGCGGGCCGCTCTTGTTCTCCGGCATGGTGTTCTTCTTCGGCTTGCTTGTACACGTCTGGTATGCCGAGACTGCCTTTGGCCGGCAAGTGGCGCATGTAGCGCACGATGTACCACATCTCTTCGTCTTCCAGAATGCCCTTCCAGCCCGGCATTCCCGTGAAGCGGATGCCGTTCTCGATGATCCATTTCAACTGTCCGTCTGTGAACTGCTGCACATTTTTTTCTCCGAGGTCGAGCACGGGTGGCGACATCTTTTCCGCGAAGGGCACGCCCGTGTTGTGGCCGTCCAGGCCATGGCAAACCTGGCAGTGATGCTGGAAGTGCTCGGCGCCTTCTTTGACTGACGCATCATTGTCGGGCGTGGGGTTCTTCCAGTCCTTGCCACCAATTTTCATTTTCTTCAAAGCGATGGCGATGTCGCTCTCCACATCCCCCGGCGGTTTGGCGGAGCATGACGTCAGTAGCAGGATCGCAAGCAGTGGAAGCACACTGGCAATTTTATTCATACCTGACCTCGGAGGCAGCTTCGTCGCATGCTGCGCGCTGCATTCGCATGGGATGCAAGTCGTGCCGGCGAGCGCACTGTGCGGCCTTGATTGTAGAGTGATGTACAGCGCAACGGTTACACCTTCAGCGCCGGTGTGTTTGTAAATGATGCAGCCCGGCCGTCTTCTGCCGGGCTCCACTCAAGCACAGGTAAACCAGAAACTGGCGACCGGAAACTGCAAACTGGAAACCGGGAACCGGTGTTATTGCTATTCTTGTTTTGCTCTGCTACCGTCAACCACTTCCCACCACATGAAGGACCTACTCGAGTACGCGCCGGTGTGGCTGATCGCCAAGACCCTGGGTCTGTTGCCCCGGCCCCTCGCCCGCGCTGTCGGCATTGCGCTGGGCCGTATCGTTTACCTGCTGCATGGACGCCTGCGGCGCGTGGGAATGCAAAATCTCCGGATGGCATTCCCGGGAAAAACTGAGAGCGAACGCGGCGAAATTCTGCTCGGCGTCTTCACTTCGCTGGGACGTCTGCTCGCCGAGTTCTGTCTGCTTCCCCGCTACACCCGGGAAAACCTCGATCAGGCGGCATTCTACGAGGGCTGGGAAAACTATGAAGCGGCGCGCCGGCGCGGCAAAGGAGTCTTTTTTCTTACCGCCCATATTGGCGCTTGGGAGGTGGGTTCGTTCTCCAACTCGCTGCTGGGTTATCCCATGCACATTGTGGTCCGGGAGCTGGACAATCCCCACCTGAACCGCCTGGTGCAACGCTACCGCACCCTGCACGGCAACACTACCTTCAGCAAACAGGAGTTCGCGCGCGGCTTGCTGGCAGCGATGAAAGCAGGGGAAACGGTGGGCGTCCTGATGGACACCAACATGACCCCGCCGCAGGGCGTGTTTGTGCCGTTCTTCGGTGTGTCCGCCTGTACTGCCAGCGGGATCGCGCGCGTGGCGCTGCGCACGGACGCTGCCGTGGTGCCCGTCTTTATGCTCTGGAAGGACGGCAGGTGCTGCATCCACATGGAACCTGTCATGGACCTGATCCGCACTGGAGACAACGAAGCTGACGTCGTCGCCAATACGGCCGCATTCACCGCCAAGATCGAGGAGTTCGTTCGCCGCTATCCCGACCAGTGGCTCTGGGTCCATCGGCGCTGGAAGACCCGCCCTCCCGGCGAGCCGCCCCTGTACTGAGCGGCCCGTTACGGTACTATGTCTCGGAAATGTGACCTTTTGGGCCTAGCACTACAGCGGCTGTTTGTGATGAAACTTACCTCAGCCGAATACAATACTCAATGGCCCAATGGTTCAATGACTCAATGGCTCAATCGCTATGAAACATACGCTTGCTGAACTGGCAACCATCAGCGGGGCGCGCCTGAAAGGCGATCCCGCCATGGAACTCTCGGGCATAGCCAATGCCGCCACCGCCGGCCAGGAAGATCTGATTTTCGTAGAGGACGAAAAAAACCTCGACATGGCGCTGCAATCCAACGCCGGCGCGGTGGTGGCCGGCGAATTCGCGGATGCTGCCGTCACTTCCAAGCCGGTGCTGATCACGCCTCAACCCCGGTTGGCGTTTATCCGCGCGGCCTCCCTGCTTGCGCCGCCGCACCGTCACGAACCCGGCGTACACTCCAGCGCTGTGCTGCACCATTCCGTCAAGCTGGGGAAGTTCGTTGCCATACAACCGCACGTCGTGCTGACTGAAGGCGTCGAGGTTGGCGAGCGCACGCGTATAGGCCCGGGGACGGCTGTGGGCGCCAATGTGAAAATCGGGGCCTTCTGCAACATCGCCGCCAATGTGACCATCTATCCCAGGACCCGTATCGGTGACCGCGTCATGGTGCACGCTGGGGCCGTGCTTGGCAGCGACGGGTTCGGCTTCGTTCTCAATCCGGAGACCGGCCGCTATGAAAAGTTCCCCCAGGCCGGCTTTCTCATTATTGAAGATGACGTCGAGATCGGCGCCAACACTACAATTGATCGCGGCGCGCTTGGCGCCACCGTCATAGGTCGTGGCACGAAAATTGACAACCTGGTACACATCGCACACAACGTCCGCCTTGGTCAGAATGTTGTGATTGCCGCCCAGACTGGCATCTCCGGCAGCTCCGTCATCGGCGACAACGTGGTTTTGGCCGGCCAGGTAGGCGTTGCCGACCATGTCCGCATCGAAGAAGGTGTGGTTCTCGGAGCCCAATCCGGAGTGCCCAGCGGGAAAGTGATCCACGGTAAGGGCCAGGTGTGGTGGGGATCTCCGGCACGGCCTCTGAAGCAGGCTTTTAAGGAACTGGCGGCACTGGCGCGGCTGGCGAAGAAGACGACCGGCGAGTGAAAATGTTCCACGTGGAACATTTTTGCGAATTTGCATGTGGATCATTTTGGGACGCAGGTATATAACTAAAAGCGAATCTATAGCTGAAGGCTGTTTGACATGTCCATCGTGGTGATTGGCGGACACTCCCGGAGCGTGGGCAAGACCAGCGTGGTTGCCGGTCTGATCGCCGCCATCCCGGAACGTAATTGGACCGCGGTGAAGATCACGCAGTACGGCCACGGCGTCTGCTCCAGGGATGGACAGCCCTGCGACTGTGCCGTGGACGATCAGGAGCACACCTTCGCCATCACTGAAGAACGCGACCGCTCCGGGGAATCCGATACTTCGCGCTTTCTTGTTTCCGGCGCCCGGCGCTCGTTGTGGGTGCGAACGCGACAAGGGTTCCTCGCCGAAGCTATGCCAGATTTGCGCCGTGAACTAGCCCTGGCCGAGGATGTGATCATCGAGTCCAATAGCGTGATGAAGTTCCTGCGGCCTGATCTTTACATTACGGTGCTCGACCCCGCCAATCCCGACTTCAAAAACTCAGCCCGCGAATTCCTCGGCCGCACCGACGCTGTCATTCTGGACCAGCCGCCGGTGGGCGCGCTGGACTTTGCCCCAGTGTGGAACCGGGTTTCCCTTAAGCCGGTTGCTGCCAGGCCCCTATTTCGCGTCCGCCCGCCAGATTACGTCACCCCGGAAATCGTGGACTTTGTCCGCCAGCGGCTGTTGACTTCGCAACAACCTGCCAAAACTGCGCCGGCAAAGTAATGCATTTTGGCTTCGGTCTGAGAGCCGGAATGGAAGCTTGAAAACCAGAAACTGCTGTTAGGCGGCGCGCTCTTTTCCGCTGGCAGGAACTTCGCGGCGCACGGCTTCGGCGGGACGCGCTTGCGGTCTGGTGCCGCCTTCCAGCGCTATTTTGGCGAGCGAAATATTGATCAATAGCGCGCTTACGCTGTTCACGAACAGCTCCGTCAAGCGCACCACGGACGCGGCATCTTCGTCGCGAATGCCGGCTTCAGAGAGGTGGACAAGGCTGAGGTCCATGGACTGCGGAAACTCTCGCGCAAGCGCAAACGCGGTTTCCCGGACAGCGTGGTGGCAGCCCTCATACACCGGCGATTGCACTACGGTTCGCAATACGTCCCAGTACGCAGCCAGGAACTCAGGCCAGCGCGCCAGTGCACGATAGTCCAGGTCCAGAAACGGCAGTCCGGAGTTGCGGCGAAGTTCCTCGAAGATTCGTCTGGTTCGCGGCGCTGTCTCGTCCCAGACCGGCACCTGCGCAAGTTCGTAAACAGGGTGCTTAGCTGGATGCGTGGTGGCCTGCCCTACGCCGCCCACGGACCCCTCGAAGCTCTGTAACTGCGCTGCCACGAGCAGCATCAGCATGGGATTCGCGTAATGGAACATGTCCACCACAGTACTGAGTTCCCGGCGCGCATCACTGCTGAGTCTCAGCTCTGTCACCAGCGCACACAGGTCAGGGATATCAAAATAGTTGAAGACGCGGGTGTAGGCGTCAGCACGCTGGCGCTCGCTCAGGTCGAAGAATTCCTGGGTGGCCACCACGGGCCGCACCGCCCGCCAGTGCAACGGCAGAAATCCCGGGTACGACGCGTAGGTCTGAAACACGACGCTGACGTACGGCAACCCGAGCGTCTCTTTGATCTCACGGTAAATCTGCTGGATGGGTTCCGGGGCCTGGCTTTCGGAAACCAGTTTCAGCTTGTTTCCTTTTCTCCACGGCGGCATAGCACTATAGATGCTTTAACGGCACAGCTGAGATTAAGAAACGTTCTGTGCCTCGCGCGCCGCGCCAAAAAGGTGTGCTATCGTCCCGTTGAAGCGGATCTTATCAAGTAAGCTGAGTGAGCACTGTGTGTGCACTTGGCGAAAGACACGGCTAATGCGGTTTAGGTATTGGGTGTAGCCGAAAATGTCCGTCAGCGGCTAAACAGGCTGCTGAAAAAAGCCCGAAGTTGTCATCCGAGGCTTCGCGAAGGGAAGATGAGGAATCCCTATTGCAACCACGCACCTTGATAGCAATAGGGATTCCTCGGCCGCCTCGCTTCCACCCCAGCACGCCAACATCAGGCGTGCTGGGGA
>JBHGAZ010000063.1:0-6435 GCA_041946765.1 Terriglobales bacterium
AGGCGACCAAAATGATCACACGCCCGGTTTATCGCAAGCCCTACGAAGTGTAGCCGGGGCCTGCGCTAGAGGTTCCGCTTCAGGCGCTTTCAAGCTACGGAAGCGCAGAATCAGGCCCGTAGCTTGTAGCGCGTGGCCCGTGGCTGCTGAGGTCAGGTGGGCGGAACAAGTCCGGGCTTCCGGGCATGGGAGCATTTACGTAGGCGTCAATGAAGCCTGAGAGTTCGGCTTGGGCGGCGCGTTCGAAAGCCTCTGCGAGGCTTGGCGCTTCGCGCCGCTCGTACTGGTGATGGAATCTACAGCCCAGTACTGGAAACCGGTTTGGGCGGCGCTGGAACGGCAGTTCACACCATTGCTCGCGCAGGCTCGCTCCAATGCGGCTCCTCACGGGAGGAAGTCGGATTACCCGACGCGGCACGCCTGCTCAAGCGGCTGTGGGCCGACGATCTTCGGCTCAGCTTCGTTCCGGACGCCGAGCAACGCAGTTGGCGGCTGCTGACAAGAACGCGCGTGCAGCACACGCGGGATATCACGCGATTGCGAAACCGGATTGAGGGGCTACTCGAAGAGTGCCGCATCAAGATCTCCGGTCTGATCAGCGACCTTCTGGGCGCGAGAGGGCGGCGCATACTGCGCGCCCTCAGCTCTGGCGATAGGACCGACGCCAAGGAGTTGGCTGCGCTCGCTGACAGCAGGCTCCGTGCCACCCCGGAGGAACTCGAGCGGGCGCTCAACGGGGAACTGGGATCCGTGCACCGGCTTCTGCTCGGACAACTGATGGACGATATCGAGTTGCTGGAGCGCCACATGGCGGACCTGGACCAATGCTTGCTGTCGCAGTTGGCGCAACATCAGGATGTAATTCGCCCGCTGTGCGCCGTTCCCGGGGTCGGCATTGAGTCGGCTCAGACGATGCTGGCTGAACTCGACCACGGGCGGCCACATTCCCCACCGCAGCGCACGCCGCTTCATGGGTCGGCGTCTGCCCGGGCAGGAACGAGAGCGCAGGCCAATCGACAGCGATGCGTCGCCTAAGGGGAACCGCCAGATGCGGCGCATTTTGAATCAATGCGCTTGGGCAGCAGTTCGCAGCAAGGATACCTACTGGCAGCAACTCTTCCGCAGGCTCCTGCCGAAGCTAGGGATCAAGAAGGCGCTCTGGGCGGTTGCACACTGGATGCTCCGCATCATCTGGGCGATCCTTCATGAGGGTATCGAATACGTTGAGCGTGGGCCTTGCATGCCGGATCCGGAGCGCCTCCGCCGGCGCATCGAACGCATGCTGTACGAGTTAAGAAAACGGGGAGTCCACTTTGAGTTGACGCCGGTGACGCCAGCGTGAGCCCGCTGCACAGGGGCTATTTTCGAGAGTGTCACCGCCTTTCGTCACCGCCTTTCACCTTCATACGTGGTCCGCCATTCCCGTCGATCCCAACCACCCTAGCCGAACACTATCCGCCGATTGGCTTCAAGAGCGACGGTATTCTGGCCTTTCGTAACAGGTCCCCAACATGGCTTGTTATTCCAATGTCACCGACGACGCTGATGCCATCTCCAGTGAGTTGGCATTCTTCGATCAGGCGCCGGAGCACATCGAGCCCGTCTTTCACAAAAAAATCGCGATAGCGCCGAGGCAAGCCAGGATAGATCGTTCGAGATGAGCTCAGTGCTGCTCCACAGTGCAATTGAACCAGCCACGCTTGGTTACCATCAAATACCCACTCGAACCGCACTCTTCCGATGTCTTTGAACGCCCGGTCGAAAAGTCGCGAGACTGCGTTTTGAACGTCTTCGGGCAGCGCGATCGGTCCAGTTTCACCCACCATGAATCGGTCGCCGGCACCCGCGACACCTTCGATAATAAGGGAACTATTGGAACTGCAAATCGTTGCTCCGGAGTAGCAAGGCTCCACTGCATCCTGGCGGATTACCGCGGCGATAGCACTATGACTCGGATCTTCACGCTGAAGCAGTTCAAACGGATCCTGCCATCCATGCACGGTTGTGTATCGCCCGGGAACCTGCTCAACCGGGCACGTCCGCAACCATACTTCACCGGTCCCTGTTGGGACACCGAATGTAAAAGGCGCGACTTTCCTGGCAATGACCGTGGTGCGAGGCACCGGAAGGCCAAACACGTGGGCAACCAGCAGACCAAATGCCTTGTCCCCGATGAACCGGCTGAATCGATTTGGCCACGCTATTTGGCCCTCGGGTTCGGTCGCTGTGTAGCTTTCTGTCTCCCATACGATGGTGTGGTCGCGTTCGAAACCCTGCCTTTGGGGATGAAGACTGAATTCTACTCGTAGAGCAGGGCTAGACGGGATGCGTGGTTCGAAGCCATACACTGCCGCCAACAGTTCGAGCCCTTGCTGTCGTGGCAAGAGAGCGGTGCCCGGTTTCTCCACGCATCGAGGCGTGTCGCCCGGTGCGAACTCGATTACTCCTCCTACGGCAACTCCGGATACCCCACCATCGTTAACGTCGATTGTCTCATTGATGATCGTGTAACAGCCCTGTGCAGCGAGTCCCGAGACAAGCGAAATTGCTTCAGTCGCGGTGGATACGCCGTAGTAGAAAGCGTTGCCTTCGGGCCTGTCCGGCCGGTAGCTCCGTACGTTAACAGATCTAGACCTTGCTGCTTCCAACACCGCTTCACATGCTAGGCTGAGGGAATCGAATGTCTGGTTGGGCGGGTGGCCTCGCACACGACAGAACCGCTGCTGAAGCGCTGGTCCGAAGCTCACAAATTGGGCTATGTTCGCAGTCCTGGCGAGCCTATCGAGCTCAAGATCTTTGAAACGTGTGGTGTCTGAAACGTCCACGGTGCGACTCTATTCCTGTACGGACAAAAGCCCTTGGAGAGCCCCCTCCAGAACAGAAGCGTTCCCATTGACGCTCCGTGTTTCGGTCACCGCAGAAGAGATTAACTCAATGGCCTTCGCGATCTCTATTCTCCGTTCATCCGCATCGAGGACGGCTAAGCCGGATTGCCGGGCAGTGAGGAACTCCTGCGTACAACCAATGCTGTACTGCCAGTCTTGCGCGAAAACAACCCGCTTGACCCAACGCTGGATCACAGTCGTCCAAATTGCATGGTAGTCAGACTGGCTCCAGTCGGGGAAGACCGGTAACACGGTGGGATCGATCAGGATCTCTCTTGGTGCAAGCCTTCGAGCAACGGCCGATACGAGCTCTTTGTGTGCGGCGAGGTTAGGCGCGATAACGTCCTGTTCCATAAGTCGGTCGTATTGCGGTGTCGCGTGCGCAAAAGCATGTTGGCGGAGGAAGTCTAGATACCGGCGCCCTGTCGTGATCGGCCCACTAACATACACACCCTCTCCTGTTCGCAGGACAGTCTCGAGTCCGAGCAGGTAGAATCGCACGGCCTCTTTCCTTCCTAAGTCGCTTGTTGCAGAGGCATTCGTGTTCAAGAGGTCCTCACTATCGGACTGCTGCAATCCATTCTCCGATCTTGTTAGAGAGCACAGGATTCTTGATGTGTTCCTCGACGGCGTCCGTAATGGTTCGCATGGCGTCCTGCGACTCGCCCGCAAGGCTTTGCGCACAGACCCTGAGGAGCCGCCGCTCCTCAGCCAGCGGTGACCTGCCGGATTCCAGAACGAGGTAGACCAGAAGAAAGAATTCCTTGTAGGGCTCCTGTACGGTCTGGATCTGATTGCGCTGCCAGCTAAACCGAGGTCCATACGAAACAAGTCTGATCGAAGGCGTTAATCCACGAAGTCTTTCAATCAAGGTTCCCTCAAAAGCTCTCAATGTGCGCTGAGGTGTGGTACGAAGCGCAGCGGCCACAACGTTTCTCAATTCATCAAACACAAGGAGGGCGGACTGCTCGAGAATCCGCTTCCAATCAAGGTGGTCTAGATTGTTGTCTTCCTCGAACGGTCCGACAGATCCGGAGTCCGCTCGGTCCCGGATCTCGCTCTCGATGATTCTCCTGCGCTGCGCAGAGTCGGGTGGGAGCAGCAGGTACTGATCGTCAATCCTCCCTGGGCGCTTAATCGCCTGGTCGATCCGCTCTTCAAAATTCGTCGATACGATGAAAATGCTCTTCGCCGCTCTCCGGAGGTCACGAAGCTTCGTTAACATTCCGGGAGTCATGAATTTGAAGATGTCACCCTGGCTGTTGTACAGCTTCGAGTCGCGATCCAAGATGAGGCTGTCAATCTCGTCGAAGATGATGACCTTCTCATTCTGAGCAATCAAAACGTCAAAAAGTGCCTTTGCCCTGGCCTCCACACCGGATTCGCCGCCCTCGGTGAAATTGCTGGGCGTGATCGTGATCAGTTCTCTTCCAAGTGCGTTTGCCAGTTCTTCGGCGACACTCGTCTTTCCGGTGCCCTGTGGACCGTAGAGCAGCATTGAATAGTGCTTGTCCTGGCTCACGGCACTGTGGTGGAAACGCGGCTGCAGGTAGTCCCGGAGGATCCGATTGTAGACGGCGTATTCCGAATCAGACTTGAATCCTCTTAGCGGCTCTCGGATCAGCACGTTCTCCCGCCAGTACTTCAAGGGAGGCTTTTGGGAATCCGCGGGATCATTAGGTGTTTCTGCAGGTGGGGTGACCACATTACTCGCCAGGGTCTTCGGCGGGGCCACGTGGGCGGGCTTTTTGAGCGGTGCCTGGTCGTGGGCTCCGTTGAACGACGCGACTTTGAAGTTGGCCAATTCGAGTGACTTATCGGCCATATGGCGGCGGATCAGCGCTTGGTAATGGATGAGATACAGCAGGACCTGGCTGGTTTCCCAGGTATGGATCTTTCCCGGATCATCAACATGCTCTGAGTGCCAGCCCGTGAATGATTCCCCCGTTTGAGCCTTTCCACGAACCATTCGGCTGAATAACCATCGCGCATAGCTCTGAAACGCGCCCATGAATCGGGCACTGTACTTGCCGTGCGTTCGCTTCCCGTCTAAGATCTCGCAGGTTCTGACGAGTGAACTCGCGATTTCGACGCTCAGGGGAAGCAATGCCAGGCCCTGCTGGTTTGCGATGAACGGTCGGAGCGGACGCCAATACGAACTGTGTTTCTGAGCGGCTTGGAGAACGTCGAAGCATCTGTCCACCAGTGGCTGATCCAGGGCATCCGGCGCGAGTTGGAGTACTGCTTCCATCGCGAACGCAAGCTCTGCCGGGTCGAAACTGCTGTCGGGTATGGAAGAGTAGGAGAGGTGAAGATGAATCTTGTTCTGCAGACGTCGAAGTAGCTTTGACACGTCGGGTTCCCCGCGCGTGAGCTCGTGTTTTCGAAGAAAGCAGTCAATGTGAATGACCCGGAGCAATGGGAACACATGGTCGAGGCAGTCTCCCCTGCGCAGGACAAAGAATTCAGGGTTTGAGTAGACGCGGTCTACGAGCGAGTTAGCGGCATCCACGAATCCGCTCAGCCTCCCGGGCAGCTCCTTTTCGGCGAGCTGATAGAGGAGTTCCAGAACCCAAAGGATCGTGAAAGGATCGTCGGGACCGTATGTGTCGGAAGTTGAGACGTCATTGCTCTGGCCCTGCCAAGCCTGCGTAGCTCGCCGCTCTTCAGATTGGTGTGCGAGCACATCGATCCCGGCGTGAACAACCGCCTCCGCATTTAAGATC
The DNA here is from genome assembly GCA_041946765.1 of Terriglobales bacterium. Taxonomy (GTDB): domain Bacteria; phylum Acidobacteriota; class Terriglobia; order Terriglobales; family Acidobacteriaceae; genus JBHGAZ01. Next base: position 5,612 of record JBHGAZ010000063.1, read on the forward strand.
AGCTCCCGAACCCGTTTCGGAAGTTCGGTTCGATTGCGGCGCGGCGTTGATGGCACTAGCACCGACGACGGCATCACGCCGGAACCGACGGCCATGCCGAACAGAATCATCGAGGCTGTGCTAAACGAATACCGAGGCAGAGTAGCGGGAACGACCCCTGGATCCACACCGGTCACGTTTGTGACTGGAGGCAGAGTACTAGACGTGCCGTCTGAACGTCCACCGACACAGGTCAGGTTTGTGACTTCGTACGGCCATCCATCTTGCTCAGCGAATGTGCATAGTGTTTCCAGTACGTCGTCCGCCACCGCTCGCGCTCGGTGAATTTCCCGACGTTCAGCTACGAAATCACCTCGCAGGTAACCATCAATCTGTTCTGTTGGCATGCTCAGTCCGCGGCCCTTTATTTTACCCGGTTGCACTTCAGGGAGCATGTCGGGCTCTCGCTGACAGGTGCGAGGCGTCCGCGGCTCGCCGAACGAACCGGCGGAGCCTCGAAGGGAAGACATGAAGAGCAACCCGGGCGCGCGTTCGGTGTGATCTTTAAGTGAGGCAGGAGAAGGCCGCTCCCCACACCAGCATCTCGAAAGCGCATCACGTGCGCCGGTATCGTGCACGCGAGCGGGTAGATCCGCTGGCCAGTGGTGAGGACCGCCGCGGCAATCGCGCCGAAGAGCACCGTTTAGCTCATGGCCTGCACTCCCGGGAGTTGCCCGTTATATCACATCGACGAAGCAGACCTGGGTTGGCACGCAGCAGCCCTGACTCACCTGTACACTACTCTGGAGGACGGTCATAGGCGACGACAGTGCTGAACAACCGCT
>JBHGAZ010000064.1:0-5974 GCA_041946765.1 Terriglobales bacterium
GGATGCGGAACGGCTTTGTGGGAATCCCCCGCGCAAAGATTGCCTTCAAGCATGCGGCGGGCTTGCGCTCGGTTTGCGACGCGATGTAAACGTTGCGTCTGTCCCCATGTTTCCCGGGCGCGTATCCTCAACAGGTCGTGGGCGATGGTGACCACACCACGCGCGCGAGCGTCATCGAGATGGCGGATCGCGGCATCGATTTCTACGGCTCCTGGAACAAAGCCGGCGACAATCCGGCGGCACATGGGATCCATCGGGACTACGACGCGGCGGCATTCCTTTACGATCAGCGGTCCAACGAGATGATCTGTCCGGAAGGCAAGCGGCTCGTACTTTGCAGAACGCATGCGCTGGAGGGAGACGCGGTGCAATACGTTTTCGCGGCGCGGCGCGAGGACTGCCGATCCTGTTCGAAACGCCGCTTCTGCACGCCGAAGAACGCGATGGCGAAACACGGCAGGACGGTCACAGTGCAACTGGAAGACGCACGGGTCGAGGCGTTTCAGCAGAAGATGCAGACTGCGGAAGCAAAGGCGATTTACCGCCAGCGTTCGCCGGTGGCCGAGTTTCCGCACGCGTGGTTAAAGGACAAGTTGAAGTGGGTGCGCGTTCGCTGCCGTGGACTCCTCAAGGTGCAGTGCGAAGCGCTCTGGGCCTGCCTGGCGCACAACCTGCAGCGCTACTTCAAACTGTGCCCCGCAGTGGTGGCCGCATAGAACAGATCGATGGAGAGCATGGCCCATCCGCGCACAAACGGCCGGCAACGGCCCTGCAAACCAGCGACGGCGGCTGAGGACGGCACAATCGGGACGCAATGAGCGCCGGACCAGTCACGCGACGAGGGGATGCAAGCTTAGCCGGCTCAGACTCGAATGCGAATCGTCACCCAGCAACTCTCGGCAACGCAAAAATTCACGGCTTCCCGTCCCCGAAATGCCTTGTTTCTATAGTGCGGGAGTTCGCTCTCCAGCGGGAGTCATCTGACCCTGAAAATCCGTAGCAATTTCCTGGGTGGGGTCGGTCTCGAGCCGCTCCAATATCAACTGGCAGATGCGGGTATCACCCGGCACGAGGCGGAGGTGGAACGGGCCGAAATTGATCATCTCGAGCGTGATGTTGCCCTCAAATCCGGCATGGATCGTGGGTGCCGTTAGATGCACTACCAAACCAAGCCGTGCAAAGGAACTGCGGCCCTCGACGCGTGCGGCCAGCCGCGCTGCTGCGTTCAATGAAACGCGCTCACGCGTCTGACCTAGAATATGCCATGGATGCCGCGAATACGGCGGAAAAACCACAGAACCATCGCGCTCTTTCGGCATCTCCCGCAGGTAAGCCCTTGCGGTGCGGTTGAACTGCTGCTCGGCAAGATTCAGATCGATCCGGGCCCCTGGTACACTCAAGCGCTCCTCATCCCAGATGCGAAAATCATCGCCGAGGACAAGATCGACCGCGGACGTAGTGTACTGCTCGGGCCTCGGGACTGGCGTGATGCCAATATCGCCGGTCTGAAGAGCTAATTTGATACCCTCATTGCTGAGGATCATTCGGTAAACTCAGGCGCCGACTAACAGTCGCTTCGGTATCCACGTTCGCAGCCCACCGACGACCGGTTCGCCGGTGAGTTCGATCAGCACCTCATCTCTCCCGTGGCCTTCATCGATCATGTATGCCACCACTTCGCCCTCCACGTCGCGACCGGGCTCCGGCTGTTGCCGAACCTTCACGTTCTGGCTCGATACGTACGCAGAGGAATTCGGGATAGAGACGTAGAACTCCGTGTTAAACAGCCCGGGAGAAACCCTGCACCGAACGTAGCGTTTCATTACGGATCTCATTTCCCCTCCCCTGTTTAGCTTCGACTCTCGGTGAAGGAGAAAAGTTGCAGATATTTAGATTCTTCTGTTTTGGCTTACTTGTCAATAAACATTCAGCAGAATGGGGAAATTTCTTGTGGAAATCTCTCTGTGAAGGCGGAAGCCTGACTCATCGGCGTGCCAGTACCATCCGGGAGCACGTGTCGCTGGGCTACATTGGAAGTGCCGAGGAGACTCGGCCGAGTGGCTCGAGAGAGTACTGATGCGGTCCGTCGCAGCGTGCTTGCGGGCGCGCTCGGCGAGCGAACGCTCGGGTACGTCCGGACTAGATGAGTCAAGCCCGGCCTGCTGGCGATCAGGCTGCTCGATCATAGCTGAGCTTGGGAGGAGGAGACCACCCCATTGCGGTCCCCGTCCGTTTCCGCCGGTTCGTCTGCACCCGTGCAAACACGGCGGCGCAGGCGTCCGGCAATCAAATCCGGATACGCCTGGTTTTTGCGTTCGAGAGGGTTGGGCATTCTTGGCTTATCACCAAAACCCGACAATCCCAGACGCAGACACTCCTCGTCCCTCCCCTTGTCTGTCGAGAACGGCTAGCTGCCATCTATCCCGAGGCCTGTCCACCCCGGGTTTGCGCGCGCTTTAGCGGTATCCGGGTTCTCGGCACCTATTTTTGAGCTATCTTGAGGAATTTCGTGAAACGACGCAGCAAGATGTTAAAGCGCCCTTCGTGGCTCTTGACGTCATCCGTGCTCCTATTAAGCCGGTCGTACTGCAACAGTTCCTGATCGACCTTCTTGTCTTTTGGATCGGCTGCCGCGCGCTCCCGATTTGATCGTCTCTCCTCCTCAAAGCGCACCAGAAACTCACGGAGATACCGGAATGCCTCCTTCGACTGGCTCCTTACGAACCAGTAATACACAGGGAATATACCCGCAGAATTGAGCAACTTGTCGCGCGGCAAGAAGATCTCATTCATGCTGTCCAGCACGTCGACCACTTTCCGGGCGGCGAGCTCCAGGCCTTTTGAATCCTCATGGGTGTCTGTTACGAATTGGTCAAGACTAGCCTTTTTCGTTTCCCTCGGAGCACCCGAGTATTCGAAGTACAGAACCTTAGCCGCGGCGTTGAGGTCTTGCCCTCTTGTGATCGTGAACGCCACATTTTCGCTGAATAAATCGTGCTTTACTATTTGACGGAAGAGTTCAGGAGCACGACCGGACATAGCGTTTCGGATCTCGGCGCCTGTTAGCGGCTTACTTCGATTCAGGCGCACGAACAACTCCATAATCGGCGCATCACTTTGTGCCACTACACGCATAACCATAAGGCTGTATTCATCGAAAGTCTCGGCGATCAGCGGATGACGTCTTTTAAGATCCTGATATCCCAGCCCCCCGAGAGACAGCGAAGGATCTTCAAGGTACTTGAAATCATTACTCAGGGTGATGTTGCCGCTGAAGAAGTCAAATATGGCCTCTAGTCTCTGCTTTCCGTCGATTATTGCGTACGGTAGCTTCTGCCGGTTGAGTGGTGAGTCTCCCCAAGTAAAGTCCGCCACGTAGATCTTGGGAACATCAAACCCGTTGAGAATCGAGTCGATCAGATACTCCTTGTCCGTCGTCGACCAAAGGCGGCCACGTCTCTGATACGGGGGATCCATATCAATTTTGTCTTTGCGATTTCGCCACCAAGTGAGCGTGTGAGGCTCCATCGCCTCAACCTTGAAGTCCTTCTTGAGTATCTCTGCCATGTTCAGTATTCAAATGCAAACTCACGTTTGATTTCTCGCGCCAATCCATCTAGGTCAGGAAACACAACCGATTCAGTAATGCCATTCTTTAGGATTGAACTACGCATGGATGGAAGCACATCTCTGCCGAGAATGACCCTCGTGAGGCACCCAGCAGGAAACGCTTCGCTACCATATGTTTCCTCCATTCCTTGTGTGCTCTGGCCGAAGATCATAAAAGCACCGCGTTGCGCAACGATGCGAGGGCTGTTGTGGGCTCCATAGATGGCCACCGGGTGTACATTCATGTCAGGGAACCGCGTTAAGGGCTTATAGCTCTGAAGGGCCTCATCCGATGGTGTCAGAATGCCGCGGTCAAAGCGCTGGAGCCGCAGAGCGTGCTTGTTCCAGGCGATCGGGTCAAGCACCCAGAGAGCTGCGTCTGACGAAAATGACAGAACCGCCTTACCCTTCGCCATCTTTCCCGAAAACGGACTCGAGGTTATGGCAAAGTAGAGGCCGATAAACGGGTTTTCTGTCCAGTCAAGGAGTCTGGTGGGAATCCCATAGTGCTGCATAAAGAAGAGGCAGTCCCAGTTGTTTTCGAGTATGCGAGAGAGAAAAGGGATGCTCCGCTGCTGGAACCGCATCATCAGATTTCGCTCGAGCGATTGTAGCGCCTCGACTCCACGACTGCCGGGATGACGATACAGACTCGGAAGGAGTTTGTAGGTCGCCTTTCCGGCACCGCGGAACCACAGGGGACCTTCGGTCCGGAGTTGTTGTTCCTCGACCAGCGCGACAAATTCCTGGAACGATTTCGGGTGGAGCTCGGGAACGGGGGTTGGATGCGTCTTGCTGGTCACGCGCATAAAGAAAACGAGTGTATCATTAGCTAAACTGCTCGGATTGGAAATAGACAAGAAAAGGTGGTAGGATCCTTGGTCTCGAACCTGGGAAAAGTACAAGACGACGAGCGCAACAACCCTGATAGCGGTGAGCGCAGCGGCAGTTGCGCCCGGCACCGGGGCCGAGTTGCACGTCGTGAGCGGAAGTGATCGCGCCGCCGCGCACGGACAAGCTCCCAAGTAGTCGAACGACGGAGTAAGTAGTTGCTGTCCGCGCTTCCCCGTCGCGTAATCATGCGCAGAACACCAGAAATCACCGGACTGGGCGCGTTGCGGCCAATGTTTTACAATGGCCGCCGTCCCACGACGCTGAGATTCTCGGCATCCTCCTCAATTAGGGAACGTGGTCTTTTCTTTGACCGTTGAAACCGTGGCGCATGAACGGCCTGCCTCCGGCGAAGTCGAACAATGCATGAAAGTCGAGATTCACTCCGTTTTTGGTGCGGAGTTAAGCGCTATTTGTGCGGGCGGCAAGATCATTCGAATTGAGGAGACTGAGGCCAAGACAGGAATCGTTAAGGACACCGGGCCAAGGCGGCCGGGTGCCGTTCCGAGGCTTCACGCCGGCATCGGCTCTCTGTGAAGCTGTAACACAATGTCATCATGCCCTTCTGCCTCCTCCTGGCTGCGACGTTCTCCTGCTGTGCGTTCGCCCAGGAAACCTTCCTCCTCACGCGCAACGGCAAGACCACTACGGAAAACGCCGCCCGCGCCCAGCAGCGATTCGCTCCCTGTTCCACCTTCAAGATTCCGAACTCGCTGATCGCACTCGAGACCCTGGCGGCGCCGGATCCTTACTTTGTGCTCGAGTACGAGCCTAAGCGCGACGGGGAGCAGTACGGAGCGTGGTCGCGGAATCAGGATCTGCGGTCCGCTGTGCGCAACTCGGCGGCTTGGTACTTCCGGGAGATGGCTCGGCGCATCGGGGCGCAGCGGATGCAGGACTGGCTGGCTCGGTTCGATTACGGGAACCGGGCGATTACGCCCTCGGTGGATCGTTTCTGGCTCGGGCGGGACCTGGCAATCTCGGCGGTGGAGCAGGTGCGGTTTCTGGAGCGGTTCCAGCGGGGGCGGCTCGGGGTTTCGGCGCGGTCGGCGGCGGCGGTGAAAGAGATGATCCGCCTGGAAACCACGCCCGAGTACACGTGGTACGGCAAGACGGGATCGTGCCGGAATGCGGGCGGCGACTGGATCCTGTGGCACGTCGGGTTCGTGGAGCGCGGCGCTGAATCGGCCACGTATGCCCTAAACCTCTCGGGGCCGGATTATGCGGGGACCGCGGCGCGGCGGGCGAAGCTGGTACGGCAGAAGCTTTCTGGCGCGGGGCTGATCGCGACGGAGGCGCCGTCCGCACGGGCGCAGATGCAGGCTCGCATTGACGCCGCGATCAAGGCGTTCGCGGGCAAGGTCAGCGTGTACGCCAAGAACCTCGATACGGGTGAGGAGTACGCGATCGATCCCGATGAACGCGTCCGGACGGCGAGCACGATCAAGCTGCCCATCATGGCGGCCGTGTTCTC
>JBHGAZ010000065.1:0-5617 GCA_041946765.1 Terriglobales bacterium
TACGCATTCAGCGCCAACCCGACCGGCCAGCACGGCAGGACGAGCCAGTTCGGGATGCGCCGGTAGAGAATGTCATAGATCGCAGCCGTGATCACGACGGCGGCGACGATGGCCTGCACGACTGGATGCATAAGAGAAGGGAAAATTATAACCTGCAAAGCACCGATCAAGCGTCAATTTCGATGCGCTTAGTTCGCGACGCTAAGCCGGACTTGATGAGGACGCGGGATTTCGGGACCCCGTAATGAGCCGCCAGGCTCCAGACGAGTTCATCGTTCGCCTTGCCGTCGACGGGCGGCGATTTCAGAAAAACCGTAAGGGTGCCGTCGGGCGCGGCTTCAACGTGGGGCTGCTTCGAATTCGGCTTCACACGAACGGAGACGAACATATCCCTCTGGCTAGAATACGGCAGTGATGCGTCGCTGAGCCGCGTTCGCCGGGGTTACAATCGATACTTCAATGACCAAAGATCAGATACTCTCGTTCATCAAGGACGTCGGGGCGAGGTACATCACGGCCCTGCGCGCGCCGTTCCCGTAGATCGAAAATGATCCCGACCGGCGGCGTTAATCTGGAGACCGCAGGCGACTTCCTGAAAGCCGGGGCGCGCGCGATAGCCGTTGCCGCTGAGCTGGTGGACGTCAGGACGATCAACGAAGGCGGCTTGACGTGATTGAGACGAAAGCGCGCAGTGAGATGAAGGCGGTGTAGACCGTGGATCATTCGATCCGGTGTGGTTCTTGGGAGCGGTTGTATTGGGTAGGCCTCGCGGCCGTGATCGGCTGCTGCTGGGTGCTGCCGCTAAACTCCCCACTCTGGCTCGATGAGACCGTCACGTACTGGACCATTCGCGGTGGTTTGCTAGACATCGCTCGTCGCTGCCCGTTGAATTCGATTCCTTACAGCATTCTGATCTGGTCAGTTGATCAGGCATTCGGTCGAGCTGAAGCCGTGCTGCGGCTGCCTTCTTTGGTCGGGGCGGCCGCCGCGGCCCATTTCCTCTATCGGCTGGCGGCAGAGCAGTACGACTGCCTGACGGCGCGAAGTGCGGTCGCTCTGTTCTCAGCCACGACTACGGTCGCATACGCCGCAGCTGATGCCCGTCCTTATGCACTAGGACTCGCGGTTGTTGTTGCCTCTTCGCTTTTCTTGTCCCGCTGGATCCAGTCGGGCAGATATACCGATGCGATCTGGTACGGTCTTTTGGCCGGACTCATCCCACATTTTCATCTCGTGTTTGCTTTAGTCGCGGTTCCTCAACTCGTGTACCTCCTTATCGGTCTCTATCGAGGACAGGTTCGGTGGCGGGTTCTGGTGATCGCTGCCATGTGCGGTGGGCTATTAGTTGGCCCTTTGTTTCCGCAGTTCATTCAGGCGCTGCGGACCAGCGCTGAACACTCATTTGCTCGCTCGTATTCAGTCAACGAGTTGCTAACCAGCATTTTTCGCTACTACTGGCTGATAGCCATCGTCGGCGCTGTTGCCCTGCAAGGCCAGTTCTCCAGTGGGTTGGTGTGGCCGAGGCAGCGGACTTTCCTTGTTCTTGTCGTCACATGGGCTGTTCTGCCACCGGGTCTCCTTTGGATAGTTTCGTTAAGCGATCAGACGCACCTCTTTCTGCCGCGGTACGTCCTTTCCAGTGCTCCGGCATCCGCGCTGCTGTTTGCGGCGATCCTCCGGCCGCTCAAGACTCGCGCCGTTCACCACCTCGCGCTGGCGATTATGTGTCTTGTCTCCGTGGGCCACTCAGTGATGTATGGCTGGGTGTTCGAACACTCTCGCAGCCGGGGCAACTGGCGGGAGGCTCTGAGGTTCGCTGAAGCCACAACTGCTGTTAAGCGGGAGCCTGTATTCGTCAGAAGTGCACTCCCGGAGGCTAACTCAATGGACTGGCGGCGGGATCCAGTCTCGGATAGCGTTTTCTTTGCTCCGGCCAGCTATTACCGGACTAAGACTCGCTTGGTTCCACTTCCGGTGACACTATCTGAGGAGCTCCGCGATTACGCTCGCCAGCAAGTCGCTGGACATACGCGATTTCTGCTGATCTCGTTGGATCATCCAACACCAGTTGCGTCGGCGCTCACGTGTGTTGACAGATGGTTTGTCCGCTGGAAACGGAGTCTCCTCGCAGACTTCGATGGTCTGAGAGTCTATGAGTATAGAGGGCCAGACTATCGACCGGTGTTGCAACTCAAGTGATTGGTGCTATGTGCGATCCATGCTGGCTGTGATTGTTTGCTGGATCTCAGCGGAACTGCCCATGCGTTTTTCGGCGGCTACATCCAGTCCGTCTGCCCGCGCCCGCTCTCTGTGCAGCCTTATCCTCACAAATCTCATCCTCACCCCAGACCGCCTCGAAGATGATGCTCCAATCCATCTTCGAGGAGTAAGCGTCCGGTGAACACCGCGTTGATCCTCAGGAATTGTGAGTCTCGCGTCTTGGGTGAAGTGTCCACTTAGGGCTCAAGTGGGCACCTATTTCTGGGAGGAATCGGTCACTCCGACGCGGTCAGCTGGCCGGCGTTCCAGGGCAGCAAGTCAGCGATGCGGTTGTCGGCGGCGCTTCGGCGTTTCTGTCGCCGCCGACTCAATACTCCTGGCTCTGAATCGCTCATCATCCCTCCCGCGGAACACACCGGTGTTCCACGTCAAGGACGAGACTGCAACCCTCTTTAGTCCATACGGCCTAGACCGGACGCTTACCGTCCGAGGTCCGGACTCCAGCCTCCTCGCATGTTACGCTCCGCGCGAGGACACTCATCGCCGCCAGGCCTGCCGGATTCGATCTGGCTGCGGACATGACGAAGGATCTGGTCATCTACGAGTGGGTGGGACCGGAAGATCCCATGTTCCGCCGAATCGCGCGAGGGCGGCTCGAACTTCATAAAGACCTCACGACCGAACTTTTTGAATCCATTGCGGCAGGTCATTTTGAGATCGTCCGCAAGACCCAAGTGGCGCGGGATCGCTGGATATATGCTCTGCGCAAACGCGTGTCTGTGGGCTAAGGTCGGCATCTGCAACGGTTCAGTTGCCCTTCAGGCCGCCCGCGCGACCCGCGTCGCCGCCGTTCTACTGGTGAGCGCCGCGTATACCGCGTACCCAAACAGCGCGATCACGGACAGTTGCCCGACGTAGCTCACTGCCGGTATCGTCAGTGTGATCGTGAGCAAACTCAGCACCGCCGACAGTCGAAGCGCGAACGTGTTCCCGAACCGCTCCGCCAGTGCCAGCAAGAGCGGCAGGAGAAGCGAGCAGTCATACAGGAAGCCGTGCATGCCGACCAGTACTCCGCCCGCCAATGTCAGCGCGAACGCGAAATCGGCGTCCTCCTTCCGGGCGACAAGCCAAGTCAAGATGGCTACTCCCAATGCGCCGATCGAGACCAGCACGTCGGCATGCGGCATCGCGTGAAGTAGCCCGAGCAGATTCGGCATCTTGGCAGTGTAGTCGAGAGCCGCATCGTACCTCCGCGTCGCAGCCCAGTTCACTGGGATCCAATTCGGCCCTGCAGCGCCGAAGGATATCGCCGCAAGGACCGCTCCTGCGCAGAGCATCCCGTATGCCACCCTCCAGCGCCGGGTCGCGATGATCCACACAGGTGTAAGGACAAACAGGTGAAACTTGAACGCGCAAAGGGCGAGCACCGCACCGGCAAGAAACGGCCGGCCAGAACGGAGCAGATTCAGCGTCGCCGCAACCAGGAATAAGAGGATCGGCGCGTCCTGCCCGCCCGAGAAATTTCCCAGAATAGGCACGAACCAGCAGGACAAGATCGCGGCGAAGATCCGGTTGCGCGGCCATAACGCTATGAACCCGGCTAGTGCTGCGACATTCAAGAACTGCCAGATGGTATGGCCCACACTGTACGGAAGGAGCCCGAGCGGGTAGACGAAAACCGCGAAAAACGGCGGGCGTGTGTACCCGACGATCTGGTCTGGCGCGCCGTACGGAGCTTGTATCTCGCCTGCACGCTCGATCGAGTACAGGTCCTCCGTTCCCACCAGTCGCGCCCCGGTGTAGAAGCTCAGAAAGTCCGTATGCCCTCGCCGCGCATCCGGATAGAGAAACGCGACCAGCAGTACCGGCAGGAAGGAAAAAGTAATGACACCCGCGACGGTCGCTCTGTTCCCCTGCTGCTCCCCTTGCATAGAAGTGGCGATTATACCCGAGGCGCGTCATCGCGGTCTGGGTTCGGCGTACCCCAGCGTCAAAGCGCCGCCCGGCGCTCCAGCATTTCGCATATACTTCTCTCAATGCGGAGCTTGGCGCTGGCAATCGTGCGAATTGCTATCGCTGTCATCGTGCTCTGGACCGGATACTTTGTGCTCCTGAATCGGAGCAGCCTGTGCCCGGTACGGACCGCACTAACTGACAGCTCGACGGTAGCGGCCCAAAGGCAGTTTACGGACAGCATATCCAAGAAGGTCCGCGCGGTGGAGACTGAGGGTGCATATCGGCGATGGGAAACACCGGAAGGGCAGATGTGGATGCCCGCAGATAGCGACTGGCTGGTAAAGTTTCTCCTGGCGGAGCAGGCGCGCGGTCTATACGGCAATCCAGTATGCCGCCCTGGGGATGTGGTGCTCGACTGTGGAGCGCACGTTGGAGTGTACACCCGCCACGCGATCAAGAACGGGGCCCGCCTTGTAGTGGCGATCGAGCCCGCACCCGAAAATCGCGAGTGCCTGAACCGCAACCTGGCCCAGGAGATCGCCTCCGGCAAGGTAATTGTGGTGCCGAAGGGGGTCTGGGACCGCGAGGACAGATTGTTTCTGCACCGCACAGCAGGAAACTCCGGCGGGGATTCCATCACGGCAGACGGCCGGAGCGGCGACCTAGCCGCACCACTGACTACGATTGACAGGCTCGTTGAGGAATTCGGGCTTCCGCGCGTCGATGTCATCAAGATGGACATAGAGGGCGCGGAGCGCAATGCGCTCGCTGGAGCACGAGCAACATTATCTCGACTCAGGCCGCGCTTGTCCATTGCGACTTACCACAGATCCGATGACGTTGAGGTCGTCAGTGGCATTGCACTCCGGTCCAACCCCACTTACAGCATCAAGTGCGGAACTTGCGCCCGCTCCGCATCTGCAGTGTCCTGGTTCAGCTACAAGCGCATCGTGCCTGAGGTGCTGTTCTTTCAGTAGCGGCCCGCGGGCGATCGCGGCACTAGCATTAACACGGGTCACACCGCCATATCTGCCTTCCTTTCAGCAAAACCGGCGTCCGAGATCCGAGTCCAGCCTCATCGCATGCTACGCTCCGCGCGAGAACACTCCTATGGAAACCGACACCGTTAACGTCATCCTCCCCCAAGGCCTCCCCGACTACCTCAAAGGCAAAACCGAGCCGAACGCGCTTGAGACTGACATCGCCCCCGGCGAACAGTGCGAAAACGAACCGAACGAACCCGGCGCGTCGGGCACTACGAGCCACGAGCCACAGGCTACGAGCGGGCGCGAAGCGCCCAAATCCCGCGCCGGAGCCGCCCGTGAAAACGGCCGCAAGTCCCGCGGCCCCATCACCTCCGAAGGCAAGGCCCGTTCTTCTCAGAACGCCCTCAAGCACGGACTCACCGCGCGCCGCGTCACCATCAACAGCGAAGAGGATG
>JBHGAZ010000066.1:0-7074 GCA_041946765.1 Terriglobales bacterium
ACTCAAAATCCGCCGGTACTTGGTACCTTGGGGGTTCGATTCCCCCTCCCGGCACCAGCCTCACAAACGCTCGCCATACGCTTTTCCGTAGAAGAAGTTCGCCATCAATATGGAAAGCTCGCTGCGAGTCACCGGTCCATTTGGTTACTTTCGTACATCTTAGCGACTTGTTCTAACGTGCCATCACATCCGCAACACCTGACCACACTTATTCCCCGTGGCTTCTTATAATCGGCAAATCATTGCGGGCGTGCTTCGCAACGGCCCGCTGCTTTGTCGTGCGCCATTGAGAGAAGGAAATCTTATGGGTTCTTCCGAGACCCCGTTAGTTGCCGGGCAGGTTCAGCACATGCCACTGCGCCTGGTGGGCTTGGAGCCCAAGCTGGTGCGCGCGGCGCTGCTTATGTTGCTGCTGATGGCGACCGCATTCGGGGGCGCCACCTGGAACGCAGTGCAGGACCTGACTGCCGAAGTCAAAGCCATCCCCGTGCTTCTCTTCGTCGTGGTGTGCATCATCGTTGTGCGCATGTACGTCGAGGCGGGCAAAATCGCCAAGTTGCGCCAAACGGAAATGCGCCCGCAAATGGACGCACCCGCAGCCGAGCCAATCGCCACTGTGGATTCCTTTAACACCCTCGCGCTGTCGCACAATCATGGTTCCGCCCTGCGCGACATCCGGACAGCGCTGGAAATCCTGTCAGCAGTCAACCTGCTCGAGGGTTCCGACAAAGATGAGGTTGAGCGCCTGCTGCTAAGCAGTGTGGCAGTGCTTGACGTGCAGCCTTGAACCAACAGAACAGCAACGGATTGCGCAAAAAAAGCGGCGCACGCCGAAGTTCGAAGGGGATGAAGGATGGAAAAACGGCGTGCGCCTCAGTACCATGTTGCCAAAAATGCTATTACGAAGGTGCGCTTTTGCACCCCCGCGGGATGTAATTTTCTGAACGGGCAGTTCCCGAATTGGAAGTACATAGCCTCAAGTTATTTGTAATGTGTACCAACTTTCCCGTTTTTGCGTAGACTGGGCTTCTTGCCTCCGGTTACGGCGGTTACTCTCACGTTACCGTCGTCACGTTTACCGCGCCGCCCCCTTGCTCCCACAATAAGCCCGCAGTAAAGGCAGTTCTGGGGGAGGGCTGCCAATGGCGTCCTGGGCCCCATCCGGTTCGGGACGCCTTTAGTGATTGGGTAACGAGCAAAGTCTGGCGTACTCATCCCTGCGACTTTCCCAGCTGAACAGCATCCAATGGAGTGATACCATAGTGGCTCGCTGCAGCATTGTTGTTGCGACAGGCGAGCGGCAAGGCGGCTCGCCTGGGCGCGCAAATCTGTCCTGCGTGAGTGTCTTTATGCGGCCACGACTCAAGGTGGAGGAAGAATGGCGAGTGACGCAATCTTTGAAGTAACGGACAGCAATTTTGACCAGACGGTGCTCAAGTCGGAGCAGCCCGTGATGGTGGACTTCTGGGCCGCCTGGTGCGGTCCCTGCCGCGCTCTGGCGCCTATCGTGGATGAGGTCGCTGCCACTTACAACGGCAAACTGAAGGTCGGCAAAATGGACGTGGACAAGAACGCCGCCACGCCCTCCCGCTACGGTGTGCGTGGCATCCCCACGTTGTTGATCTTCAAGGGCGGCAAAGTGCAGGAGCAGATCGTCGGCTATACCGGCAAGGACACCATCGAAAAAGCCATCATGAAGCACCTCGGATAACACCGCCAGTCCGCAGTTTCTTCTTCAACCCGGCCACGCGCCGGGTTTTGTTTTTCCGGGCCGGGTTTTGTTTTTCCGGGTGGAAGCACCGGGCTTTTAGACTAGCCCGGTGAACTAAGGCTCGTTGTATTTGGGCTTCAGCCCCGGTACTCAATAGGGATTCCTCGCTCCGCTCGGAAGACAAAACGGGCCGAAGGCGAGAACGACAACTCCCGTCCCCTGGTACCAGCACCCTCGTACTTGGATTCCATCAGCAAAATGCGTTCTAATCTCGTCCGAGGTGCTGAAATGCGCAAAGCTTTGCTGATTGCGGTAGCGGTCATCCTATGCGTGGTAACAGCATTTGCCGGAGACAAGGAAGAAGATCGCCTGCGCGAATCCGGCGAGGTGCTGAAAGAGATCCTCGACATTCCCGACAACATCCCCGGCGACCTGCTGGACAAAGCTGAATGCGTGGTGGTCCTGCCTTCAGTCAAGAAATTCGCCATCGGCATCGGAGGCAGCTACGGACGCGGCGTCATGACCTGCCGTGGCGGTCGGAACTACACTGGTTCCTGGGGTCCGCCCGCCATGTACGCGATTGAGGGCGGCAACATCGGTCTGCAACTGGGCGGACAGGCAACTGATTTTGTTCTGCTGGTAATGAATCCCAAAGGGGCGCGCTCGCTGTTGAGCAGCAAAGTCAAGCTGGGCGCCGATGCGGCCGCGGCCGCCGGCCCCAAGGGCCGTACTTCCACCGCCGCTACAGATATCGTTATGCGCGCGGAAATCCTCAGCTACTCGCGTTCCCGCGGGCTGTTTGCAGGCGTGTCCCTGGAAGGCTCCACGTTGCGCTCCGACAATAGCGCCAACGAGAACCTGTATAAACGCAAGCTGAATGCGCGCCAGATCATCCTGGAACACGCCGTAGGCACGCCCCCATCCGGCCAGCAACTGGTGGCTTTGCTGAACAAGAAGTCGCCGCGGAACCTCTCCGATCCCAAGTCGCTGCGGTAGGCTCGAAGTAGCGCCGGCCCGAGATAACAACCACGGAGATGTGGCGCGGGCGTCCTCGCCGGCAGTCGTGCGGGCGTCCTCGCCCGCACGCTCCCCTAAGCCCCCCGTGCAATACTTCTTCGTCCTGCGCGCCCCAGCATTTAAGATGAATAGTTACTGAACCCCCGACCGAAAACCATGATCAAAGCCGTGCGCGGAACTCGTGACCTGCTGCCGCCCGAGACGGAGACGTGGAACTACGTCGAGTCGGTGGCCCGCGACGTCTTCCGCGCTTACAACTTCCACGAGATCCGCACGCCCGTATTCGAGGACACGAGCCTTTTTTCCCGCAGCATCGGCGAGGAAACCGACGTCGTAAGCAAGGAAATGTTCACCTGGGATGACCGCGGACGCGCCGCCAGCGACAAGGGCCAGTCACTCACCTTGCGTCCGGAAAACACTGCCGGCGTGGTGCGCGCCTACATCGAGCACAAGCTGTGGGAACGGCCTGGCGTGCAGAAACTCTACTATCTTGGCCCGCAATTCAGGCGCGAGCGTCCGCAGAAGGGACGCTACCGCCAGTTCTACCAGATCGGCGCGGAGATGATCGGTCCACCGGCGGCGGGCAGCGAATCTCCCGCACGCGATGCCGAAATTCTGGAGATGCTCGCCACCCTGCTCGAGCGGCTCGGGCTCAACAACTGGACCCTGCAACTGAATTCTGTGGGCTGTCCCAACGATCGTCAGCGCTACAACCAGGTGCTGCGCGCCGCGCTCGCCGGCGTGGTGGACACCATGTGCGCTGACTGCCGGCGCCGCGCCGTCACCAATCCGCTGCGCGTGCTCGACTGCAAAGTTCCCGCCGATCAGCCCATCATCGAGTCTCTGCCGAAAATTCTCGACTACCTCGATGACGCCTGCGTCCAGCATTTCCGCCAGGTCCGCCAAATCCTCGACTCCATCGGCATTCCCTACGTCATCAATCCTCGAATGGTTCGAGGCCTTGACTACTACCGCCGAACTACCTGGGAGTTCACGCATGGGGCGTTAGGGGCGCAGAACGCGATCCTTGGTGGAGGAAGATACGACGGGCTGTCGGAAACGCTGGGCGGGCCGCGGGCGCCGGGCATCGGGTTCGCGATCGGCGAGGACCGCCTGGTGCTGGCACTACAAGAAACTGTTGGCGCCGCGAGCACGGCGCCGGATGCGTACATTGCTCCGCTCGGGCGCGGCATGGACCGGGCGGCCGCGCGACTGGCGCGCGAGTTGCGCCGCGACAGTATCGTCGTGGAGCTCGGCGACGAAAATTTCCGGTTGAAAAAATCGCTGGAGACGGCCAGCAAAATTGGCGCGCGCTTTGCGATCATCGTGGGCGAAAATGAAGTGCAAGCCGGCCAGTTTGCGCTAAAGAACCTGGGCACGGGAGAGCAGATCACCGTCCCGCGCACCGAACTGGCGACGCGAATCAGGACATTATCGCAGGCTCCGCGATAGCGCATCGAGTTTTTATTCAGCCGCTGATCAACGCAGATGAACGCAGATCAGGATGACAATGAAGATCAGCGTTTATCGGCGTTCATCTGCGGCGGCTTTGGTGAAAAGAGCTATCAGCTATCAGTATTCGGCCCTCAGCCGAAGCCCGAAGTCGGTTCAACTGAGTGCTGGCGGTTGAGTGCTGATGGCACCAAGGACGTGAAGCATTGACTGCAGAAGAAGCGAAGATTCAAGAGAACGCAACGGCGCTCGATTTTCTGGGCGATCTGGAACGCACCCATACCTGTGGCGCGCTGCGTCCGGCGGACGCGGGCCAGCAGGCGGTCCTGATGGGCTGGGTCCACCGCCGCCGCGACCTCGGCAACATCATCTTTATTGATCTGCGCGACCGCACGGGCATCACCCAGGTAGTGTTCAACAAGGAACTCAGCGCCGCCGCGCACGACAAGGCCGAATCGCTGCGCAACGAATTCGTGATCGCGGTCAGCGGCACGGTGAAGCAGCGCGACCCCAACACCGTCAACCCGAACATCGCCACCGGCGAAGTGGAACTGGTTGCCGACGAGCTGCGCGTCCTGAACGTGTCCGCTCCCCTGCCGTTCTCGCCCGCGGACAATGTGCTGCCGAACGAAGAGATGCGGCTGAAGTACCGCTACATTGACCTGCGCCGCGAGGCCATGCAGAACAATATCGTCTTGCGACATAAAGTCGCGCTGGCCATTCGCACCTATCTGGCGTCGCAGGGCTTCCTGGAGATCGAAACGCCGTTCATGACGCGCTCCACGCCCGAAGGCGCGCGCGACTACCTGGTCCCCAGCCGCGTGCATCCCGGCTGCTTCTACGCGCTGCCGCAGTCCCCGCAGTTGTTCAAGCAAATCCTGATGATCAGCGGGCTGGACAAATATTTCCAGATCGTGCGCTGCTTCCGCGACGAAGACCTGCGCGCCGACCGCCAGCCCGAGCGAGGCCTTCACCGCCGAGCAGCTGCAGGAGCTGAACGTTGACCCCGGTCTGCCGGTGATGCTGGTCCGTATCCCCAAGGTAGGCGAGCTGTCGCGGAAGGAACGCGACGACATCCGCCCGCTGTTCGCCATCAAGCCGAACGGCTCCAAATTGTTCGAAGACATACATAAGCTGGAGAAGCGCTTCCCCGGGCCCGTCGCCAAGGCGCGCCAACTCAGCGAAGCCAGCCCTGACGATCTGCTGGTGATCGTGGCGGGAGCGAACCGGCCGGAGCGCCATGGCTCGGAGAGCGTTGTCGGTCCGCAAGTCAAGCAGCACGACTTCGCCGTCTATACCGCCGCGGGCGCGCTGCGCGTCGCGCTGGGACAGAAGTATGCCGGCCGGCACCAGGCCTTCAAGTCCGGCGAGTTCCATTTCCTGTGGGTGACGGACTTCCCCATGTTCGAGTGGGACGAAGAAGGCCAGCGCTGGGCCGCGGCGCATCATCCGTTCACGTCGCCGCATGAGTCGGACATGGACAAGCTGGAGTCCGATCCGGGTGCGGTGCGCGCACTTGCCTACGACGTGGTGCTGAACGGCACCGAGTTGGGCTCGGGATCAATCCGTATTCATCGGCAGGACGTGCAGTCCCGAATCTTCCGCGTGTTGGGCATGACGGACGAGGAAGCCAAAGAACGCTTCGGATTTTTTCTGGAAGCGCTGACCTACGGCACGCCTCCGCATGGCGGCATCGCGCTGGGACTGGACCGCATTGTCATGATCCTGGCGGGCGCCGACAGCCTGCGTGAAGTAATCCCCTTCCCCAAGACGGCCAAAGCCCTTGACCTGATGGTGGACGCCCCCACACCCGTCAGCGAAACGCAGTTGCGCGAGCTGGGGATCAAGTTGAGGGAGTGAGGACCAACCGCAGATTTACGCGGATGAGCGCGGAAAAAATCATTCAAAACACCCACATCTGCCAAAAGCGGGCAGATGTGGGTCCTTGCTCATCCTGGCTGGTGGCCCGGGTGTATGTGCTTAGGTTGAGGGTGCCCCACATCTGCGCAGCAGATGTGGGGCCTTGCTCATCCTGCGACGGGCAGTCCACTCGGATTCGATTTCGACAACGCCAATCTCGGCAGTGGCGTAGTGGCGAAAGCTGCTCCACCGCCAGTCCTCGGGTCTCGTGCACAAGCCACGCTTTACCGGATTGCGGTGAATGTAGCGGAGCTTCTCCACAAACGATTCATAGTCGCGGATATTGTGATCGTAGTACCGCTTCTGCCACAGCCGCGACACTCCGCTACCGCCAACGATTGCTGCACGTCTGCTGACTGAGATCTTCAACGCCTGAATCGCCTTCGATAATACTTCCACGCCAGGCTCCGAGAGCAGCAGATGGATGTGTTCCGGCATGACAACATAGCCGTACACCCGGAACTGATAACGACGGCGGGTCTGCTCCAGGCAGGCGAGGAAGAGGTCGCGCAGGCGCTCGTCCAACAGTTGCGTTCGCTGGTAGCAACTGAAGGTTACAAAGTGAGACTGACCAGACTGGTGATAACGCTTTAGTCCGAGCGGCATGCGCGCAAAGGTTATCACAACGACTCAAAACACCCACATCTGCCAAAACCGGGCAGATGTGGGGCACCCTCACCCATGCGGTTTTCGGCGGGGGGATTCCTAATCTTGTTGCCGCCGGTCTTCTCTTTCGTGCCGTGCCTACGGCACTCCGCTCGTTAATGGCACTCCTACCTACCATTTCCTCGTCGCTCCCCACCCCAGCACGCCAAAACCGGGCGTGCCGGGGACCCCGGTTCCGCGACTCAGGCATGGTGGGCTACTCTCGTCGCGTCCGCTGACCCACCCCGGCGAGGCAGAACCGGCCTCGCTGGGGACCCCGGGCGCGGACTCGTGTTGCCCAGAAGGATTCAAAACACCCACATCTGCCA
>JBHGAZ010000067.1:0-4650 GCA_041946765.1 Terriglobales bacterium
GGCGAGACCTCTATTCTGTTCCGGCGTATGGGCATCTCGGCCTTGTCGATCGAACCGGAACCCGGTCCGTGGTTCGACCGGGCATCACGAGATGGCTGCCCTTGCGCCGTCGTTCCTTTCGATCGTGCGACCCTGATGTTCGAGCCGGCCCCACTGGATCGCGCGCTCTCGGCCGTTACGCGTGATGTGGATTTACTGTTCATTGATTCCCCTGGCGGTACTGCCAACCGCAGCCGCATCCTCTACCAGTTCCTTGACCGTGTGCGGGCTCGTTACGTTTTGTTTCACGATGCGCATCGTGATGCTGCGAACCTGTTCCAGTACGCTCTCGACCTCGACTTGCGCGTGGTGGGCCATCAACCGTCGACGCGCGGCTTCGTGCTGCTCGCTGCGGCAGATGCCCCGTCTCCTGTTATGCCCGACCATGCCGCCGATGCCGTCCCGTCATGCGACGTCGATATCGAAATGCTCGAAGCGCCTGAGCGCGCCTCCTGCGGCGAAGAATTCCACGTTCGCTTGCGGATCCTGAGTCATTCCGATCTGCCGCTTTCCAGCCGCTATCTCCATCCCATATTCGTCGCATATCACTGGTTCAGCTCTGATGGCCGCTGCCTGGTGTTCGACGGAATCCGGACATCGTTGCCGTTTGACATCCAACCCGGCGATGCCGCCACTTTCGACGTCCGGGTAGCTGCGGCGGAATCGCGGGCAGCCGATGATTGCGAGTTGAGGCTGACGCTTGTTCAAGAAGGCGTTCACTGGTTCGAAAGTCGCACCCCAGCAGCACACGTTACGGGGAGAATCCGGATTGAACCGCCGGCCCCTGAGGGCTTTGTGGAACTTCCTCTATGAACGATAAAGATTTCCTCACCGCACTGTACACGACCATTCTCCGCAGGGCACCGGATACCAGTGGCTTTAAGCACTGGAGCAGCGCACTCGCCGCAGGTACTCCAAGGGACCGCGTACTCACCAGCTTTCTGGAGTCCGAAGAATACCAGCGGATAACCCGCCAAATGCAGGCCGATGAAGGTCCCATCGCATTTCCACTTCTGGACCAAGTGGCTAGCTCAATACTTCCGATTCGAATCTGCGATGTCGGAGCGATGCTTATCCCCGGTGAACCTCACGCGTATTCGCGCTTGCTCGGGTCAAGCGATTGCCGCGTGGTCGCTTTCGAGCCAGTCGAGGAGGAGCGGCAGAAGAGGAGCGCCCAGGAGCCGGAAGTCATCTTGCTCGGGCATATCATTGGAGATGGCTCCGAGGCGCCCTTTTACGTTGTCAATAAGCCACAGTATTCGTCTCTGTACCCTCCTGACTTCAGGTTCATGAACAGATTCGCAGCGCTCGGTGTCGAGGCGGATGTGGTTGCGACTGAGCGGGTTCAGACTAGGCGCCTGGACGACTTGGAGGAGGTGCGCGGCACGAACTTTCTAAAGGTGGACGTGCAGGGGGCCGCGTTGCGCGTCATCGACGGAGCGCAGCATCTTCTGCAAAAAGTAGCCGTCATCCACGTCGAGGTCGACTTTGCTCCTCTCTATGAAGGTCAATGTCTTTTCGCGGACATTGATCGTGCTCTACGCACCCAGGGGTTCGAGTTCATCACGTTTGCGCTCCAGCAGAAGTATCACTATCGCGCCGGAAGCCGGGCTGAGTTCATGGCGCCGTGCCGGCCGACTCGGCTTCTGTGGGCGGATGCCGTTTATGTGAAAAGCGACCGTGAACTCGAGCAGGCAGACGTCGACGAAATTATGCGTACCGCCTATATAGTGCATGTCAATTATGGTATGTACGATTTCGCCGCTCACCTGCTTGGACAATACGACATGCTGATGGGTTCGGACTTCTACGCTCAGTACCGGACTGCAATGGCCGGGGAGGCGGCTGCTCATAAGTGACAGCGGACGCTTTTAGGATCGAGCCGTTCGAATCATCGCTTGCCGCCGCGCCAGGCGAAGCCTTCGAAGTAGGAGTGCGCGTGCACAATCTTGGGCCGACGGCCTTGTCGAGCGAAGCTCCGCACCCAGTACATCTTTCCTATCATTGGCTAGGCCCGAATGGTTCGATGATCGTGCACGACGGCCTGCGGACGGTCCTCGGGTCCGAACTCAAACCGTTTTCCAGTCGAGTGCTGCGCTTAAGGGTCTTGGTGCCGCCACACTCCGGCCAGCTTTCATTGGCGATCGACCTTGTCCGCGAGGGTGTTCGTTGGTTTGGACATCCGGCCACAGGCGCGGCGCTCATTACCGTTAGTGTCCGCTCCGATCCCGCCGCCGACAGGCAGCGCCGCTGTGAAGGCCGGCATTTGCGAACGCTCTTGGTGTCCGCTTCCGATTCGGCGTTTACCCCACTGGCAAAAGGATTGTATCTTTCCCTCTTCGCTTGTGGTCTTCCAAGTGCTGATGTGCACGCGGCGTTTATCGACATCGAAAATTGCCCGGATGCCAGGCGCTGGATGTACGACCGAGGTGTAATGGTATCTCTGGCATCAGATCTGCAATTGGGTTCGCAATACACCGCAAGACCGCCCCTGCGCTACACCGGTGCTCAGAACATTCGACCGTTTCTCCCTGAGTTGTTTCCGGAGTACCATTCGATCGTCTGGTTGGATAGCGATACGTGGGTGCAGAACGAATCATCTATTACGATACTGACCTCCCTACCGCACATCCACCCGGAAATGTTGTTCATCTCGCCAACCGTCGATACGGCGTATCAGAAGTTCTATGAGGATTACAGCGCGTACCTTCATGCCTATTCTCAGGTGTATCGATCGTGCTATGACGAGAGCGTCGCGGCAGAGATGTCTGGGCGGGCGGTCCTCAGCACCGGCGTGTTCTCGCTGTCCGCTCGGTCCGTATTATGGGAACGGTGGAAGGCTGAGTTGGCTACCGTTTATGCCAAAGACTATACCGGCAACTTGGATACTCTGCACGTTGCAGAGCAGGTCGCTTTGAATGTGGCGGCTTACCGCAGCCGGCAGTTCGTTCCGCTTGAGGCTATTCACAACTTTCACTGCCATGCCGGAGCGCGAGTCGAGCGGGACCAGCGTTTTGGCAAGGTTGTCGTTGAGCAGCAACCGTTCCGTGAGATCGGGATTGTCCACTTGTCGGATTTTCCGAGGCACGCATCCGATTATCTCAGCCGCGGACTGCTGTGGGATCGGGGAGCGTATCTGAGCGAGGATGAACTCCGGGCATTGCGCGACTACCGCCGAAAAGCGCCTTAGCGCAGCAGCCAAATCTGCATCGCATTAGAGTTTTTTTTTGAGCGCGCGTGATAGCATATCTCTCTAATGGCGAGACGAGCCTTAATCACTGGAATCACGGGGCAGGATGGCTCCTATTTAGCGGAATTGCTGGTATCAAAGGGGTACGAGGTTCATGGCATCGTGCGTCGCGTCGCTCTCGAGGACCCGGCCCACCGCCTCTCCCGCCTTTCGCCGGTGCTCGAACGAGTGAAGCTCCATCCGGCGTCGATCGAGAGCTATGCCAGCGTGTTCCAGGTTGTGGCCGAGATCGTTCCCCACGAGTGTTACCATCTCGCCGCCCAGAGTTTCGTCAGTTATTCGTTTGACGACGAATTTTCCACCTTCAACGTCAACATAAACGGCACGCATTTCCTGCTCGCCGCTTTGAGAACTGCGGCGCCCCATTGCCGCTTCTATTTCGCCGGAACGAGCGAAATGTTCGGCAAGGCCCTCCAGGTTCCGCAGAACGAGGACACACCGTTCCATCCCCGCTCGAGCTACGGTATCAGCAAGCTGTGCGGATTCGAACTCACGCGGAATTATCGAGAAGCCTACGGGCTCCACGCCACCAGCGGTATTCTCTTCAATCACGAATCGCCGCGCCGCGGATACGAATTCGTTACTCGCAAAATCACCTCCGGCATCGCCCGAATCCTGGCCGGCCAGGCCACCGAGCTTCAGCTCGGCAATCTCGACGCTAAGCGCGACTGGGGGCACGCCCGCGAATATGTGGAAGCGATGTGGCTGATGCTCCAGCAGCCCGAGCCCGAGGACTACGTCATTGCGACCGGCGAGACGCACTCCGTCCAGGAATTCGCCGAGCTCGCGTTCGCCCACGCAGGCCTGGACTACCGCCAATATGTCCGCAGCGCGCCCCAACTGTTTCGCCCCGCCGAGGTCAACATCCTCCTCGGAGATGCCGCAAAGGCCCGCAAGAACCTTGGCTGGGAACCCGAGATAAAATTCGAGCAACTGGTGAAGGAAATGGTGGAGGCCGATTGCCGCGCCTTTGGCTGCTGGCCTGCCTCCGCTACTGCCTAGCGGGGCCGTTCTCCGATCGAAAGCGTCGCCGCTGGAATAGATACAGTTGGCGGCGAGGTAGGATCATCTGTGATGGAATCCGAGAAATCCTTCGTGGACGTTCAGGAAATCGTCAATGAGATCCGCGCGCGTGTTCGCGCCCGGATGGGATCGCACGCTCCGCATCCGGCAGCGCCGGAGCTCGACTCCGTTCAGGCGCCGTTGTCGTCGCTCGATTTGACGGGGCTGCATCAGGCAGCGCGCCGCATGAGGGCCGCGCAGGCGCTCGTAGGTCAGATGCCGCCCCAGCCGCCCGGCCTGCGCGCTCGTCTCGGTGCGGCGCTCGTCGGCATCGTCCGGCGCATGTTGTTCTGGTATAC
>JBHGAZ010000068.1:0-3627 GCA_041946765.1 Terriglobales bacterium
GGGCGGTACGAGCAGCAGGCGAACGCGTAGCGCCGCTGCGCCTCGAAGCCGCCGATTACTGACGTCATTCGCCCTCCACGCTGAAGCGGATCACCCCGGTGGCCTAAGGACACGCTGTGCCGGTTGCAGGTTCAGGATTGTCCAGAACCGATCCTCCCATTACCCAAACGGGACCTTCGGCATTTCCGGTAAGGCACGCATCATTCACAAAGCCCGGCCCAGATTGCACACTCTGCAGTTTAACGCCGTGCTTTCCGTTATCTTGAGATCGGACATGGTCGAGAGTGATGTTCGTAGTTGTCCAGTCAAAAATTGGGAAGAACCAAATGCCCTCAAATTGGTTGTGATGCACCGACTTGGGAGCACAGACGGGGCAGCCAGGGTTGTTGCCTGAAATGACGATGCCACTGGCGTCGGTGAAATACATGCCATGCCCTGAGTGCCACCGAACCTCGTTATTGAAGAACTTGTGGCCAGATCCATATCCTTCCACGCCGTGTGAACGGATGCCAGCTGGCACCGCACAACCGTGCACGGGAGAGCCATCTGATATATAGTCATTTCCGTCAATGGTGTTTTCCGAGAACTCATTGCTGCTGGTTCCTCTCTCGACAAAAATCTGACCTCCTCCGATATCATCTTCAATCCTATTCTTGAAGAGCCAATTGCCTTTGACTTTAGCGCCAGCCCCGCTGACATTGATACCGGCGGTACCAGAATACTGAATGGAGTTAGATTCCGCCACCGTATTGTTCATCATGAACAAACCGGCATTTCTGGTGTGAATTATCTCGGATTCGTAAATACTCGAGTTGTCCAAGAGAGCCACGCCACCTCCGGGCGCAAACGTGACCCGCACCTTGCGAATCGTGTTGCCCCTTCCGGCGTCCAATTCAATCGGGAACGTGTCTAACCCTTGGCAAGGAAAGACATCGCGGTTTCCGAATATCTCCAACTGCGTTATTGTGACTCCGGTCACGTTCGAAGCGACCTTCAGCGTTGAATCGGGATACAACTGATTGCGATGCAAGATGGTCGCACCCATGCCGCGGCCAGCTACAGTAATGTTAGATCTCTCGATGACGACCGGTTGGTATATGTACTGCTCGCCCGCTTCCAACTGACAGATGCTACCTTGACCCGTTGATTTGATGCAAGTCAAGAACTGATCGAAATTTGGTATCGGGCTCTGGGCCACCACGGAGCCACTCAACATCGTCAAACACAGAATCGGCAACAGCTCATGCGGTCGAATCACCAGTCACCCTCCCATGAAAATGTCGTTTGCACCCAAGTACTTTCAATCGTTGCGTGAACACCACCGAGCGCACCCGGCTTTGTCACGCCCGCTTCGGACTTATATCATCATTGGCCAATAATGTCAATCTAATTGATCTAATTTATCCGGATAATTGCGCTTTCATTATTTCTGCTAAAAATCCAACAGCATGCTCCCGACGGGTGTTCCTGTTTCGAGAGGGTTACTTCCGTACGAGAGTCTCGCTGAATGCGCTCCTGGGCTCCAGACACGTGCTGCTGCCCCGTCGAGACGCTTCCGGATGAAGATACGACCCACTACCCGATTTACGCGGCTTCCGAGTCGGAAGCGTACAGCCAGGCGGTCGTCGACAGTTCGCGCGTCAGAAGGGCGGGACCGATCAAGTCGGAAAGCGAGTATTATGGATCTCTGATGCCAGGACCACTTCGCTTGAGGACGGTGGCAATCCTCTCGCTCGTCTTCACCTATGTCTTCTTCCTGGACTATTTGCCTCCCCTGAGGAGGGTTCACATCCCGTTCGACCTCGAGGGGTATCACTATCCACTGGTAAATCACGCTTTCCAGTCACTGCGGGAAGGTCGTTTTCCCGAGTGGGATCTCGCGCAGTACTGCGGTATCAGTTTCGTCGGAAACACTCAAGCAGCTCTTTTCTACCCGCCTTTGTGGATCGTCTTCGCGGCGAATGCCGGCCGGCAGGCGCTTTCGTACCAGAGCCTTCAGGACCTCGTGTTTGCGCACGTGTGGCTGGCCTTCATGCTGTGCTACGCGTGGCTGCGCTATAAGCGGCTTGCGGAACTGCCGAGCGTTCTGGGCGCGGGAGTGTTCGCGTTCAGCGGCTATATGATGCTGCAACTGCAGCACCTCGGACTCGTGATCGGGTACGCCTGGATGCCATTGGGTTTCTGGGGCATTGATCAGGCGATAGACGAACGAAGATGGCGGCCGTTGTGGAAAGTCATAGGCGCCTCTGCTCTGTGCTTCGTGGGAGGGTATACGCCCACCTGGATGGTATTCGCAGTCTGCGTGCTTGCCTATGCCGCATGGCGCTGGAAAGCGCTGTTCGGTGGAGTACTCGCGCTGACTGCTTCTCTTGCCCTCGCGATGGTCCAGATACTGCCGACACTTGAAGCGATGTCGCTCAAGGCGCCTGAAGTTAAGTACGGAAGCGGCATCAAGCAACTGGGTTTTTACATCTCCTACCTCGCGCCGAATTACTTCGACTTCGGCCTGCACGTACCGCTCGGAACCAACCCAGGGCGCGAATATCTCTATCTTGGCGCCCCTGCTTTGTTCGGCTTCGTCTGTTTGCTGCGCCGCCGCCGGCGGCGCGAACTGCTCCCGCTGCTCGGCGTGTTTGGAGTGGCGCTGTGCGTTGTAACAAATCCATTTGGCCTCGTGTGGCGCGTAATTCAGCACTCAGCACTGCTGAGCCAGCTATGCCGGGATTGGTACTTCCTCGCGGGGCTGACTCTTGCGGCGGCGCCGCTCACCGCCTTGGGGCTGGACCATTTCCTCAGGCAAAGCCAGCCTCCGGGCCGCCGCTGGTTGGCCTGGCTCACCATCATGCTGCTCACGGGATGGTCCGCCCGTTTGGTGATTATCGGGCGCGGTCCCGGACTCCCGTCAGGAGTGGGATCGGCCGCTGAAGCGGCAATCGCTCTGACGCTGTTCGCGCTCGGGGTGTACGTCTTGCGAGCGCAACAGGGTGCCCGCAGAGCGTGCCTGACCGCCGCCCTGCTCCTGACTGTCGGCATCGAGTACCACGTGTACGGAACTGCCAAGCGATTCAATGCCGTCGAGGGGCGGATTGTTGTGCCGATTGCAGGCAGTTCGTTCACCGGAGTGGATGACGCGGTGTACACTCAGCTTCGCGCGGAACCCCTATACCGGGTCGCCCTGGATCAGAAACCTTTCCCGTACGAACTGCGCCTCCACGGCCTGCGGACGCCGCAGGGATTCGACCCGTTCGTGACGACGCCGTACAAGAAACTGGTCGAGGGTGTCGGAGCGTTTCGAACCGACAGGGAAATCGAAATCGATTCGGCGAATCCGGAGGGGCTGCGCCTGCTGGGAGTTCGGTATTTCATCACGAGCGAGCCGGCCCCGCAATACTCGCGGCTGCTGAAGGATCCGGCTTTCCGCCTTATGGAGCCCTCGCAGTCGTACTACAAGGTTTTCGAACTCCAGGATCCCCGCCCCTCATATGGCTGGGTTGAGCCGGACGTGAACCGCTCGGTGCGCGTGACCGGCTGGACTCCCGAGCGCCGAAGCTTCATTGTACGTTCGAGCAACGGCGGCCAGTTCGCGCTTTCGGAGCAGTTCTTCCCCGGATGGCGGGCCACCATCGA
>JBHGAZ010000069.1:0-2954 GCA_041946765.1 Terriglobales bacterium
GCACTGCTCCGTGCGGCGGAAGTCGTAGTTGAACAGGTCCTGGAACCACATGCCGGCGACAAACAGCACGTTCCAGCGGTCGCGACGGCGCTTCTCGATGTCCTCACGGGTACGATTGCCGCTCACATCGCCATACTTCTTTGTATTGCCGGACACTCCCAGACACTTGTCGAACTTCATCATGAGGTCGAGAAAGCGGAAATGTGTGGTGGATTTGAATGGATCGTAGTTGCGTAACACCGCCAGCGCCATTCCGAACACGGAAAGGAACTTTCCGCGGGCGGCGTCATTAATGCTGGCTACATCCTTTGCAAACCGATCAATGTTGATAAACGCGGGAAACGGCGCGGCCTCTTTGGTTTCTTTATCCACCAGAACGGCGAAGCCAACGCCGCAATTGGGATGGCAGCCGCAGCACATCTGTCCCCACTCGGCCCTTTCTCCGTGCACCAGGTCTGCCCAGTCGGAAAACGTGCTCATGAAGGAAATGGGAAACCAGTCGCGGGCTGGCTCGCCCAGTCCCGTCTGATTTTTCACGTCGTGCGCCAGGTGCGACAAGGTGTAGCGCTGGGCCCTACGCCGCTCGTCCGTAATTGCCTCATCACGTCCGGTGAATGAGACCGGCTGGAAGGAACAGAAGTTGATGAGCTTGGGATTGTCCAGCGCGAACTCAATGATGCGTCCCACCTGTTCGTTGTTGATCCCGTTAATGATCGTAGTGACCGGGACAACATCCACGCCGGCCTCGTGCAGATTCTCGATAGCGCGCAGCTTTACGTCGAACAGGTTGCCGACCTTGCGATGGGAATTCGCCGCATTGCCGATACCATCAAATTGCAGGTAGGCATAGCGCAGACCGGCTTCAGCAGCGCGGCGGCAGAACTCTTTGCTCTTGGCGAACTCGATGCCGTTGGTTGCCGCCTGCACGCTGTTGTAGCCGACCTTGCGCGCATACGCGATCGCGTCAAGAAAGTACGGCGACAGTGTCGGCTCACCGCCCGAGAACTGCACTGACATCTGGCGTTTCGGCTTGATGGTGATGGCGTCGTCGAGCAGCTTCTTGATTTCTTCCCAGCCCAGTTCATGCACGAAACCCACCTGGTTGGCGTCCATGAAGCAGGGGTCGCACATCATGTTGCAGCGGTTGGTGAGGTCAATGGTCAGCACCGAGCCGCGCCCGTGCTTGATGGTGCTGCTGCCGTGGTGATGCAGGTGCTCGTCATTGTGCGCGCGGATGTCGCGTCCGGGAAAAGACTCTTCCAGATGGCGGAACATTGCCGGGTCAATGGACATCACGTCTTCAAAATGTCCGTGCTGAGGGCAGTCCTTCACCATCAGGATCTTTCCGTCGCGCTCGATGATACGGGCCTTGATCTCGCCCACCTTCTCGTTCAGGATCTCCAGCGGCAACTTGCCGTCAAGGATTTGCTTGCGAATTTCCGGCACGCAGCGCGGACAAAGTGAGTCCGTCTCACGCGGCCAGCCCAGCGGTGGTTTGCTTTTCTCCCACGACTTCAACAGGGGTCTGTCCGACCATTTCGGTGTGAAGGAAGGATTAGGCCGAATGCGGTTGCAGGCGGAAAACACCACCCAGGCCGCGCCAGCGGCATACGTCAGGAGCTTTTCCAGGTATTTAATCGGCTTATGCATCAGCTTTGGGACCTCACAGGATGATGTGAGCTGGTTCACTCATGCGTGTGACTTGAGCTCATTACAAACCCACCAATGCCCGGGCCCCAAGCCGCAAACTTCCAGCGGCGCCAAATTACTCTCCAGCGGCAACGCGGTTCATTAAATGGTAAACAATTCCAAGCAGTAAGATGTTGAAAAACAAGGCGAGTTGCAGATGCACAACGGTTCTCGCCCGCACCCTGGAGGACGCTATTTGGAGTTCGAAGGCGGAGGTGACGGGCTGGCAGTTGCGGGGCTGGGCTGGCCGGAGTTGACGGGCGCGCTGTTCGTGGAGGGCTGGGAGGGGCATTCGGGCTTAGCTGCTGTCCCGCTCGTCGGCGGGTTGTTGATGTCGGCCGGCAGTGTTCCCGTCACCTTCTCGATCTTTCCCATCGGAAGTTTCTTTTCAACTTTCCTGATGGAAGCGGGCTCGTGTTTGCGGAAGATGCGCTTGATGTCGGGCCAGAATTCCCGCAGCACGTTGGAGGTAGCATCGCCATTCAACGCACCCACCATGCGACTCATCGTATCCGCGAAACCGCGGTCCCGCCGCGGATAGTAGGCATTCTGCGCCGATGCCGTAAAGGCCGCGGCCAGGAACTCGGAAGTGTTGAAGGTCTGGTCGCCGTCGTCGTCCCGAGTGACAAGAACGCGTGTGGCGGCGTACCATCCGCGCGGAATCAGGCCTTTCTTGCGGGAAGGGAAATAGCGGGGATCTTGGTGAAACAGTACGGGAAACAGAAAACTTCCGAAAAAGGTGCGGACTTCCGTATCAGCCACGCTGGCCCCGAAACGCTTGCCCCATCCCTGCATGCCCCCGCCGTAGTCGTAGAAGTCACCCATCATCTGCGCCCAGGTCGCATCATAGGCGGCCGCGGCAAAAGTGTAAGGCGAATAGGTGCGACGGAGAAAGATGTCGAACTTCTGACGCTTGGTCAGCGGTACGTATGCTGAGGGAGCGCTTGGCAATTCTTTTGCCACACTGGGAGTAACCGGTTTCGGGGCGGGTGTAGGCTGCGTTCCCGGCTCTGTCACTGCCGCGCCAGCTGGTTTCTGCCGGGTAGACGCTGAAGCCGGCGGACAGTCCGGTCTTGCGCTGCCGGCCGGCAAAGAACCGGGTTTTTTCGATTGAGCCTGTCCCACTGCTGAAAGCAGCAGCAGGAGCGCGGTGCATAACCTAACGCGTAACCTCCCCGAAGTGAGCACCCAAATCATAAGCAATTGCTTAGAGCGTGTTTCATAAATAGGTTCGGCCTCACATCAGGTACTTATGCGTGAGGTGG
>JBHGAZ010000007.1:0-158193 GCA_041946765.1 Terriglobales bacterium
TGGCGTCGGTGCCCCCGTTTGTCTTGACAACGCCAACGTCGTTATAGACGGAATGACAATGCGAAGTTTCAGACGGCGTCACTGAAAGGGAACTCTCCGCCCGAGAGCCGAAAGCCAAGAGCAGATGCGTAAACAACTTATCGAACTCCGCGTAAATGGCCGGCGTCACGAGTTGGCGGTGATGCCGAATGCGTTGCTGCTGGACGTGCTCCGCAATGAGCTGAATCTGACCGGCTCGAAGCGCGCGTGTGACGACTCTTCCTGCGGCGCCTGCACCGTGCAGATTGACGGTACCCCCATGCTTTCATGCACGCTGCTGGCAGTCAGTTGCGAAGGCGCGGAGATCACGACCGTGGAGGGCATCGCGGAGCACGGGTCGCTGGCGGCCATCCAGAAGGCATACGGAGATTGGGGCGGCTCGCAGTGCGGTTTCTGCACGCCGGGGTTCATGATGACGGTCAGCGCACTGCTGGCCAACAATCCCAATCCGACCGATGAGGAAATTCGTCACGCCCTGAGCGGCAATCTGTGCCGCTGCACCGGGTATGAGCAGATGTACCAGGCCATCAAAGCCGCCATCGAAGCGGAGAAGAAGGGATTGGCGGCAGCAAAGTAGCAGCCGAGAGCCAGCAACAACAGCCCATGGCCAACAACAACGACTTCAGCATTATCGGCAAGCGCATTGCGATGGTGGACGCGGCGGGCAAGTCCACCGGGGCAGGGAAGTACACTGACGATCTCACCTTGCCGGGCATGCTCGTGGGCAAAATCCTGCACTCGCCGTACCCGCATGCGCGCATCAAGCGGATAGATACCAGCCGCGCGCTGGAACTGGAAGGCGTGGTTGCGGTGGTTACGGGCAAGGACGCGCCCACAACGTACGGCATTCTGCCGATCGGTCACGATGAGCATGCGCTGGCGCTGGACAAAGTGCGCTACGTCGGCGACAACGTGGCGTGTGTCACCGCGATCTCAGAGGCGATTGCCGAGCGCGCGCTGGAACTGATCGAAGTCGAATACGAGCTGCTGCCCGCATGGTTTGATCCGGAAGAGTCCATGAAGGCCGAGCGCGACTTCATCCACGAAGGCAGGCCGCACAACATCGAGAAGGAATATCACCACGTCTTCGGCGATCCCGCCAAGGGCTTTGCGGACGCCGACTACGTGGCCGAGGCGCGGTACGTAGCGAATGAAGTGACGCACGCGGCCATGGAGCCGCACTCCACCGTGGCGAGCTTCGAACTGGACCCTCACACCGGCAACCTCGGACGGCTAACGGTATGGTCATCCACGCAGGTCCCCTATTATCTGCAGCACAAACTGTCGCTGGTGCTGGAACTGCCGATGTCGCAGGTCCGGGTAATTAAGCCGCTAGTGGGCGGCGGCTTCGGCGGCAAGAGCGAAGTGATCCCGCTGGAGATCATCGCGGCTATCGCGGCGCGGGCGGCGAAAGCGCCGGTCAAGATCACCTACACGCGCGAAGAGGTTTTCTGGGCGCATCGCGGGCGGCCGCGCACGATTGTTGATCTGAAAACCGGGGTCAAGAGCGACGGCCGCATCACTGCCGTACACGCGCGCGTGGTGCAGGACGGCGGTGGATACTGCTCGTACGGGCCGGTGACGATTTTGTATTCGGGCGCGTTGCTGGGCGCGCTCTATGACATTCCACACGTAAGTTATGACGGCTATCGCGTGCTCACCAACAAGCCTGCGTGTGGGGCCATGCGTGGTCACGGCACGGTGAACGTGCGCTTTGCCTTCGAGTCGCAACTGGACGAAATTGCTGCCCGGCTCGCGATTGATCCTGCCGAGATCCGCCGCCGCAACCTGCTGAAGCCGCCCTGCGTGACGGTTAACGGATTGCGCGTGCTTAGTTACGGTCTGCCCGAATGCATTCAGAAGGTTGTGGACCGGTCGCAGTGGAAACAGCGCAAAGCGAAGCTTGGGCGGAGGCGCGGGCTGGGCATTGCGTGTAGTCATTACGTCAGCGGCGCCGCGAATTCCATCATCCGCTCCGACATGCCGCACTCTACGGTGAACATCAAGGTGGACCGCGACGGCGGC
This sequence comes from Terriglobales bacterium, assembly GCA_041946765.1. Lineage (GTDB taxonomy): Bacteria > Acidobacteriota > Terriglobia > Terriglobales > Acidobacteriaceae > JBHGAZ01. The sequence continues at coordinate 2,065 of JBHGAZ010000007.1, forward strand.
GTGATTGTCTACACGGGAGCGGCGGAAATTGGACAGGGTTCCGACACGATGACCGCGCAAGTTGCCGCCGAAGTGCTCGGTTGCTCGATGTCGCGTGTGAAGGTAGTTGCCGCCGATACCGATCTGACGCCGATTGATCTGGGGTCTTATTCCAGCCGCGTCACGCTGATGGCCGGCAATGCTACCCTTCGCGCGGCCGAGCAGATCAAGAACCAGATTGCGGTCGCGGCGGCACGCAAGATGCAGTGCGCGCCGGAAGATGTAGTGTTTCGCGACGATATGGTGTTTAAGAAAACCTCTGCGTCCTTTGCGCCCTCCGCGCCCTCTGCGTTAGAGCTTTCGTCTGAGAAAGCTGCGGGTCGTATCGAAGGCCAGATCCTGCGCGGCTCGGTGCAGCAGAAGCGCAGGCAGGAGGAAGAGGGGCCGCGCGAGCGCATGAGCTTTGAAGAAGCCGTGGTCGCGGCCATTGACTTTCATGGGACGCTGACCGCGAGTGGGTCTTACGCGCCTCCGCAGGAGTCACGCGGCGGTAACTACAAGGGTGCCGGCGTGGGCCCGTCGCCGGCGTATTCGTATTCGGCGCAGGTCGCGGAAGTCAGTGTGGATGAAGAGACTGGCGAAGTGACAGTGCACAAAATCTGGGCCGCGCACGATTGCGGTCGCGCGCTCAATCCGGTGGCGGTGGAAGGGCAAGTGATCGGTTCCGTCTGGATGGGCCTGGGCCAGGCGCTCCAGGAGGAGGTTGTCTGGAAAGACGGGCTCATCTTGAACCCGGGCCTGCTCGAGTACCGCAGTCCGTCAGCGGTGGAGTCGCCGGAGATTGAAACCATTATTGTCGAGAGTGTTGATCCGGAAGGTCCGTTCGGCGCGAAAGAAGCCGGGGAAGGCTCGCTGGCGGCGACTATCCCTGCCATAGCCAACGCGATTTACGACGCGGTCGGCATCCGCCTTCGTGAAGCGCCGTTCACGCCGGAGCGCGTGTTGTCCGCGCTGCGCGAGAAAAAAGGGCTGAAGAAGATCGAGATGACGGGCGGAGTTGATCCCACGCAACCGCACACGTTGCGCGAGCACGGCGGAGCGCTGTGGTTCCGTGGCCGGGGTCCGTCGCGGCATCTGCTCGATCCGGGCGTACGAAGCCAGCCGGGACGGCGATTGAGGGAGTTGATGAGTGAGCCTTCCTGATTTCCAACTACTTCGCCCGGGAACGCTTCCAGAAGCGCTGGAGCTGCTGGCCAGGCAGGCCGGCGCCACACAGGTGATTGCCGGCGGGACCGATTTGCTGCCGTCGCTGCGGCAGGGATTGTTTGCTCCCGAATACGTGCTCGACATCCGCAACATTGAGGAGTTGCGTGGCATTCGTGTGCAGCCGGGACTGGGCGTCGAAATCGGGGCTCTTACAACTCTGTCCGCCATCGAAGATTCTGGGTTCATCCACCGCAACTACCGTGTGCTGCACGAAGCGGCGGCAACTGTAGCATCACCGATCCTGCGTAATATGGGCACGTTGGGCGGCAACATCTGTCTGGATACGCGCTGTCTCTGGTACAACCAGTCGCGGGCCTGGCGGAAATCGTGCGGCTTCTGCATCAAGAAAGATGGAGACCTTTGCCACGTCGCGCCTGGCGGGACACGGTGCTGGGCGGCGTTTTCCGGCGACACGCCTCCCGCGCTGCTTTGCCTGCAGGCTGAACTGGAGATTGCGAGTGATAAAGGAACGCGCCGGGTTCCGCTGCGCGACTTCTACACCAACGTGGGGGACGCGCGTATTAAGCTGGAAAAAAATGAGCTGGTCACGCGCATCTTTTTGCCCGAGACGTCGGCGGGATACCGCGGAGCCTATCGTAAGCTGCGCATTCGAGGCTCGATTGATTACCCGCTGGCGGGCGTTGCGGTCGTTCTGAAGACCAAGAATGGCGCGGCCAGTCCCGTGCTTGATGCGCACGTGGCGATTACGGCTGTGAATCCCGCGCCGCTGCTCGTCCCCGGGGCGGATCATGCGCTAATCGGCAAAGTTGTGGACGAGCATGTGGCCACGGTGGTGGGAGAGTTGGCCGCGAAAACCGCCAAACCGCTGACGACCTCCGCCCTGACTCCCGAGTATCGCCGCGAGATGGTGCGGGTATTTGCCAAACGAGCGGTGCTGGCGGCTGGCGCTGGAGAGATAGACTCCCAGTCACGATGACGCGTTTACGCTGTGGGAAGAACCGATCTGATAATCACAGCAACTTGCTCATGTTTTGAGTTGTACGTCAAATAGTCGTACCGGATGGAGTTGGCCTGTACGAACTCCTGAAAAGCAAGGAACTCACCATGCTCCCACCCGTCATAGTTAAAATATTCATCAAACACAATCACTGTGCCCGGGACTATCCTATTACCGAGTAGATCGAAGATAGTTTTGGTAGAACTGTATAAATCACAGTCAACGTGAAGATAGCTTATAGGTATGGCTTTGTCCTCAAGAGAACTTAAGAACTGCGGAATTGACTCAACAAACCAACCCTTGTGCAAACGGACATTTGCTCTTACCTGTGGGAGCGACTCCACCTTGAAATAGCCCTTTTCAAATCCGTCTCTCCAACATTCTGGAAGCCCTTCAAAAGAATCAAACCCATGCACGAGCCAGTTCCGTTTTGATGCGATGTAGTTGATCGTCTTTCCGGAATAAACACCAAACTCGAGCACAAGTCCTGGATCGATCCTCGCATTAGCAATTGCGCAATCATGAACTGCATACACATCAGTAACCGACTGAACTGTTCTCATTTTGTTACGAATGTACTCAGCCGATTTGTAGGTAGCTTGGCGAGCAAGTTCTCTCTTCAGATCCAGAGGTTCAGCGCCCTGCAACATCGCATTGCCAACCTTACCCAGAAGTTTCACAATAACTCTTTTCACCCTTACTCCTCCCGTCTAGGCGCGAAGCGAGCGCACTTCCTCCTTTCGAGCCAAATTTCTACTCCCACTCAATCGTGCCCGGCGGCTTTGAGGTAGTGTCGTAGACCACGCGGTTGATGCCTTCGACCTCGTTCACGATCTGGGTGGAGATGCGTTTGAGCACGTCCCAGGGAAGTTCGACCACGTCGGCGGTCATGCCGTCTTCAGAATGGACGGCGCGGATGGCGCAGGTATAGGCGTAGGTGCGCTGGTCGCCCATGACGCCTACTGACATCACCGGCAGCAGAACGGCAAACGATTGCCATATTTTCGTGTACAGCCCGGCGCGCTTGATTTCCGTGACCACGATGTCGTCGGCTTCCTGAAGCAGCGCGATGCGCTCGGGCGTGACCTCGCCCAGGATGCGCACTGCAAGTCCGGGACCGGGGAACGGCTGGCGCTGCAGGATTTCTTCGGGCATGCCCAGGTCACGGCCAATCTTGCGCACTTCGTCTTTGAAGAGGTCTTTGAGCGGCTCAATCAGCTTGAGGTGCATTTCTTCCGGCAGGCCGCCGACGTTGTGATGGCTCTTGATGGTCTGTGAGGGGCCGCGCACGGAGCGTGACTCGATCACGTCCGGATACAGTGTGCCTTGCACCAGCCACTCGACATCATGCTGCTGGCGCTCGATCTTCTTCGCCTCTTCCTCGAAAACGCGAATGAATTCTTCGCCAATGATGCGGCGCTTCTTCTCCGGTTCGGTGACGCCAGCCAGTTTGTCGAGGAAGCGTTTGGAGGCATCCACCGCGACCAGGCGCAGTCCCAGCTTTGAAAGGTTCTGCTGAACTTTCTGGAACTCATTTTTGCGCAGCACGCCGTTGTTGACAAAAATGCAGGTAAGCCGGTCGCCCATGGCCTGCGCGACTAGCGTGGCGGCGACTGACGAGTCCACGCCGCCGGACAGGGCACAGATTGCGCGCCCTTGCTTGCCCACCGTCTTGCGGATGGAGGCAACCGTTTCATCAATGAAGCGCTGGGGCGTCCAGTTGGGCTGACAATGGCAGATGTCGAAGATGAAGTTGCGCAGCAGTTCTGTGCCGTGCTTGGTATGGTGAACTTCAGGGTGAAACTGGACAGCAAAAATCCTGCGCTGCTCGTTGGCGATTGCCGCTACCGCCGTGGGCGACTTCGCGACAACATTGAAGCCCTCGGGCAGTTCTTTAGCTTCATCGCCGTGCGACATCCAGACCGACATGGTGCGCGGCAGTTCGCGGAACAGGGGCGAGGCTTCGATCAGCTCTATTTGCGCATGTCCATATTCGCGCTTTGGGCCAGGAGTGACTTTGCCGCCCAGCGTATTGGTGATGAAATGGAGTCCATAGCAGATGCCGAGTACCGGCAGTCCGTCGTGCAGCAGGCGCGCATCGGCAGGCGGGGCGTCCGGATCGTAGACGGAAGCGGGCCCGCCGGAAAGGATGAGGCCGCAGGGCTTGTAGCTGAGCACCTCGTCCCGCGTCGCCGTGCACGGCAGCACCACGGAAAACACGTTTTGCTCACGAATGCGCCGGGCAATCAGTTGCGTGTACTGCGAACCGAAATCGAGAACGACAATTGAATTGGCTTCCAAAGTGCGCTCTGTGCTGTTGACTTTTAATTTTAGCTTAACAAATTCCACCTCGGAGACACAGAGACACAGTGAACCGTTTCTCCTTCTCAGTTTCATGTTTCCCGTTTCGCGTTTCCGTTCCCAATTTGCAGGTTGGTGACCGGAAATCTCAGATCTGTAACCTGAAAACCTGAAACCTGAATCTCTGCGTCTCTGTGCTGGAATTCTGCAACGTGCGCCATTGCGAACCCACGAACTGGGGCCGCGACGCCCAAATTGGCTGGAGCTGTTTGATAACATTCTAGTAATCAGGAATCAGGATGGACCTGCAGCAGAAAATCCGCACGCTGCCGGCGGCGCCGGGCGTCTATCTGTACAAGAACGCCGAGGGGGAGGTGATTTACGTCGGCAAGGCCAAGAGCCTGCGCGCCCGGGTGCGTTCGTATTTCTTGGAAGGAGGGGCGGAGGACGCCAAGACCGGATCGCTGCTGCGCGAGGCGGTTGATGTCGATTACATTGTGGTAGACAACGAAAAGGAGGCGCTGGCGCTTGAGAACAATCTGATCAAGCAGAAAAAGCCGCGCTTCAACATCCTGCTGCGCGATGACAAGACCTACCCGTACGTGAAACTTACGCTGGCTGAACGGTTTCCGCGGGTATATGTAACACGAAGGTTGAAGAAAGACGGCAGCGCCTACTACGGCCCATACTTCCCGGCAAATTTGGCTTACCGCATTGTGGAGTTGATTCACCGGCACTTCCTAGTGCCGTCGTGCACTGTGGACTTGCGGCGCTATCATGCGCGCCCATGTTTGCAGTACTACATCCGGCGCTGCCTGGGACCGTGCGTGGAGACGCTCACCACGCCGGAAATCTATCAAGAGGCGGTGCGCGACGTGAAGCTGTTCCTGGAAGGACGGCACGGCGATCTTTTCTCCTCATTGACAGAGCGCATGCAGCGCGCTGCCGACGCCGAGCAGTATGAGTTGGCGGCCAAGTACCGTGATCTGATTTCCACCGTCGAGCAATTGCACGACAAGCAGCGCATGGCCGCCGCCGACGGGGACGACGCCGACGTGTTCGGCTATCACTATGAAGCCGAGATGCTGGCTGTGAACCTGTTCCACATGCGCGGCGGGCGCGTGCTGGATCGCCGCGAGTTCTTCTGGGAAGACATCCCGGAGTTCACGCCGGGGACTGAATTCAACCCCGGAGAATTCTTTGCGGCGCTGTTGAAGCAGGTCTATCTCGACCAGCAGTACCTCCCGCGCAACATTTACGTCCCGGTGGAGTTCGAGGACCGCGAACTGCTGGAAGAGCTATTGTCCGAGAAAGGACGGCGGGTACAGATCCTGACGCCGACGCGGGGAGTGAAGCGGTCGCTGATGGACCTGGCGGGCCGAAACGCAAAACAGTCTTACGAGCAGCGGTTCCGCGTGATGAAACCTGCTACCCGGGCGATACAAGAGACGCTGCAAGAAGCGCTTACCATGCCGGAATTGCCGAAGCGGATCGAGTGCTTCGATATTTCCCACATACAGGGCGCGGAGACGGTGGCTTCCATGGTGGTTTGGGAGAACGGGCAGATGAAAAAGTCCGACTACCGAAAATTCATTATTCGCGGTGTTGATGGGGTGGACGATTTCGCTTCCATGCGCGAAGTCGTGACCCGGCGTTACAAGCGCCTGCACGAGGAAAAGCAGCCAATGCCCAGCCTGGTGCTGGTTGACGGCGGCGTAGGTCAACTGCACGCTGCCGCCGAGGCGCTGGAGAAACTGGAGATCACCAATCAGCCGCTGGCCGCGATCGCTAAGCGCGAGGAGATCATTTATGTCCTGGGGCAGGAGGACGACGCCGTCGTGCTCGACCGGCACTCGCCGGTGCTGCACCTGGTGCAACTGATCCGCGACGAAGCGCACCGGTTCGCTGTCAGCTTTCATCGCAAGCGGCGGCAGATGCGCGACCGCAGCACCGAACTGATGGAGGTCCCAGGAGTCGGTGAGCGCACCACGCGCCGCCTGCTGCAACATTTCGGCAGCTTGCAGGCGGTGAAAGACGCGGACCCAGCGGCGTTGGCGGCAGTAGTTTCACGCAGCCAGGCCGAGGCGATTTCGAAATTCTTCCGCGAAAAACCTGATAACCGATAACACAACCCTCGCTGCCAGCCTAAGTTCTTTTAGTAGCCAACCTCGGTATCTACTTACCTCGACCGCGAAATCCAGAGTAGCTAGAGTGGCGCACAAGGAGAACACGTCGTGCGCCGCTTCGTGTTTCTGGGTGTGGGGATATTTTTGTCTTTCTTGACTGCCTGTGGCAGTGCGGGATCACATGTGAACATGCTGTCCCGGGCCGCACAGATACCGCCGAGTGCATCTGGCGTGCAAGTAAGCGTTCTGTTCAGTCACCCTGGATACAACTACGCCCCTTCGATTATCGCGAATGGCAATCTGCGCGACGTGTGGTGGTGCGGGCTCGGTTCAACGCCCGGCAGACTGATGACCGATGTGATCTACCACAGCGCTCTGAACATAATCACCGGTACCTGGTCCCCGATTCAGCAAGTACTCTGGCCGAGCCCGTCAGGCTGGGACAGCCGGTACACATGTGATCCATCGGTAATCAAAGGAAGCTTTCAGAATCCCGACAACGGGCAGACGTACTCGTTTGCGTTGTACTACACGGCTACGGACGCGGCGTCTGGCGTAAATAACCGCATCGGGGTGGCGTTTTCCAACGACGGTATCAATTGGACGAAATATTCGGGAAACCCGGTCATCCATCCGCAAGTGGAACCCACAGTGACGTACGGGGCGGGTCAAGCATCCACCTACAGCCAGGACGCGGGCAGTTCGCTGATTCTCTTCCACACCGATGACAGCACGAATGTGGGAGCGCGGGTGTGGGTTCACACTACGAGCGACGGCATTCACTTTGTCCCGCCCACGCTGCTGTCGAACCAGGGCGCCACGTTGTACGCCAACAACGACTTTGCATTCGATCCAGCGAGCCAGCAGTTTTATGCGGCCATAGAACTCCCGGTCACGCCACCCAATCGCGAAACATCCGGGTTCGCTCTGTGCCGCATGCCCGCCTCTTCGCTGCTATCCGGTTCGGGTACGTGGGAGCAGTTGGCCGTTGTGAGCACGAGCAACACGGGGCAGGCGCTGAACCATAGTCCCGGCCTGGTGCGGGACGGTTACGGCAACGTCGTGGGGCTGCCGGTTCTGGAAACATATTTTGCTTCCGGAACAAACGATCCCAGCACCTGGACACTCTACTCCGCCAGATGGAGCGGGGAGTAGCTCTTTCTCGCGCTGGTTTTTTTCTTTGCCTAGAGCGTGTTTCAAAAAGAGTGCTTTGAAAGGGTTCGGCTTCAGCCGGGCCGCTCCAAATTCCAGAAACACTGGGCTTTCAGCCCTTGACGGAGCCGGCCGTTTTCCTCCAATGGATGTTTTTAAACGAGCTGTAGCCACCTCACAGCCGCTCTATGGCTGTATCATAATGCGTTCGCGCAGCGTCGAATTTATTCAGATTGGTGATGTGAGGAGTTTATGGACGGGTACTTGCAACGGGCACTGCAAATTCTGGAAGACGTCACGCAGGACATTACGACCGCCGAACTCGTGCGGCATAAGCCAGGGAAGTGGTCGTCGGCGGAAATACTGGAGCACCTGTCACGCGCCTACAGCAGCACTTCCAAGCTGATGCAACGGCATCTGGATTCTGGCCAGCCCAGCCTCGATGCGCCCACCCTGAACGAAGGGATGATGACGGAGAAGGTCATTGAGGGCGAAAACTTTCCTCCGGGCCAGGATGCGCCGGGATTCACCCTGCCCAAGGGGATTAGTCCGGACGATGCCATGCCGCGCGTTCGAGAAACGATCGCTGCAATGGATCAAATTATTGAGAAGTGCGAAAAAGCTTTTGGCGCCGATGCAACCATCGCAAAGCACGCTATCTTTGGTCCTTTGACGGCGCGGCAATGGCGCAAATTTCACTGGGTACACACGGCGCATCACGCAAAGCAGATCGCTGCCCTCAGGCAGGATGTGGCCGCGAGCGGCCGCTGAGCAGCCCTACCGTAGTGCCCATTTCTCCAACTCGCCAGTGATGCGGAGCAACTGCAAGCGCGCCTTGTCCAGTTCGAAGCTGACATCCTGGAGTGCCGCGAATTTTTCATTGATCGTGATGCGCGCACTTTCCTGCTCGGGGATGCTGGCCGTCCCGACGCGAGCTTTCGCCTGTACGACTTCGTAGTCCGACTGCCCCAGTTCATACTCCAGTTGCGCTACGTCGCGAGCTGCGGTCAACTGCTGGACGAGAGCCTGCAATTTCAACGTGTCCGCCGAGACCTGATTGCGTACGGCTTCGGCCTCCCGCCGTGCGCGCAGGGCTTCGGCGTCGGCTGCCTCGGCGTGCGCCCGTTGGGCAAAATTCAGCAAAGGGAAACGGACCACCACTCCCACCGTGGCGTTATTTCTTTGAAAACGCTGGAAATAGACGTCGTAGTTGTTATAGCGCGTGAACAATCCGTATTGCCCGACTAAGTCCACTGCCGGATAGAGTTGCTTGTGTTCGCCGAGTGCGCGCAATTCCTTGGCTTTTGCCTGCTGGTCGGCGACGGCAACAGCAGTGTTGCTGGCCAGTGCCTTCTTGGTAAGGTCGCCATTGGGGTCCACTTCCGGAAGCGGCGGCATGGAATCGGGATCAACTTCGATCTCGTTTGCGGGCACTCCGGTGAGTTGGGAGAGGTGCTGGCGCAGAAGATCCACAGTTCCTTGGGTTTCCGCCACCCGCATCCGCGCGCGTGCGACGGCAAGACTGGCTCGCACCAGATCGGCCTTGCTTTGAATCCCTTCCTGCAAGCGCGCGCGCATGACGGTCTGCGCGTGTTCTGCGTGTTCGCTTTCATCGGTCAAGGCGCGCAACTTGGCTGTGGCCTTGTCCAGTTGATTGTAGGTGAGAGCAACATCGAGGATAGTTTGCTGGCGTCGATCCTGAGTGGTGGTGGAGCTTGCCAGCCAATCGGTGCGCGCGGCCCGTATGAACTCCCGCTGCGCGGCATTGAACAAAAAAGATTGCGTGTTGACGTTGAAAATGGCTGGCGCGGAGCCCTCAATGGTAAGCGGGAAGCCCCAACTCTTGGCCGCTCCGGAACCTACCACCAGTTGTGGGATGTAGGCGTTGCGGCTTTCGCTAAGAAGACTCCGCGCGCGAGCCTGGTCGGCAACGGCAATGCCCATTGCTGTACTGTGCCCCATTGCCAGGTCGAGTGCGCGCTGAAAAGTGAGAGTCTCTGCATGCGCGCCCAGGCTTGCCAGCAAAAGGGCCGCCGGCAACAGGATTGCTCGCCAGGTTCGGCCTCGTTGCGGGGCGCATGACCATAACCACGGTCGATAATCCGTAATTGCAGAAGATTGCGATCCCGATGCACAGCGCAAAGCACAACGCGAGGCTTTCATCACATCACCTTCAGATCAGCGTTTTCGTGCAGCGAGTATAGCAATTGGGTGTTCCAACGGCGGAACGGATCTGCGAATGTGGTGAGTCACCGCTTCTTTTGCGGGTGTCATCACGGGGATGGCCGTAGCCCGACGAGGTTCTGGTCTTTTCTGTGATGGTCAGAAGAGCAGATGTCTCGCTCCGCTCTCTCCAATCGTCCTCTAATTAGTTTCCAGCAAAGACCCACATCTGCCAAACGCGGGCAGATGTGGGGTGCCATTCGATTTTCACCCTGTTGGCTGCTGTTGGGTGGGCTGCAGGCCCAGAAACACTCGTCATGACGCCGGCAGAGATCGTGACTCAGGAGAGTTGTGACATCGCGCATTAGCGGAGATGTCAATTACTGCACGCGTTTGAGCGCGGTTTGGGTGGGAACATAGTCCTTCGCCAGCGACAGAGAAATCCGATATTCGTCTGCGGCCTCTTTTCGCTTCCCTTGTTTTTCGTAAATGGAGCCTAAGAGAAAGTGGGCCTGGAACAAGGGAGCCTCAGCACTGATGCGGTTGGAAGCGAGATATTGCCGGACTAGGTCTATGGCTGCGGGGAAATCACGGCCGGCACGGAACAACAGAGCGGCAGCGTCGTAGAGCGCATGATCATCAGGGGAGCCGGGGTTGGCCATGACGGCCTTGTGCACGGCGTCTTCCATCTCGTCCAACCGGCCGAGTCGCCAGTAGAACGCCGCCAGCGACAGCCAGTTTTCCGCAGGATGCTTTGCCGCCTGCACGGCCGCCCGGAATTCCTGCTCGGCCAAGCGGTAATTCTTGTCCTTCTCCGCCACACGCGCGCGCACCCAGTGTGCGATCTCAGGGTGAGTAGATTGAAGGATGCGGGCCTGCGCCAGCGCCTTATCCTTTCCTCCACCGAGAAAGCCGGGAGCTTCCATGTAGAACTCGGAAAGATCGGAACGCGCGGCGGCGTTGGCGCTGTCAAGTTGCACTGCACGTTCGAATTCGGCGCGCAACTTACGCGCCAGGGACAAGGCGCTGAACCAGCTTGAGCGCTCGGCCTTTTCCCCGTACGCGCGTCCCAGCCATAAGTGATACATGCTGTTGGTCGGCGCCAGCGCTACCGCTTTCTGGGCGGCACGGATGGCATCGTCCCAGCGCTGGAGAGAATAGTATGCGCGGGCGAGCAGCGAATATGCCTCACTGTCACCGGGTGTTTTCTGCAAGTGCGTTTGGAGTTCCCGGATCGCCTCGTCCACGCGCCCGGCAGAGAGCAATTCTGCGGGAAGTGGTGTGGCTCCACCGGCCAGGGTTGTCGTGAGCAGCAGTAGAGTCACTGCCAGTATGCGCAGCTTCTGCATCATTCGCTTGCGACCCGGACGTTCATTCCATCGCGCAGGGGCCTCGGGCTTAAGGGAACCAGCGCCACGACGGCGTTCTCCTTCAGTCCCTGGGTGATCTGTACCCGCGTGAGATTGGAAATCCCGGTTGTTATTTCACGCTTGTGCAGTTGTCCGTCGGCGATCTGGAAAACGAAACGCTTGCCGTCGTCCTGGTGCACGGCCTCGCGCGGAACTGTAAGGGCCTGGTCTTCCTTTGCGGTTATAACGGTGACGCTGACGTTGACATTGGGCAGCAGCTTCAGGTCGGTGTTGTCAATTGTGCAGGTAATCTGGCCCACTGAGCGGGCGCCGACTACCGTGACCGTTGTCGGCACGCGGGTCACCGTGCCCTGCCATACGCGGCCGGGCAGTGCGTCCCAGGTTACATTGACCTGTTCGCCCGGGCGCAGGTGGCCAATATCGGGTTCGTCCACGTAGGCGAGCACTGCTACCGTGTTCAGTTTCGCGACCTGGACCAATAATTGGCCGGCGTTGACGAATTCTCCCGTATGCACGGGAAGCGAATAGACCATTCCATCACGCGGCGCCCTGACGTTGGATTGCTGCAGCAGTTCTTGGGCAGCAGCGAGTGCCGCACGAGCTTCGTCCGCCTGCGACTGCACTTTTTGGATCTCCGCAGAGGAGTAGCGGCCGTTCTTTTTCTGTTGCAGTAAGTTCAGATCGGCTTCGGCGGCGCGCATCCGGTCCTCTGCCGCATGCACTTCTCCGGCGGAGGCAGCGCCTTTCGTTTGCAGGCGGCGCAAAGCTTCAAGGTTTCGCTGGGCCGTGTCGCGCTCAGTGCGCGCCTTTGCCAACTGCGCCTCGGTAGTAAGAACTTCTTCGTGGGTCCCGCCGTGCTTGACGGCGTTCAGGTTGGCATTGGCCGCACGCAGTTGGGCAAGGGCGCGCGCCGCGTCGGCGCGGGCCTGGGCGTCATCCAGTTGCAGCAGCAATTGGCCGGCGCTGACATGTTCGCCCTCATGGACCAGAACGCGTTTTACCGTGGTGGGCGCGGGAGCATGCGCTTCAAAATTGTCTACCGGGATGATTTTGCCGTTGGTAGAGATGGAGCTGGTGATCGGACCCCGAACCGCCTCTGCCGCTCGTACCGGGACTTCCTTCCCGCCGCGGGAAATGAATGCTGCCAATATGACCACCGCTACCAGAATGGCAGCAATGATCAGCCACAGACGCCGGGCGTTCGCAGCTGCGTTGGTCTGTGTAGTGCCGTTCGTCATTGTGTGCAATGGTTCAGTATAGCTTCTAGCACGCTGAAGGAGCCACCCTTCTCTAGCTCCAGCCGCAACCTCTCTCCTCTGAATAGAACACGCGCGAAAGACAATTGTTTCATTGCTTGCGGGTTCCGTCGAATGAAATTCCCAAGATGGCCGTAGCAGTTGACCAGTTCTGTGCGCCCGCACGGCATTCGGCTGCGCGCACGTTCGCATCATTCGCATCAAAAGTTATGAAAGGCAAAGCGCGCCAATGCATTTTCGTTTTGAAGGTAAGGACGTGAGCGTCGGAAGGGTCCTGAAGAACGCCTGGAATGACATCATGAACAATCACACCATGTCCATGGCTGCCGGGCTTTCTTACTATTTCGTGCTGTCTCTGTTTCCGCTGCTGATCCTGGCGGCGTCATTGCTGCCGTATCTTCCCGTTCCCAATCTCTTTGATCAGATACTCAGCAGCATGAGCCATGTGGTGCCCGCGGACAGCATGGGACTGGTAAAGCGCGTGCTTGCCAGCGTCATGAAGCAACACCAGGGAGGACTCCTGACGGTCGGAATTCTTGGCACTATCTGGGCAGCGTCCGGCGGATTCGCCGGGCTGATTGAAGCGCTCAACGTGGCGTACGACGTTCCCGAAACCAGACCAGTCTGGAAGACGCGGTTGCTGGCGATCGGACTGATGTTTGTCATTGGAATTCTGCTGGTCGTCGCGCTGGGAGTCATGATTCTTGGCCCCATGCTAGGCCAGTGGCTTTCGAACCTGGTTGGGCTCGGACCGGCGTTTATGAGCGCGTGGCCAATTGTCCGCTGGGCCGTTGCCGGCGCGTTTACCGTTATCGGAGTGGAGCTGCTGTTCTTCTGGGCGCCGAACGTAAAGCAACGCTTCTTTGCCACGCTGCCGGGCGCCATTTTCGGTGTGGGTTTCTGGATAGGCAGTTCTTACGCCTTGGGCATCTACTTCCAGAAGTTTGCCAACTACAACAAGACCTACGGCGTGCTCGGGGCAGCCGTCGCGCTCATGGTCTGGCTCTATTGGAGCTGGTTTGCAATCCTCGTGGGAGCTGAAATCAATTCCGAGCTGGTGAAGGCCGGGGGAGGCGGTAGATTGGAGCTGAAAGAAAAGCCGCCGCCAGCAGTCGAGCCCCGTCCGGCCTGGGAAGAGAAGCCAGCCGCATAATCTTTCAGTTCCCGATTACCTGCTCGGTAGCCCGAGCCGATGTGGGTAGGGCCTGATTGCTACAATGCAGTTATGCCCAAGCAACCGCCGCGCTACACGCCCGAACACGCCCGAGCCGGTCTCAATGCGAAATTCCCCGAAATCGAGACCTGGCCCAACCAATTTACGGCGTACGAGATCGTGGTGGACGTCCCCGAGTTCACTTCCGTCTGCCCCAAAACCGGGCTGCCCGACTTTGGCATTCTGACCATCCGCTATATGCCGGACAAGCGCTGCCTGGAGCTGAAGTCACTGAAGGAATATCTTTTCACCTATCGCAACCTGGGTATTTTTCAGGAAAACATCGTTAATCGCGTGCTGGAAGACATAGTGCGCGCAGCCAAGCCGAAATGGGCCGTGGTCAAGGGTGAGTTTCGCCCCCGAGGCGGCATCGGGACGACAGTGGAGGCCCGCTGGCCCAGGCCGAAAGGCTAATTTCCAGTTTCTAGTTTCTAGTTTATGGTTTCCGATCCTGGTTTCTTGCGCTCGTATTTGCGTGCTACTGGCGAGCGTCCTACCGGTGTCATGACGTGCGAAGCGAGGCATCTGCTTTCGTAGACAGCGTGAAAAAGCAGATGCCTCGTCGGGCTGCCGCCCTCCTCGTCATGACACACGAGTCTACCGCCCAGCGCACTTGAAACTGGAACCAGAAACTGGAAACCGGAAACCGCTCTTTCTGTTAAGCTTCGGCCCATCCACATGGGTACTCGTGTCCATCCTCGCGCCACCCTGGGTGTACTTACCGGTTTGAACTTCCTGAACATGATTGACCGGTACGTGCTCTTCGCGGTGCTTCCGCTGGTCCGCGCGGAATCGGGCTTTCAACGTTCCGACACGCTTTACGGGCTGCTCACGACAGCATTCTTTATCTGTTACATGCTCTCCGCTCCGGTCTTCGGATATTTTGCCGACCGGTATTCGCGGCGGCCGCTGATCATCGCAGGCGCTCTCATCTGGAGCGTGGCCACTCTGCTTACCGCCGTGACCTACGACTTCAGGGCATTGTTTATTCGGCACGCGATTGTGGGCGTTGGAGAGGCGAGTTTCGTCACCATCGCGCCCGGCTACATCGCCGATTTGTTCGCCGAAAACAAGCTCGCCCGCATGCTCGCGATTTTCTATACCGCGATGGCAGTTGGGCCAGCGGCAGGATATGCCATCGGCGGAATTCTCGGCGCCAGCCATGGCTGGCGTATGCCCTTCTATGTGGTGTCTGGCCCGGGAATTCTGTTGGCGCTGGGGATGTTTTTTCTGCCGGAACCGAAGCGCGGCGCCACCGACACCGTGGCCGATAGCTTCGAACGCGCCAGTATCCGTGGCCTGGCCCGCAACGGTGCGTTCCTCACTGCGACCCTGGGGATGGCCATGTACACGTTCGCTCTCGGCGGGCTGTCAGCGTGGATGCCGACGTTCCTATCGCAAGAGCGCGGCATTTCACTGATGGATGCGAACCTGCTACTGGGCGCGATGCTGATTGCGGGCGTGGTATCCACCCTGGTGGGCGGCAATGTGGCTGACCGCCTGCTCAAGCGCACTGCAGCCGCCTACTACCTGGTATCGGGGCTTGCGCTGGTAGTCGCCACGCCGCTCATGGTGCTTGCCATCTTCACACATGGCACACTGATGCTGGTGGCGATGTGCGCCGCCATCGTCGCCATCTTCTTTAACAACGGACCGCTCAATGCCGCGGTGGTGGACTCGGTGAGTCCCCGCATCCGCGCCACCGCCATTGCCGTCAACCTGTTCCTGATTCACATGCTCGGTGACGAACCTTCACCGCCGCTGATCGGATACATCAGTACACGTACCCATTCGCTCCAAACCGGCTTCATCCCAACCATAGTCGCTGTTGCTGTGGCTGCCGGCATTTTGTTCTATGGAAAGCGTTTTGCGCCACGGTTCAAGGCTGAACCAGCGGAGACGGAAGCGGCCGTCCCATCGCGTTGAAGGCGGAGTTTGGGATCAGTGAAGGCCCGTTTTTTACGCCGCCGCAGCAAGCGCGCCCGCAGTTACGGGCTTCAGCTTTCTTATCTCCTCCACCTGGTGCAGGGTGTCGTAGGCAACATCGTACGCGACGGCGCGGACCGCGGTGTCGCAAACCAGTGGCTCTGACCTGGCGGCAATGCGTGGAAACACGTCGTGGGCATAGTGTTCCGCATCCTGTGATGTCTGCCAGAAGGTGATGCCCAAGAAGGCGTTTTTTGAATAGAGCTCGATCTGGTCGAGAAATCCCGGCAGACTTCGGACTACTGGCAGGTCATGAGTTTTGACCGCATGCTTGAATTCCGCCAGCCGCTTGGGCTTGACCGTGGCCTGAACAACTCGGATATACACGTTGTCACCTCAGGTTAGCGGGACGGTTTCCATTGGCGGCAAACCTATGCCGCCGAGTCGGACTGCGCTTTCTCGTCCAGGCATACGGAAGTGAGCTTTTCTGTCTGCTCGTCGGCTTGTTCTACGAGGCGCCGGACGAAAGCCCAGTGCTCCACGCTGTGCTCATAATCAGAGCTGTAGCTGGTTGTGCGCGGCGGCTGCTTCGACTTGGACTCCATGATTCCTTCTCTCCGGGTAGTAGTTTTCCGACGAAGTGGTTGCACCGCACTTACGCGGCAGCGGCCAAAACCTCTGGTACGGCTGGCAGGACGCGATGTTCTTGCAATTCACTTATATTGCTGACAGAAACACGCGCACGCGCCGCGATCAGGCCCTGCAGGATATTTCCGGCCTCAACCAACTGGGCATGTGCTTGTTCCGTCTGCCATGCAGAAAATGAGCAGCATGCTTGCTCCAGGAGAAGCGCCACTCGGTCGAGTTCGGCGTGCATACTGCCTCCCATCCCCTTCGGCCATTTTTAAATCATGAACTCCAGGTGTACCGGGGGCTGTGATCCCCAACACGGCTGAGTTGTGATGCTCGGCACCCACCGAGGTGACCGCTCACGCAATGGGCCGCTCTAACTGCGCATAAAATCCTGCGAAAACTAATTGCGATGCACCACTTTAGTGCAGAAATGCACACAAGCGCCAATTTACGCCAAGTGGGTTAGTCGGGCGTAGGTTAGGACCTCAGTGAATATGTGAGAACCGTGCAGTCCCTCGCGCGCACTTCAGTCATGCGCCGTAAGACCCGCGGCCCTTGAATCTTCCAGCGCCGCAGGTACCGCACGGCCCTTTGCCCATTCACGCAAAGCCTGGATCTCCTCCGCGCGGGTCATGGACAGAGGCACTGTCGAAGCTACGGCCTCCAGCAGAGTTTCTGTAGTTACCGGTTTCTTGTCGCTGAAAGACTGGTACATCGCGGTTTGCACGATCGTGTCAATTTCCGCCCCGGAGTAACCCTGGGCAGCCGCAGCGATGCGGTCTAGGTCCAGCGCTGTGGCGTTCAGCTTTCGGCGCGCCACCTGGATGGCGAGGATGGCCTTGCGCTCCGTCTGGTTGGGGAGTTCCACAAAGAAAATCTCATCGAAGCGTCCCTTGCGGATCAGTTCGGGCGGCAGCACGGAGACGTTGTTGCAGGTTGCGGCGACGAACACGGGCGACTTGCGGTCCTGCATCCAGGAAAGGAATGAAGCCAGGATGCGCGAGGAAACGCCCGCATCAACCGAAGCAGAATCCGGCCCGCTGCCGGCAAAAACCTTTTCCAGTTCGTCAACCCACAGCACGCAAGGGGACAAGCTCTCGGCCACCTGGAACATTTTCACGATGCGTTTTTCAGTTTCTCCGATGTACTTGTCATAAATAGCGGCGGTGTCAAATTTTACGAGCGGTAGCCTCCATTCTCCCGCAATTGCGCGGGCGCACAGGCTCTTGCCGCAGCCTTGTACTCCCAGGATGATGACTCCGCGCGGCGGCTCCAGCCCAAACGCCCGGGCGGCGTCTTCCCAGGCGCCGCGACGCTGGGCCAGCCAGTGCTTCAAGTTTTCCAGCCCGCCGATGCTGGCCATGGTTTCGGACACATCAGGCTGTACGTCTTAGACATGCGTTCGAAGGTCTCATCAATGATTTGACGCAGGCCTGCTGTGTCGGGAAGAGGGATGTCTAGATATTCCACCAGGCTCGCCAGTTCAGGGGGAATGGTGATGGCCGGGGCGGTGATGACGACGGTGCGGCGATGCGCCGAGAACTTCTGTCCAACGTCGCGCAGCCGCCGGACAATGACCGCATTGTCCATGTGGCGGTGAAAATCTTTCAGAATAAACACCGCGTCAAAGCTGATGCTCTGCATATTAGCGAGCGCCTGAACCGGGTCGCAGGTGTTGTAGATGGCGGTCGCGGCATTTTCCGCATCCTGCCTTCGCGGGGGGAATACGGCGGCAGCCAACCTCTGGCTGTCGGGGTCGCCCGGGGTGGGGTAGGTAATCGGGGCCGGCATCCCGGGTACAGCCAGGTTCGCATTACTGCCGGAGCGCACCAGACCGTTGGCAATGCTCCACTCAAACGTCGGAAGATTAAGCTCAGCGCAGGCACTGCGAACCAGGTTTACGGCGCGCAGTTCTTCAACGGTTTCCATCACCACGATGGGCGTGGAGGAGTTCAGCAGGATTTTGAGTCGTTGCAGGGCATCAGCCATGTTGTGCACCGTAAAGCTTGAATGCAGAGAACGCGAAGGACGCAGAGGCCGCAAAGATCACTGCCAGTCTTCTTCCGCCGGCTCTCCGGAACGTTGTTTTTTGCTGCGATTGGAATTCTGAGACCTTGGCTCCCTGAACTTGCCCGCGCTGAAACGGCCTTTGCGCTGTACGTCGAAGTCCTTGGGCAGGGGCGGAATCCTGGCGCTTTCGCCTTTAAGCTGGCGCGCATCGGTCAAAACGATTTCCGCGCGCCCGTCGTATTGCTGGATCTTTCCATGTATTTCGATGAGCTTACCCTGGAGCTGGCGGACATCGCCGACATCGCGCTGCGAGCCCCGGGGGACGAAAATGCTGAATGGACATTTGCGATAGTCAGCGCAGAAGTTGAGGTAAAAGTTTCCCTTGCGTCCCTCGGCGACTTGGACCACCGTGCCTCGCACGCAGCCGGTGGCGCCAATCTTACTGCCCGCCTGCTCGATCGAGAGGCATGCGGCGAAGGCGCTGGTTCCGAGCAAAGCAAGAGCGATGACTGCGGGCAGACGAAGCATGCATCTCGACCTTTGGGGTGGGCACAAATCTTAGCAGAACGGGACGGAGATGCGTTTGCAGGATTTTGCAATTCTTAGGCCTGCTTCTTAAACGACCGGACCGCGGCCGCCTCGTCATCGCTGATGTCGAAGACGGTGTAAAGCTTTGTGATTTGCAGCAGGTCGTGTACTTTCTTGGTCAGGTTCAACAGTTTCAGTTCGCCGCCCTGGTTGCGAATGGTGGTGAAGGCGCTGACGAGTTCGCCGATTCCTGAGCTGTCAATGTAAGTCACATCACCCAGATTGAGCAGGATTTCTTTGCGCCCCTTGGCGACCAGCTCCCGGATGGTGTCGCGCAGCACCACGCTGCCTTCGCCCAGCGTGATGCGGCCGCTGAGGTCAACAATGGTAACTCCGTCTACTTGACGCGAACTGACTTTCATCATAGCTTCGGATTCTCCTTGTGCTCCGCGGGCGCGCCGCGAAGATGTTTCACCAAGACTGCTTCCATGCCCGATTCCAGGCGGCGGAATCGTACTTCGTCCATGTAGGAACGGATGAGAAAAATCCCTCGCCCGGACTGCCTCAACAGGTTACCTGGGGCCAGCGGATCCTGGACCTGGGCGGGGTCGAAGCCCTTGCCCTCGTCCCTGATGGTGATCTGTAACCGGTCTGGCTCCTTTTCCACGAGCAACTGGACTTTCTTGTTCGGATCACACCGATTACCGTGCTGGGCTGCGTTGATGGCGGCCTCGCGCACTGCCATCGAAATGACGTGGATTTCTTCCTCCTGAAAGCCGGCCTCGGCTGCGGCCCTTCGTGCAATATCTTCGGCCAGGTTAATGCCTTCCACCGAGGAGCCGAGCGTGTAGGAGAGCCGGTTGTCAATCATCTGTTTGGTGCATGCGCTATCACTGGCCGGCATCCCCGGCGCAGCATATTGTCTGGCGGAGTCCTATTCCACCCGGCGAATCCGGTAGTTTGATGCGCCCGGGAAACAAAGTCAAACTCAGGCACAATATGGCCGGAACTCGGGTCCAGAGCAACAAGGATTCAGTTACGGTTCTCGGGGTTTCAAAGTTCCATGATTCTCTTACGGAACCGCCGGGCGGACGGAAATTGCCTGGGTCGTATTCCGGTCGTAACCTGAATCTTGCTGGCTGTTGTATCCTCAACCTGATGGCTGCGCTCGCCCTAACCGAACTGCTGGGGGCGCCGGTGTTCGATTCCTCCGGAGCCGTGGTTGGCCGTGTGCGCGAAGTAGGGCTGTGCCCGCAAGATGACCGCGCCCGGGTTGCCGCCCTGGTGGTGAAGACCCGGACGGGAGATTTGCTTCTGCCGTGTGACTCTATTGTTTCGATCAATGGGGGGATTCGCGCCTCGACACCGCGCTCCAGTTGGGCCACGTACGCCGGTCCCGAAGGCATGCTGCTGCTTACCCGTGACCTTCTCGACCAGCAGATCATTGACATCAACGGCCGCAAGGTAGTCCGCGTCAACGATGTGGACATGCAGGAGGAGTTGCTCGACCACCGCGCGATGCTTAAAGTTGAAGCCGTGGATGTGGGCGCACGCGGAGCGGTGCGCCGGCTTCTGAGAGGCGTGCTGCCAATGACGGCCTTGCGGGGCCTGTTGCGGCGTATCCCGGAAAAGCGAATCCCCTGGGATTTTGTTGATCTGATTGAAACCGATCCGGCGCGGCGCGTGAAGCTGAAGATCTCACACGAGCGCCTGGCCAAGCTGCATCCCGCCGACATTGCCGACATCGTGGAAGAACTGGCCCCGGCGGAACGCGAAGCCGTCTTTGAAACACTGGATGAGCAGGTGGCGGCCGAGGCCCTGGAGGAGATCGAGCCCAAGGTGCAGGCTTCGATTGTCAGCTCGCTGGATTCCGACCGCGCCGCCGACATCGTGGAGGAGATGGATCCTGACGCAGCCGCCGACCTGCTCGGTGATCTGCCGCCGGAGACCTCCGAAGAAATCCTGGAAGAAATGGAACCCGAGCCGCGCGAGGACGTGGAGGAACTGCTCGAGTTCCGCGAAGACACTGCCGCCGGTCGCATGACCACTGACTACCTGGCGCTGACCCCCAACGCCACCGTGGAAGATGCCATTGAAATGCTTCGTCACTTCGAGGGCGGTATCGAGACGGTCAGCACAGTGTTCCTGCTGGACGAACATGACAAACTTGTGGGCGCTGTGCTTTTGTCGAAGCTGGTGCTGGCGCCCCCCGGTACCAAGCTGGCATCACTTAGCACCGACCCGGTAATCTCGCTGCATGCTGGGGCCAATGAGCAGGAAGTCGCCGAGACATTCGACAAGTACAACCTGCTTACGCTTCCGGTGGTGGACGAAGAAGGACATCTGACGGGCGTCATTACGGCCGACGATGTGATCAGCCTGTTGCGCAGCAAGCTCTGAGGATCATTTCAAGAAGGTTGTACTTCGCAAGTTCAGTAATTGTCATGCTGAGCGAGCCTCGGCCTCCTTTGCCGAGACGAGTCGAAGCATCTTGCGGTTCAGACCCTTCGAGTCTGAATGGCTGGCCGAATACCCCACCTGCTGCGGCAACCCGGGCCCCCAACTCTGAATCCATTGGGCTCAATTCCATCCCAGCCGCCGAGACTGGGCGCGCTGGTGCCGCTTTGAAGGAGGTATCGCCATGAAGCGTAGGCTGGCAGTGCTGGCCGCGTCTGCGTTTTTTTGTGTGCTAGTGTTTGCGCAACAGGCGCAACCACCCAGTGTGGGCGCCAGTCCGGAGCCCAAGTCCACCACCAGCAGGATGACCGTAGAGACCGCAGGCCCGATCGTAGATCAACTCAAGAAAATTGAGGATGAATGGACAAAAGCGTTGCTCAATAAGGACAAGGCAGCTATCGCGCGGATTGAGGCCGAAGACTACACCTTTATTGATCCGAGCGGTCACATAGCTAACAAACAGGAAGACCTCAAGTCCATGGATGACCTGAATTTCACGTCCATGAGCACCGAAGATGTGAGCTACAGAAGTTACGGCGATGCCGCTATCGTGACCGGCATTGCCCGGGTCAAAGGAACGGAAAAAGGGAAGGACATAAGCGGCGACTATCGCTTTACTGACGTGTTCGCGAATAGAAATGGACAGTGGCAGGCGGTCAGCAGTCAACTGACCAGGATTGTACCGCCTGCGGCTACGGCCGAAGCCCAGCGTTAGAGTCCGCATAATCGAGACCAAGCCGGGGCGTTGTCCCTGGCTTATTTTTTTGGGTTAAACTCTCCCCCTGCATGGCCAACATCTCTTTTTTGGAATGCTCCCGCTGCGGTGAGCACTTCGATGCTGCCGGGTCTGCCACAACTTGCCCCAAAGATGGCGCGGCCTTTTACGTTCGCTACGACTTGGCCGCCATCCGAAAAAAGTTCAGCCGCGACTCTGTCCGTTCCGGCCCGGCGAGCATGTGGAGATACGCAGCCGTGCTGCCGGACGCGGCGCCGGTCACATTGGGCGAAGGTTTCACGCCGCTGTTGCACAGCAGGGATAATCCCAGCGTCCTGATCAAGGACGAAGGTCTGAACCCAACCGGCACGTTTAAGGCCCGCGGACTTGCCCTGGCTGTCACTATGGCACGCGCGCATGGCCTGAAGAAGCTTGCCATCGCTTCCGCGGGTAACGCCGCGAGCGCACTGGCAGCATATGCCGCCGCTGCGGGTCTGGAAGCCCACGTTGTGGTTCCGCGCGACGCTCCGCGAGCGAACATTGCCGAATGTCAGGCTTATGGCGCAGAAATCACACTGATTGACGGCCTCATCAACGATTGCGCGCGAGTTGTCGCCGAACGCGCGGCACCTGAGGGCTGGTTCGATGTTTCTGCTTTCCGCGAACCCTTCCGGGTGGAAGGCAAGAAGACGATGGGCTATGAACTCGCAGAGCAGCTTGGGTGGACATTGCCGGACGCGGTTGTTTATCCCACCGGCGGCGGTGTCGGCCTGGTGGGCATGTGCAAAGCTTTTGCAGAGATGGAAGAACTAGGCTGGCTGGAGTCCGGCACGCTGCGCCCACGCTTGATAGCTGTGCAATCAAGCGGATGTGCGTCCATAGTTAAAGCATGGGATGAAGGAAAAACGGCTGCAGAAGTCTGGCCGAACGCCGTTACGGTGGCCGCTGGGCTGCGCGTTCCCAAGTCCCGCGCCGACGACGTCGTCCTGAACATACTGCGCCAAAGTCAGGGCAACGCAATTGCGGTCACGGACGCCGAAATCATGGACGCCTTACGGGACTGGGCCAGGCGGGAAGGTGTACTGGCCGCGCCGGAGGGAGCCACTAGTTATGCCGCTTATCGGAAGCTGATTGCCAGCGGCTTCTTGCGGCCACAGGACAAAGTGGCGCTGTTCAACACCGGTTCCGGGCTGAAATACATGGACGTCATCACGCGCGAGAGCAGCGCAGGCCCGAAATCTAGGCAGATCGGCGGTATTATCGGGCCGTATTGAACATGTGCTCCGTTTTATTGCAGAAGCATCCCCACCCTTCGGTTGTGCCTTAGGGTGGGACACCCTCACGGTTCCACTTGAAACTTGCAACCAGAAACTAGAAACTGGCTTCTGTGGACCAGCGGTTAATTCTCGTCTCATTGCTCGTTAAGCTCGGCGTTGCTGCTGCCGTAGCCAGCGCTTTAGTGCGCTCCAAGGTGTTCAAGAGCAATTTGTTTCGCGAGCAGCGCAGCATCACGGAAAAGCTTTACCTGGTCTTGTTTGCCGGGTTCCCATTTGCATTGGGCGTGATGGTGCGCGGCAGCGTGCACAATTTCCTGGCGGCGGACGTCGCGTTTGAAGCCGCGGTCATAATTGGCGTCATTGGCGGGCGGGCAGCAGGCGTGATGGCAGGGGCGCTGATTTCACTTCCTGCGGCTGTCCATGGCGAATTTCTGAGTCTGCCTTTCAATGCTTTTGCCGGTTTCATCGCCGGCGTCCTGCGTAATCTGGCTCCCGATCATGAGGCGGTCTGGTCATTTTCGCCATTCATTGATCTGAGCATCTATCGCTGGATCAAGAAGAACATTCGCCGGCCGCAACTGGACTGGCAAACCGGCTTCTTCCTGGTGATTCTGGTGCTGAGCTACCTGCGTATCGAGCTTGGCCGGGCCGTGCCACAACTGTTTTTCTCGCTCGACAGTACGCAATGGGGTATTCAGTTGGCCATCTATGCCACCACCCTGATGACCATCGCTATCCCGCTGAAGATCTTCAACAATGCGCGGATCGAGCTGAAACTGGAAGAGCGGGAGCGCATGCTATTGCAGGCGCGCGTGGAAGCCCTGCAGAGCCAGATCAATCCGCACTTCCTGTTTAACACCTTGAACTCGGTTTCTTCGCTGGTGCGCTTCGATCCTGACACGGCGCGCGAGTTGATCGTCAAACTCGCGAACATCCTGCGGCGACTGTTGCGCAAGACAGATGCCTTTGTCCCCTTGCGAGACGAGGTGCAATTCATTGACGACTATCTTGATATCGAAGTGGTCCGCTTTGGCCGCGACAAGCTGCGGGTCATCAAAGAACTGGATCCTGCCTCGCTGGACGTGATGGTACCGAGCATGTTGTTGCAGCCGCTGGTGGAAAATTCGATCAAACATGGCCTCGCGCCCAAGATTGATGGCGGCAGCATTTACTTGCGCAGCCAGCTCGTCAATGCCCACGTGGTGATCGAAGTAGAAGACGATGGGGTGGGCATGGCGTCGGGGCTGCTGGAAGGCTCGGCGGAATCCGGCAGCGGCATTGGAATGGCGAATGTCATCGAGCGCTTGAAGGTGCTTTACGGCGATACCGCGCTCATGACGATTGACAGCCGCAGCGGGTTGGGTACGCGCGTGCGCCTGCGCCTGCCGCTGCTGCAGTCGCTGGAAGCGCCGGCCGCGCTTTATGAGACCCGGTCCAGCACGCAGCGGTAATAGCTTTCATACTGCGGGATAATTTTCGTAGAGCAGAATTTGGCCTGGGCCGAACGGCGCGCCTGCTTGCCCATTGCGCGCAGCCGGCCTTCATCGGACAAGATTTCCACCGCGCAGCGCGCCATCTCATCCACGTCGCTGACTTCGGCCAGGTAGCCGCTTTCTCCGTGCACGATTACTTCAGGGATGCCGCCAACTCGGGTGGCAATCGGCACCACTTCGCAGGCCATAGCTTCCAGCGCCGCCAGTCCGAAGGATTCCACCTGGCTGGGCAGCAGCATGACGTCCGCCATGGGCAGCTTCTCGTGCACACGGTCCTGCTTGCCCATGAAGATGATACGGTTGTGAATGCCTTTCTTGACCGCCAGCCACTCGGCCCTGGAGCGGTCCGGGCCATCGCCGATCAGGAGCAGCTTTGCCGGAATCTTCTTCTGCACGCGATCAAAAATCTCCACCACGTCGCATACGCGCTTGACCGGGCGGAAATTCGACAGGTGCACAAGGACACGCTCATTGTCGGAAGCAAACTCGGCGCGCCGCCGCAGTGCTCCCACGTCACGCTGGTAGAGGTCGCAGTTGACGAAGTTCCAGATCACTTCGATGGGGCGGTGGATGTCGAACTCCTGAATAGTGCGCTCGCGCAGGTAGTGCGAGATCGCAGTCACCCCATCGCTGTGCTCGATGGAAAACCGGGTGATCGGAAGATAAGAACGGTCTGCTCCCACCAGGGTTATGTCGGTGCCGTGAAGAGTGGTGACGAACGGCAGCTTGCGCGCGTGCGGCGCCGACGCGAGCATCTGTTTCGCCAGCATGGCGCTGACCGAGTGCGGGATGGCATAGTGCACGTGCAACAGGTCGAGTTCATAGATTTCCGCCACTTCGGCCATGCGCGTGGCCAGCGCCAGGTCGTACGGTGGATACTCGAAGAGCGGATATTGCGAAACCTCGACTTCGTGGTAATGAATGTTGGGCTGCGATCCCGTCAGCCGGAAGGGCTGCGCGTAGGTGATGAAATGGACCTCGTGCCCCCGCTCCGCCAGCTCAATGCCCAGCTCTGTGGCGACTACTCCGCTGCCGCCGTAAGTGGGATAGCAGGTAATCCCTATGTTCATGCAGTCCTCAGTTGTTTATCGCGGACCCTCTATTGGATTAGTGGCGTGAAACGAAGATTCGCCAGCCTCTATGGCAATTCCAATAATGCTGCTGTCGGAATTTCAAGTACTGTCATGCTTAGCGAGCCTCAGCCGCCTTTGCCGAGGTGAGTCGAAGCATCTTGTGTTCCCGGGGAAAACACAGGCCCGCACGAAACCGCCCTACCGCAAGTCCCAATAAGATATGACTTCAATCCCGTGATCTTTCAACGCCTGCCGGGCGGCATCCGATGTGAGCACCCGCAATTCCTGCTCTCGTGACTCCCGCAGGCGGGTTCTCACAGTCTGGAGTTCCTCATCGTTGTAACCGGGATGGCAGACGAACTCCCATGTGCCTTCCGGAATGCAGCCCACAATCGCGTGAAAGAGCCTCTCGTCCAGCGCGCCGGTTGCCACGATGCCGAAGGTGCCGTCGGTAGTAACCATGTCCGCGTCAGCAACCGTTCGCCGGAAGGAAGAGGCAAGCCCACGCAGTATCTTTACCTCCGAATATCTCTTCCAGAGATGCGGACGGCGCACCAGATGCGCAAACGCCAGCGGCTTGATGGGCGCGAACGGGTTACGCACCGCCCGCACTCCGCACGACTTCGCCACCCGCAACAAGGGCCGCAGTATGGCAGGGAGCAGGTGCACGTGCTTATGCGTGTCCACGTGAGAAAGCTGAATTCCGGATGCCTGTATCTTTCGGATCTGCGCAGTAGCTTCAGCTTCGATCTGGCTGGCATCTATCTGACCGCGAATTGCACAAGCGGCGAAATCGAAAAAGCCGTCGCGGAATTGCGGCCGGTCACCGTCGCGGGCCAGCAGGGTTGAAACTTGCGATGGCGGCAGCAGAGGTTCGCCATCCACGAGGACAACGTGGCACCCGAGGCTCGGCCTATTGCCGCAGCTTCGAAAGGCAGCAACGGCATCCTCGACTGCGCGGGAGTTTGCCATCGCTGTCGCCGAACTGACCACCCCCAGCCGGCAGGCTTCCGACACAGCACGGTTTACGCCCGCAGTCAGTCCAAGGTCGTCAGCGTTGATAATCAGGCGGCGCACGCAGTGAGTCTAACAAAGCCGTCTTTCGTGCGAGAACAGAAACGGTCTCCTTCCGGAGACCGTTTCTGTTCTAATTCTCGTTCGCTTAGGAGCCGGTTTTCACCTGAAGATCTTCCTCATCGCGCTGTTCGTTTTCGCGCTGTTCGGCTTCACCCAGGTACTGGGCGATTTTTTCCAGCAGGGTAGGGAAGAGATCCTCTTTGGTGAGGCAAGCATTGACGTCTTTAGCGCCATCGCCTGGCCCGCCGGTACGCGAATATTCCTCAGGATAACCGGTCACGATGATGATGGGCGTGCCTGGATACTTGGCGTGTACTTTCTTGGCCAGTTCCAGCCCGTTCATGCCTTCCATGCGGAAGTCCGTGACCAGGCAGTCGAATTTTTCTTGATCAAATTTTTCCAGAGCCTCGGCAGCGCTGTAGGCGCATACGGCGCGGTAACCTTGCATTTCCAGGATTTCGCAGCTTAGGCGCGCGAGCACTTCATGGTCATCGACGAAGAGAATGCTTTTCATGGAGCGCCCCCAAAATTCGCCAGGACGCTCCGGGCGTTCTGGACGATGATTCGGTGCCAGAGTTCCTGTTCCGTCGACACCGCCACTTGATTCTTTGGTTTCCTGTAGCCGGAGAAAAGATGCCCCTGCCGCCCAGAAAACCGCTTCGTTCACAACGGACGCGGAAGGATTATAGCGCAATGGTAAAGGTCGCGTGCCGCACGGCGCGAGATCTGTCAACTCAGTTCGCTCTCCTGCCGCTATTGGAACCGACTTGCAATCAACCTGGCCCCCGTTTTTGGGGACAGCAACCCGGTCTGGGACAAGTTCAGAATGCCCCTGTATTTCTGGCACAGCGTAGCGGCCCTCAGCGGCCGATGGTTGCTGTAGCGGCCATTGAGACAGGAGTTTGGGCAACAGCCGGCAATCGCAGCCAGAATACAGTGCCTTTGCCCACACGGCTGCGAACCTGGACTTTTCCACCGTGTCGCTTTGCAATCTCCTCGCAAATCCACAGGCCGAGGCCGCTACCGACGTCCTTTTTTGTGGTAAAGAATGGTTCAAATAACCTTTTCAGGTTTTCCGGCTGGATTCCCGAACCGGTATCGGCGACAGTAATACGAACCCACCGCATGCCTTCCACGGTCCGCGGTATGACCCGAACATGGAGTGTTCCCGCTTCTCCAATGGCATCTATGCTGTTGGAGAGCAGGTTGGAGAAAAACTGCCGCATTTCTCCCGGATTGGCCATGACGGCGATGCTCTTGTCAGGGCAGCGCACCCGAAGCTGAATGCCTTTCTGCCGGAATCTTGGCTCGTAAAGTGCGGCCAAATCGTCGAACACCTCCGCGATGGGAACAGGCTTCATGCAGTTCGGTTCACGATAAAACCCTAGTATTCGTCGTGCCGTCTGTGCGGCGCGGCGCAGTTCCCGCTCCGCAATATCAGCCATGGCTCGGCCTTGGGGGGACAGGGAATTGTCGTGCGCAACGAGATACAAAGCGTTGGTGGCGCCCGCCAGCGGATTATTGATCTCATGAGCGATGGTGGCAGCGAGCCGGCCGACGGAGACCAGCTTTTCGCTGCGTATCAGGGCCCGCTCTGTTCGTTTACGGCGCAGCGCCTCCACTATCGCCGGCGCCAGCGCTTCCAGCGAGTACAGATCTTCTTGACGGTAGCCTCCGTCGCGATTGGCAACCGCGATCATGCCGCGGGTCCGGTGGTTTTCAGTCAACGGAACGCCCAGGAAAGCAGTCAACGGGGGATGGCCGGCGGGAACACCGATACTGTCGGGGTGTTCTGCTGGAGCATTCGCCAGCAGACCTTTGCCTTCCTTCACAACCCGGCTGTATAGGCTGCGGATTTTGAAATCGCGCGGCGGAATGCGATGGCCTCTTTTGTCCTGCATCGTGCAGAGTTCCCAGCCGGTGCCGCTGATTGCGATCTCCTGAAGCAAGCCATTCGACCCAATTTCCCCGATGAAACCGAATTTGCTGCTGGTGACCTCCTCCGCCACTCGGAGGCAGGTGCGACCCAGATCTTCGTCGGTATCGCATTGCAGGACTTCGCGGAAGATAGTGTTGATGCCGTCCAGGATACGGTTGCGCTCTTTGACCTCCTCTTCCGCCCGCTTGCGTTCCACGACCTCCTTCAATAACTCGTAGTTTGCCGTTTGCAATTGGGCTGTGCGCTCGACGACCCGCTGCTCCAGTTCCGCATTCAATCGGCGCACTTCTTCCTCCGATCGCTTGCGCTGGACGGCGTAGCGGACCGTACGAATGAGCAATTCGCTATTGAACCGCCCTTTGACCAGGTAATCCTGCGCGCCGGCACGTACTGCCTCAAGGGCAAAGCTTTCATCGTCCAGGCCAGTGAGCACCACAATGGGCAAGCCGCTGGCTTTTTGCATCAGGGTAAGAGTTCGCATTCCCTGAGAATCCGACAGCCCGAGATCGAGCAGCACCACGTCAAAATCTTCGGCGCGCAAGCGTTCCAGCGCAGAATCCAAGCGGGCAACCTGCTGCACTTGAAAACTGCACGGCCGCGCCTCTTTCAGCATCTCGCGGATCAGGCGGGCGTCCGCAAGATTATCCTCGACCAGCAGCGTTTTCATAGTCACCGCCTAGTGGTTGAGATCGCGCTCGGCGGCAGCGTCACTACGGCCAGCCAGAATTGTTCAATCGTGCGGATGACATCCAGAAACTGCTTCAAATCCACCGGCTTGGTCACGTAGGCATTGGCGTGCAGGTTGTAGGAGCGCACGACATCCTGTTCCGCCCTGGAGGTGGTAAGCACGACCACCGGGATGCGCTTCAGTTTCTCATCCTGCTTGACCTCGGCAAGCACTTCCCGCCCGTCCTTCTTGGGAAGGTTTAAGTCCAGCAGAATCAAGCCCGGAACCGGCTTGGCGGCGTATTGGCCTTCTCTGCGCAAAAATGCCAGCGCCGCAATGCCGTCCTGCACGACGTGGAGCACGTTGAGTACTTTCGCCTCCTTGAGCGCCTCGCGGGTCAAGCGCACGTCCGCGGGACTGTCTTCGACCAGCAGGATGTCAATTGGCTGCACATGCTGTTGTGAGTTGTTGGTCATGTGTTCTTCTCGCATCCGGAAGGGTGAAAAAGAAGGTAGAGCCGCTTCTGGGTTCCGACTCTACCCACATGCGGCCGCCGTGCCGCTCCACAATTCTTTTGCAGATAGTCAGGCCGATACCGGTGCCCGGATATTCGTCACGGCCGTGCAGGCGCTGAAAAATGATGAAAATCCGGTCGAAGTACTTCGGGTCAATGCCGATGCCGTTATCGCGCACACTGAATTGCCAGCCGTCGCTCTGGCGCTCGGCGGAAACTCGAATGCAAGGCGGTTGGTCCCGCCGCCGGAATTTGATGGCATTGCTGAACAGGTTCTGAAACAGTTGCATCAACTGCGCCGAGTCCGCCAGCACCGTGGGAAGCTCGTCGTAGATTATGACCGCGCTGCTCTCCGCAATGGCGGCGTCGAGATTTTCCTTTGCGGATTGGAGAACTTCCGCGCAGTTCACCAGTGTGAAGGGACCGCCCCGTGTGCCAATGCGCGAGAAGGCGAGCAGGTCGTGGATCAGGGTTTGCATTCGCGTTGCGCCGTCCACGATGAAGGTGAGGAATTCGTCCGCGTCGGCGCCCATTTTGCCCCGGTAGCGGCGGGCCAGTAGTTGGGAAAAGCTGCTCATGGTGCGCAGCGGTTCCTGGAGGTCGTGTGAGGCCACGTACGCGAAATGCTCCAGGTCCTGGTTGCTGCGCTTGAGATCCTCGGCGTAGCGCCGGATTTCTTCCTCGGCCCGTTTGCGCTCGGTGATGTCCCGTGCAGCGGCAAAAACACCGATGACCTTACCGCTCTCATCGCGATACACCGAGGCGTTGTACAGCACGGACGTAATCCGTCCGTCACGGTGGCGCAAATCCAGCGGATAATCGCGGACGAAGTTTTCGCGGAAGACTTGCTGATAGCCGGCGCGCGCCTTCTCCGGATCGGTGAAGTAGTCGGAAAAGTCGGTGCCGATCAGTGTGGCACGGTCAAGCCCGGTGACTTGTTCGGTGGCGGCGTTTACGTCGATGATATTGCCGTCGAGACCGATCGTCACCAGTGGATCGAGGCTGGCTTCAATCAGGCTTCGGTTATATGCATTCGCCCGGCGGATGGCTTCTTTCGCCCGCTTGCGCTCGGTGATGTCGTGGGCAGCAGCAAAGACACCCATAACGTTGCCGTTCTCATCGCGATAGACCGAGGCGTTGTACAGAACGGACATAATCCGGCCGTCACGGTGGCGCAGCTCCAGGGGATAGTCACGCACGAAATTCTCGCGGAACACTTGTTGGTAACCGGCGCGCGCTCTTTCCGGATCAGTGAAATAGTCGGAAAAATCGGTTCCGATCAGCGAGTCACGGGTGTATCCAGTGGCTTGTTCGGTGGCCGCGTTCACGTCGGTGATTTTGCCATCGGGACCGATCGTCACGAGCGGATCGAGGCTGGCCTCAATCAGGCTGCGGTTGTAGACGTTGGCGGCAGCTTGGGCGAACAGTGTGGGCGGCGCTACCACGCCTTCAATCGAATTGCCACTCATGTTCGGCCTCCCTTGTCGGCGAGGCATTTCACCGTGTTACTTCAATCAACGGCACGACGGCGAATGGGTTGAATTTCGTCAGACTCACATGCGCTATCCCGCTTCTTCTTCGGAGTGCTCGGCAGCGGCCTGCACAATGCGACCATCCAAACATTCAACGTAGCACCATGCATGCTCGCCAGCTGACAAAAGAGCAAACGACAGCCACTCTGGATTCCGCGCAGAGATGCCGTTTCCAATCGGGAATTACGCACGAATGCTGTATCCGGTGAGAGCCGAAGTGGAATTGTCGAGGTGGAGTGGTGGTTCGTTAAGGAGACTGGCGGGGACGACGAGACTCGAACTCGCGACCTCTGCCGTGACAGGGCAGCGTTCTAACCAACTGAACTACGTCCCCAGCCTTGAGAGAAACAAACGTGTGGTGGGCAGTGAAGGGCTCGAACCTTCGACCTCGTGCTTGTAAGGCACGCGCTCTAACGCTTTCCAATGCAGTTGTTCAAAAGCAAATGCTGGCTTCGCTGCATTGAATGACCCACATCTGCCAAACCCAGGCAGATGTGGGGCACCCATTCGCAGATGTGGGAACCAATCCGGCGACGCAAAGATCCGATAAGAAAAAACACCCACCGCCGTTGCGTCGCGCACCTGTTACCACCACGGCGGCTAGCCTGATACTCTAATATTCACGCGGAGCGTGAGCGTGCTCCAGCCCGCACCCTGAAGCGCCTACATGGTCATGACCCGAATCTCGACGCTGATCTGCCTGTTTCTGCTGGCCACATCCACCGCGTTTTCCCAGACCGCATCGCTCAAGACGCCCGAGAACCCTGCTGTTGATTCCGTACTCGGCGCGCTTTCACGGGTGCGTGAGTTTGCGCAAACAGCCATATCGCCCGATGGCAAACATGTAGCCTGGGTCGAATGGTTGCACCGCGGCGCCGACCTGAATACTGCCATCTACATCTCCGACCTGGATCGTCGCGGAAAGCAACGGCAGATCACGGCCACTAAGGAAGTCCCTGCCATGGAGCGTGAGCTCGCCTGGTCTCCGGACAGCCGCAAGGTTGCATTCTTTTCCGATGCGGGCAACCCGGGCCAGTTACAGCTCTACGTAGCCGATGTTGGCAGCGGAGCAGCGCGCAGGCTCACGGATGTTAGCGGCGCGCTGTCCAGTCCGGCGTGGGCGCCGGACGGCAGGCGCGTGGCAGCGCTTTTCATAGAAAACTCTCGTCGTGCCGCCGGCCCGCTACAACCAATGACCCCCGACGCCGGAGTGGTTGACGACCTAATCCTCGAGCAGCGCATTATCACCGTGGACATCCGCAGCGGCGACGTGACCTTCGTATCGCCAAGCGACACGTACGTCTATGAGTACGACTGGGCGCCCGACGGCAATAGTTTCGTGGCCGTTGCGGCGCATGGTTCCGGCGACGACAACTGGTGGATGGCGCAACTTTATCTGGTGCCGGCGGCGGGTGGTGAGGCCCGCTCGATTTACAAGCCCAGACTGCAGATCGCGAATCCGCGCTTTTCGCCCGACGGCAAGCAGATCGCCTTCATTGAAGGTCTGATGAGCGACCAGGGCGCTACCGGCGGCGACATCTTCGTTGTCCCCGTCGGAGGCGGAGATGCACGCAATCTCACGCCTAAAATACCGGCTTCGCCAAGCTGGCTTGAATGGACTGCGCCCGACCGCATTCTTTTTGTCTCCCACATGGACGGGAACGCGGGAATTGGCGCTGTGGATACCAAAGGGCAAATTTCTACCCTGTGGACCGCGGCGGAAACCGTCACGGCGGGCGACTGGGCGTTCAGCTTATCTGTTGCCGACGACGGCTGGACAACGGCTGTTGTTCGCAGTTCCGCCCAGCGAGGACAGGAAGTGTGGGTTGGCCCGATTGGCTCGTGGACGCAAGTGACACACGCCAACGCCCACATGCGTCCGCTGTGGGGTGAGTTGCGCAGCCTTCACTGGACCAGCGATCAGTACCGCGTCCAGGGCTGGCTGCTCTTCCCGAATAAATATGACCCGGCGCGCCGCTATCCGCTCATAGTTCGCGTCCATGGAGGACCTGCCTCGGCGTGCACCGCGGGCTGGCCCGATGGCTTCAGTTCTCCGCTGGCGGCAATGGGATACTTCGTGCTCTGTCCCAATCCGCGTGGCAGCTTTGGCCAGGGAGAGAGTTTTACCCAGGGAAACGTTAAAGATCTCGGCGGCGGCGATTTTCGCGACATCATGGCCGGCGTGGATGACGTGCTGAAGAAATTCCCGATTGACCCCAATCGCATCGGCATACAGGGTTGGAGCTACGGCGGTTACATGACCATGTGGGCGGAAACTCAAACCAGTCGCTTTCGCGCAGCGGTTGCCGGCGCTGGTTTGGCAAACTTCCAGAGCTACTACGGGCAGAACGATATTGATCAGTGGATGATTCCGTATTTCGGCTCGTCGGTGTATGACGATCCCGCCATTTATGCGAAAAGTTCGCCCATCACCTACGTCAAGAATGTGAAAACACCTACGCTGATTCTGGTGGGCGACCGTGATGGTGAAGTGCCGGCGCCGCAGTCCTATGAGTGGTGGCACGCGTTGAAGACTCTGGGTGTGCCGGTGCAACTGGTGGTATATCCCAATGAGGGACACATGATTGTCCAACCGGAGCATCGCCGGGATATCATCCTGCGCAGCATCAGCTGGTTTGAGAAGTACATGCCTGAGCCGAAGGCGAGTTCCGCGGCCGCCGCCAAGTAATTCTGCCGCTTACAAAAGGGGTGACAGCGGATCGAGCAGGTTCCATCTGTTCAGTCCCAGGAATTGAAGAACGTTGCCAGGGTAGTCCTCACACTGCTGCTCACGCGTTCGGCGAACACCGCGTCTCAGTTCCGCATCTTCTCGTATATCCGAGGTGACCCGATGAACGATCGCCGGCTCGATTCTGCCTTCTGGGCGCTGCGACTCGGTCTGGGCGGCACCGCCTTTGCCGCCGGCCTGGACAAATTCACCAACATACTCACCGATTGGGACCGGTACCTCAGCCCGAGATTTTCCGAAAACCTGCCCATCAGTTCGCGGGATTTCATGCGCATCGTCGGGGTTATCGAGATGATCGTCGGCCTGGGCATTCTGCGTGGCAGCACGCGCCTGGGCGGCTATGTTGCCGCTGCATGGCTGGCGGGAATCGCGGGAAATCTTATCGCCGGTCAGGATTACTACGATATCGCAGTGCGGGACATCAACATGGCCATTGCCGCTTACACGCTGGCAAGGCTGTCGGAAGTCCGCGAGCTCTCGCGCGTGGAAGAAATTCCTGCAACGCTGGAACGCGCAGCGTAACCCGGCGCCGGCAGTGATTCCAGGAATGCTGTACATTCATAAGATTTCATTGCTGTCATGCTGAGCGAGCCTTGGCCTTTTTGCCGAGGCGAGTCGAAGCATCTTGCGCTCCCACCGCAAGATCCTTCGACTCGCAGCCAAAGCAGGCGCGCTCGTTCGGGATAACAAACCGTTACTGATGACAAATGGTTACTGTAATTGCCAGCGAACTACATCAACTCTGGAATGGGTTTGGATCACGATCGTCCTGAACGCAAGCCCAGCCTGCGATATTTCTTGCCCAAAACCCCGGCTACAATTGCCAAAGTTCCTACGATCAGAATCACTGGCAGCATCGAGGCCGTGGCAGGCAAACGGGCCTCTTCCTGGCCTGCGGGCGGCGTTTGTGTAGTCTCAGTCCCAGGCGCTTCTGACGCTTGCGGCTGCTCGCTTGCAGCCGGTGCGGCCGGGCTGAACGGAGAAGCCACTGCGGTGCCGGCTCCGGTCGCAGGTTGTGTCTCCCGTGGCCGGCCGGTAGCTGTGATCCAGGCTCCTTCGGCAGCGCCTGCAGTTCCGCCGGTTCCGGGTACAGGGCTGATGGCAGCGGTGGTTACACCTCGCTGCTGGTCCATCAGTTGTATTTCCTGATTGGTGAACATACGAACATTGCGGGCTTGCTGCGCCCGCGCCCGGTTCTCGGCGGCTAATTCAGCCAGACTGCGGTTATCACTGACGGGTACCGTGTCGTAGGTGGAGCCGACAGGCGATGGTGTGTAGGCAGAGCTGAATTGGCCGACCCCAGGATTGAAGAAACCAGGAGTAGCAGTACCCTCGGTGGATACCGTGATACCTCCTAGGGTGCCGGTCTGCTCCGCGTAGCCTTGGGGCGGTGCACCTGATGGGACAGTTGTGACCAGTTGGGACGTGGACGCGAAGCTGACTCCGGGTACGTTACCGATGGTAGAATCCGTGGCTCCGGTCAGGTTGGCGCCGGTCGAGCTGGTCGCTCCAACCGGGGCATCGGACCGGGTCACAAAGGCTGCGCTGGGGGTTACTGGTGGACTGGACCGTGGTGTCGTGGGGATCACGATGCCGCTGTTGGTTGCCCATCCGCTCGGTGGGTATCCCTCCATCTGCGGCGCGGGCGCCATTTGCGCCAGAGCCAAGCCCGACGTAGCCACTAAGATCGGCAGCGCTCTAGAAATTACATGTTGGCAACGCATAACCCAACTCCGGCTGTGGGAATACACTCATCAGGCCCGAATGTATGAGTTGGATTGAGGAAGCAGGGAAGTTGGATGCTTGCACAGCTCAGCTACTTACAGGCTTGCTTAACCCAGGGCGATACAGAGCATCGAAAATTGAAAATTGAATAGTGAAATATTGAATATTCACGAGCGCAGTGCGCCGAAATTGAATATTAGACATTTAGTTAGGAGAGCGGGTACGCGCATACGGCTTCCTGAAATTTTTCAACATTCACGCTTCAATATTCAATTTCCTCCTGTGTCCTCTGTGCTGAAAACTTAGCTTCCTACGAAGCGTGCGTACAGGCTGCGGGCGACGGCAATGTCGGTGGTGCCTTTGATGATGGCGCGGCCGTCAGGGAAGAGCGTCAACTCGTAGGGGTCGCGCCAGAACTTCAGGACAAATTCATTATGGCGCACAGGTCCGTGTGGCGTCAACCGCGCACTCAGCTCGGCAAAGTTAATGGGGCGTTCGGTCTCGTGAATCTGTACTGAATTACGTCCGCACAGGGTGATGTGGGGGCGCCCCTCGCCCGCCAGGTGAACGAAGTCCCGTTCGCCGCAAGCGCGGCAGCCTGGACGGGGGCCGCCGACGGCGATCTCGGCGCGGTCGTTTAGCCACACATCCAGCGACAGCAGCGTGCGGCGGAAGCGATCTTTTGCGCCTACCAGCAGCTTCAGTGCTTCACCTGCGGCGATAGAGGCTATGACGTTGACGGCGGAATTCAGAATTCCCGCAGTGTCGCAGGTTTCGATGGTACCCCGGGGAGATTCGGGAAAGACGCAGGCCAGACAGGCGGTCTCGCGAGGCAGGATATTCAAAGTGACGCCATAGCTGCCGACGGCAGCGGCATAGATCCACGGCACACCGTTCTTTACGGCGTAATCATTAAGCAGGTAGCGGGTTTCGAAATTATCGGTGCCGTCGAGGATCAACTGGCAGCCGTCGAGCAAGCCTTCAATGTTAGCGGGGGTCAGGTCGGCGACGTGCGGCTCGACGACAATCTCGGAGTTGAATGCGGCAATCTTGCGGGCGGCGGCCACCGCTTTGGGCAGGGAATCGGCCGCATCGGCTTCATCGAACAGGAGCTGGCGTTGCAAGTTGCTGGGCTCGACGTAGTCACGATCGATGATACGAATTGTGCCCACCCCTGCGCGCGCAAGCAGACCGGCCAGCGACGAGCCGGTGGCGCCGCAGCCGACGATCGCTATGCGCGCTGCAGAGAGCCGGCTCTGGCCCTCGGCCCCGATCCCGCGAAACAGAACCTGTCGTGAGTAACGTTCTTGACTGGTCAACTTCATCAGCGTTTTCCAACGGCTCTGACCAAGTATTATATGTATTTGATCGTTCTAGTCTGGACTAGTGCCCGGGCAACCGCCATCTGGCGTAGTGCGGCACCCGCCTGTGCATGTGCAATTCAGAGCGGCTGCACCAGACGACTGGAATATTCAGCGAATTCGGCTCGTGAGAACATAGGCCCGCGCGGCCTGGGAAGAGGCGTGTGGTTGCGAGGTAGGACGGCGGCATTTTGCGCGCTGATGGTTGTCTTGGTGTCGGCATTCCCGTCTGCCCAGCAGACGCCTGGCCGTGCCAGCCTGCCTGCAAAGGCATTCGTTGACACTAAGATTAAGAGCGGCTCCTCACGCCCTTCAAGTACAACGCAGGAATCCGCTGCTGCCAGGGAAGCTTTGTCTGCCGATCCTGCTGCCGGCTCCACTGCGATTCTTCCCATCGGTGTGATGAACCGCTATCGGGGCCTGCCCGTGCGAGAGGTTAAGCTCAGTGGCGTCCAAGAGACCGAACGCGTGCTGCAACAGCTTCGCGAACTGATTGTGCAGGAACCGAAACGCCCCCTCGATCCAGATCGTATCCGCCAAAGCCTGCAGGCGCTGTATGCGACCGGACGTTTTGCCGACATCCAGGTAGAAGCTGATCGTACCCCGCAGGACGAAGTGGATTTGGTATTCCGTGCGCGGGACAACTACTTCGTGGGATCGGTCACAGTGGACGGCACGCCCAAACGGCCTACTCGCGCGCAACTTGTAAACGCCAGCAGATTACAGCTAGGCGAACTGGCGACGCGCGAGAAGATTGATCAGGCACTGAGGGGGATGAAGTCGCTACTGACGGAGAATGGCTACTACAAAGCCGAGATCACGGTAAAGGAAGAATTCCATCCCGAAACGCAGCAGGTGGACCTGCATTTTCAGGCAACGCCGAACCAGGTGGCGAGAATAGGCAAAATTTCGGTTACCGGCGATTCCGGCTACACCGCCGCCGAGGTGGCAGACATTGCCAAGCTTCATTTCCTGGATACGGTCTCTGCCCAGCGCCTTACTCGTGCGCTGCAGCGGCTGCGCAAACGATATCAGAAGGAGGAACGGCTGGAGGCGCAGGTTGCCGTCACCAGCCGTTATCACCCTGACACCAATACGCTGGATTACAACTTCGTCATTGAGCGCGGCGCCATGGTGGACATTGATGTCCAAGGCGCAAAGCTCAGCCACGGCAAGCTCAAGAAGTTGGTTCCCGTGTACGAGGAAGGCACGGTTGACGACGATCTGCTGAACGAAGGCGTACGCAATATCCGCGAATACTTCCAGACCAAAGGTTATTTCGATGTGAAAGTATCGTGGGACAAACAGCAGGAGCCCGCGCAAAATCGCACCCACGTCATTTACAGCATCAAGCCCGGCGTGCGCCACAAACTGGAAGCAATAATCATTGACGGCAACAGGTACTTCGGCCGCGACGCGCTGCGCGAGCGGATGCAAGTGCGTCCGGCCAGCGGAATTCTGACGCAGGGCCTCTACAGTGAATCCATGCTGAACCGGGACGTCGAGGCGATTGAGAGCCTTTACCTGGCCAATGGCTTCGAGCAGGTAAAGGTCACGCGGGAAGTGGACGACAACTATATGGGGGAGAAGGGCCGCATGGCTGTTCTCATTCACGTGCAGGAAGGGCCGCAGACGCGCGTGGGCGCAGTGCGAATTGAAGGTAACAAGCACGTTCCGGAGGCAAAAATCCGCGAATTGCTGACCACGACGGAAAATCAGCCGTTCTCCGATTTCAATCTGGCCGCTGATCGCGATTCCATCCTGAATTACTACTTCAACAACGGTTTTCCGAATGTTTCCGTGCAACACGCGGCCCAGCCAATCCCGGGGGGCCGTCCGCGGATGGACGTCGTCTTCACCATCGAGGAAGGGCGGCAGGTTTTCGTGAACCGCGTTCTGACCTCA
Organism: Terriglobales bacterium; assembly: GCA_041946765.1. Lineage (GTDB taxonomy): Bacteria > Acidobacteriota > Terriglobia > Terriglobales > Acidobacteriaceae > JBHGAZ01. The sequence continues at coordinate 41,430 of JBHGAZ010000007.1, forward strand.
GGTCTGAACTATACAAAGCCATACACTGTCCAGCGCGAGCTTCAGCTTCACCCAGGGGACCCTCTCAACCAGTTGGGCATGGTAGACACACAGCGCCGCCTCTACGATCTCGGAATTTTCAACGAAGTGGACGCAGCAGTGCAGAATCCCGACGGGTTGGCGGAATCCAAGAACGTGCTGTTTGAAGTGCGCGAAGCCCGCCGCTGGACTTTTACCTATGGCTTCGGCTTTGAAGTGCAGAGCGGCGTTTCCGGCAACGATGTGCTCGCTATTGACACCGCGCCTGCGCCCGGAATTCACGTCCCCCCGGGAACCATTCCCCCCACCAACGTGCTGCTGGTTGGACAGACTCCAGAAGGCGGCACCGGCTTCAGCCCGCGAGTCTCTTTCGAACTGACCAGGATCAACTTCCGCGGGCGCGACCACACGATTGTCTTCAAGGGACATGCCGGTAACTTGCAGAAACGCGGCTTGGTCAGCTATGAGGCCCCGCACTGGTTCGATAAGGACAATTGGCGGCTTACCTACACCGCTCTGTACGACAACAGCCGCGATGTGCGCACCTTCACCTCCGAGCGTCTGGAAGGCGCGGTACAAGGCGAGCAGGTGCTGAGCCGAGTGACCACCCTACTGTATCGCTTCAACTATCGCCGCGTGAAGGTGGACCCGAACAGTCTCGCCATCAGCCCGGAATTGGTGCCGCTCCTGTCACGGCCCGTACGCATCGGGATGCCCAGCTTCACCTACATCCGCGACAAACGCGACGATGCTATTGATCCTCATCGCGGCAACTACACTACATTTGACACCGGCATTGCCGCCAAAGCGTTTGGTTCCGCCGCCAGCTTCGGCCGCTTCTTGGTACAGAATTCGACCTACACCCCGATTAAGAAGAAATTCGTGCTGGCGCGGTCAACGCGCATTGGGGTGGAAGAACCATTTGGCGACCTGCCGGACGAATCCGCTATTCCGCTGCCAGAGCGGTTCTTCGCCGGAGGCGCTACGGGACATCGCGGTTTTGCGTTGAATCAGGCAGGTCCGCGCGATTTGCTGACCGGGTTTCCTCTGGGCGGCAACGCGATCTTTGTAAACAACATTGAAATGCGCTTTCCTCCGCCGGAATTGCCCTACGTTGGAACCAACATGAGCTTTGTGCTGTTCCATGATTTCGGCAACGTGTTCGAGAGCGGCCAGGAGATGCTGAGCAGCTTCGGACGCTGGCGCCAGCCCAATCGTGCCGCCTGTGCCAACGAAACTACTCACCTGCAATGCGGGTTTAACTACATGTCGCAGGCGGTGGGGACGGGCATCCGCTATCGCACGCCCCTGGGCCCCGTGCGCGTGGATCTTAGTTACAACTTGAACCCGCCGGCGTTCCCGTTTTACGTGCAGTGTCCAGCGGCGCACTTTCCCGGCCAGACGGAACCGTGCTTGTCGCTGGCGCCCAATGCGTTGATTTTTCAGTCGGGCACCTTGCGCCACTTGAATTTCTTTTTCAGTATCGGGCAGAGCTTCTAATGAAATGCGTTCGCAAAATGGACCTGTCTTCTCTGTCGCGCAGAGCAGCAGGTCGCTGCGCGGTTTGCCACGTGCTAGCTGTGCTGGTTGCGGTGGCGTTTACGGCTGTATTCCCAGCGTGGGCTGGAGAAATCATTGACCGTACCGTGGCCAGGGTGAACAGAAGCGCAATCTTGCAAAGCGACCTGGAGTTGCAGTTGCGATACGAAGCCTTCCTTGAGCGTCGTCCGTTATCAAAGCTGACCGAAGCGGATGCTGAAGCTACTTTGAACCGGCTTATTGACCAGGAGCTGTTGCGCGGAGAGATGAAGTTGACCGGCTTTCGGCTCAGAGAAGAGCGGGTGTCGCAGCGAATCCAGGAGATCCGAAAGGCATACCCGGGCGCGGACACCGACCAGGGCTGGCGCGCGGTGCTGGCCGAATACGGCTTGAGCGAGCCGGAGTTTCATGACCGGGTAGTGGCGCAGCTGGAGATACTACGGTTCGTGGATACCCGTTTGCGTCCCAATGTTCACATCGAGCGCTCCGCCATCGAGGAGTACTACCGGCAAAAGTTCCTGCCTGAATTAAAACGTGCCGGCGGGAAGGACGTACCGCTGGAGCAGGTTTCGGAAAAGATCGAAGAAGTGCTCGTGCAACAGCACATGGACGAGTTGCTGACGGAGTGGCTCAATAACCTGCGGCAGCAAAGCAGTATCCACACGGAGTTGCCGGTCTACGGTCCGATGTCGGCCAGCGGGGTTCGTCCTTCAGGGGGAGGCAGGGGAAAGTACCGGGTTTCCGGGATGCGGTGAAAAAGCTGAACGCAAACGTCGCAGAGGCCCGCAGAGGGCGCAGAGGAGAAGTGGAAATACTTTATACCGGTTTTATCGCGGTCTCTGCGTACTCTGCGTCTTCCGTGTCCTCTGCGTGCAAGAGCCTTTCGTAGATAAGCAATGGCTGATCAGAACAAGAATTCGCGGTCGCGCTGGCTATGGCAGGTCCCGATCGCTATTGCGATTCTAGGGACCGTCCTGCTTGCGTTTGCGGCCTGGTATCTGAACAGCTCTCACTTCAACCAATATGTGCGCAACCGTGTGGTGGCGCGGCTGGAGCAAATAACTGGCGGACGGGTCGAACTCAAGTCCCTACGCTGGAATCTCTCCCGGCTGGAATTCGATATCACCGACCTGACCGTTCACGGCAACGAACCCCCCGGTACAACGCCCTACATACACGTAGACCACGCATTCGTACGCCTGCGGATTGGGTACGTCTTCCGGCCTGACCCGGCGCTGCGACTACTGCGCGTGGACCGGCCGGCGATTCACATTATCCTCAACCCGGACGGCTCTACCAGCCAGCCTGCGCCCAAGCTAAGGACATCCGCGGCAGCCGAAAACATTTTCAAGTTTCGTATAGATCGGGCCGACATTCGCGATGGCGAACTGGTCCTCAACGACCGCCGCACTCCCCTGGATTTCAGTGCCAATGAAATAGCGGCTGACCTGACCTACCTTCGTGGTGAAAAGCGCTACGTGGGCTCAATCTCCGCCGGCAAAATTGACGCCAGGCTCTGGGACTTCCGTCCGTTCGGAGCCACTGCCGAAGCACAGTTCAGTGTTTCGCAGAATTTGGCGCGGATCACTGGGTTCAAAATCCGGTCAGGCAGCTCGGAACTGGAAGCCACTGGCGAATTGACAGATTTTCGCGAGCCCAAGTTCATGGGAAATTACGAAGCCAGGCTCGACCTGGCGGAGCTTGCCCCCGTCGTGCGGAACGCGGAAATTCGCCAGGGCACGCTGATTGTGTGCGGACGCGGAGTGTGGAACTCGGCCCAAGCTGCTTCCACTGGCAAGTTGCAGCTGCAGAATTTCGAGTATCGCAATCCCACATTGCTCGTGGCCGGTGCCGAAGCTGCCGCGGATTTTTCCGTCAACAACGACCGGCTCACGGTCAGCAATATTGTCGGCAAACTGTGGGGCGGCAACGTGGCCGGCGAGCTTGCGCTTATCAATTGGCCGGGCCGCGGAGGAGCTTCCATTGAAGCGCCAGAGGTACCCAAAGTTTCGACCGGCAAACGCGTTATTCGGCCCCGACAGCCAAGACCCGAGTGGGAAGGAGTGGCGCGCCTGAAGCTACACGGCCTGCGGGTCGCGGATTTGGCAGCAGCCTTCGCCTCGAAAAGCATGCCTCTTCATGGGTTGAAATTGGCGGGCACTGCTGATGGCAAGCTCGACAGTACCTGGAGGGCTGCTCCGGGAACCATGGTCACAGCCATGGACTTGCAGGTGGCGCCGCCCGCGACTGTTTTGCCAGGCCAGAACCCGGTCACAGCACGGCTGCGTGCCGTCTATCATTCTGCCGGTCAGAAGCTGGACATCGCAGAGTTGAACCTCTCCACACGCGCCACCCGGTTGGAAGCAACTGGATCCATGGGAACTTCAGCCACAAAGTTGAACATAAACCTGAACACCACGGATGCGAACGAGTTCAGTCCTGTATTGAAAGCGCAGGGCCTCACGCCGATGCCGGTCGAGGTGCACGGGCGGGCGTCGTTCACTGGAACTGTTACTGGAGGGCTTGCCGCACCTGCTATTGTGGGCCATTTGCAATTGAACGACTTCGAATCGCTCCTGGCGGTGTCCACACCTGAGTCGCCGCCGAGGAAGAGAAAGTCACAGTTCGTCCGGCAGATATCAACGGTGCCGTCCGCTGCCCCGCTTGGGTCCATCGGAACCCGTCGCATGCACTGGGACCAGCTTATTGCCGATATCGAGTATTCACCCCAAGTAATAGCGGCGCGGAATGCTGTGCTGCGGCGCGGCTCGGCGCAGGTCAATTTCGATTTCAGTGCGAATCGTAGCAAAGCCCAATTCAGCAACGCTCCATTTACCGCAAAGGTCCACATCCGCAATGCGCAGATTGCTGATGTGCAATCGCTGATCGGTTTCGAATATCCCGTCAGCGGCACACTGAATGCGAACATGCGCTTAAGCGGTACCCTGGCGGACCCGCGGGGCGATGGTAACGTGCGCGTCACGGATGCCAATCTATACGGCGAAGCGGTTCAGCTCCTGAACGCCTATCTCCATTTCGGCAGCCACGAAGCCCAGCTAACGGACATTGAACTGGCGCAGAATGGGTCGCGGATCACCGGTGCTGCTGCGTACAACTTCGCCAGCAGCGCCTTCCGGTTCGACCTGCGCGGCACGCGCCTCAATCTGGCCAATATCCAGCGGGTGCAATCGCCCCGGTTTGTCGTAGCCGGCATTATGGATTTCAAGGCGCAGGGATCGGGCACGAAACAAGCGCCGGCGCTGAACCTGAGCTTCCAACTCCGTAACCTCGTGCTTAACGGAGAACGCGCCGGAGACGTGGAGGCTGAAGCGGTCACGATCGGCGAGATCATGCGGGTTGCTGCGCGCTCGAGAAATGGAGCGTCCGACCTGGACGTCAATGGCACTGTGCGCCTGCGCGATGACTACTGGGCGGAACTAATGGGCCGTTTCAGCGACCTGGACATTGATCCTGTACTCCGGGCCTTTGTGGCAGGGCGTATCACCGGCCATTCCCAAAGTACAGGGACAGTGGCGCTGCATGGTCCACTGGCGCGCCCGCGCGACCTTACCGCCTCCGCCGACATTACCCGAATGTCGCTTAACGTGGAGAATATCGGAATCCGCAACGACGGGGCGGTGCGTTTCAGCGTGGCGCAGAACGCACTCAGGTTGGAGCGCTCGCGCTGGCTCGGCGACAACACCGATCTCGTCGCCAGCGGCACATTGCAGCTTAGCGGGACGCGCGCTTTGGACGTGACTGCTAACGGGCACGTGAATCTGAAATTACTGCAAAGCTACGATCCCAATATCGTGTCGTACGGAACGGTCACGATGAATGTAACGCTGGGCGGGACCATTGTGCGCCCGGCTGTAGAGGGGCAGGTTGAGATTGCCAATGCGGGGCTCTCCTACGTGGACCTGCCCATGGGGCTCAGTGACATCATGGGCACTCTGGTCTTCAACCGTGACCGGTTAACGATCCAGACTCTGACGGCGCGTAGCGGCGGCGGCGCACTGGATATCTCCGGCTATCTCGCCTTCACTCCTGCCGGGAGGCTGCGCTGGAACCTGAAAGCGCACGGGAGAGACATCCGCCTGCGCTATCCGCCTGGCGTGAGCGCCGTGGCCAATGCTGACCTGCAATTCCAGGGGACATCGTCCAACTCGCTGCTTTCCGGGGATGTGGTGGTCACCCGCTTCGGCGTCAATCCGCGTTTTGATTTCGCACTCTACCTTGCCCGCGCCAAGCAGACACCGGAAGCACCCAATCCGAAATCGCCGTTGAACAACGTGCGTCTGGACGTGCACGTCGTGTCCACGCCGGAGCTTCAGGTGCAGACCTCGCTGGCGAAGCTTTTCGGCACTGCTGATCTACGGCTTCGGGGGACGGCCATGCGCCCCGTGTTGCTGGGCCGTACGACGATTATCGAAGGAGACATCATCATCAACGGCACGAAGTATCGTCTGGAACGGGGGGAAATCACTTTCAATAACCCGACGCGCATCGAGCCGGTGCTGGACATGCAAGCCACAACGCGGATGCGGGACTATGACATTACCGTTGGCTTTCATGGGCGCGCCGACCGGCTGAGTTACAGCTATCGTTCCGACCCTCCGCTACCCACTGCCGACATCATCGCTCTGCTAGCGTTTGGGCGCACACGCGAAGAAACAGCGGTGCAGACCGCAACCAGCCAGAACTTCAACCAGACCGCATCGCAGGCCATTCTCAGCCAGGCGCTTAGCGCCGCCATGGGCAGCCGGGTGCAGAGGCTATTCGGAGTCAGCCGGATCAAGATTGACCCGCAGATGGGCGGGGCGGAGAATAACCCCAGCGGTGCCCGCGTCACAGTTGAACAGCAGGTCGCCAACAAACTGACGATCACTTACATAACCGACCTGGCGCGCGCCAACCAGCAGATAGTCCAGACCGAATACAACATCAACCGCAATCTCTCTCTCGTCGGCATACGCGACCAGAACGGCGTCATCAGCTTTGACATCCGCTTCCGGCAGCGCAAGCGTTAGCTATTGTGGTGTCATGGCGAGGAGGCCCTTGCCCGACAAGGCATCTGCTTTCCAATGCAGAGACAAGAAGCAGATGCCTCGCTTCGGTCGTCGTGACACTGGAAAAAGCGGGTGTAGGATATGCTCTCCCCGGTATTGCTCCTACCGTTTCAAATCTACTGTTCAGTTCTGCCGCATCGGGCTATCATTTCCCGGCTCGAATAAGCCGCCGGTTGGCTAGCCCGGGTTATGCCCATACACATCGAATCCGAGGTTGCACGTAACAAGGCGCAGTTGATGGTGGAGTTGCAACTGCGGCGTCGCGGCATTATTGACGAGCGTGTACTGAACGCCATGGAGCGCGTACCTCGTCACCAGTTCGCGCCCAACGCGGACCTAGACGTAGCCTATGCAGACGGGCCTATCCCCATTGCGGAAGGACAAACCATCTCGCAACCGTACATCGTTGCCGTGATGCTGGAGGCCCTGCAACTGACTCCAGTGCATAAAGTACTGGAAGTTGGGACCGGGTCTGGCTATCAGACTGCGTTGATTGCAGAGCTGGCGGCGCAGGTGTACAGCATGGAGCGGCATGCACGATTGGCCGAGCAGGCTCGGGCAATGCTGGATAAACTCGGCTATACCAACATCTCGGTCTTCGTCGGCGACGGAAGTCAAGGCCTTCCCGAGTACGCGCCTTTCGACGCTATCGTAGTTTCTGCTGCCGCCCCGAAGATTCCTGCACCGCTTTTTGATCAGTTGCGGGAAGGCGGCCGCATGGTTCTGCCCATAGGCAGTTTTGCCGAGCAGGACCTGATCTTGATCCGCAAACGCGGCAACCAGCCGGTTCGTGCGATGCTGGAACCCTGCCGCTTTGTCCCGCTGATCGGCCGTGAGGCCTTTCCTTCAGATTGGTAAATGGTCCAGATCCGCGTCTCGTGTCCTGTTCCACAAACGCTGTGAACACCTCTAACCATTGTCATGGTGACGCTGAGCGCAGTGAAGCGGAAGCATCTCTGCGCTTATTCAAATACATTCTTCGCCATAAGGGGTCGCGCAGAATGACAGTCATCCCAACCTGCATCAATGTTCATCGTAATTATGAGAAGGCTTCGTAGGAGGAAGTATGCCGACGTTGCTTCGAGATACCGTAATCGTTCTCATGTTAGCTGCTGGCTTAGGTACTTACGGATCAGCCCAGACCAACAGCAGCAATCCTGCAGTAGCAGGTTCCCAAGCCACCAACCCGCAGATGCCGGCCACAGGCGGAAGGTTCGATCAGCAGATCCAACAGGAAGTCACTAGCGAACTGCAAAACCACGACTGGGCCAAAGACATCCACGCTACCACCGAGGACGGCATCGTCACCCTGCGAGGAAGCGTACCGCTGTACATCTATAAAGAACGCGCGTACGAGAAAATCCACAACAAGCTTCATGTTCAGGGCGTGCGGAACTTGATCGCGGTTAAAGGCCCCGAGGTGCCGGACACGCAACTGCGTTTACAGTTGGCCGACAAGCTGCGCTACGACCGCATTGATCGCGGCATTATGTTCAACAATTTCGAGCTGGGCGTGAACAACGGCGTGGTTACCATCAGCGGGCAGGCGCGCACCCCGACAGATGCAAGCTCCGCCCTTTCCATCATCGAGAACACGTCCGGGGTGAAGGAGGTTGTAGACAACATTAACGTTTTGCCGGCCTCCCCGCGAGATGATGAGCTGCGCATGCAGGTGGCGCGTGCCATATACAGCGCCGGTCCGCTGCAGAAATATGCCTTATCGCCGGAAGCGCCTATCCGGATCGTCGTGGACCGCGGCCACGTCACGTTATACGGAGTGGTGGACACCCCCATGGACAAACAGATCGCGGACATGCAGGCCAGATCGGTGCCGGGGGTGTTCAGCGTCACTGACAAACTGGCGGTCTCCAGCCAGCAGCAGAAGTAGTGCAGAGCGGCACAAAAATCAGCTTCAACGATTATGGAAGCCATCGAATTGTCGTTCCGAGCGCGGTCTCGCGGTTTTTGCGACTGAGTCGAGGGATCTTGTGGTTGTTGATCTGGAGACCCGCAAATTCATCCGCTCAGAATAGACTTCAACCCCTGATTGCTGACGGCTGACTGCTGACTTTCTTTTCAGCTTGCAACTTCAAACCGGAAACTCGAAACTGTATCTGTGGCCGTGTTGCGCAATATCGGGGTGACGCTGGAGATGATCAAGTGGGAGCACTCGATCTTTGCGCTCCCCTTTGCTTTGATCGGCGCGATGCTGGCAGCCGGCGGCGTGCCTTCAGCCTGGCAGATTACGTGGATTGTGGTTGCCATGGTGGCGGCGCGTTCTGCGGCAATGGCATTCAACCGCCTCGTGGACGTTGCCTATGATGCCGCCAATCCGCGCACCCGAGGGCGCGCATTGCCTTCGGGAACGCTCTCAAAGCAGTTTGTAGTGGCCTTCGTGGTGGTCTCGTGCGCAATTTTCATCTTCGCTGCGGGACAACTGAACCACTTGGCCTTATACCTGTCCCCGGTGGCGCTCGCCATCCTTTTGCTGTACTCGTACACCAAGCGGTTCACGCGCTGGTCGCACTTGATTCTGGGATTTGCCGACGCAATTCCGCCCGCCGCTGCCTGGATCGCAGTGCGCGGATCGCTTGACCCGCGCATCCTGTACTTGGTCGGTGCGGTGACCTTTTGGGTCGCCGGCTTCGACGTGCTCTATGCCTGCCAGGACTACGATTTCGACTGCCAGATCGGACTGCATTCTATCCCGCGTTTCATGGGCATCCGGCGCGCGCTGACCATCAGCAAGCTGTTTCACGTAATTACCATCGCGCTGCTGGCGGCTACCGCATGGGTGTTCGGACTGGGTGCGGTGGCGTATGCGGGCGTGTTACTGTTTGCCGTCCTGCTCGCCTACGAGCATTCACTCGTGTCGCACGACGATCTCAACAAGATGAACGCCGCTTTCTTCACCACGAATGGCGTGGTTTCAGTTGTGTTCTTCGTGTTTGTCGCCACCGATCTGCTGATGCGGAAGTAGCCTGCTATTCCTCCTATTTTTGCATTCCGAGCCTCGTGAAGCGAGGCGAGGAATCCCTAGTCCCCTACCTACCTTGTTCCGAAGCCCCGAACCCTTGAAACCTGACCTTCTGGAAACCTTCACCACCCCGAAAACTTCGGAACCTCAGCCCTTCCGAAGGCTCCGAACCCCTGAGTTCACTGCCAACCTTGCGCTTTCCTGCGGTATCATCAAACATCATGCCAGCCCCCTTCCAGACCGACGATCCGCGGCTGCACTCCATCGCCTCAAAGGTGCTTGCACGCGAGCGCCTCGACGCCGCCGACGCTTTGGGGCTGTACGCTTCGGGCGACATTCTTGCGGTTGGCTGGCTGGCCAACCACGTACGCGAGCGCATGCACGGCAACGTCGCCTATTTCAACGTCAACCGCCACATCAATCCGACCAACGTGTGCGTCGCGGCCTGCCGGCTGTGTGCCTTCGGCCGTAAGAAGGACACTCCGGGCGCTTACACCATGGCTCTGGAACAAGCCTGGCAGACGGCTGCGTCGGGGTATTCGGAGGCGGTAACGGAATTCCACATTGTCGGCGGCTTGCATCCAGACCTGCCGTTCGAATACTTCGAAGACCTGGTACGCGGGCTCAAGCAGCGGTTTCCTGGTGTTCACATTAAGGCCTTCACCATGGTCGAGGTGGCGTTCTTTGCCAAGCGGTACAAGATGACTGTGCCGGACGTGCTGGGCAAGCTGAAAGCGGCGGGTGTGGATTCCATGCCGGGTGGCGGCGCGGAAATTTTTTCGGAGCGCGTGCGTCATATCATTTGCGACCACAAAATTGATGGAGGTGAGTGGCTGGACATTGCCCGTACAGCGCATCGCATGGGACTCAAATCCAACGCCACCATGCTGTACGGACATATTGAGAATGACGAGGACCGAGTAGACCACCTGCTGAAGCTGCGCGCCCTCCAGGATGAAACCGGCGGCTTCCAGACCTTCATCCCGCTGGCCTTTCACCCCGCCAACACCCCGCTGCAACACCTGCCTACTACCTCCGGCATGCTCGACCTGAAGCAATTAGCGGTATCGCGCCTGGTGCTCGACAATTTTCCCCACGTCAAGGCCTATTGGCAGATGATGACGCCCAAGATTGCGCAGATTGCGCTTCGCTTCGGCGCCGATGATATTGATGGCACCGTGGTGGAAGAAAAGATCTATCACGATGCCGGCGCCACCACGCCTCAGGGGATGCGACGCGAGGAGCTTGTGCGTCTGATCCGCGAAGCCGGCCGCCAGCCTGTGGAACGCGACACACTCTACCGGCCGGTCACGCGTACAGAAACCTCGGTGACCGTCAGCGTCTAGCTTTCAAGATTTCAGCAGAACCGGCTATTCGGGCGAGCGATTCTGGCCAGGCCTTCCCAAAGCCGGAAGGTGCTTGCACGCCACTTGCCGGGTTCCATGGCCCCAAAAAGCAACTTTGAAATACCACCTTGCTTCTAGTTGGGCAGGTGTACAATTTTCTTAGTCCGGACAGAAAGCCACGCGGGACTCGCTTCTCGAGGCTCTCATGAACGTCCACGTCAGCTACAAAATTTCCAAGACCCCCGATGTTGAAAAGGAAATCAACCAGCACGTCGAAAAGCTGCGTAGACGGTTGCAAGTATTCCGTCCGGAATTGATCCATCTGCACGCCACCCTGGAGCAGAATTCTGCCCGGGAAGGCTATTCCGTATCTTTGAACCTGCGTTTGCCTTCCGGACAAATGGCTGTCTCATCCGTGGGGGACACGGCAACGGCATCTGTGAAGGCAGGGTTCGATGATCTCCGCGAACAGCTCACCAAACACAAGGACATGTTGCGTAACAGCCACCGCTGGGCGCGGCGGCGGCGGGTTACACGAATGCCTACGGAGCCTCAAGTCCCGTTCGAAGAGACCATGGCGGCGGTGAAGCCTCCGACGGTGTCGGATGTGGACATCAGCGCATACGTGGACGCCGACCTTTACCGGCTCGTGCGCTTTGTTGATCGCGAGCTGCGCTTTCGCGAAAGCGCCGGCCAACTCCGTCCGGACCAGGTGACTCGCGAGGAAGTTATAGACGAGACGATTGCCACTGCTCTGGGCAATGGGGTCGAGAAGCCGGAGAAGCTCGCGCTCGAGCCTTGGCTGTACCATCTGGCCATGCGTGCCATTGACGACCTGGCCATGCGCAACTCGGAGCACGATGTCACTGTCCCACTGGAACAATCGGTGCGCAAGCCTAACGTTCGCGCTTCCGACGAGTTCCACCTGCAATTCCACCAGCCGGACGAAAGCATGCTGGAGCACGACAACATTCCCGACCGGGGTATGGCGACGCCCGAACAAATCGCAGCCTCCGACGAGATGATTAACCTCGTGGAAGCCGCTCTGCGCGGGGCGCGACGGGAGGACTGCGAGGCTTTCCTCCTGTACGCGGTTGAGGGATTCACCCTGGACGAAATTGCCGCCATTGGTGAGCGCAGCGTAGAGCAGGTGCGCGCATCCATCACGGCCGCACGCGAGCACCTGCGTAAAGCCTTGCCTGTCCCGGACGAATTTAAGACCAAGCTGCTGCAGCACTCGAAAATCGCTTAAAACCCGCACTTCAGCGGAGGAGGATCTTCGCATGATCACCCGCGAAAACATCGCTGAAATCGCCCAATTTGAGTCTCCGGAAGGATGTGCCCTGACGTTCTACTTTCAGCCCTGGACACCGCAAAACAAGTCCCACCGCGAGGAGGCGATCCTGGTGAAGGACCTGGTCCGCAACGCTCTCCGTGAAGCCGAGAAGCAGGGCAGAAACGGTTGCGCACGCGCCGATCTGGACCGCATTCTCGCCATGTCCGAGCACCTGCAAGGCAACAGCGGACGCGCCAAGGCGGTGTTCGCCTGCGGCTCCAAACATTTCTGGCGGGAGTTCGATCTGCCGGCGCGGCTGCCGGCCACGGGGCTGACCGTCAATCGCCGCTTCCATTTGCGTCCGCTGACTGCAATCGCGGACGTATTGCCGCGGGTTTGTGTCGCCCTAACGGCGCGCACCACGGCGCGTATCTTCGACCTGTGGATGGACCAGATTACCGAGCGCGAGCGGTTCGTTTCCGAGTTGCCGCGGCGCGGCCGCAGCGACGGTTTTATCGGCTACGACGCTGGACACGCCGAGCGGCACGTCGAACACGAGGCCATGCACCACCTGAAGAAGATCTCCGAGCGGCTGAAGGACACGGTGGACAGCTACGATCGCCTGATCTTTGCTTGCCGCGACGAAATGTGGCCGGACCTGGAGCGTCATCTGCATCCGTATGTGAAGCAGAAGATGATCGGCCGTTTCCCGTTCGACCCTGCTACTGCCACCCTGGACGAGATCAAGGAGGAGGCCGATCGCATCATGCAGGAGTTCCGCGCCAAGCGTTATCGCGACGTGTTCCGCGAGGTAGTAGGTCAGGCGCACCGCAACGACCGCGGCGCTCTCGGCATCAAGCGCGTGCTGCGCTCACTGCAAACGGGCGAAATTCAGACGTTGTTGCTGGGCCAGAAGTTTGCCGCCCCCGCTACCGAGTGCCTTAATTGCGGCCATATTGATATCAAGATGCTGCCCAATTGTGCGGCCTGCGGTGGACGTACCCGGGAGATGAGCGATGTCTCCAATGCGCTGCTCAGCGCGGCCGTGCGCAATGGCCTGGAAATCATCCATGTGCCGCCCGACCCCGAATTCGAAAAAGTGGGGAACGTGGCCGCATTGCTGCGCTTCCGTGCCGATAAGAACAAGAACCTGGAGTTGCAGCGCGCGGGATAGCTGCTACAGCATTTTCATAAATCGTTCCTTGAAGGGGCGCGGCTTTCAGCCGCGCCGTCCAGATCCGCTATTTATGCGGCTTTAGCCGCTGAGGGAAAGGTAGATAGGGTGGAAGCGCTCCTGCGCAGATGTGGGTACCCGGCCACCCGTTCCGCGCGAACCCATTCAGAACTTCTTCACGAGAGTTAGGTGACACTTAGTGAGTCTATGGTAGTCAACTGCAAGATTACCTAATCTGTCCCAAAATTCGCGGTTATATACTGTTACGGTCACATCATCCCATAGGCCCTTAGCAAAGAGCGGTGCGGTGCCCTTGGTGGACTGAACTTCCAACACTCGCAGGTAATTTTCAAGAATATGTCAAACGTGTTCAGTTCCCTAAGGAACAGGGTAGCCGAGCAGAGAGAACCGCTTTGAGCTGCTGTGCGCTCAGGGCCTTGTTTGTGCGCGTATCTTTAATACCAAGCAACTTCCAAGAGTATGGCGGTGAGTCGCCAACCTTAGCGTCAGCACCCGGATAGTAGGCAAACATCAGTCGAGCCTTCTTTGTAGGTAATCATGCGCGTTGGGATTGGGGGACGGGGATTATCGTAGGCCGTGGAATCATCCTTGTCGGGCTTGCCGCAACGGTGCAAAAGTACTTCCGCATCATTCGTGACAGATGCCGGAACAGCGCGACCTATTGAATCAGTATGGCCTTGCCCCGCTGATTGAACATTAGGACTCCCTCCAACAATTCCACCGATAATCGCGCCAATGAATGCGAAACCAAATATGGCAGCAAAGCAGATTGCAATAAACATTGTGAACGGGTGCGTGAATCTGTGGCCACAGTGAGGACAGAACCGGGCATTGGACGCAATTTGCTGACCGCATTTGCAGGTTTTCATGAATCATCTCCATGTTCGATGTACCCGCTAATTCGGCCCGAGGTCGTTAGCTTACACCGAAGGCGAATTAACAGCTAATGATTTGTCGGGTGGCCCATCTATGACGAGATCGGCGTAACATGCCTTATCTGGCATTCTTTATCGTCTGATAATTCTTCATCTGATAGTCCGTCAGGACGGAAGAGAATAGCCCAGGACGCCAGTCCTGGGTATGCGTGCAGCATTGAGCCGAGTCCGGCAGGACGACAGAGCCGCAGAAGTCATCTATAGCTTAAAGAATGTCAAGTCAAATTTTTTCTGCCCCTAAGTATTTCAGCCGCAATCACATCCGCCAGCGCCGCGAAGCCGGTCTGCCGTTTTCGTATTCAGCGTCTGCTACTCTGGAATGGACGGCTGCACAATGCGGCCAATGCAGACGTTTCGCAGTTGCCGTATCCTGGTGGAAGCACCGGGCTTTTTCAGCCCGGTGAACGAGATGTCCTCCTGATCCGGGGCTTCAGTCCCGGCCTCTTAACGGCGAGTGGGATAAAAGCCGGTCCCAAAGGGGACGGCTGTTTGCATTTAGGGTCAAAATTGCGGAGCTAAGTGCTTATTCCGCAATACCTTGACCTCTAAGTTCTTTGAAACCAAAGACTCAGCACCGAAAACTATCGTAAGTTGTTGATTCCAAAAGACCGGGGGTAAGGGGGGATATGCCTGCTGAGAGACGTCCAACTGACCGATTACCGGGCGGGTGGACCACGCAACGCGGTTTTCGTTGAGTGGGGCAGTTACGGCGAGGGCGCCCGCGCCACCTGTCGGAAAGCATCGGGTGATCCGGCGATCGGGTCATCGGGTGATCGGAATGACAATTCTGGAACGCCTGCTTAGAATTGGCAGCATGATCCGAATCTTTGCGGTAATCATCCTTGCCGTGCTTCTGATCGGTGGCGCCGTAGCGGAAAAGCAGCCGGAGCCGACCTCCGATCTGAGTTTTGTCGTCGTGCGCGCTACCAATGGCAAGCCCGTACGCAATGCCAGCGTTGTGCTGCATACGGTGGACAAGAATGGCCGGACGGAAAAAGGCGGCTTGCAGCTAAAAACCGACAGCGAAGGCAAGGCATCGATCCCCGCCATGCCTTACGGCAAGCTGCGCGTGCAGGTAATCGCCCGCGGGTTCCAGACCTTCGGCGAAGATTTCGAGATTTCCCAGCCGCAACAGGAATTCGTTATCAAACTGAACCCACCCCAGCAGCAGTACTCAATTTACAAGTAGTCGGCTGCCTGAATGGTCATCGTGAGCGAGCACTGCGCTCGAAGTCGGCATGACTTCAGCGTATTTATTTCGGCGGCGCGGACTGGGCTGAGGCGGGGGTGTCGGGCTTGTCTTTCAGCCGCTCCAGGGCTTTGCGCGCATCAGCGGCATCGGGCCCGTGCGGCAGGATCTTCAGATAGGATTCGTAGCTCTTGCGGGCTTCGCTGAAGTTGCCCATCTTTTCCAGCGCCTGTGCCAAGTGCAGGGTTGCGATGGCGTGGTTGTCCTGCCAGTACAGAGCTTCCCGATAGCGGCTGACCGCAGCCCCGTAGTTGCGGCGCTTGAAATAAAAGTCTCCAATCTCCACATTCTTGTCCGCCTTGTGCGGATCCCAGGGGCGAAGCTCGTGGGTGTCGCTGCCTGAAACCGCCGGAAGACCGCTCTCGCCGGGTGGAGGGCTGAGGTCAACCTTTGTGTCCTTGCTGGAGCTTTCCCCGCTCCAGGGCGGAGGAGCGGAGCGCGGCGGGCTTCCCGACTGCTGCGCAAATGCACACAAGGAAATTAGTGCCACAACAAGCAACCGCATGAAGGCTATTCTAGCGCGTGAGATGCCTTGACGCTGCGTGAACTGACCTGGCCCTCAGAAAACCAAGAACACAGATTTACACGGATGAACACGGATCAGTTCAGAAATTCCGTGCACAATCCGTGCTGATTACTTTTCAGGTTTCTTGCTGATCGGGGGCCAATCTGCGCTATGTGAAAAACCGCAACTGGCGGGTAGCAGCTATCTCTGTCCCCACTTCAGCTTGGTTCGCAGCACCTCGAAGAAGGTCTTTCGCAGCCGCAGCAATTTCACGTGATGTTTCGACTTGCTGCACACCACCTTATCTTCATCAAGGACCGGCAAGCCGACCTGCCCGTCAATGCTTAGGAACGCGTCGCGCTCCACTTTGCGCGCCAGAATCTCGATAGTAGTGGTGTCTTTGACCACTAGCGGGCGGTGGGACAGCGAATGCGGGCAAACTGGCGCGATCACAAATGCGTCCACCGACGGCATCAGGATGGGACCGCCTGCGGCCATGGAGTAGGCGGTCGAACCGGTCGGAGTGGAAATAATGACGCCGTCCGCTTTGTAATTGGACACGAACAAATTGTCTATATAGAGATCGAAGTCCACCAGGCGAGCTATGGCGCTTTTATTGACTACCGCATCGTTGAGCGCGTCGTATTGCGCGATTACCCGGCCGCCGCGCACCAACTCACAGTGCAGCATGCCGCGGATTTCCATGGGACACGCTTTCCGCTCCACGGCCTCGAGCGTGTCATACATCTCGGAAAGAGGAACTTCGGTCAAAAACCCGAGCGATCCGAGATTGACCGCGATAATTGGTATGCCCTTGGCCGACACGGCGCGGGCAGCGGAGAGAAGCGTGCCGTCACCCCCCAACACGATCACGAAATCCGGATTCTTTTCGGCAATGCATTCGCGCCGCACGACTTCGTACTCGGGCGCGTAAACAGCCGTCTCCTCATCAAGGTAGGGTTTGTAGTCGTGCGCCCGGAGCCATGCGACCAATTCCGGCGCCAGCTTGTAAAGTTCCGGTTTCGACGGCTTCGAAATAATCGCCGCTGTTTTCATCAGCATCCTTGTGACGCATTGTACAGAACCAGCTCGGTTTGCGTTTAGTGATTTGGTGCCGGGTGGACGAACAGGGGGTCTGGGACAGGCTGCACATGCGGGGCTACGCTCTGGCGTAGAGCAGAAATTCCTTATTGCCCTCCATACCGAGGATGGGGGATTCCATCAGGTCTGTCTGCAAAAAGCCCAGTTCGTGAACTGCGCGCGTGACCTTATCCACGGCCAAGCTGTGGCTTTCCGCATCGCGCACAATGCCGCCTTTGCCCACGCGCTCGCGGCCTACTTCGAATTGGGGCTTGATCAGAACCACCAGTTCCCGGCGTTCCGCAGGCGTGCGTGCAAAGGCCGAAGCAACAACTGCCGGCAGCACAAGGGTGGCGGAAATGAACGAAACGTCCACCGTTATTACTTCAACTACTTCTTTAACATCTTCCGCTTTCAGATAGCGGGCATTGGTGTTTTCCATTAGGAGCACGCGCGGATCCTGGCGCAAACGAAAGTCCATTTGTCCGTAGCCAGTGTCTATTGCAATGACCCGCGCCGCGCCGTGCTGGAGCAGGCAGTCGGTGAAGCCGCCGGTGGAGGCGCCGACGTCCATGCATATCCGGCCGGCAACGTTGATATTCCAGTGGTGCAGCGCCGCTTCCAGCTTGAGCCCTCCCCGGCTCACGTATTTCAAGTCTTCACCCAGCAGACGGATGGCCGCCTCCGTGGCTACAGTGGCGCCGGCCTTATCAATCTTCTGCTCGTTGACGAGGACCTTGCCGGCCAGAATCAGCGCCTGTGCGCGCTCGCGGGAGTGAGCCAGACCGCGGTCCACCAGCAGCTTGTCAATGCGAACCTTCTTGACCGGTCCTCTGTCTGGCTGCACTGTCAAGTCCTCTCGGAGATTATTTTGAAGCCTCTTGTGCAATCTTTTGAAGTGTTTAACAAACGCGGAGTTATGCTGCAAGCACCGCGCTTTTCCACACGGTTTAGCACAGAAATGGTGAAAGTGGTTTATAGCAGATGCAGTTGTTCACCAGACGCAAGATGCTTCGACTCGCCGGGCAAGCAAAAGCAGTCCAAGCTCGCTCAGCATGACAATTCTGCTGCTCGGGATCTATGCGCGCGCGGGATCAACTTTTTCAGGGTTTACGCCCAGTTCGGCGAACGCCTTTTGCGCCCAGCCGGCGTCGAATTTCCGCATCCTAGCCAACTGCGACAGCGCCGCTGCAGCAATGGATTCCGCGTTCACCTCAAAGTGGCGCCGCAGATGCTCGCGATTGTCGCTGCGTCCGAAGCCGTCGGTCCCGAGCGAAACCAGCCGCTTGCCGAGCCAGGGCGCTAACTGGTCCGGGACAACTTTCATGTAGTCGGTGGCCGCGACAATTGGCCCTTCGGCTCCGGCAAGGGCCGACAAAATATACGGCCGCCTCTCCGGTTCGGTCGGATGCAAACGGTTCCAACGCTCGGTAGCCAGCGCGTCGCGACGAAGCTGGTTGTAACTGGTGACGCTCCAAACATCCGCCTGTACGTGGTATCTCTCCGCCAGAATGCTTTGTGCGCGCAGCGCCTCGTTCAGGATCGGCCCGCTGCCGAACAACTGAACCACAGCTTTGCCGACCTCAGCCGCATTGTACTTGTAGATCCCGCGGAGAATCCCCTCACGCGAGCCCTCCGGCATCTCCGGCATGGGGTAATCTTCGTTGTACATGGTGAGGTAGTAGAAGAGGTCTTCTTTTTCCTGGTACATGCGGCGGATACCGTCCTGGATGATCACCGCCATTTCGTAAACATAGGCGGGATCGTAGCTGGCGCAGGTGGGCAGAACGCTCGACAGGACCAAGCTGTGCCCGTCCTGGTGCTGCAAGCCTTCGCCCGCAAGTGTGGTCCGGCCGGCAGTACCTCCCATCAGGAAGCCCTTGCCGCGGGCGTCGCCAAAAGCCCAGATGAGGTCGCCGACGCGCTGGAAGCCGAACATGGAGTAAAAACTGAAGAATGGGATCATGGGAACGTGGTAGTTGGAGTACGCTGTGCCCGCAGCGGTAAATGATCCCATAGAACCAGCCTCTGTAATGCCCTCTTCCAGCATTTGGCCGTCTTTGGCCTCGCGGTAGTACAAGAACATGTCCTGGTCGTGAGGCCTGTAAAGCTGTCCCTGGCTGGCGTAGATTCCGACCTGGCGGATGATCGGTTCCATGCCGAACGTCCGGGCCTCGTCGGGCACGATGGGCACAATCAGTTTGCCGATTCGGGGATGCTTGAGCAGATGCCGCAAGATGCTGACGAATCCCATGGTGGTGGAGACGCCGCGGCCCTTTGAACCAGCAAGCCATTCCCCAAATTCCTCCAGCGGAGGCGCTTCGAATTTGAAATCCGGGGTGTTGCGCCAGGGCATGTAACCGCCCAGAGCCCGGCGGCGTTGCTGCAGATAGCGGATCTCGATGCTGTCTTCCGGCGGGCGATACGGCGCACCGTCGCGCGCCGCCTGCTCGGGAATAGGGATTTCAAAACGCGTGCGGAACTCGGCCAGGGCTTTATCGGTAAGCTTCTTTTCCTGGTGCGTGGCGTTGCGCGCCTCCGCCGAGCCCAGACCGTATCCCTTGATGGTGCGGGCCAGGACTACAGTCGGCCCGCCTTGATGCTCGACCGCGCGCTTGTAAGCATTGAATACTTTCTGCGGATCATGGCCGCCCAGGCGCAGGCGCTCGAGTTCTTCATCACTCATATCGGCGACCAGCTTCAGCAATTCGGGGTACTTGCCAAAAAAGTGTTGCCGGATGTAAGCGCCGCCCTTGATGCGGTAATTCTGGCGCTCGCCATCCACGACCTCTCCCATCCTCTTTGCCAAGAGCCCGGTCTTGTCACGTTCCAGCAGACGGTCCCAATCGTCTCCCCAAATCACCTTTATGACATTCCATCCGGCGCCGCGAAAGGCTGCTTCAAGGTCATTGATGATGTTTCCGTTGCCGCGCACCGGTCCGTCCAGTCGCTGCAGATTGCAGTTCACGACAAAAATCAGGTTGTCCAGTTTCTCGCGCGAAGCCAAGGTTAGAGAACCCATGGTTTCCGGCTCGTCCGTTTCGCCGTCGCCCACAAAGGCCCAGATTTTACGGGGAGTCTTGGGGATGATATTGCGGTTCTCCAGATAGCGCATGAAGCGCGCCTGATAGAGAGCGTTAATCGGCCCCAGTCCCATCGAGACCGTCGGGAACCTCCAAAAGTGCGGCATGAGCCAGGGATGCGGATAGGATGAGAGCCCCGGAGTGTCGCGCAATTCATGACGGAAATTTTCCAGATGCTGTTCTGTAAGCCGTCCTTCGAGGAAGGCACGCGCATAGACGCCGGGAGAAGCATGGCCTTGGAAATAAATGAAGTCGCCGGGTTGATCGCCGTAGGCAGAGTGGAAGAAGTGATTGAAGCCGACCTCCAATAAAGTCGCGATGGACGAGTAGGTCGAGATATGTCCGCCGATCCCGGGATCCTTCTTGTTCTGCCGGTGGACCATGGCGACGGCGTTCCAGCGAATGATGCTTTTGATCCGCCGCTCCAAAGCGCGGTCGCCGGGATACGGGTATTCCTCATCCTTGGGGATAGTATTCAGATAGGGGGTGTTCAACTGCACGGGCACATGTACGCCCGCTTCCTGGGCGCGCCGTGAAAGCGCCGCCAGCAGTTGGACAGCGCCGCCTCTGCCCTCCTCAGCCAAAACCTGGTCGAAGGCTTCGACCCACTCCGACACTTCATCTGCATAGCGATCTAGCTGGAATGCAACCTTCGTACTCATACGGCTCCTCCTACCCAGGACCAGGCGAGCGTGGAGCAATCCGCAACCCGCACAAGCAATCTGCAACCCCGCACTTGGCGCCCCAGAGTCCGACCGGCCGTCGGCCGGCTGGCGCGCCCTTTCTCTCATGTGGATGCGCGAAGGGCAGCCAACGACTTTTGTTTGTGAACCATCCTGATAGGAAGGGGGGAGCCCGCTCACAGAAGAGGGCATAGCGGCTGTCCGACATCTCGCAAATCGATCGGTTAAAATGAGCGTTTTTGCGAGGACCATCCTATGGCTAACAGAGTGAAAGAGCAGGCCCGTCGTCCCGCTGCAGGCACGGAAAAAGGCAGTCGTGAGCAATTTACTCCCGGCAACGGTACTTCCCCCCTCAATCCCGAACTTCTCAAGCGGCTCTATTACTACATGCTGAAATGCCGCATGGTGGAGGAGCGCGCGCGTCTGTTGTTCCGGCAAGGCAAGTTTGCCGGCAACTACTACTCGGCGGTGGGTCAGGAGGCCACTGAGGTCGGTGCAACTATAGACCTGCAACCCGACGATACTGTCGCTCCTTCGCACCGCAACTTCGTCACCAACATCATGAAAGGCACGCCGCTGAAATTCATGTACGCGCAGCTCTATGGCCGTAAGACCAGCCCGGATCAGGGACGCTCCTCTCCTGCTCATTGCGGCTATGCCCAGCTCAATGTGATTACACCGGCTTCGACCATCGCGGCGCAGCTCAACATCGGCACCGGCGTGGCGCTCGCGTACAAGATGCAGAAGAGGCCGAACATCGTGGTGGCACTGTCCGGTGAAGGCTCTTCCAGCCTGGGCTTCTGGCACGAAGCACTCAATTTCGCCGGCGTCCACGAGCTACCGATCGTGTACGTTCTGGAAAACAACCTGTGGGCGGAATCGGTCCCAGTGCACCTGCAAACGGCCGTGGAAGACCTCAGTGTGAAAGCTCAGGCCTACGGCTTCCCGGGGATCACAGTGGACGGCAACGACGTAATCGCCGTTTATCGCGTGTGCCATGAGGCCCAGGAGCGAGCGCGCCAGGGGTTCGGCCCAACACTGGTGGAATGCAAGACTTATCGCTGGTACGGCCACTCTGAAATTGATCCCGCCAAGTACCGCTCTCCGGAAGAGGTTGAGCAGTGGAAAGCACGCGATCCTCTGCCGCGAATGGAAAACTACCTGCGCAAGCAGAAGCTGTGGTCCGACGAATGGAAACAGCAACAGATGAACAGCATCAACGCCGAGATTGACGAAGCCATCCAGTTCGCGGAAGCTTCGCCGTATCCCGAGCCGCAAGACTGCCTGGATCACGTTTACTCGTTCAGCATCCGCGAACGTGAACTGAACCGTAAATCCTGGACGTTCTGCAAGCCCGTAACGCGAGCCCCAAAGCGGCCCTGAACTAGGAAACGAGTCATGGCCGTAATGACCTACATTGACGCCATCACCAGCGCGCTAGGCGAAGAAATGCGCCGCGACGAGCGGGTATTCCTGATCGGCGAAGACATTGGCAAGATGGGCGGCGTCTTCAAAGCCACCAAGGGGCTGTTCGAGGAGTTCGGTCCCGACCGCGTCATAGACTCGCCCCTGGCGGAAGGCGTAATCGTCAGTTCGTCTGTCGGCGCGGCCCTCGCAGGCATGCGCCCGGTACCGGAAATCCAGTTTGCCGACTTCATTACCCCTGCGATGGATGCCATCGTGGAACAGGCGGCCAAGCTGCGGTATCGCAGCGCCGGAACCCAGACCTGCCCGATTACTCTGCGCGTCTGCTACGGCGGCGGCGTGGGCGGCGGATTGTATCACTCGCAAACTAACACGACTTGGTTCGCGCACGAACCCGGCTTGGTGGTGGTCGCGCCTGCCACTCCCTCCGATGCTAAAGGCATGCTGAAGTCGGCCATCCGCGACGACAACCCGGTGCTCTATTTCGAGCACAAGAAGCTCTATCGCTCTATCAAGGAAGACGTCCCTGACGGTGATTTCACTGCCGATCTATATAAGGCCGCCATTCGCCGGCAAGGGACGGACATCACCGCTATCTCGTACGGCTACACTCTCCAGCTAACCCTTCAGGCGGCGGAAAAGATGAAGCAGGAGCACCATGTAGATGTTGAAGTGATTGACCTGCGCATCCTGAATCCGCTGGACAAAGAGACCATACTAGAGTCGGTTGCCCGCACCAGCCGCGCGGTGATCGTGTACGAAGATCACCGCACGCTCGGCATCGGCGCCGAAATCTCCGCCATCCTGGCCGAAGAGGCCTTCGACTGTCTGGACGCGCCTGTTGTGCGCGTAGCGGCCCCCGATGTCCCCGCAGTTCCTTTCTCCGCCCCGCTGGAGAAATTCTATATGCCGTCCGTCGAGAAGATCGTCACAGCGCTGGAGCGGACAGTCGAGTACTGACCGGTCTACAGCCGTAAGCCTCCATCAACCGTCAGCACTTGTCCGGTAATGAAGTGTGTGGCGCTGGCGAGAAACATGACTGCCTCCACCACGTCGGCAGCCGTGCCCGCCCGCTGCATGGGGGTCTTCTGGGCAATATGCTTTAGGAATCTGGTGGGCTTGCTTTCGCCGAGCCAGATCATTCCGGGAGCAACGCAATTGACGGCAACCTCGGGCGCCAGGGCCTTTGCCGTGACCTCAGTTAGCATCACCAGCGCGGCTTTTGAGGCGCAGTAGTGCGCGTGCGTCGCCCACGCTTCTAGCCCGCCGAGCGATCCGATGTTGATGATCCGTCCCTTGGTGGTGCGCAACTGCGGCGCGGCCGCCTGTGATACGAGGAAGGGGCCGCGCACGTTGGTCGCGAACATGTTGTCCCACTGCTCCGCGGTGATGCGTTCGAAATTTACCGTTTCGTAGATGGCGGCGTTGTTGACCAGAATGTCGAGGCGGCCGAACTCGCGGCCGACGTCGTCCACCATCTCCTTGACATTCAGGGGATCACGCACATCGCAGCGGATTGCCAGACCGCGCACGCCGGCGATGCCAATCTGCTCGATGGTGTGGTGAGCATCGCGCTCTGAAGTGCGGAAAGTGATAGCCACGTCCGCCCCGGCACGCGCCATCGCAAGAGCTACTTGACGGCCGATGCGGCGCGCCGCGCCGGTTATCAGCACAACCCGGCCCGTCAGCGGTTTCGCCTGCGCTGTACTTTCGAGCACGCCGTGTGCGTGTGTAGCTCCAACCGTTTTGCGCCTGGCGCTGCCTTTCCGCTCAGCCATGCCGGGGATTGTACGACGTGCAGGTATCAGGTGTCAGGTTTCAGGTGTCAGGGTTCGGGTTTCTAAAAGCGGTTTCAGTTTTACTGTGTCCCCAGAGGACTGAGGGACCTGCTTTTTCGCGAATAAAGCAGGTCCTTCGGCTCCGCTTCGCTCCGCCTCAGGATGACGCCTCCGATACAGTGGGATATCCGCAATGTGTGCTTCTATGCTTAAATTTAGGCATGCCCGAAGTCATCCTCTATTCGCGCGAGGGCTGTCATCTGTGTGATGTGGTGAAGGACTCCCTCACGCGCCTGGCAGGCCAGGCGGAGTTTCAGTGGCGAGTTGTGGATATTGATTCCGATCCTGAGTTGCGGCGGCTCTACAACGAAGAAGTGCCGGTGGTGTTCGTCAACGGCCGCAAGGCTTTCAAGTACCACATGGACGAACGCGAATTCCTGCGCAAGCTGGAACGCAGCTAGCTCATTGATTTTTAGTGTCATGACGAGGAGGGCGTGGCGTCAGCCCGATCAAGCATCTGCTTTCCACTGCCGAAAAGCAGATGCCTCGCTGCGCTCGTCCTGACACTGAACAACCTGCTCCGCCGAAACCGCAGCAACCACTCTGGCTTACATTACGGCCACGCCGGCATATCCCACCACAAGGGCGCGGTCGCCGGAGACATCGCCCGAGGTTGCGTACTTGATCAGTTGCGCCCGCGTGGCTCCGCGCCGCTTTGCCGCCGTGATCACCGCTATCGCCGGACCGAAGCCGCACATGCTGACCTGCTGACGGGTAACCACGTCGTACAGTCCGTGAGGGTCCAGCTCCAGGACGCGGTCCAGCGCCTGACGATCTTTGATCCGGGTTACTTTGTCTGACTCGTAATGGTTCATGTCGCTGGACGCAACCAGCAGCACCGGCTCTCCCTCGCGGTTCAGTACATCGGCCATGCAATTGCCGAGCTCCTCCAACACATCGTAGCGCGATACACCCACCGTTATCGGGACGAAGGAGAAGCCGGGAACCAGGGTCTGTAGAAACGGGAGCTGTACTTCCAGCGCGTGTTCGTGCAGATGCGCCTCGGCATCTTCGCGCAGGGAAGGGAATTCAGCCTTCAGGGCGGAGGCAAGCTCTTCGTCTATGCGCGCCTCACCCAGCGGGGTTTCCCACAGACCGCTGCTCATGATGGCCAACGGCTGCCCCATGCCGGTGTGGTTTGGGCAAAGGATGATGTGACGGCGCGGCAGCAGCAGGCGCGCGAATACCGCTCCGGCCACATGTCCAGAGTACATGTAGCCTGCATGCGGCACTATGCAGCCGATCGCGGAAAGGTGTTCTCCCGCAGGCTGCGTGTATTGCAGAAGCTCTTGGCGAAGCTGCTGGGGGTTATCGGGGTAAAAACGGCCAGCAACTGCCGGCAGACGTACAGATACGCTCATACCCACCACCTTGCAGGGAAGCATAGTCCCACCGGCTTCGCCCCCGCAAGTGAAGGCGTGCTACGGAGTGTCTGTTTCCTGCTTGTTTCTGGTGCCGCTGTGATAAAAATAAGTTCAACCCAGCTTGAAAAACGAACGGCGAAATTCGAAGCTCTTTGCGCGCCCGCCCGCGTTTACCTACGACGCGGCTGCCGTGCTTCACTGCGATGATGTGGCCCTGCCGGCGCTCGCCGAAAAGTTCGGTACCCCGCTATACGTTTATTCCGGTTCCACCATTCGGCAGCGGTATCTTGCGTTTGACGCCGCTTTCGGCGATTTCCCCCACACCGTCTGCTACTCCGTCAAGGCGAATTCGAACTTGTCTATCCTACGGATGCTGGCGGAATTCGGCTGCGGGTTCGATGTTGTTTCCGGGGGCGAACTGCAGCGCGTGTTGCGTGCCGGCCACGGTACAGCCGCGCGCGTGGTCTTCTCCGGCGTGGGGAAGACGCAAGGCGAGATAGATGCTGCCATTCGTGCCGGGATTCTGATGTTCAACATAGAAAGTGAAGGTGAGTTTGCCCTGCTGGCCCAACGGGCGGCGCATTTGCGAAAGACTGCGCGGGTCGCCGTGCGCGTCAATCCCGACGTTTCTGCTGACACGCATCCCTACATCTCCACTGGCCTGCACAAGCACAAGTTCGGAGTGCCGATGGCGGAAGCGCGCAAGCTCTATCGCGTGGCGGGCAAGGAAAAGTATCTTGAGGTGGCCGGGGTCAGCGCTCATATCGGATCGCAGATTATTGATGTCAGCCCGTTTGCCGAATCCGTTACCCGGCTGGCGGAACTGGCGCAGCATTTGCGGCGGCACGGACTGCCCATACGTTACCTAGATGCCGGCGGAGGGCTGGGGATCAACTATCATCCGCACGCGCCCAAGCCCGGCACACCGCCCCCGCTGACCATCGGTTTTGCCGCGCGCGCCGACGCCTATGCCAAAGCCATTACCGAACCCCTGCGCGGCCTGGACCTGCACCTGCTGCTGGAACCCGGGCGTTCCATCGTTGGCCCGGCCGGAGTGCTGCTCACCCGCGTCCTCTACCAGAAGAGCAACGACGGCAAGCGCTTCTTGGTGGTGGACGCTGCTATGAACGACCTGATTCGTCCCGCGCTTTACGGGGCACACCACGAAGTGGTTGCGGTGACGAACCGCGCCCGGTCGCGGGCTCTGGCGTACGACATTGTGGGTCCCGTGTGCGAGAGCGGTGACTTTTTCGCTCGCGATCGCGAGATGCCCGCCGTCAAGGCTGGTGACCTGCTTGCGATTCTGGACGCGGGCGCCTATGGCATGTCGCTGGCCTCCAACTACAACTCGCGTCCGCGTCCGGCTGAGGTGATGGTGGACGGCCGCTCCATTCGCCTCATCCGGCGCCGTGAGTCCATTGCCGACCTCATCAGCAGCGAGTGCTGAAAAATTTCCACCGGCTTTGCGCGAGAACTCGCGCCTGACCTTTATAATCCAGCCGAGCTGTCATTCCGACCAACAGACTTCGCCCTGTCCGCATCTTCCACAACGAATCCCCGGAAAGGTAATCCTATGTTCAAGTTCTTTATCGGATTGTTCGCAGGAATTGCCATCGGACTTGTGATCGCGCCTGCGAGCGGGGTCGAAACGCGCCAGCAGATTTCGCGCAAAGTTGAAGAATTGAAAGAAGCGGGCATTGAAAAAGGCCGCGAGCAAGCGAGGGGAATTGGAAGCCAGATCGGTGAGCGGCTGTATGACGAAGCCATCGGTGAAGAGCGCCGACACGAAAACCAGCCGAGACAAATCGAGCGCCGCCGCCCATAAGCAAATGCAAGCAACGAGCAGCATGTCTTCGGCAACTCAGTAATGTGGTCGCGCCCGCCCGCTGCTCACGTTCCGGACGCGCCAGTTATGTATCCACGCTTTGCCGTAAAATAATTGTTTGCCGTCTTCGCCACGGCCGATAACGGAGGAAACCCCGTGAAGCTAACCCCCGGAAAACTTGCTGGTTTAAAGGCTGTATCCAACCAGCGCGGCGTGATTGCTGCCGCCGCCATGGATCAGCGTGGCTCGCTCAAAAAGGCGCTCGGTCCCAACGCCGGCGATAAGGAACTGGAAGAATTTAAAACGTCAGTCACTGAAATCCTCACCCCGCACGCCAGCGCCATTCTGCTGGATCCCGAGTGGGGCCTGCCCGCCTCCAAGAAGCGAGCCAAAAACGCCGGTCTGCTCTTGGCGTATGAGAAGACCGGGTATGACAAGACCGGTCCCGGCCGCCTGCCTGACCTGTTGGACCACTGGTCAGTGCGCCGCCTGAAGGAAGCCGGAGCCAATTGCATCAAGGTTCTCCTTTACTACACGCCATTCGATCCCAAGGACATCAACGACAAGAAGCATGCCTGGGTGGAGCGGATCGGCGACGAGTGCCGCGCCAACGACATTCCATTCTTCCTTGAATTCGTCGGGTACGAAGAGGGCGTCGACGAAAAGGGCCCAGAGTTTGCCCGTAAAAAGCCGGAAGTTGTCACCGGCAGCATGGCTGAATTTACCAAAGACCGCTATGGCGTTGACATCATGAAGGTCGAGGTGCCGGTCACGGTCAAGTTCGTCGAGGGCGCCAAAACGTTTGCCGGAACCGAGGTGTACGACAAAAAACAGGCTCTCGAATATTTCCGTCAGGCCGCCGCCGTGGCCACCAAACCTTTCATTTACCTGTCGGCCGGCGTCAGCAACGCAGAATTTACCGAGGCGCTGGAGTTGGCGGCTGAAGCCGGTGTCAAGTTCAATGGTGTGCTTTGCGGCCGCGCCACCTGGAAAGACGGCATTCCGGTCTATGCCAAAGAGGGGAACGCCGCATTCCGCAAATGGCTGCAAGCCGAAGGGGTCAGAAACATCAACAACGTCAACGAGCGCTTGAAAGCGGCGACGCCCTGGTATGAGATCTACGGCGTCGGCGCTGCGGCCGATTAGAGCGGTTTATCATCAACTATTATTTCCCCGGCTTCGGGTTACAGGAAGCCCGGGGGAGTTCGCATCTAAAGCAGTTCCAGAGCCGTATCCAGTCGACGCTGGGACATTCAATGCAGGTCCCTCGACTCCCTCCGGGCCAAAAGCAGGCCTCCGGTCGCTCGATGATGCCATGCCATCGGGGGATAGCTTTCTTCAAACTGATTTATATAGACCTCACTGGAATTGCCGTCAGGTCGTCCACCAGCCCGACTTCCTTCTGCAAGAATGGCTCGCCGTAGGTGACACCCGCAAGTATGCCGTAGAAGCGCGCCATGGACTCCACCCGCGCGCGGACTTCAGCTTTTGCGGGAAAAAGATCTTTGCCCGCTTCCTGGTCGCTGTATTGAGACTTATAGGCGAGCAGCGATTGCAGCCGTGCCTCGAACTGCTCGCTGATGTCCACGATGAACGTGGGGCGCACGTCGAAGTAGAGCGTCGAATAGATAATCTTGAACGGACGATGAGCGGGGAGTTCGGACGTTTCTGTCGGGCTTTGCTGCCGAGGGGAAACATGGGCGTATTCAACGACGTCTCTGGCGCGAATGGGCAGTTTGCTCAGCCCGGCAAGGAAGCAGGCTTCGTAACCAAGTGTTGAGGTCGTGTAGTGGTCCGGGTGACGGCCCTGCCAG
The DNA here is from genome assembly GCA_041946765.1 of Terriglobales bacterium. GTDB lineage: Bacteria > Acidobacteriota > Terriglobia > Terriglobales > Acidobacteriaceae > JBHGAZ01. The sequence continues at coordinate 70,651 of JBHGAZ010000007.1, forward strand.
TAGGGAAGTATCACCACCCGCGGTCGCAGCTCGCGAATGACGCGTGCGATCTTAATGCGGTTTTCCAAGGTGTTCTCGACGCGGGCATCCGGAATGTCCAACGCCTGCCGCCAGCAGACTTGCAGGATGCGGGCCGCCTCGGCGGCTTCGCGGGCGCGGTCGTTGGCGGTGCCGCGCGTGCCCATCTCGCCTTGAGTGAGGTCGAGGATGCCGGTGCGGTATCCGCGCTGCGCCATCTTGAGCAGGGTGCCGCCGCACGTCTGCTCGGCATCATCACGGTGCGCGGCAATCGCGAGAATGTCAACACCGGATTTAACCACAGAGGACATTATTGTGAATTCACCATGCGTTTAGCCATGATTGCGACTTGAGGCTAACTCGCAGACCGATCTTCTTCAGTTCATGGGCGAGACATGCTTCGTAGGCACTTTCGAGCAATCCCGGCCCGAGGGCGGAATGAACTTTCATTGCCGCATTGATAACGCAATGCGTCAGCTCCTTCAGATCAAGCTCTTGCCTCTGTGTCCTCTGTGGTTCAAATGTGTTCATTTCTTTCGTTCCACAAGGAACCGCGCCAGCAGTTTCAATGTTTTGCCGTGATCGCCGAAGGGGGCGAGCAGGCCGCAAGCGGTGTTGATCAGCTCGCTGGCCTTCCTGATGGAAGCCTCGATGCCGTAAAGTGCGGGATAGGTCGCCTTTTCGGCGGCGGTATCCTTGCCGGCGGTCTTGCCGAGTTGCTCGGAGGTCTGGGTTACGTCCAGGATGTCGTCGGCAATCTGGAAGGCCAGGCCGGCGGTGCGGCCGAACTGGCGAATGCAATCAAGTTCTTGATCGCCGGCGCCCGCGTACATGCCACCGGTGACCAGCGAAGCCGTGATCAGCGCGCCGGTCTTGCTGCGATGGATGTATTCCAGGGTCGTTGCGTCCGGCTTCTTGTGCTCGGATTCGAGGTCCACCACCTGGCCGCCGATCATGCCCTCCACGGTGCCGGTGGCGTGTGCGACCTCGGCGATGATGCGCGCGCGTGTTTCAGCGGGACAGCGCAGACGCGCCATCACTTCGTAGGCGTAGGTCTGGAGTCCGTCGCCGGCGAGAATGGCGACAGCTTCTCCGAACGCGACGTGGCAGGTGGGCCGCCCGCGACGCAGGTCATCATTGTCGAGCGCGGGCAGATCGTCGTGGATCAGCGAGTATGTGTGCAGCATTTCCAGCGCCGCGCCCAATTCGTCCACACCATCGGGCAGGCAGCTGGCGATCGGGGTCCCCAGCGAGCCCGGTGTTGGCTCCCCGGGGTGGTACACCATGCGCGCAGCTTCCATGCACAAGATTGGCCGCAAGCGCTTGCCGCCCGCAAAAACACTGTGGCGCATGGCCTGGTGAATGGAAGTGGGGTACTGCGTAGCCGCTGGAAGCAACCGCTCCAGTGCCGCATCCGCCAGGCGCCGTCCTTCTTGCAGTGTCTGTTGGAGCATGAGGGAGTGAGTATAGCAAGTTCGATTTACGATTTACGATTCAAACCTCACCGCAGAGGCCCCAGAGGGCGCAGAGGAAATCGCAAGCTCCAGGCAGCAAAAAGGAACCCGTGGTGAATCCATCAAGTTGATGTCACGAGAAAATAAAACAGCGAAGCGGAAGACGGTATACCGGCGGTTATCAGCGGCCCAGGTTGTCACCAAACCGGCAAGAGCGCACGCACAGCCGGATGTCACCGCCGGTGCGATTCCGCCGGAAGACATTAAAGAACCGTTTCCGAAGATCGAATTGCCCATACAGCCGCCGTTTCCACCCATGGAGGCCAAGTCGGTCGCGGAAATTCCTGCGGGGAAAGGTTGGCTCTACGAGCCCAAGTGGGACGGCTTTCGCTGCCTCGCCTTCTGCAGCAACGACACCGTGGCCCTTCAGTCCAAGGCCGGGCAGCCCCTGGGACGCTATTTCCCGGAGCTGGTGGAGGCCTTCCGCAAGTTGCCGCAGCGGCGTTTCGTTCTGGATGGAGAAATCGTTGTCGCCATTGACGGACGGCTGTCGTTCGATGACCTGCTGATGCGCATTCATCCTGCGGAGAGCCGTATCCGCAAGCTGTCGCACGAGACTCCAGCCACGTTTCTTGCTTTCGATCTGTTGGTGGACGACATCACGATGGCCAAGACCGAAGGCGGCACGTCGTTGGTTGATGTACCGCTGGCGGAGCGGCGGAAGCATCTAGAAAATTTTGTTCGCAAGCTGCAGGAGGAAGCGAGCATTCGGTTGTCGCCAGCCTCGTCCGACCGCCGCCAAGCAGAGCGCTGGATGCGGGAGCTGGCCGGCAGCGGATTTGATGGCGTGGTAGCGAAGCGTCTGGATGAGGCCTACGGGTCGGGCGAGCGCACCATGCTCAAGGTCAAGCGCATGCGCACCGCCGATTGCGTGGTGGGCGGATTTCGTTACGCCTCGAAGGGAGGAGAGGTCGGCTCACTCCTGCTGGGGCTTTATGACGATGGTCAGCTTCATCATGTTGGCTTTACCTCAAGTTTCAGAGCGGATCAGCGGAAACAATTGAAGCAATTGTTGAAGCCTTACATGGGCGGCGCCGGGTTCAGCGGACGCGCGCCCGGAGGCCCCAGCCGCTGGAGCACCGAGCGAAGCGGGCAGTGGGAACGCCTGGAACCGAAGCTGGTATGCGAAATCCAGTACGATCATTTTTCGGACGGCCGCTTCCGGCACGGGACCAAGTTTCTGCGCTGGCGTCCGGACAAGGCGCCGAAGCAATGTACTTTTGAACAGGTGCACGGCGGAGAAAAGGCGGGGTGGTCTATTCAGGATTTTCTGCGCGCCGCCTAACATCTGTTCATCGCAGAGGCATAGAGGATGTAGGGGGAATCGGGAATCGTGTGATCGGGGAATCGGGTGATCGGAACGAAAGACCCGAGAGCCAAGAGCCTACAGCCAACGACTAACGACTAGAAATATAGGATCCCGAGGTTTTGTTAACTCCCATTCTCCTCAGCCAGTAGCTTGCGTTAGACCCTTGCCGACCTCAGCTATCACTCCCTTACGGGTCGCGATAGTCGATCTGTTAGCTCGGGCTCCGGGCTCACCGCCAACCGGGAAAATCGGTTTAACGCCTCGGGATCCTGTCCTGCTCTTGACTAATTTCTCTGTTCGCCTCAACCAGCGCTTCACTATAGACCCTCACCGGCCCTCCGCCCGATTTGCAACCCGTAAACGCCGCGAGACGGTCACGGTTTCCCCACGCGGTTCGCGTTGCCTCGTGGAGCCCCGGCGGCCGACCTGGGCTTGAGCCCCGGACTCGGCACCAACTGGGAAAACATCAGAAACTGTCAAAGAACGAGGGCGAATGTACTCCCGCCCGAATAGAAGTCAACTGAAAATGCGCAACTTTATCGCTTGTCGAATCAGCAACATGCGGCGCGTCCACAGGCAGGTGCCTCAGGATCGGTGCAGCGAGGACCTCAGCCGCATGTGGGTAAACTCGCGCTCGCAGCCATTTTTGCGGGGACAACAGCAGCATTCCCTCAGTTAAAACGGGACAAGGGAGCGGTATCGCGATTGTGCAAAAGCGGCCGCCAGCCGCGAAAATTCTGGTTTCTCAGTGACAGGCGTTTCCACGCCGCATGGAGACGCGAGATCTGCAGCCGGCGTTACGCCGCTTTCGCAGAAGACATGGCGTCCAGAGCCGAGACGATTGACTGCACGTCGGTGCTCTGGCAGCAATCCACCGCTCCAGCAGAAAGAGCCGCGGTCCACATCTCTTCATCAGGAACACGGTGTGTGCAGATAATGGGAACGTGATACTCGCGGCTGAGTTTCTCGACTTCCGCCAGCGGCACCATCTCCAAATCTACAACCGCCACTTCGGCACGCAGTTTGGGAATCGCCGATTTCACTTCATCCAGCGACCGAGCCAGGCGCACGGAACGAAAATGGCGATCCAGAATCGAGGCCAGGGCTTCCGCAGATTTGGGATCGTGCTGTGCTACGACAACATTTCGGACCGGCATGGGATTTTCCTTTTTTTGAAGCCTGTGCCTGCGGGGGAACAGGGAAGCAGAAGCCTACTTTTTGCTTTCGGTTCGTTCGGCCATATCGAACGGTTGGGGCTGAAGCTTGCCGTTCTGCTTCAGCAGAATCTCTACCTTGCCCTCGGCGTCCTCAATCTCTTTGCGGCAGGTGTGGGATAGCTGAATACCTTCTTCGAAAAGGGCGAGTGCATTTTCCAGAGGGATGTCGCCCTTTTCCAGTTCCCCAACGATTTTCTCCAGCCGCTGGAGGCACTCTTCAAACTTGGGCACTATTTCCTCGCAACATAAATTTTAATGCAATTCGAAAATGGCGCTGGACTAATTTTGCCTTAGCACCAAACTAAAGTCATGACGTGCTGTGGTGCTGGTGTTTGTCACCCTAAGATGCTGGAGAAGCGCTGTGAGCTGCCAAAAATTCAGCAACAATTCATCTCACAAATGGAAAAGGCGAAAAGCAAGATCGTTCGAGAAACTTCCCCACTCAAGCCAAAACCGGGCTTGAGTCGGCCACCCGGCGGACTCGTTTTGGCGTCGTCACTAAACTGTTGCGCGCTGCGATGATCCGCCCAGCGCGTCCAGCACATCCAGAGCGGACGAGTAGCGGCCGAATGGGGCGGCGATCTGCGCTCCCTGCACGACATCTTTGATGGCCGACAGCATCTCACGTGCGATCGCGACGCCCTCGGCGCGTGCGGCATCGGCGCTCGTCACGCGGGCCATGCGCTGCATGATGTGGTCAGGAACGGCCACGCGCAGCTCATTCTTCATGAACTCGGCATTGCGCGCGCTGGTCAGCGGCCAGATTCCAGCCACCACTGGAATGCGATAGCGCTCGCTGAGCCGCAGGAAGCGCTCGAGCAGATCAATGTCGAAAACCGGCTGCGTCACGACGTAGTCGGCACCGGCTTCGACTTTGTACTCGAAGCGCCGGATCTCCTCATCAATGTTGGGCGCGCCCGGGTTGGCGCCCACTCCGATCACGAAGGATGTAGCTGTGCCGATGGGGTTGGCGCCGATATCCAGTCCCTGATTCAGGTTGTGCACGATGTTGACAAGCCCGATGGCGTCCACGTCGAAGACGGCCGTGGCGTCAGGATAATTTCCCAGCCGTGGCGGATCGCCGGTGATGCAGATCAGGTTGCGAATACCAATGGCGGCTGCGCCCAGCAAATCGGACTGAATGCTGAGCACGTTGCGGTCGCGACAGGTGTAGTGCAGCACGGTTTCGATGCCGACCTGCTGCTGGATTAGGATCGAAAGTGCCTGGTTGCTCATGCGCGCCGATGCCCGAGGGCTGTCGGGAATGTTGACCGCGTCCACACCGACGGCTTTCAGGTACCGCGCTCCCTCGATCTCCTTGTGCACGTCAATGCCCCTGGGCGGCACAATTTCGACCATCGTGACGAACTGGCCCTGGGCGAGGCGTTCGCCCAGGCGCGAGCGGTCCTGCAGGGCGACGATCGGAATTGCGACCGGCTCTTTGGGCGTCGTGCTTACCGGAAACGAAGCCGTACGTGCGCTGCCGGCCCGCATTTCTGATTTCATGTAGCGGATATGTTCAGGGGTGGTGCCGCAGCAGCCGCCCACAATTTTTACTCCGGCGGCCAGGAAGCTACGCGCATAGTTCGCCATGTACTCCGGGGAGCACAAATAAATGTTGCGCCCCTCGACATTGCGCGGCATGCCCGCGTTAGGCTGGGCAGACAACGGCTTGCTTGCGACCTTTGCCAGCCGCTCGATGGCCTCCAGCATCACCACCGGACCGACGCTGCAATTTATGCCGATTACGTCGGCCGGCCACTCGTTCAACTTCTGGCCAAAAGTTTCCGGATCGGAGCCGTCCAGTGCATTTCCGTCCTCGTCAATCGTGACTTGGGCAATGACGGGCAGGTTGGGAGCAACATCGCGAGCAGCCAGGATGGCCTGATGCAGTTCCTCAACGTAGCCAAACGTTTCCAGGATCAGCAGATCCACGCCACCCGCGGCCAAGGCCTGAATCTGCTGACGGAACGCGTCGCGGGCTTCATCCAACCCGGTCTTGCCGAGCGGTTCAATGCGGACCCCTAGCGGCCCCACGGAACCGGCAACGTACGCAGCGAAGCTCTTGGCGGCTTCACGTCCCAGGCGCGCGCCGGCTTCGTTGATCTGCGCCACGCGATCGCCCAAACCGTGCCGTGCCAGCCGGAACGGGTTGGCGCCGAATGTGTTGGTCTCAATGATTTCCGCGCCTGCCTGCAGGTACTCGTGATGGATTTCGCGGATCAGGTCTGGCTGCGAGACGTTCAGCTCGTCGTAACAGCGATTGATAAAAATGCCTTTGGCGTACAGAAGGGTGCCCATGGCGCCGTCACAAAGGATCGGGCCTTGCGATAAACGATTCAGGAAATTGTCCGGCATACGTAAATATGGTACCAACGAGGGAAGCTCAAACAAAAAATCCTATCCGAGTCTTGTCGAAATAACCAGCCGAAAGCGGCAAACCGGCTTGCGCAGCATGGTTCCGCCGGTGAGATGGTGGAACGGCCGGGATGGTTCTCCGCACACCCGGCTCAGGCAACCCAGCGCCGCTCTGCTATAATCCCGGGTTTGGCGAAAAATCCAGAGTTTATCAGGAGCCGCAGTTGAGGCGCTCGATTCCCGCTTTTGTCCTGCTTGCCGTCATCTCCACGGTCTTGGGTTCCTGCAGTGTCGGCACCAATAACAACAGTGGCGGTACCCCAACGCCGACCACCAGCGGCCTCAACAATCGCGTATTTGTCTCGAATGCCTGTGTTCCTTCGGGCTTGGGCGGTTGTTCGGGCTTTGGTGCGCTGAACATGATAGACGCCAATAACGACAACCTCACCCAAAATTCGATCGGTGTCGGCCCGCAGCCGGGGCTGATGGCGGTGTCCGCCTTGAATGCAGGACACAGGGCCACCACGCTGGTGTTCAACACCGGCGACAATTCTATTTCGGTCATCAGCAACTCCGCAGAAATCGCGGTTCCTGGCAGTCCCATAAAGCTGCGGGGCGCTACCGAAAGCATGGCCGTGAGCCCCGATGGGTTGAAAGGCTATGCCGCCGTTCCCGGTGCACTCCCCATCGGCGGAACGGACACCGGGCTGGTGGTAGTAATGAACTTGGCCACGCCCTCTGTCACTGCCGAGCTTGCCATTCCGCAGGCGCGCTTTCTTGCCCTCAGCCCCGATGGTACCAAGCTGCTGGTCCTCAGCGATCAAGTCGATACAGTTACTCTTATCAACACTGCTGATAATTCGACAGCGGCAACGTTTACCAGCCCTGACGGCGTGGATCGTCCTGTCGCCGCATTGTTCACTTCTGACGGAAGCACGGCATACATTCTGAACTGCGGTGCAGAATGCGGGGGAGGTACGGCTACTGTCGCCGTGCTGAACATGGCCGGGCCCTCGATAACCACTACCATCAACGTGGACGCCGCTCATGTTGGACTGATTGATACGGCCAAGAAGCAGCTCTATGTTGCTGGTAATTCGAACGGGGGCAAACTCGACGTGCTGAATATCAACACGCCTGACAGCCCCTCGGTCACTCTTGGCCTGGGATCGTCTCCCTTTGTGCCCGCAGTCACCATCAGTGACGGTGTGCACACGCTGATGGCGCTGGGCAGCAACAATAAGTTGTTCATCGGCGCGCGCAATTCGGCGTCTTCGAATTGCGTTCTCTCCGGATGCCTGACATTTTTCGATACCAACACCAATACCACCAGCGTTGACAATCCCATAGATTCCATCACCGACGCCTTCAAGGGCGAGGTCACCGGTATGCAGCCGTTGCTTAGTCGCGGTCTCGTGTACGTTGTGGAAGGGAATGTATCCGGCGGCCCAAACGTCTCCAGCGGCGAGTTGCGCGTGTTCGACACGGCTTCCAATCCGCCATCAGAAATCCCCGGGAGAATTGATATTCGCGGCCAGGCCGTGGACGTGAAGGCAGTGGACCAGTGAATTGACTCATTGAGCTATTGAGTCATTGAGTTCATTGAGCCGTTTGCAACAGATAATGATCCGATGATCCGATGATTCAACGATTCGATTCGCGCGCGGGCTCCAGCACCAACTCATGCACGCGCGTTCTTTTGACCGCACTAGGGGAGAAGGCCAGCGGAAACGTGCGGCCCTCATAATAAGCCGGCCATTGATCCTTATAATACGAACTGAAGATCTGACCGGACTGGCCGGTGACGATATTCAGTGTGGACGCGTCCAAGTCAGAGAAATCCACGGTCATGCGCTCGGAAGGACCGATCTCGTGACCATCAGTGCCGCGTACCTGCTTCACTGTGTAACTGTCCCCCGCTTGCGGTTGCCGTCCGGTGCCCGACCAGCGTCGCAACAGCGGCACGTGCCGGAATAGCGGGTGTGACAATTCAATGGTCTCCTGCTTTCCCCATTCCCAACTGCTGCGGTCCATGGAGTGCCCGGCGACGGCGCGTTCAACCGCGGCAGCAAGTAATTCGTCATAGCTGGCATACTTAGGCGGCAGCCAGCGGACCGGTTGTCGCAGGATCGTGTTCTCCAGCCACACCGGGGCCATTTCCCATTTATACTCGGCCGCGTCGCTGCCCAGCTTGGAGGTGAGCAGGATGGACATCAGTTCCTGGCGCGTGGCCACAACGATGCTTGCAGCGGCAGAGTCTGTGGTCATCCGTCCATCCCAGGCGCGCATGATTTCAGCGGCTTCGCGGGCGTTGCGGGAAGCATTTGCGGCGCGATCAATCGCATAGACGAATCTCTGCGCGCAGAAATTGTCGAGGTCGGAATAGACGTCCAACTGCAATGAGATCATGTCCGCCGCCGTGAACTTCTTTCCTGAATTCAGCACGCGATAGATGCGCTCCGCACGATAGGGTGGTCCCCATTCCGCGCTGATGACGTACGGGTAGTCGTCGGGAGTGACGCGGTTGTTGGCAGTCGCGATGATCCCCGAGGGCGGATCCAACACCCTGGGCAGGTTGTCGAACGGAATGTAGCCGGTCCATTCATGAGCGTTGTCGCTGCCGGGGACGGGCTGGGAACCGTCGCCCGCTGCACGGATGGGGATAACGCCAGCGGCCTGATATCCGATGTGGCCGTCTATGTCGGCATAAACGATGTTCTGCGCCGGGCTGCCGAAGCGCGATAGAGCGCGGCGGAACTCGTCCCAGTTCTGCGCCGCGTCGAGATCAAACAATGGCACCTGCATGGCGGCGGGATCATGCAGCGTCCATTTCAAAGCGAGCTTGCGCTGCTCCCCGGGGCTGAGCTCAGTGACAATGGGTCCGTGGCGCGTGACGCTGACGTCAACGGTAACGTCGGCTTGGTCGCGAACGTGAATTACCTCGCGATAATGTTCCGGCTGTTGCCATCCCCCGGGCGTCAGATATTCGCCACGGTCATTAAAGGTCTCGATGAACAGATCGGTGACGGCGGGACCGATATTGGTGAACCCCCATGCAATTCTCTGATTGTGTCCGACGATCACGAAGGGCAGCCCGGGCAGGGTTACTCCCGCAACGTCAAAGCTCCCGGCACTCAAGTGAGCTTCGTACCAGATGTTGGGAATCTGGTGTTCGAGATGAATGTCATTCGACAGTAGCGGCTTGCCGCTGGCGGTATGCGCGCCAGAAATCGCCCAGTTGTTCGAGCCTGGAATAAATGAGTCGGCGCGAAGAGCGGGGTGGGGGGAACTGCCGGCGCGATGCGTTAGGCGCCGGCGGCGCGGCCGCTGCTGCCGCTCAGGCGCCTGTTCCTCTTGGGAAGGAACCATCTCCTCTTCGCCTGTTGCGCCACTGCCCATCGGGGGACGGTCGCGCCACGAAGAGGTGGGGTACAGGTCAGCCGTGAGTTCAGGACCAAGGCGGGCGAGAATTTTTTCTCGTTCGAGCATATGCGATAGCGGGCCGAGATTGAGCACCTCCACCATGCTGCATGCCACGAGCAGTGAATCCTGCACGCTCCACGGTCGAGGGGAATAACGCAAAACCCGGAACTCGATGGGCAGTTTGCCCTGATGCTGATCAACGTAGGCATTTACGCCCCGGGCATAGGCCTCAAAGTAGGCGCGGTCTCGTGCCTCTAATGCTGTGGCTGCGCGTTCCGCGGCTGTGCGGATCAGCAGAGTACGCTGGCGCTTGTCGCCCTGAACGTAGTCGGGACCCAGAATTTCCGCCAGTTCGCCGGCGGCGTAGCGCCGGGTCATGTCCATCTGCCAGAGGCGGTCCTGCGCGGTGACATAGCCCTGGGCGAAGAACAGGTCTTCTAGATTATCGGCGCTGATGTGGGGGACGCCTTGCGCGTCGCGCGTCACCGTGACACGAGCGGAGAGCCCGCGGACAGCGACATTGCCATCCAGCTGCGGAAGCGCGGCGTGCGCGGCCACGTAGAACCACGCCGACAGCCCGAGGACCGTGATTACGACCACGAGCAGGACTATCAGGCCAAGGCGAAAGGTAATATGGGAAACGCGGCGTGTGGGGACAGTTAAGGTGGACGTAGCCATGGCGAAACTTCGATTCTAGTGGCCGGCAGAGCGTGCGACAAACGGGTGGAAACCTCAGATACGACCTGTGCCGTTCTGATACTCGGCCGGGGCAATTTCATTCCGATGGATACTCCACCAGATGTTATGCTGGTAATGTCAGCCCACGGCCTTAGCGAAGCGGAATTATGCTGCAAAAGCGCATTGATCAAGGCTCCATCTCGCCGCAGATGATCCGCGAGGCGGAGGAAATTTTTCACAAGCATCTCAAGCGTGTCGGGCTGAAACATACCGGGCAGCGCGATACCATTCTGCGCACATTTCTGGAAACCCACGATCATCTCTCGACCGACGAACTGTACCGCCTGGTACGCAAGCGAGACGCCCGCATCGGCTTCACCACCGTGTACCGCACCTTGAAGCTGCTGGCTGACTGTGGCTTGGCGAGCGCAGTTGCCTTTCAGGACGGCGTGGCCCGCTACGAGCATCAGTACAACCGCCGCAGCCATCATCACATGGTTTGTACGGAGTGCGGCAGCTCCGTGGAATTCTTCTCGCCCGAGATTGACCGCATGGAGCAGGAGATCGGCCGCAAGCACCGTTACGTCACTACCCGGCACACCTTCCAGATCTACGGCGTCTGCGATCAGTGCCGCCGGAAAGTCCGGGAACGCCAGTTCGTCGGAGAGTCGCCGCGCGCTTCAATCTCACAAACGCGTTAGATCGCAGGATTTGAGCTGGCTTGCCAGCAGGACCGGTTGCGTTGTCTGAGGAACAATGATATTGTCCCGCGCACACGATAAAGTAGGGTTGGCGCCGGAATCCTTTCGGCGCTGATTTTTAGAGTCACAATTGCTCAATCACAGGGAGGGAGTGAATGGCGCGTTTTTGTGCATCTTGTGGCGCGCAGATGGTTGACACGGCTGCTTTTTGTCCAAGTTGTGGCAAGGCAACCAGTTCGTCACCCGGCGTAACCACAGCAGGCTCCGCCGCTCCGGCGCGCGCGCCAGCGGTAGCGCAATCGGGCGCCAGCGGAGGCCTGGGCGACAACATTGCCGGCTTGCTCTGTTATTCACCAGTTGGCCTAATCGCGGACATCGTGTTCCTGCTGGTAGAACCCTTTAACCGTAATCCATTTATTCGGTTCCACGCTTTTCAGTCGCTGTTCCTCTGCGCTGCTTGGTTCGTGGTCGCCATCGGACTGGCTATTGTGAGTAGCTTGCTGGGAAGCCTTTTCGGGCCACTGGCGCTGCTTCTTTTCCCGATCAATATGATCATCGGTCTGGGAATGCTGGTACTTTGCGTCCTGATGATGGTCAAGGCTTACCAGATGGAGACGCCCCGGCTGCCTGTAATCGGTGAAATGGCGGCCAGGCAAGCGGGTGTGTAGCAACCCACGACAAGCGAATAACAACGGCAACAATGACGCCAAGAGCGGGGTGAATGCTCCCGCTCTTTACAATTTTTCTGGCCGTATTAGAACATCCCCGCTCAGCGTATCTGTCCCTGCGTTAGTTTTGCGGGCTGCGAATAATCGTCGCGGCACTTGACAGAAGCGCTGCCGAAGTCAATCCTAAATGCTTTTGGTTTTTCTGGGTGGTGCTGAGTTGTAGAGACGTGGCTTGCTACGTCTCCGGAGTGCCAATCGGGTTGAGACGCGGAAACGCGTCTCTGCGAGGTGCTAGCACTTGAAAGTCCGCGTATTTTTTCACGACAAGTGTTTTGATGGGGCCTGTTCGGCGGCATTGTTTTCACGCTTCTACCGCGAGCGTATCCGCGACGATGTGGAGTTCGTCTATACCGGGTTGGTGCACCGCGCCGGGGCACTGTTTGACGAGCGTCAATTCGATGGCGACGAAAATGCTATCGTGGATTTCAAGTATTCACCCTCGCCCAAAATCACTTGGTGGTTCGACCATCACGAAAGCGCCTTCCTTACTCCAGAGGATGCCGAGCACTACGAGCGCCAGCAGAGCAACAAAAAGTTTTATGATCCCGACTTCAAGTCCTGCACCAAGTTTATGGCGCACATTGCCGAGCAGCGCTTCGGCTTCGATCCGGCGCCCTCGCAGGAGATGATTGACTGGGCGGACATCATTGACGGCGCCCTCTATCCTGACGTCCACACTGCGGTGGAAATGCGCGCTCCGGCAACTAGGCTGACTATGGTGATCGAAACCAGCAAGGAGGCAGATTTCGTCCCGCGCCTGATTCCGCTCTTGGCCGCCAAACCCTTGGAAAAGATCATCCAGGAGCCCTGGATCGCGCCTTTGATTCCGCCGCTGATGGAACGCCATCAGCACGTCATTGCTGTCATGAAGGAACGCACCGACTGTAAGGACGGGACCGTTTTCTTTGACGTGACCGGCGACGACATGGAGGGCTACAACAAGTTCATTCCTTACTATCTGCACCCGGAATGTACGTATAGTGTGGGCCTGAGCAAAAGCAGTTTTCGTGTGAAGGTCGCGGTCGGTTCCAATCCCTGGGCCCCCAACGCACCCACCAAGAACCTCGCGAAAATCTGCGAGCGTTACGGCGGCGGGGGACATGCTCGCGTCGGCGCAATTTCGTTCGCGCCAAACCAGTTTGCGGAAGCGCGCACAGCCGCGCAGGAGATTGTCGCAGAACTACGCGCCGCCGGACGCTAGAGCGTTTTCTGGGTAGCTATACCTCACACCGGTTCATCCCGAGCGAGCGACGGCCCGCTTTTGGCCGGAGGCAGCCGAGGGATATGCATTTCTTTTGGTGAATGCGCGGCAACTCAAATGCGGATGCCTCGACTCCCGCCCCTTCGCTTCGCTCAGGGGCCGGTCGCTCGGCATGACTCCTTTTTGAGTACAGGTGAGGAGGTTCAGACTGCGGCTAATTCGTTGCAGGCCTGCCGTACCGCTTCGAGTTCTGACGCGGCCAGTCCCACGAACTCCAGCCCGTGGCGGAATCCCTGGCGGTGGCGAACGATGGCGCTGACCGATAATTTGGGACCTTTGAAACCGAGACTGAATTCCAATCCAACCGTCTCTCCCGGTTCCAACAGTTCCGGAAGCACCGCACCGATGCCATTTTCGCTGATTTCCGTCGCCCGCCCGTAGGCATGAGAACCGTTCTTCTTGACTTTCAGCAACTGGTCAATATAACAGCGGGCCAGTTCCCGGCGGTCCTTCGGACCAACGCTCACGGGCGGTTTCAGCGCCTCGAGGGTGGCAATCATTCCAATCTGCGTGGCCAAATCACGACGCAGGCGCGTAATCAGAATCTGCTGGTAAACGGCAAACACATCAAACAGCAGGACTATACCCAGCAGTCCTCTGGCCGCTAATTTCAGTTGGTATTCCTCGAACGCCTCGCGTCTTCCGACGCTGATTGTCAAAGACAGCACCCCGACCGTCAGCAGCGCCATAACCAGAAGCGCCACCGCCCAGCGCCACCACTCGCGGCGTTCCAGGCGGCGGAGCTTTGCCTGGATATCGTTCATATTTGCGGGAGCGGCGGGCTGAACTGACTGCTCATTCGTGCCACTGGTTTGGCTCATACCGTTGACGACTCCAGCACCTGATTCTCACCACCGAAGCGGCGTGCTGATGAAGTGTGTTTCCTACGGATGAAAATCTGCGTAGTTCCCCTGCCCAATGGTCAGACCGACAGTACCGGCAGTCAATCCAAGAATTCACAGAAGTCACACGAAAGTAACCCCGCACCCGACGCTCCAGCTTACGGAACTTCGTGAATCGGGACTTCAAGAAGCTCCCACACGGTTTGGGTGAGCACTTTCAGCGAGAACGGTTTCTGCAGAAATGCCGTGCTCGTTCCTAAGCTGGCAATCACAGACTGGTCGCTGTATCCCGACATGTACAGCACCTTCAGTTCTGGTTTGATTTGGAGGGCCTGATTGGCCAGATCGCGGCCCGTCATTCCCGGCATAACCATGTCGGTCAGAAGCAAGTGGATCTTGTCCTGATGACGTTCCAGATAATCCAGGGCCTGAGTGGGAGTGCTTGCCTGTAGAACGGTGTAGCCGCGGGATTCCAGATACATACGAATGGTGTCCCGGGCTGCATCTTCGTCCTCGACCAGGAGAATGCATTGCGAACTGCCATGTTTCTCTTTCGGGGTTGCAACCGTCTCGCCCGAGACCGCCGCGTCCACTCTGGGGAGATAAATCCTGAAAGTACTGCCTCGCCCCCGCTCACTCTCGACGGTAATAGCGCCACCACTGTCCTTCACCACCCCGTACACGATGGACAACCCCAGGCCCGTTCCTTTTCCCTGTTCTTTGGTGGTGAAAAAGGGATCGAAAATACGAGATTGCGTTTCCTTATCCATTCCCGAACCGGTGTCACTCACGACCAGCATTACGTACTGCCCGGGCTTAAGCATCAGATGGCTAGGAGCCGAGCTGTCGTCGAGACTTACATTCGCGGTTGTAATGCTGAGCTTGCCGCCATCGGGCATGGCATCACGCGCATTCACAGCTAAATTCATCAGGATCTGCTGCATTGCACCCGGGTCCACTTTTATCCGCCCGAGCGCCGGCGCTGAGCTGACTACGAACTCTATGTTTTCCCCGATCAACCGCCCCAGCATTTCAGCGGAGTCCGCCAGCACAGCATTGAGATCAATAACGGTCGGCGACAATACCTGCTGGCGGGTGGAAACCAGCAACTGTTTGGTAAGCGATTTTGCGCGCGCGACCGCCTTGGCAATGCCAATCGCTAATTTGTGCTGCGGTTCGCCCTCCTTAACAGTTTCCTGCAATAGTTCCGTGTAACCGCTCATGACCATGAGCAGGTTATTGAAGTCGTGGGCGATCCCACCTGCAAGCCGGCCGATGGCTTCCATTTTTTGTGCTTGGCGCAGTTGCTCTTCCAGCAGCCAGCATTCAGACAGGTCCTCCACGTATCCTTCCAGCCAAACACCCGAATCGAGGCCTCGGGACTTGCGGCCACGCAGCCGAACTTTGATTTGCGAGCCGTCCTTCCGCTTCCAAGCGGCCTCCGCCTCAAAGCGGCTCTCGCGTTCGTACTGCTGGAGGAGTTGCGTGCACTCGGTGCGATTCACATAGATATCTCTGGAGAGTTCGAGCGCGAGCACCTCGTCTTCCGACGAATAGCCGAGCATTCGGACCAGGGCGGGATTGGCCGCCGCAAAGCGGTCGCTGCGCGGGTCCGATCGATAGATCCCATAGGGCGCGTTATCAATGAGCGAGCGCAATCTGGCTTCCGACCTGCGCAATCTTTGCTCCGCCAGCTTACGCTCGGTAATGTCTTCGACCATTCCCTCGTAATAGAGGGCCTTCCCATTCTCATCACGAACAATTCGGGCGCTTTCACGCACGAAGACCAGCGACTCATCTCGCTTTTTCCAGGCCGATTCCACTCCTTCAATATGCCCATCGCGCTCGAGTTGTGCCTTGAACTGGCCACGAAGGTAGGTTGAAGCGCAGGCGTCCTGGTCCAGGTTGCGTCCCACCAGCTCTTCAAATGAGTATCCCAACATGGAAAGCAACGCGGGATTGGCCATGGAAATAGAACCATCGCGCGTAGTCCGGTAAATACCCACGGGCGCATTGGCAAACAGTTCATGGAACCGACGTTCGCTTTCCTTCAGCGCTCTCTCGGCGCGCTTGCGGGCGGTGATGTCGTTGAATATGGCGAGCGTGCCGGCATAGGCGCCGTCTGTGCCTCGAATCGGGTTGGAACTGACTTGCGTCCAAACCTCGGCTCCATTCTTGTGCCGGAGCTTGATCTCGTTCTGCCCTCCTTCTCCCGAGCGGTTGCGCGCCAATAGTTCGTCAACGGAGCTGTCTCCCTTCGCAGAGAGAAAAAGATGCGGGTTTTTCCCCAACAGCTCTTCCGGCAGGCAGCCGAGCATCTCCGTCATTTTCGCGTTTACGAAGGTGATTTTGTCCTCAGGACTGAGAATCCAAATACCTTGCTCTGCGGTTTCGATCAGCTCGCGGTACCGCTCATCTTTGTCCGGAGATCCGGATTGCGCCAGATTGAGGTCAGCTTTGTGCATGCGTAGCTAGCTTGCACCATTTTTGGGGGAAGTCTGTCGCCAGATTCTACTATTCGCGACGGACTGTCAATTCATGAGCGCCTCAACAGCTATAGCACTTCAGTACATGTACAGTTGTCCACTGCAATGGGATAACTGCTATTGCCCAGAATGGGAGGGCGAAAAGTTACTGTGGTCACTTGCAACTGTTCTTTGCATTTCGAGACAGACTTCTGCGGTGCTATAACACCACCTGACTAGGAGGTGCCGGGCTCACCAAAATTTCAAAAACTCGCAGTTTACGACAGCTTTGAGGTATTCTCAAGGCCAATTGGTGCTGTGCGCAAAAAATGAAAATGCCTAGTCCACAAACCGGCAGTTTCGGTCTACCCTCTTGGTGCGGCAATCCGCCGCTCCGGAGAGCAGATAATGAAGACGCGCGCGACCCTGTTCGTGGCCTTGGTTCTGTCCCTGTGTGCTTATGCTTTCAACGTGCAGCAGGTTCCAGTGAGTACTCCGGCAGCCTCTGTTCAGTGCTGCAGCGGGAACCCGCTTCCCATCCCCCGGTAGACCGTGAATCGGGCCGCAGAGAGGTCGGCGGCCCATGATTCAAACGGTCTGGATCGTCAACGCGGTACTGCAAACAGCAGTGCTGGCGCTTGTGCTCTGGAAGAGGGCCTGGCGCCAGCATCCTGCGTTTACCTTTTATATTGCCTATTCTTGCTTGCAGACACCGGTGCTCATGTGGGCGTCTCTAGCGGGGTGGCCGGTGTATGTTCGTGCCGCTGTCATTGGCAGGCTGATCGAGCTTCCCATAATGATCGCAGTGCTGCTGGAAGTCTCGGCTGCAGTGTTCAAGCCTTATTCGACTCTTCCAAAAGGTGCGCTCAGATGGTTCATGGGTTCATTGGGAGCGGTAGTAGCAATAACGCTGGCTCTAGCAGTGTTATACCCCGCCGCCACTTCCAATGAATCGTTACGCATTGTGCTGGTCGTGAACCGCTCCGCCGCGCTGGTGTTCTGTGGCGCGTTCGGATTCATCGCGTTGTTCTCTTCGTATTTCGGGATTCCCTGGCATTACCGCACTTATGGGATCGGTTTGGGTTTTCTGTTGTTCTTGCTGGTGGATATAGTTGCGGCGAGCGTCGCGGTTATGTATCCGACAATGAATGAGATCCTGCTGGTTGTGCCCATGCTGGCGTTTACGCTGGCGGCATCCACGTGGCTGGTTTATTTTGCCAAGCCGCAGACCTCGCGTGCTGCTCCGACATGGGAACAGCTATGGCAGTTACGCGAGATTGTTCGGTCTATGCGGACAGGCGTGGTCTATGCGGGACGCCAGTTCGCATCCAGGCAGAATTAAGACAGTAGTTTCGTAGAGGTTGAGATGTTCAACAGCGAGCACATTGAAGTTCAATCCATCGAGGAACTCATACTCGCTGTGCAGCCCGTTGACGTTGACGCGATTCAGTCAGGGGAACGCGACGCCGTCTATGCCGAGCTGCGGCGCATGAAGAAGAACACCTCGGCGATACTCTCCTTCACCTCACACTCCCTAACCAAGAAGCTGGCGGATCGCGAGCTGCAATATGCGCTCAATGAGCTGCGGCGCGAATGCCTCGTCATCAACGGCATGATCTCAAAGATGTTGCTTCTTCAGTGGCCCAAGAATTCCGCCTTGACCGAACACATAGTGGAAATTCTATCCAGCTACCAGGAAATGACGGGATCCGCCTGCCGGATGTGCCTGCTCTCCGCCCCCGAACTGAGCAACAAGCTGGCGAAGGCTCTGTAGCATTCCTCCCCAACAAGGCCGCTGTAGGGATGATCCAGCGTCCCTCGAAATGTCGCCCTGTAAACTGACATGCGAAAGTGACATGCGATAATGGAATTATGCCGGACAGGCCCTGTAGCTCAGATGGATAGAGCAGCGGTTTCCTAATTCAAGGTTCTACAGGGTCCCCCCATAGGATGCAGTCACTTACAAGCGGAACACGTCATGCAAGTTGGGGTGATGTGCTCTCGCTTGGCCCTTAACTGACAACGTAAGTGACAACGCATTCAGGGGGCGTTATGAGCTGGAAATCTCTTCTGTTTTGGCTGTTGGTAACTTTGGTCGGCGTGCTGTTGCTCTGGCACGCTGAGCACATCGAACATTTCACCTGGATAGGCGTTCTCGGCGCTCTGCTGACGCTGGTGGGCCTGGGAACTGCCCTCATGCATTTGGCCCATCGCGGCCAGTAAGCCCCGTAGTCGGGCGGGGGCCGGGCCAGTCTGCTTAGACTGGCCCTTTGCTTTTTGCTGTGATCTCGGCAATCGCGGCCCTGCGTCGGCGGCGGAGCTCAACGGTGGACACCCCACAAATCGCAGCGATTTCGCGGCCTGTCACGTTCCCCTTTGTGAACAATTGTTCGGCTATGATTTTCACTGCACGCCAAACCTCTGGCCGTGACATCAATGCCTTTACGCGCGTGCAACACTGCTCGGCATCAACGACAAAGCCCTCGGGATTGAGTAGATGGAAGATTCCTACAACCTTGCATATATCGCTCCAAGAGCCCGGAGATGCATTCACAAATTTCCCTAGCCTCTCCGCGCCAATGCGCAACTTCTCCAAAGGATGCTCTGGATACAGAACTTCTTTATGTTCGATAAATGGGAAGGCTATCTGTTCCGCTATCGCTCCAGCACAAGTAACCTCGCTCACGGCCCGTAGGTCCGCCGTACACTCGGGGCAGCCGTGCTTATAAGCAGTGTTCGGCGGATAACCATGCATGTGCAGAGGGGGGAGTTGGAACTCTATATGCCCGACACTGGATCGGCCTTTGATGTGATTAACTCTGATGCCATGCATACATGCTATGACGGCATGTCCGGCCTCGTGGTATGCCGCCTGCATTCCCGCTGATGGTTTGTTAGGGTATTTGCGGGGCATCTCAGTTTTCTAATGACCGCAGTTTATTGCTTGCGGCGATTGGCCGAGTCATGACTATTAACCTCGCTTGGCTTGAACCGCTGTTAGTTGTGGCGCGAACCTCACACTCTGCACCGGTTTTTTCGGCGGCAACATCGCAGCCTCAAAATCGAAGCTGAGTTGCGGCGACTCGGGCAGGGAAGGCGTGAACATGAAGGCTTCCCACTGCCGTTTCTTCTCCCTCATCTTTTCGGGCGCACAGCCGTACATACGAATGAAACTTTGGGTGTAGGGATCGGCAACGGAATCGGCGGCTAGGCGAACTAAAATCTGTGCCTGGCGTAGCTCTTCCTTTTCCCAAATCCTGCGTTCTTTGCGTTCCTGCTGATAGAGGTAGTTGCAGACTCTTTCGGCCCAGCGCAGGGTGCGCCGCCGTGCAGGAGTAGACATATAACAGCCCCTTTCCGCTTCTGTCCTTGTCTCCTGCCCTTGGTAGGGGCTCTACCGCTCAAAAGCGATGGAAATTATTTGGGAATGCGCCAACACGTTAGCGACGGCTAGCCCGCGAGTCAAGGAAATTTTGGGGTTGTTGGTTGGGGTATTACTTGTGGCAATAGCAAACGGCCCAGCACGGTTAGACTGGCCCGCTGCTCATGCTCAACGGCCCGCATTCCGGCTTTTAGAACAACAAGAGAATAGCTGTTGTGCGTCTCTCCCGGATGCGATAGCATTCGCCCCTTCCCCGCAACAAAGTGGAGGTGCAACAGGATGCCTAGCGTTCAGGAGCTTATTGTCACAGCAATCCAGAACAGATTAGTAGTCACTGCGATGTATCAGGGATACGAGCGCGTCATGTGTCCTCATGTGATCGGCTATAAAGGTGGGACGCTCAATGCGCTGTTCTTCCAGTTTGCTGGCGGTAGCAAACGCGGACTCCCTCCCGGCGGCCAATGGAGGTGCATCCACATCGACGATCTGGAAAACGTTAGCATCACGCCGGGAGAATGGCATACCGGCCCAAGCCATACTAGACCGCAGACGTGCGTGGATCTGAATCAGGTGATAGCAGAAGTCGCGTACTAACCCGCCTTACGCAATGACTCTCGCTCAGCGTTCTTCCACGCTGCGTATTCCAGTGCGCGCTGTTTTGCTTCTGGACCAGAGAATATAGTCACATAAACCGCGCCTTCGTTCTCAAAGTCCACGGCTTCAACTCGCCAATCTACGGCATTGATGCGATCTTCAAGTGCTTCCCAATTCATAGCCCAGTCCTCCAAAACAAGATAGTTGGATGTTTTACAATCTGACCACGGCACAAGATACTTGGATGTTTTATAAGCTACGCGGGGAACGGGCCGGTTTGCCCATCCCCGCACTTTGCTTGCATCCCAGGTTCGGGATCCGCTACGCATTGGGTGATACCTGATTACCTGTCCGCTGCCCGTAGGCCCGCTCTAACGCTTGCCAAAGGTTCCGGGCAGGAAATGCGTCAAGCTCTGCCTGTTCCTCGGCTTCCAATACAGCCATAGCGTAATGCCAGTCACGCTCACTCGGCTTATGTGCCATTCGCGGCCCACCTTCCTCATCTTGATAATATGGCGTCTCTGCGTGAAGCCCTCTCGCGTTCAAGCTGCTCTAATTCGGCGTATTCTTCCTGATTTAATCCCTTGGCGCGTTCTACCGGGTCTAGGGCAAAGGTGCAACCGCGCCTTTCAATCAGCTCGGCATAGCGACGGGAGCGCCGCTGGCGTTCCGTTTCCGCTGGCGGCAGTGCAGTAGAGGGATCATCGGGACCGGGTGATAACCAGATGTCCTCCATTTCCAAGACTGGCGCTGGCCCAGTAACGTGCGGCAATTCCAGTATGACTATCCCGAGATTCGGATTATTAGCCTCTGCAATCAGTTCCACGCCCTTCATCTGCGCGGCCAACTTCGTTGCGGGCGTACCCTTGCTGTTGCGGGCGGCCGCATCCTCAAGGATGATGCCGCGAATAGCATCACGCGCTTCCCCATCAGGAATGGCGCGGCTTAACTCAGCAGCTTCGACTAATCTGCGCTTGCGCTCTGTGGCCAGCTCCCGCCGCATGTCCAGGTTCACGCTGGCCATTCCCCGCTTAGCTGTGGCGGGGGTTGCGCCTGATGCGAGCAAGGACTTTTCGATACTCTCACCTTTGAGCCGGGCGGCAACAAATGCTTTCGTATCGAGCTGTGCGCTTTTGCGAAACGGGGTCTTATTACGCTTCGTCATGTTTCTCCAATTCGGCTCTTAGCTCTGCGGCAGTCGCGGTATATTCCGGCGCGGGCGCCTCTATCGTTTCGCCTCTCAGTTCTGCGGCCAACTCATGCAAGGGCTTGTCATAGGCGGCATCTGCGGCTATCGGTTGGTCCTGCCTCACTGCTGAGCCAAGGGCATCCAGTGGGCAGTTATAAGGGTCTGCGGTTGGCGCGGGCGGTGCTGATACTTCCGAATACTCGCCCCTGTATCGCGCCAAAGCGAAAGCATCGCGCAACGCCTCACCATCTGGAATGCGGCCCACTGAGCCATCACGGTTCCAGATGGCCGCGTGCTGTAGCAATGCGCTGATGTTCGTTGCGGACGGGATGAAATCCGGGCACATCTCTTTGAAGTCGGCGCACGCTCGCATAAGAGCGGCCTCTTCCGCAGAGGGTGTATGCACAGTCTCTTCCTTGCGGGTGATTGCCGCCCGCAATTCAGCGGTAGTCATATCGTGTGGGTTCATCGCGTAGTCATCCCCGGTCCGCGGAAACTGTTCGGGTTGTAGCCGCCATCCGCCCGGCGCTCATTCTCGCGCTCACGCGCTTCGGCCAGTGTTTTTGCCATGAAAGCGACCCGCTTCTGATCTTCTTCCTCTCTGCGGGCTTCCCACGCTGCCCGGCGCACATGGTAATCGTGCCGTGCGTTTTGTGTTTGGCGCTCCGCAAAGTTCTGCATCACAACTTGGTCTAGGCTGGCGTGCCAGCATTCATCGCAGAGCCCAGTCGTCCTGAATTTGGGCGCGTGCTCACACTGCGTTACATTCGGCGGAATGTATTTCGGCTCCGGGTCTGGGTCCGGGGGGAGTTTGTCCCGCCAAGTCATCGGCTCGCGGCTCATTGCCCACCTTCCCGAACAAGTTTTGCAAGCTCATTCATCGGCATGTTGTAGGCGTCCTGCACGCTAGGCTGCGCCCCTTGTGCGCTCGGGATTAGCGCCGCGCCAAGGCGAACGTTATTCTGGGGTTGCTGCGGCTGCTGGCGCGGGGCGGGAATGGCCTTGCCTTCATACAATGCGCGAGCCCAGCCGGTCTGCATTTCCTCAACCGTGGGGAATCTGCGGCCTTGTTGAACGGCTTCGGGAAAATACTCAACAAGTATTGCGGCGTTTTGGGGCGTGTCCGCGTAATCGGGACACGATCTGTTGAAGTCCATCCATGCGCGTTCCACTTGCCATTCTTGGGCGGTTTGCACGGTCTGCCCCAGCATGTTGAGAACGCCCTGTAATTGCTCAGCAGGAACGCCCATTGCCGATGCAAGCACCCTTTGCGACACAGCCGGATTGCTCGCAACCAACTCGGCCAGATAGTTGCTCAACTCGGCGTCTGCCGGGTCAATCTGTGGCTCTGCCGGGGCGGGCTGTTGCTGCTGCGGCTCCGATTGAGATGTGTCAAGCTGCTGTTGTGCGGCGGGATCTTCGGGCGGCAGTCCCTTGGATGCGCGCAATTCGCGGATGTAGTTGGTTGCGTCAAGTTTCGACTTGGCCAGGCGCTCGATTAGCTGATTCGGGCTGTCCGCAATGAATCGCTCGCCGCTTTCCAGCGTCAGCGTGCAATGGCCATCGGGTTGTACATCGAACTGCCACGGCTCGCCAGTGGCAGCATTGGCGCGGGTTTCTTCATCGCGCATTGCTTGTCGAAGCTCAGCCGCAGTCGAATTGGCAACCGTCATCTCTTCCGCCGGCAATGGCGGCAACGGCTCAATGGGAATCGGGGCAACTACTTCAGGGGGTGTGGCTTGCGTGCTCATTCATCCTCCGACTACTTGATTGCTGTTTGTGTGGAACTGCCTACGGCGCGATAACCCCAGAGCGCCGCCTTGCCGACTTGTCCGCTTGCCAGTGCGTCGGCAATTCTGCTTTTGGTCGCTGCTGATACCGACATCCATGCGGGCGAACGCAACGCCGCAATTACAACCTTGCCAGCAGCGCCGCCGAGTAATCCGCCAACTACAGCGCCGGAAGTTCCGTGTTCGCGATAGCCCTCTGCACCGCCCGCGCCTGCGCCGATGTATCCCGCTAGGCGTTGCAATGAGCCCTGCTGCCCTTCAAGCCGCTGATTAGTGGCGGAAATTACGCCTTTCACCCGAAGCCAAAAAGACATCTCTTTGTCGAGGGCGGCCACATCGGGGAACTGCTGATGCAGAACATCGCGGATTGAATCAGCAGCAGCCTTTTGTGCTTTGACGGTGTATGCCGTTGTGATGTCCGCGCCTGAATAGCCGCTGGCGTCCGCTACAGATTCATCGAAAATCTGTTTCAATCGGCGTAGTGATTGCGGGGATGCGTCAACTTCGGAAACTATTTTTCTAATGGCGTCAATCTGGTGAATTGCGCTCGGGTTTCCCGCAACCTCTGCGGGCAGTGACGTGCTAACCGTGGTAGTCATGGGCTGCCCGGCAGCATCAACTAGCGGTGACGCTACTTCCCGCTCTGTAGTTCCGGTGACACCCTTTACCATGTAACGCTGTTTCAGCGAATCCAGCGCGTCGAGCGCCTGTTGCTTTGCCGCTGGTATCTCGTCTGCCGGGAGTGCCGAATAAGCAGCCTCTACTTGTGGCCGCAACTGATTGGCCTCTGCCGTCGCACGTTCCTGCAAGGCTTCCCGGCTAGTGGTAGTGATTCGCCTCTCTGCCAACTCGGGAGCGATTCGTTGTGTGTCCGCCTTGGCCCATTGTTTTGTCGGATACAGCAGCCGCCCGTACTGCTTCTCTGAGGATTTTTGCAGCAGCTTCGCGCCAGGCTTACCCAAGAGCGCCCCAGCACCTTGCGCTGTCGCCTCTGACAGTGCGCCGATAGCTCCGGCAGTTGCAATCTGCGTTGCCGCTTCCCCGCTGGTTTCGGGCAACGGCTCCATGCCGGCGTTCCGCGCAAACACGTCTATTGATGGTGATGCCGAGCGCACCAAGTTGCTAAACGAGCGCCCGCCCGCAGCACCTAATGCAGCACCGCCAACCGCACCAGCAGGCCCGCCGGTTGAGCCAGCAACGCCGCCGATGATCTGGCCAACCATTTCCGGGCCGTGAATGAGGGCGGTTTTCGCGTAGCGGATTGCCTTGTCAGTCAAGGATTCCGGGCCGCGAATCTGCGCATCTTGGGGAATGAGGCTGTCGCTGAAATTGCCGGACTGAGATGCGGGCATCTTCCCCTGGAATACGAGCTGCGCTTTGTCGGCAACGGACAGTTCGGGATGCATCTGCGAAAGCAGTTTTATTTTCCCGCCCGGATTCGCTTGCTGATAGTTCGCGCTCGAAACCGTATCCGCCAGAGTTGCGGGCCGCTTGAAACCTGCTTTTAGCGCGTCGTGGAGCCCGCTTTCCGGTACTACGCCGCGTTGCTTGCCATCGCTCGAAACCATGTCGTAACCGCGCTTGAAACCCGCAGAGAGCGCCGCCTGTACCTGTTCATCTGGAACGTCACCAATTTCACCATTGGGGCTAATCATTGGAACCGTGGGCATCTACCGTCGCCTCCCGCCGAATTGTGCAAAGGGATCACTGCCCGCTTGCGTGCCACCCTTTGACGATGGCTGCACTCCCGCAGCACCCGCATCAATCCCGCTCAGAGCGCGGCGTGTGTCTGCATAAATTCGGCGGTGCTCGCTTGGGTCATTCGAGTCCAGCAGCCGAGAGCGCGCATCATCGAGAATTGATTGCTTTTCTGCGAGTCGCTTCGACATCTCATCAATCAGTGCGGCTGTCTGCTGCCGCTGAGCTGGCGTCAACAAGAATGGCTTGCTCGGGTCCGTCTGCCATCTGAGCGCCGCAGACTTCAAGTTCTCCCATGCAGTACGCCCGCCGACGATACGGGAAATTTCGGCCTCATTCATTCTCAACCCAGAACCTTGCCCGCCCGCCATGCTGGTCAGCAGTTCCGGCGCAACCAGCGCATCAGCCTGTGGATTGTTCTGCCGCAGCGTAGTCGCCAGCCGTCCAACACGCGCCATCTGTTGGTCAATCGGATCGCTGAGTTTGTCCAGTTGCTTCGAGGTAAGGTCATAACTCTTATCCGCCCGAGATGTGGCCCGGTTGTTATTGCCCGCTTCAACTCTGACAATCGTATTCGTTCCGGTTGCGGCTGGCGTTGCGTTGGTTGCGAGATAACCCTTAGCTTGTGCCTTTTCTGCTGCCGTGAGGGACGTTGCCTTATCAATCGCGGCCCCCATCACCCGCACGTCAGTAAGCGCATTGTTCGGCAACTCGCCCGCTTGCGCCATCTTTGCAACGATAGCGTTGTACTGTTGCTTGTACTGTGTGGCCGTATCGGGTTTTTCTTTCGCCGCAGCATTCTTGATTGCGATTAACTGCTCAATCTGTTTGTTGGCTGACGGGTCGCGGCCCGCATCCAGCTCCGCTTGCGTAACAGCGGCAATCATGTTGTCGAGACTGCCAACTTTGTCTTGAGCGCGAACCAGGTCAACCAGCACCTTCTCTGAAACGCGCATACCGCTCAGCAGCGGATGACCGAGTTGCTGTGCCATCTGCGGACTAATCTCAACCTCATGGCCCCAGAGTCGAAACGTTTCGTTAGCCGAGTGCTGCTCGGCTCTCGTCCCGATGCGCGGGCGGCCTGTCGCTGCATCTACAAGCGGTTTCCCGGTAGCGGGATCCACCAAGACAACCGGACGTGCGGCCGACTCATTGACGGCTGCCGCAGCGTTCGCGCTCCGCGTCTGCGCTCGCATCACTTCCATTTCGGCATCAGTAGGCAAACCCGCTGCCTTCAGTCCCGCTTGGCCGCCGTAATACAAAAAGCCGCTAAAGAAGCGTTTCAGGAAGCCCGGACCGCGGGAAGAATTGGAGGTGGCCGGTGAGGGCATGTCGAGCGAGCCGCGCATCCCACGCTGAAGATCGAAGCCGGATAAATCAGAGCCGGGGATGTAGTAATCGAAGTTAGAACCTTGCGGCTTATAAGTCGGCACCCTACGAGCGCCCCAATCATTCTCCGCGCTCGGGGGCTGTGCGGCCTCTATACGCTGCCTGATGCTGTCAAGGTAGGCTTCGCGGTTCATGCGGGCCGTCTCGGGGTCAAGCTGGGTCGAGTCCTGCCAGCGAGCATCACTGATTGCAGCGTTGCTCGGAGCCGCGTCAACAGTCGGAGCAGCTACCGCGTTTAGTTGGTCATCGGTCAAAGCTGCGAGCACATCAAAGGGACTGCCCATTATTTCCTCACATTGCCGTGGTGCGGCTTGTCTCTGCCCAAGTGGTTCCGTCCTTACAAACGAAACTCACGGTGAAAACTTTCCCGCTGCTTGTTCCGGTTGCGAGAGTGCCGGTTGTTTTGAAATTTGTTCCCCAGGTAAGCGTGCGGCTGGATGCGCCGCTAGTCGTGATAAAGAACGTCGCCCGCTGCCCGGCGGTTCCGCCGGACGCATTAAATGTGCAGTCTCCGCTCGGGGTGATCGTAAACACCGTTGCAGTTCCCATGTTCACGGTCATGGTTCCGCTTGTGGCGGGCGTAGCTGCGGCAGTGTTTACGTCCGGGGCGGTGACGCCAGAGGAAGCATAGATTCTGATGGGGCGATTCGCGCCATCGGCCCCGATGTTGAAATTGCCATCACCGTTTGAAACTAAATTACCGTCCGCATCAACAATCCATCGGGTGCTGTTGTTCGATGCCAGCTTTAATGTCGCACCCGAGAGGTACAAGTCACGCAACGTGCCTGAGTTGACGTTCTGTGACTGTACGACATAACGGGAATCCCCACTGCTGTAACCAAGCTCCAAATAGCTCGCATCGGTTCCGTTGTCAGTCTCATATATCCGCAGCAGTCCGGAATTGTCGGAGCCGTTCCCAATCGCAATGACGCCGACATCCTCACGAAAAATCTTCGTGTCCCGCGCTGCGCTCCCCGGCCCCAGCGCGAGCCCCGGCATGGCGGTTCCGCCAACATTAAACTCAAAAGATGCCCAGCCCGCAGCAGAGCCGCTGTTCATAAGCTGGAAGCCCTTTTGCGCTCCGCTGGCGGGCAACTGCACTTTGAACACGGGCTCGCCATCCACGGATGAACCACCCGCGTCAATCAAGAGAACGGTTGCATCTGAGCCGGTGTAAGTGATACCGGCACTACTGAGGGTTGGCGCGTCTGCGAGGACAATCGCCCCGGAGCCGGTCACGCCATCCGACAAATCAGCGGTGGATAGTTGCCTGAATGTCGGAGCCGTGCTTGCACCGCTCGCTGGCCCGGCGAGAACGTACTTGGCTGTCTGCGCTTTCAGGGACGGCGCTAGTGTTCCGCTGCTGGTAATCGGGGAACCGCTGACCACGGTACTGAATACCGTCCCGTCGCCCGTCATGCCTACTGATGTCACCCCGCCGCCACTGCCAGCCCCGTAGCCTTGCGCTTGAACCCACTCAATCGTGGCCAGCGTGCCATCACCATCGGGGAACGTGTAGGTTCGATCTGCGCTCAGCGTGGTATGTTGCAGCGTTGCGGTGTGGCCATCGCTAACGGGATACGCTTTCAGCACCCAATAAGCAGTAGTAACGGGATTGCCCCGCGCTGAGTTGACACCCGTTCCGCCAATAGCAAAATCCGCCGTGCTGCTAGTGTCGCCATCTAGAAAAATCGGGTATAGGTTCTCGCGGATGTTGACGGGCGAGCCGCTGTCCGGCGTGACGCTGGCGGCCATTTCCCAGAGCGCATACGTGGCGGCCCCGGAATGCCAGTAACTTGCTTCGTTATCCCACGCGAATGAATTGAAATTTTCCGATGCGGTCGCGGTTCCCGGTGGACTCACCAAAAAATCAGAATTGATTTTTACGCGGCCCGCCCCACCGCTCACGCTGTTATGGTCAACGGTTAAGTCGGAGCCCGCCGTCAAACTATCACTGTGTTCATCTACGAACACCTGCCAAACATCCGCTGCCGGGGAGCCGTTTTTCCAGAGCGAGCCCCTAAATTCTAAAGTTTCCGAATCACAATTCTGTGTAGATGTGGCGGTGCCTATCGGCCCCAGAAAATAACGCTGTACCCATCGGGTGTCATAGTTGGTTGCACTCTTCTTAGTTAGGAAATCACCAATGTTGCCGCCAACGGGGAGCCCCCCGCCAGCACCCCCGCCGCCCGCTGGGGGCGTCGCTTGCCGCTGTTTCGTTATCCCGCCGCGCGTCTCTGGAACTAGCGATTCCAGCCTCTTAAG
This sequence comes from Terriglobales bacterium, assembly GCA_041946765.1. Taxonomy (GTDB): domain Bacteria; phylum Acidobacteriota; class Terriglobia; order Terriglobales; family Acidobacteriaceae; genus JBHGAZ01. The sequence continues at coordinate 99,472 of JBHGAZ010000007.1, forward strand.
CCTGGTTTTCGTTGTACTGCCGCCGATTCGGTAGATGGTGTCCTGCGGCGTGGCTCCAAGTTTGCCGCCGTAAATTCGGCTCTGAGCATCAGGGGCGACGGCAGAATGGAGTCGGGGCGATTCCGGCTCAGGCGCGGGTGCGGGTGCTGGGGTTGGCGGCTTCCTGTTGAACGGATTGGCCACGTTAGGCGCTCACCTCACGCTGCTTCAGTAGTTCTTGAATCGCTATCACAATGACGCTTGCCAGCGTCCGCCGCTCTTGCTTGGCGGCGCTACGAATCAGCTCCGCATCCTCAGGCGAGCATCGAATCATCACTGCCGTTCGGGTCTTTTCCGGCTTTTCCATAAAGCTATAGCCTCGCAATTTCAGAATAGCACCTGATTGCAAAAAGTCAAGCCCACGGGCATGTTTATTTACTCTAAGGAAACACGAAGATAGGGCGAAAGCACTAAGACGGCCTAGCAGATTTCGTGGGTTTCTATCAGACGCCCGAAGTCGTAGGCGTTCAATAACATGGCCTGTGCCGCCATCAGAAAAGGCCGCGTGGAAATTTTCCAAAATTTTTGGCACACGGCCTTGCTGGGGAATAGGACCGGCGTGCAGATTCGGAGCAGATTGGGCCCCCCGGCTTGAATTTTTTTATCGTGCTGTGCGTGGAGCTTAATCCAGTATTTCGAGGGGTGGCGGGGTGCTTCCGCCCCCGGCCTTCATGGGGCCCCCTTTTTCGATTTCATTCCTAAATTCCGCCTAAACCCTTGCCTGATAGCAGTTTGCGCCGGGCTTGCGCTCGGGATGGGCAGGCGTGCGGGCTGAGCAGTTGGTTGGGTGCGGTGCGAGTGAGCAGCGGTTAGGTTAGCCGTTGTTCACTGCGGATGGCATGTAGGCTCAACAGCTTGCGGATGCTGTTGTCACTGTGTTGTCACTTAGCGGGGCTGAACGCTTCAGGCAGATTTTCCTTAAGCGTTCTGCCCGGGGGGGGCGGATCGTGACGCGGCTACTCAGCTTGTGCCGAAATCAGCACAAGGTGCGGCTGTGCGCGAGCTGTGCGCGTGTTCCACTGCGGATCGTGGCGCTACGCCCCCGTAGAAACCTACAGGACGTAGCTCGCCCCGGACGCGGCCAGGCAAACCCGGCTCTGTTGGCGAATCGGTTAATCCTCCTGCAAATTTGCAGGACGGTCAGAAGTCGCCCATCCCAACAAGAGCGGAGAGCGCAGAACTAGCTTCTTCCCCCTCTTAGGCAGACTAAGACAGACTCACCCCAAAAGTAACCCCACCCCAACTTTTCACTGAGGCAAAGAGTAAGAGAGACTAAGAAAAGCACATGGGGTTACTTGGGGTTATTCTTACTCTAATTGCTTCATAAGACATCGTTTACACCCTCTTTGCCTCACCGCGCGCGCGCGATGGGGTTACTCTGTGGCGGGGAAAGTAACCCCAACTAACCCCAAACTTAACCCCAAGGGCCGGGCTAGTATTCCCAGATGCTACATAATGGAACGCGGATTCCCACCTATTTTCTAACTTACTGAAAACACAATGTCTGCGCCTCTTGACTTACGGCAACACCTGTGAGAGTATTGTGTTGGCAACAGAGTGACACAATAAACGCAGTTGCCAGAAGGAATACATCCGATGCCTGAATCCAAACTTTCCCGCAGAGAAGCCGCTGCGTTCATGGACACACACGAGGAAACCATCTCACGCTGGGTCAAAGCTGGATGGCTCCAATGTGAACGTGTAGGTAAAGAGATGTTTTTCTCCAAGCGCGAGCTTGAGACGTTGAAAGAGAAAAGAGACGCTGGCATTCAGCGCTTTACCACGGCTCTAGCTGCCGCCCAAGCCAAGCGTGAACCGAGCGCGCTCCGGGGAGCAATCCAGCTCGGCAACATCTTTGCCAATGTCCTGATGCACCGCAATGATGATGTGAGCGCGTTCATCGAAGCGTATCCCCAGGCCAAGAAACCGATGGAGACACTGTTCGCTATCGCCATCGACAAGTTGATGCAGGTGGGCGACGAAGAAATCACGGACGCTAACTTCAATCTGAAAACTATGGTTGCTGCCTTCCGGGTCGCCAAGGCAAGGCACGCTGCGGGCGAAGAACCGTTCCCCGAGTTGAACGCAAAACAAAATAAGTAGTAGCAGGCGAGCACTCAATGCCTACTTCTGTAACCAGACCGATTGAGGTTGTACCCGACAAGCCGTTTACAGACCCCGTGTCGGAGCGGACTCTACTCGGCATTATTCTGCTAAACCCCGACAAGTTTGGTGACGTGCTCATTGATGCTGACGATTTTGGAAGCGACCTGCACCGTCGCCTCTATCGCGCCATGAATGAGTGCGCAGCAGAGGGCGAGCCGATAGATGATTGGGAACTGCTCGCTGCTCGCGCCAAGCCTAAATTCAGCGACATGGATCTGTCCGTCCTCAAAAGCGTAACGGATGGTGTTCCCCGTGTAATGGACGCTGCTTTTTATGCTAAGCAGGTGCGGCGCAATGCGGGCTTGCGCCTTGCTCTGCGCAGCGCAGAACAGTTGTTTGAGGACGCCCGGGCCGGTGACCTGGACGTGGGCAATCGTTTTATTGCCGAGGGCCTCGCAGTAAATGATTTGCTGGGGCCCGACACGCAGGCGCACAATTCGGCGCTCGCCATTGCGGATATGCCCGCTGCGGTACTTGATGGCAGACTCGGGGAACTTTACACCCAACATCTAACCCGATTCCCGCTCGCATACGCTTGGGGTGCCTTACTCACGGCAGCCGGGGCATTGATTCCACGCGGCAATCGTCCACTCAGAACCAATCTGTTTTGGTGCGCTGTTGGCCCGGCGGCAAGCGGCAAGAGCGCCACAACAGAAGCAGTGTTCCGGCTGTTGGGGATGTGGTCGGACAACCGGACCCTGCTCAAAGGAAAATTCGGTTCTGCTGAAGGTCTGATTGAGCAGCTACAGGAGATAGAACCTGATGGCGTTCGCCTGCTCTGTCCCGATGAACTTGGACACCTGCTAGAGAAAGCAGCAATTCAGCGGTCTAGCTTCCCCTACATCCTGAATACAAGCTACTACGATGATGTGCAAAAGGGCGGGAGCAAGGGGAAGCCTTTCAACCTGGATTGCCGCCTGTCCGTTGCTGGTGGAGTAGTACAAGAACTGTTCGGGGATGCATTCGGACTGGCCACGACTGGCGGTCTTTATTCCCGGTTCACGTTCGGCCTGTGTCCACAGCCCTATGAATTTCTCTGGCGTCCCTTTGAGGATGCACCCGTCACCTTACGCCCCGTTGCCGCAATAGTGGCTCCCGATGTCTGGGATGCACGCGATGGATGGATTAAAGGTGATGGAGTGGAACCGCGTGTTGCTGAGCAAGCCCTGAGAGCGGCCTACATCTGCGCATGCGTGGATGGACGGCCCACCTTGCGCGCTTCAGAACTTGGGCCGGCATTCGAGTTTGCCCAATACCAGCACCGCGTGCGCCACGTTCTCGCCCCCAACCCCGGTGAGAATCCGGATGCTAAGTGCGGCATCGCGGTTCGGAATTGGCTCACAGCGCACCCCGGTTGGGTTGGCCGCAATGTTTTATACAAGGGAATCCATGCGGAGCGCCTTGGAACGGGTGTGTTTAATCGCTGCATTTTGAACTTGACTGCGAATCACGAATTGGAACTTGCATCCGGCGGACATCGCCTGAAATTGATTGAGGGGGGGCTGTGAAACAGCATACCAACTCCGTAAACATGACTGCCGTGCTCGCCACTGAGCCCACGATCCGCACCGGCTCCCAGGGCGGCAAGTATGTAACTGTCAAGGTTGCCGTGGATGATGGCGGGTACAACCTGTCTGCAATTACATTCCGCGACCTGAAGGACTTCCACCAAGGGACGCGGGTGAGCATCACCGGCTATTTGGAATCCCGCACATGGAAGTCGCCAAAGGGTAACCATCCCGCCCTGCAACTTGTAATTCGGGAAATTTCCCGCGTGATGGAACCGCTTACGCCCCGGCGCCATGACTGAGCCGAGCGCAACGTCAACCCGGAACATTCACGGTGTGGACATAACGGATGCGGACATTCCTTTTTGACATGAACACCGCACGCAAAGGACGCAGACTTGAGCATGAAATCCGGCAGATATTCCGCGACGCGGGTTACTCGGTGATGCGCGGCGCTTCTAGTAAGGGCGAGCTCTGCGGATGCGCAGTGGACCTGATTGCCACGCGGCTAACTAAGGACACAGACTATACGGTGTATGTAGTCGGCCTCCAATGCAAGGCGAAGAAACGCAATAACTCATAGCTATAGGGGATGCATGACTAACCAGAAGCAACAGATGTGCGAAGTAATTGACGCCCTGGAACTGGCAAAACGCTGGAACCTGCCCGCCTCTTGGGTGCGCGAGCAGACGCGGACGCGGGCCGCTGAGAAGATTCCGCATCTGCGCTTTGGCCGCTATGTGCGGTTTCGCTGGGGCTCTCCCGAATTGGATGCATGGCTGGAACGCCATCGCAGCAGCTAAAAAAAGAGCTTGACTTTGCTCTCAGCTTAGCGCTAAGCTGACAATCCAAGGGGGCGTTAGACATGGCGAAAAAGAAAAACCCCGATGCGGTACGGCTCGGCTCTCTCGGCGGAAAAGCCCGCGCCAAGCGGCTCTCCGCTGCGGAGCGCAAGCGTATCGCCAGGATTGGCGGCCAGGCAAGGCAAGGAAAAAACCAAGCAGCCCGACGCCAGAAACGGAGCGCATGATGCAAAGACACCGGGAGCAAAAGGGTGTCGTATTCAAGGCGCGGGGCAAGTGGTATGTTCGCTTTTTCGATTCCCGCGTCATTGATGGCGAAGTCAAACGGGTGCGAGTGGCAAAGCAACTCTGCGAAGTAAAGGGCGTCACCAAAGCAAAGGCACGGGAGTTGGCGGAACCACTGCTAACGGAAGTCAACAAACCAACCCAGACACCGGACAAGGTACTTACCCTCAACGACTTTATCGAGCGGGTGTACCTGCCCCGGGCGAAAGAGCAGAAACGCCCGTCAACCTATAAGGGTTATGCGGACATCTGCAACAATCACCTTTTGCCGCGTTGCAAGGGTCTGTGGCTGAAAGACGTGCGGACCTGCGACGTGCAACACCTGTTAGATGAAATCGCGCGTGGCAACAAGCTAAGTCGCAATTCGCTGCGGCATATCAAGGCGTTGCTCTCTGCGATATTCAAGCACGCCAAACAGCAGGGTTACTTTGACGGAGAGAACCCGGTTCGGGATTCGGCAACTCCGCCAGCAAGGGAAGCTGCGGAAACCTACGCTTATTCGCTTGAGGAAATCTCGGAGATACTCTCCCTGCTGCCGGAACCGGCTGCAACTATATTCGCTGTGGCCGCATTCACCGGAGCACGGCGGGGTGAGATTCGCGGGATGCTGTGGGAGAACTACTCAGGTGATGAAATCCGCATCACGCAATCCGTGTGGGAGAGCCACATCACGGAACCTAAGACTCGCAAGAGCGCCGGAGCTATCCCGGTGATTGCTCCGCTCGCCGCCCGTCTGACTTTTCATCGGGTGCGCAGTGGCAATCCCGTATCCGGCCCGATCTTCCCGAGTGAGAACGGTAAGACATCGCTGAACCTCAACAATGTTTTGAACCGTCAAATTCTTCCGGCGCTCAAGCGGTGCTGCCATTGCAAGAAACAGGAAGATGCACACGGCAAGGCAGACCACGCTTTCACGTTGGATGAAACTACTCCGAAGTGGCACGGCTGGCACGCAGCACGGCGGGGCTTGGGAACCAACCTGTATCGGCTCGGCGTACCGGACAAAGTTATTCAGTCCATCCTGCGTCACGCGCAAATCAGCACGACTATGAATATCTACGTCAAGGGCGTGGATGCCGATGCCGTCGCAGCGATGGCGAAACTGGATACGTTCTTAACTGACAACAAACTGGCAACGGTAGTACCCTCAACCTTGGGCGCAAGTACTGTAAACTAATGGGGTTGGCCCTGTAGCTCAGATGGATAGAGCAGCGGTTTCCTAAACCGAAGGTCGGCAGTTCGAATCTGCCCAGGGCCTCCAGTCTTCGTTTGGTTCAGGATTCTGCCGCCAGACGGCTGACGAGTTCTTCGAGCGATTCCACGCGCTCAAGCTTTACTTCTCGTCCGGGAAAAACGAGCGTCCCGCCCACGTCGAAAAGGATGGCCTTCAGAGACATCCGCTTTAAGCACCTGAACAACGCGTGCGCGCCTGATTAATGCAGGCCGGGGTATTAGCTTTTTTCTGGGGAAGCGGCACTCTCCGAGGCACATTCATGGGTGTATAGTTCGTGGACGAGCATGTTGATCAGGTCATTCCAGTTTGTGCTATCGGCACGAGGCGCCGGCTGCTTCCAGCCGCACTTTTCGCATACCCAGCCCACGAAAGAGGGCGTTGCCAGAAATCCAAACGACTTGCGAGTGCCATTCACGTCACAAGCATAAAACAGCATTGATTGGCTTTCGTCAAGTTCCGCATTAACTCGTCACCATTAACTGGCGCGTGGTGGGCAGATGGGATGTTGAGGTATCGTAACGGGGCGGGCGCCAGCCCGACGAGGCATCTGCCCCCCCTTTCCAATGCAGAATTCAAGCGCTTTCACCAGAACCTGCTCTTAATACAGGCAAAACATTGGTACCTGGCCAGTGGCGGCGAGGCGATGGACTTCCTTACGGTCGCTCTCCAGCAAGGCCCTCTGTCCCAGGCTGACGTAGTTCTGGAGCTCTTGCAGAAACTGCTCCAGGTTCTGATTGCAGTGATCTATGCGCTCTCGTTCCCACCACTCTGTCTTTAACGCATCCATGCTTTGCGCGGTCGTACCCACGGCATGAAACGCCTGCTGGAATCGTGCGGCCTTCTGGCCACAGTCCAACATTCGTGTGCTCTGCGCCAGTTTCTCTGCTGCGGCAATCTGTGCCGGTGTGAGGTTGTAACGCTCGCGCCAGGTGTCTCCCGTTCCATTGCCGCAAATATCTTTGTACAGCGTCCGCGGCTCGGGCCGGGCATTTCTCGATTTGCCACCCTGCCGCACCAGGAGGGTGTCGCATTTTACGTGTCCAGTTGTGATCCCAGAATGGACTCTGCACCAGGCGCCTTCCGAGGTTGAGAGTCGAAGCTCTATGAAAACGGTTTCACCTTTCTTCAGCGTTTTTACCACCCGGCTTCGGGAGGATGCCTCCGAGTACATCGGCGTCGGACTCTTGATCGTTGCTTTAACGCTTGCGAAAAGGCTGCAGGCCCAACATAGGACGAAGCTGGTTGCCACAACCCACCGGCAACTTGCGCGCAAACCCATCTATTCACCTCGGCAGTTATTTTAATCAATGCCTCAAAACAGCCTCGACCGCGCGCAATTCTGTTCGCCGAAGCATCCAACCCAGCAGCGGATTTGGTTCACGCATCCTCACTGCCGCGGAGCAATAGAACGCACTCAGGGGATCATCTAAGGCTTTCAGATTTCCTCATAGCGGAGTAGCGCACGCATGAAATTGGCATGGTTTCAGAAGCCGGCGTTGTCGAAGTTTCATTTCGTAGATGATTACCGCCGGCATGTACGACGGCTGATGCGCAAGTACCCGCTCGACAAAGCCATGAGCATGGCCGTTGGTGGCTACTATCGCTATCTCGGGCGGCTTGAACGGGAACTGCTGATAGCGGTCGGGCTGAGGCCAGAGCACTATCTGATTGACGTCGGATGCGGCTCTGGACGCCTGGCGCAGGAGCTGCGTGATTATCTGATGGGAAAATACCTGGGGACCGATATTGTTCCCGAGTTGCTCGAATATGCTGCTCGCGGAACTCCGCCCCATTGGCGCTTCAGGCTGGTGGACGGATTGGATATCCCGGAAAAAGATGCTGTCGCCGACATGGTCTGCTTCTTTTCCGTGTTCACGCATATCCTTCACGAGGAGAGCTTCTACTATCTGCGCGAGGCCAGGCGCGTGCTGAAGCCAGGTGGCAGGATAGTGTTCTCCTTTCTCGACATTTCCCAGCCCTCCCATTGGCCGATTTTCGAGAATATGAGCAAAGCTCCGGCAAAAAGCCCGCACCTCAACATGTATCTGGGCACAGACATGATCCACGCCTGGAGCCAACATCTGGGCTTGGAACTGGAGCAACTTCAGGGTGGCGATACTCCTTGGTTCCCATTGTCGGAGCCGATCTGCAGCGACGAGGACGGCGCCGTGCAGCAGGGACTGGGGACGCTGGGCCAATCAGTGGCGGTCATGCGTATGCCGTGATGCGGGTTTGTGCGATCATGCCGCGCGCGGAAGTTCCTCCACATCAGGGGTTCGACCCAGCAACTCGGCAAAGAGTGACTCATACTGGTCCGTGACCCGGTCCCAGCGGAAGCGGCGCATTGCGCATTGCTGGGCCTTACGCCCGAGGGCGGAGCGGCGGCCGGCATCGCCGATCAATTCTGTCATTTTGCTGGCCAGGTCCGTTGCGTCTGCCCGAAACGCGACTGCACACCCGTCTGTGGTTTCGCGATTGGCGGGCGTGTCCAGATAAACTATTGCGTTTCCCGCCGCCATCGCTTCAACCAGCGCTGGATGCACGCCGCCGACCTCGCATGCTGAAACATACATGCCCGCTTTTGTCTGCAGAGCCCAGTAGCGCGCTCCGTAAACCGGGCCAGCAAAGATCACGCGTGAATCCGCCAGCGACTTCAGATATCGCACGTACGCAGGATTGTAGGTATTGCCGCCGACCATTACCAGGGGCCAGCTCGTCTGGACTTTGCTATAGGCGCGCAACACGAGTTCCGGATTGTTCTCCGGCTCGAGTCGGCTTACGTACAGGATGAACTTGTGCGGCTCCAGGGAGAACTGATCGAAGCCGTCGCAGCCGGCAGGAACATCGGAGCCGTACGCGATCATCGTAGAGGACTTTCGATACCGCCTGCGGTAGTACTCGCGTACCGTCTGGGCATCCGTTACCAGGCGCGTCGGTGTGAACACGGAAATCATTTCGCACAAGAACAGAAACGAGCGTCCCAGCCAGTTCCATTTCCGCCGTTTGCGGTCCAGTCCATCCACGTTCAGCACGGTGGGCTTGCCGAACAGCCGCGGTATCCACGCCAATGGGCTGTTGGCCACGTTGCAGATCAGGATCACTTCGGCGTCGCTGAAAATGACGTGCAGTACCGAAAGGAAGGTGTGGAACAAAGTGTCAAAGTATTTATTGGAAAGGCCCGGCAGAATCACGCGGCGGATGCGCGGATCAACAACGTCGTCCGGCCGCGTGAACGCTCGGCGGCAGTAGACCCTCACTTGATGCCCGCGTTCCACCAAGCGCCCGGAGAGATTTTCCGCAAGCGCCTCGAACCCGCTGTAGCGGTTCGGAATTCCACGCGTTCCCAACACGGCAATTTTCATCGCTGAAGCTGCTTAAACGTGATCGCAGTAGCGTGCGCTCCCGACTCTGGGACGTTGGACTGGCGGGCCGTCATGCATTTCCCGTCAGCAGACCAACCCGGGACGCGCTGCGACACTCAAACTGAGATGGCAATTACGGCTGTCATGCTGCTGTCGCCCTGGCGGATTTGTACGTTCCGCCGTGACACGGGGGCAACCAGGTGAGCCGCTCCGGCTTCCACAACAACGAGCCAATCGCTGACTGATGTTTCATCTGCTGAAAGAAGTTCGAAAGAATTGGGAACTTATCTGGGCGCTAGCGATTAAGGAGCTCCGGATTCGCTACAAGCGTTCGACGCTGGGGTTTCTTTGGTCGCTGCTGAACCCGCTGCTGATGATGGTGATCCTGACGGTCGTGTTTTCGACCATCATGCCGCTTCCGCTCCATCACTACGCGGTGTTCCTTATCAGCGCGCTGCTGCCGTGGACGTTCCTCGCCCAGGCGCTTGCCTATGGAGCCGAATCCATCGTGCTCAACGGCGACCTGCTGAAGAAGGTCTATATAGACAAAGCGGTGTTTCCGGTGGCGGCGGTGTTGTCGAACATCATCAATTTTCTGCTGTCGCTGCTGCCGCTGGTGCTGCTGCTGGTGTGCTTGCGCTTTCCTTTCTATTGGACGTGGGTGTACCTCCCCGTCTCGCTCATCGGGCTGGTGATGTTCACGTTGGGATGCGCGTTCTTCTGCGCGGCTGCCAACGTTTTCTTTCGCGACGTTTCCCACATCCTGCAAATCGTTTTATCGGCATGGTTTTACGTTTCGCCGATCATTTATTCGCTCGATTTCATTCCGCAAAAATACCGGTTCTTGTTTCTGCTGAACCCCATGCTGTACATCCTGGACGGATTTCGGCACGCGATCTATTACGGGTCGCTGCCGTCACAGCAGTCCATCGCGCTGTCGCTGGCGATCGGCATCGCAACGTTGATCGTGGGCTATGCATTTTTCCGCCGCTGGCAGGACAGGTTTGTTTACTACGTGTAAGACGGGCGTGTGAATTCGAACCGCATCCAATTCGAGGACGTCGTGCAACAGTTCCGGGTAATCCGCGAGCGCCCCGACACGCTGCGCGAAGTGTTCGCCAAGCTGTTTCAGCGCCAGACGCACTACTACGATTTCACGGCGTTGAAAGGCGTTTCCTTCGAGGTCAGCGATGGCGAATCGCTCGGCATTATCGGCCGCAACGGTTCCGGCAAGAGTACGATCCTGAAGATCATTGCCGGAGTGTACAAACCGACTCAGGGCCGTGCCACAGTGTCGGGGAAGGTGGCGGCGCTGATTGAGCTGGGCGCGGGGTTTCATCCCGATCTTACCGGGCGGGAAAACATTGTGCTGAACGGGTTGTTGCTGGGCCTGCGCCACCGCGAAATCGAGGCGAGGAAACAAGCCATTGTCGAATTTGCTGACTTGGGCGAATTCATAGACTCGCCCGTGAAGCAGTATTCCTCGGGCATGTACATGCGACTGGGGTTCGCTATAGCCGTCCAGGTTGATCCCGACATTCTGTTGATGGACGAGATCCTGGCCGTTGGCGATACGCCGTTCCAGCAGAAGTGCATGGATCGCATTGAGGAATTTCGCCAGATGGGAAAGACGACGGTCTTCGTGTCTCACGACATGAACGTTGTTCGCCAGCTCTGCCGCCGCGTGATCCTGATTGACGCCGGCCAGATTGTCGCCGACGGCCGTCCCGAGTACGTGCTGGCACGGTATGAAGAGCTGCAGCGGAGACCGTTGAGCATTTCTGCGTAACTCCGTGGTGAGCAGTCATGAATGTAGCGCGCACGCTGGCCGGATTGGGTTTCCTGGATGCCAGAAAGACCGGTCAAACGGACCTAGGACAGAAATTCGCGCGTCGTGGTCCCTGGATAACGAAGTTCACCATTGACGGAAACTCCTACGGCGGCTGGTTTGACGCCGTCAACGACCCGCGTGTCGAGCAGTTCCACAGAGCATTTCCTGCCGCGCGTTCGGTGCTGGAACGCGGCAGCCTCGAAGGCGGGCACACCATCGCTTTCGCCCGGACTCCCGGCGTTTCCCAAGTCGTCGCGCTTGAGGGCCGGGCGGAGAACATCAGCAGGGCCCAGTTCGTTGTGGAACTCTTGAAGCTCCCGAACGTCAGGTTCGAGCAGATCAACCTTGAATATCGCGAGACTTTGGCAAGCTTCGGCATCTTCGACGCAGTTTATTGCTGCGGTTTGCTCTACCACCTGCCGCGTCCGTGGGAATTACTGAAACAGATCGCGCGCACGCCAGGAAATCTGTTTCTCTCCACGCACTACAGCGCTCCCGAGACGGCCAAAGTTGTGCGGGAGGGCTATTCCGGCAGTTGGTACACCGAAGCTGGAGTGAAAGATCCGCTCAGCGGTCTTTCTAAGACCTCCTTCTGGCCGACACTGCCGTGCCTGAGTTCCATGTTGCAGAACAACGGTTTTGCGGAAGTGGGGATGATCCAGAACGACGAGGCTCATCAAAGCTCATCAAAATGGACCACTGGTTACACTCGCCGCCAGAACAAACCATGATCCCTGGAATGCCGCGGTGAGATGTTGAACCCTCCCAAACGCGCCGGGGTTGCGCGTTTTGGCGTACAGCCAAGGCCAACGCCGGTCGTAGTAGCGCATCCAAAATTCGCGAGAGTGAGCAGCGTGGAACAGAACACGAAAACCAACCACGAGCCTGCGTCGGAGCTCATAAAGCTGACGCGCGTAGTTCCAGACGGGCCCCGTCAACTGGTCACCATTCCCGCCGACGAACTCATTGAAATGCAGCGCAAGATCGCCGACCTGCAGGAGGAGCTGGAAGCGAAGGAAGACCAGCTCAGGACCAACGAAGCCACCCTACAGATCGTACTGAACAGCAAGGGGTGGCGGCTGTTGAACCGTTACCGCTCGGTTCGTAACCGCTTTCGCAGCATCCTGGCAGCGCGGCTGCAGAAGCGCTTTCGCTCATTCATTGAACCTGAGCAATATGCGCTCTGGATCGAGCGCCACGAAAAGCCGGCACAAGACCCGCTTAAGATTCGCGCGGCAATCGCAAAGTTTCACTACCGTCCGCTGATCAGCATTGTCATGCCGGTCTATAACACCGCGCCGGTTCTGCTGGAAAAAGCCATTGCATCCGTTACTGCCCAGCTCTACGAAAACTGGGAGCTCTGCCTATGCGACGACGCCAGCACAGCGCAGCACATCCGTCCTTATCTGGAGCAGCGGGCAGCGGAAGACCCGCGAATCAAGGTGCATTTTTCGGAACGCAACGAGGGCATCTCCGGCGCCTCGAACCGGGCGCTTGAACTGGCGCAGGGCGAGTTCGTCGGCCTGCTGGATCACGATGATGAGCTCTCGCCGGACGCGCTCTACCACGTACTCGGTCTGCTGCAGCTTCATCCCGAAGCCGACATTATCTACAGCGACGAAGATAAGCTGGAGCCGGACGGCCGTCGCAGCGACCCCTTCTTCAAACCCGACTGGTCGCCGGAATACCTGCTGGCCTGCATGTACACGTGCCACTTCGGCGTTTATCGCAAACAGGTGCTGGATGAAATCGGCGGATTCCGTCACGGCTTTGAGGGAAGCCAGGATTATGACCTGATGCTGCGCGCAACCGAGCGCACGCAGCGCGTCTTCCACATTCCCAAGGTGCTATATCACTGGCGCAAATGGGAAGGATCTACGGCGGCGGCCGCCAGCGCCAAGAGCTTCAGCTCCGAAGCCGGTCGCCGCGCCCTGGTCGAACACATGCAGCGGCGCGGAATTCAAGCCGAGGTCATCTGCGATCGCGCGAATCGTTACCGCGTGCAGCCCGCCATTATCGGGGAGCCGCTGGTCAGCATCATCATTCCCACCAAGGACCGGATTGGCTTGCTTTCACGCTGCATCCGCAGCATCGAGGAGAGAACTTCGTACCCGAACTATGAAATTGTGGTGATTGACAACAACAGCAATGAACCTTCCACCATAAAGTACTTGGCGGAATTGCGCCATCGCGTTGTGCCCTTGCGCGAGGCGTTCAATTTCTCCCGCATTAACAACTTCGGCGTGCGCCATGCCAATGGAAATTATCTTCTGTTTCTGAACAATGACGTTTCCGTCATCTCACCCGGATGGCTGACGGCCATGCTCGAATACTGCCAGTTCCCGGAGATCGGCGCGGTGGGTGCAAAGCTGTACTATCCCAATCGCACCATTCAGCACGGCGGTGTAATTCTCGGCCTGGGTGGAGTGGCAGGACATGCCTTCAAGCGTTTTCCCTGGTGGCATCGCGGCTATTTCGACTCGTTGAGCCGTGTGAAAAACTACTCTGCGGTCACCGCCGCGTGCATGATGGTGCGGCGCGATGTATTCGAACAAGTCGGCGGCTTCGACGAAAACCTGTCCGTTGCCTTTAACGACGTGGATTTTTGCTTGCGCGTGCGTGAAGCCGGTTTTCGCGTAGTCTGGACTCCCTACGCCGAACTCTTCCATTACGAGTCCGCCTCGCGCGGCTTTGACCTGGATACCCACGAAGTACGCTATATGCAGAAGCGATGGGGCAGAAAGCTGACCGAGGACCCCTACTACAACCCGAACCTCACCCTCAAACACGAGGACTACCGCATTCGGCTCTAGCACTGAGCCATTGAATCATTGAGTCCTCTCGCTATTTGGCACTCAGCAAATTCTTGTGGTGTCATGAGGAGCGAAGCGAGGTATCTGCTTTTGACAACTGCCTTGGAAGCAGATGCCTTGTCGGGCTGACGCCCTCCTCGTCATGACACTGGCAGCCTAAATCAAACTGGGAAGTGAAGGACCTGCTGTTATGAATTCCCCGCCAACCTGCTAAACTGCATTATCCCGAACAGAGCTCCGGGCGCGCCAGCATGGGTGTAGCTTCGCGTTGTCGGGGCGACAACAGGCAGGCACACAAGAGATGAAGAATTACATGAACGCAGGCATTGAAGAGATTCGGAAGCGGGGCAGCCGCATCATCGCCGAGGGCAGTCACATGCTCCCGGCGGCTTCGTTGATGATCGCTGAGGGCGTCATCAGTTCGCTGGACGACCTGAAAAAACCTTTCGTAACCGTCATCAACTCCTATTCCAACCAAATCCCCGGACACGCCCACCTGGACAAGATCGGCGCCATTGTGCGCGACGAACTGAAAGACTTGGGCTTCAATGTCTGGTACGTGAATGTCGGCGGCGCAATCTGCGACGGCATTGCCATGGGCCATTTCGGCATGAAATATTCTCTTGCGTCGCGCGAGCTGATTGCCGACCAGATCGAGACCATCATCGGCGCCCACCCCTGCGACGCCTGGATCGGCATAGCTAATTGCGACAAGATTGTTCCGGCAATGTACAACGCCATGGTCCGCATCAATATTCCCGCCGTATATCTGAGCGGCGGACCGATGCTGGCAGGCCGTGGAAACACTGACCTGATCACAGTTTTCGAGGCGGTAGGGAAGCTCAGTGTAGGAAAGATTTCAGAGAACGAACTGAGGAGTCTGGCCCAGCAGGCCTGTCCCGGATGCGGGAGTTGCGCCGGCATGTTCACCGCCAATTCCATGAACTGTCTGGGTGAGGCCCTGGGACTGGCTGTGCCGGGCAATGGCACCATGCCCGCCGAGCATTGGGTAGACAACGGTCGCCGGACCGAACTGAATCCCGAGCGCATTGAATTGTCGAAGAAAGCGGCGCGCGCGCTGAAGCGTTGCCTCGCGCAGAACGTTCGCCCGCTGGACATCGTCACTGAGCAGGCACTCACCAATGCCTTTGTGCTCGACATGGCCATGGGCGGCTCGACCAATACCGTGCTGCACACGCTGGCGCTGGCACACTCCGCGGGCATTTCCTTCGACCTCACCCAGCTCAACGAAATTTCCGCCGCCACTCCGAACATCTGCAAGGTCTCACCCAGCCGTCCCGAGGTACACATGGAGCACGTGCATCGCGCTGGCGGCATTTCGGCCATCCTCAAGGAATTGGATCGCCACGCCAAGACCGACCTGCGGCTCGACGTTCCCTCGGTTACCGGGCAACTTGCAGACGCGGCTGCCTGTGCTCCCGATCCTGACGGCGACGTGATTCGTCCCGTATCGAAGGCCTTCTCGCAAACGGGCGGACTTGCCGTGCTCTTCGGCAATCTTGCCCCTAAAGGCGCGGTCGTGAAAGTGGCCGGTGTTGACCCGGACATGATGGAGTACGAAGGCGCCGCACGGATTTATGAATCGCAGGAGGACGCGCTGCGCGGCATCCTCGCCGGCGAAGTAAAAGACGGCGATGTGGTAGTAATCCGCTACGAAGGGCCGCGTGGCGGGCCGGGTATGCAGGAAATGCTTTCCCCGACCGCGGCGATTGTCGGCGCCGGCATCCGCGCGGCGCTGATTACCGACGGTCGTTTCTCGGGAGGCACGCGCGGCCTTTGCATCGGCCACATCTCACCGGAAGCCGCAGCGCGCGGCCCCATCGCGGCCATTCGTGACGGCGATCGCATCTACATCAACGCCAGGACTTGCCGGATCGAATTGAAGATCAGTGACAAGGAAATACGCCAGCGCCTAGACGCTTTGCCTCTCTTTGAGCCGAAGGTGAAACGTGGATGGCTGGCGCGCTACCTGCTGCACGTTACTAGCGCAGATACCGGCGCGGTATTCGAAATCTGATCAGGGCAAAACTAGGGTTGCTGTAGCCCTGCCGGTCGTCCGGGCAAGCATGAACCGTGTGCCACAGCCGCCCTCGGCTGTGCGAACGGTTAACACCACCTCTGGTTTCGGCTCTTAGCCTCAGCTCGCCGGCGCTCTCTCGCGAGCGCGGATAGCTTTTTCGACGGCCTTTGCCCGCTCGCGCAATTCGGGCGCATTGGCGTTCTCGTATTGCTGGATCGCCGGCAGGTCTTCCAGGTGTCCCACAAGTTCCAACGCATGAAGCACGGCGATGAGCTGCTCATTATCGGGTTCAATCGTGGCCACGTGCGTTCCTGCGGAGAGCACGTCACCCGCCTGTGCCGCCAGCGCGCGCAACTGCCCGGAAATCGGAGAATAGATATTGACTGTGGCGCGGCCGTTCGTCAGGCGCGCAACCACGCTGCCATGCTCGATCCGGGTGCCGAAGCTCACCGCGCTGTCCACCCGTCCGCTCACGGGGGCGGTCAAACGCGCCGGATACATCATGCTCAGCAGCTGCTCGCGTCCCGAGCCATCGCCAAACTCGGCCAGCGATAGGGCCGCCGAATTCTTCACCAGCACCGACCGGCTGCGCAGCATGGAAAGCAGGGCCTCATGGAACTGAGGACGCGATGGAATCCGGCCCATCATGTCCGCCACCATATGACCCACCTGTTCGTCGTGGGTGTTGGCCAGCCGTGTCAGCTCCGGATACCACTGCGATACGGGTTGCTGCCGCCGCATGCGCTCCTGGAGTTGCGAGAGCGCGTACACAATCCCGCCAGGATCGGAATCGTCGCGTAAGAATTGCGTGACTTGATTGTCGTTCAACGGACCGCGCGCTTTGCCTGTGCCGACCAGCGTCAGCACGGTAACCGCGCCAACCGCCAGAATGATTGCCAGCCCAAGAACGATGAGGTTTCTATCGGAAGTACGTTGGCTAGAAAAAGCTGCCTGGGTATTGGTGGCCGCCTTGGTCATAGTTGCCTCCTCGACGTCCCCACGGATGATTGCCAGACATGTTACTCCAGTTCTAATAGTTGACAAGTACTATGGCGGTACATGTCGCACTCCAGAAATCGCCACGATATGCCAGCAGCTATTTTAAGGTTTCCGCGGCCTGCGCCCCCTCATCCGGCAACGATTCCGCGCCGACCGGCAACTTAGAAAGCAGAGGTATAATCGCTGCATGCCCACTGAGCAGCCAACCGCCAGTAAGGCCCCCGGCATGGTGCCGGACGAACTCAAGCACGAGCCCCGGTCCAAGGGCCTTGTCACTCCCCGCAAGAAGAAGCCCAAAGAGCTGGCCGTCATCACCGAGTGCTGTACCGGATGCGCCGGCTCGCCTGCCTGCGTCGAATACTGTCCCGTGGAAGATTGCATGTTCTGGGTGGCGGATGAAGACCACCCCCCGTTCGGCCGCATCCAGGTGGATCCATTGCTTTGCATCGGCTGCAAGAAATGCACCAGCAAGGGACCGGACGGATGCTTCCTGGACGGCTGTCCCTGGGATGCCATCGTTATGGTGGACACTACCGAGGTGGAAGTCGAGACCGGCCCGATGCCGTACTAGGTATCAGGTGTCAGGTCCGACCTACTTTCCTGCTCGCTCTCGGATTGCTTCCTCGGTCAGCTTGGCTTGTTGGCTGATGCGTTGGGGCCAATCGGCGCTTACTCGCTCGAAATACTGCACGACGGGCAGGTCCTCAGTGCGTCCAATCAGAGAGAGTGCGCGCAAGGCTTCCCAGACCTGACCGCCTGGAGGATCAATAGTCGCAATCTCTGTGCCCGCTGTCACATTGCTTCCCGCCGTCACAGGGACGGCGCGCACGTTGCCACCAGCCTGCGCCCGCAGTTCCAAAACACCGTTGTCTGTTTTCAGTTTGGCGACTAATCCCTTCTGATGAATCGCGGTGCCTGGCTTGACCACATTCATCAAGGTGCCATTGGAAGGGGCGGTTACCCTGTCTGATTGCAGCAGGGAAACAATCTGGTCATGGCCGGAGGGGTCGCCAAAGCGCACCAGCGCCAGTGCGGCATTGCCACGTACTAGCGGCGAAGAATCGTGAAGCATCCTCAGCAAGGTTTCGTGGAACTCCGGCCGCGTGGGGTCCTGTCCCATCACCCAGGCGTCCGTATTGCGAATTTCTTCAATTGGGGACCCCGCCAGCCTGACTAGGTCGGGGTACCAGAGGATCACGCTGGCTTCGTGTCGCGACATGCGCTCGCCAATCTGCACCAGCGCGTGTTGCGTGTGGCGGGGATGTGCCGTGTCATGGAGGTAATCGTTAATCTGCCGGTCGGAAAGAGGACGGCCAAACCAAGTGCCATGCCAAAACAGAAACGGCATGAGCACAATTAACCACGCCACTGCCAGAAACAGAATGCGATTGCGCAGCGACATCCGCGGGGACGGCGCACCCGGTGGTGGCGTCGGCCCCCGGCCGGAAGCAATCGGATTGGCAGCAGACGCATTCATTCTGTCACAATTGTATTCCCGTTTTTATGTCACTCCTCCACATCGGCATCCAATACGCGCTCTTGCTCCAGGTAATGCGCAATGGCGTACTGCGCCAACAGACTGGTCGCAAGCTGAATTTCCGCTCCTCGCCATTCGCCCTTCGCATGTGGCAGCAGGGGAGAGTGATGGCACGCTCCGCTGCTGCCGAACTGTGGCCCGAAAGCGGCATGCTGGATTTCATCAAACTGGCGCAGCGAGCGCCAAGCTTCGTCGCCATAAGTGCCGGAAATATCAATTTTCAGCCTCAGCCGGGTCACGAAAATATCTCAACCAACACCTGATCTTTATTATGGAAATAGCTGATAAAGCATCACATAAATAACCACGCCCGTAACCGAAACATACAGCCAGGCAGGGTACGTCCAGCGCGCGCTGGCGCGGTGACGCTCGTATTTCCCGCGAAGCGCGCGCGTCAGCGTGACGATCACCAGCGGGACAATTGCCGCCGCCAACACTGTATGCGAAGTCAAAATACCGAAATATAACGGGCGAGCCCAACCGTGTCCCTGAAACCGCACTGAGCCGACGTGCGCGTGATACCACAAATACGAAATGAGAAAAAGGCTGGAGGTCACTACGGCGGCAATCATGAAGCGCTTGTGCGCCGCCCGACGGCCACGCCGGATCAAAACCACTCCCGTAGCGATCAAGACGGCGCTAAGGCCGTTCAGCGCCGCATTGAGCACGGGAAAGATCGCGTATGAATCCGGAATGCTCATGCTCAGGCCGCCGGCTTGGTGCTGCGGCGGTTGGCCATGATGAACGCCAGCGCGAACATCGCCGCCGAGAACAACGCCAGTACAACGATAGACGAGCCCACCGGCAGCACCGACTCGCTGCCGGGAAACAGCAGTTGTCGCAGCGCCTCGTTCCCATACGTCAGCGGATTGACGCGCATCAGCATGCGAATCCAACCGGACGCTCCCGTCAGCGGAAACAGCGCGCCCGAGAGCAGCCACAGCGGGATCAGAAACAGATTTACGATGGCATGAAAAGCTTGCGTGGAATCCATGGGCCACGCGATCGCAAACCCCAGGGCCGTGAGCGCGAACGCAACCAGAAAGACCGTCAGGACGATCGGGCCGATGTTGCTTAAACCTATACGGGCGTTTCTCAGCGCCGGGGCAAACGCCAGAAAAATCAATCCCTGAATGGTAGCGAGTGTGGTTCCACCCAGTACCTTGCCCATCACGATCACCGACCGGTTTACGGGCGCCACCAGCACGGAAAGCAGAAAACCTTCCTTGCGGTCCTCAATGACGGACATCATGGCGAAGATGGACGTGAACAGCACGATCATGGTCAGCGCGCCGGGGAAGAAGTACTCCAGGTAATGTCCGCCGCCGCCCGACCCCGAACGGAAGGAAGTCCCGAAGCCGGACCCGATGACCAGCCAGAACAGCAGCGGGGAAGCGATAACGCCGATCACGCGGCTGCGGTTGCGGTAAAAGCGCACGATCTCACGCCACCACAGGGAGAGGGTTGGGACCAGGACGCCGGTTGTAGAAGTCTTAGCCGGACCAGCCAGAGTTTGTGTCTGGGTCGCCATCATCTACTCTTGAACCTTCGCGGGTTCCCCGTGGCCGCTGTTTTCGCCGCTCCCGTTGTCTTCGCTCCAGAAGCGATGGCCGGTGCGGTGAATGAAGACGTCCTCCAGGTTCGGTTTGCTTACTGAAATAGACTCGATCTCGCCAGGCAAGGCCTCCATCACCTCCGTGACAAAGCGGTGCCCCTGCTCTTTTTCCAGCCGCACTTTTCCTGCGATCACGGCAGCCTGCAAACCAAAGCGGCTGAAGATCTTCTCCGCCAGTGCCTCGGGCCGGTTGCGCGGCTCCAGCAGGATCACGTCGCCGCCGATTTCATGCTTCAATTCGGCCGGGGTGCCAAGGGCGACCAGTTTTCCCTCGCTCAGTATGGCCAGACGATCACAGCGCTCGGCTTCTTCCATCAGATGGGTCGTGACGATCACCGTTACGTGCTCCTGGTCGCGCAGCATGGCGAGGTATTGCCAGAGATCACGGCGAGCACCCGGGTCGAGCCCGGTCGTAGGCTCATCCAGCAGAAGGACCGACGGGTGATGCACAAGCCCCTTCGCCAGTTCCAGACGCCGCTGCATACCCCCGGAAAAGGTTTCCGCACGATTGTGGGCTCTGTCCGCCAGACCGACGCGGCCAAGCATCTCGGACACCCGACTGCCCAAGGCCGAACCACGCAAGCCATACAGATGCCCGACGTGGCGCAGATTCTCCTCGGCCGTTAATTTCACATCAATGCTGGAGGCCTGAAAAACCACGCCGATGGTGCGGCGCAGCGCGGCGGGGTCTTTGGCGGCGTCGTGCCCCATGATCAGGGCGCGGCCGCCCGTAGGCAGCATGAGGGTGGAAAGGATGCGGAACATCGTTGTCTTGCCGCTGCCGTTCGGTCCCAGCAGACCGAAGATCTCCGCATTCCGGACTTCGAATGAAACACCATCCAGCGCCGTGCGGCTGCCGTATGCGTGTCGCAGGTCCTCGACCTGGATTACCGCGCCGCTGGCTGCTTGTCGGGGAAGCTCCGCGATCGCGGCCGCATTTTCGGGTGTTCGCGTCATCACTTTTGTTCTTATGACGCCGCTGCGTTGATCATCATCAGCGCGAAGAGTAGCGGCAGATAGAAGACGCTGGCCTGAAGCACATTACGTGCCAGGCGCTTCGATTTCCCCATTTCCGGCGACATCCGCGAGCGCGCCAGGCGCAGGGCAGACCACAGGAATGCTGCTCCCAACACTAGCGCGCCGGTGAAATAAATCTTGCCTGACATCCCCAGCAGACTGGGTGCCAGAGTGGCCGGTATTAAAGCGAATGAATAAAAAACTATCTGACGCGCAGTTGATTTGCCGTCCGATTCGACCACTGGCAGCATGCGCACTCCGGCGCGCGCGTAATCTTCCCGGTAGAGCCACGCGATTGAATGGAAGTGTGGGAACTGCCAGAAGAACAGGATGGCGAATAGAACCAGCGCTTCCCAGTCCAGCCGCCCGCGGGCCGCCACCCAACCAAGTACAGGCGGCATTGCTCCGGGGAACGCGCCAACGAAGGTACAGATTGGCGACACCCGCTTGAGCGGCGTATACGCACCGAGATAAACCACACATGTCGCCAGCGTCAACAACGCCGCAAGCAGATTCGTGTTCAGCGCAAGATAAGCTGTGCCGCCCAAGACCATCATCAGGCCTGCAGCGAGCCCCTGAGCGAAACTCATGTGTCCGGTTACCAGCGGACGCATGGCGGTACGCCGCATCAACCCGTCCACGTTGCGCTCCATAACTTCATTGAGCGCCGCTGTTCCCGCGGATACCAGGCCAATGCCGACGATCGCGTGCAGCAGGCCCCAGGAAACCGAACCGATCCCAGATTTCGCTGCGCCGAAGTAATAGCCGCACCACGCCGTCATTAGGATCAGCGTGGTTACTCGCAGTTTGATAAATTCCGAATAATCCCGCAGCACCATCGCCACGCTCATGCGCGGGATGGGCAAGGCTTGAGTTGCACTGCTCATGCGGTGACTGCTTTCTGTGTCCCGCCGGGCACGCGTTCCTCGTGCAGGACGGGCATGTGTCTCCATGCCTGAATCGCTAATACAACCGTGGTGGCCAGCAGCAACGCCCCCACTGCAACATGGGCGACTGTCGTGACCACCATCGCTGTACTTGGCTGCACCGCGTCCTGGCCCCACACCACCCGCGTCAGATAAGCGGTAAACCCGAGCGACAACTGCGCCAGCAATAGCGCCAGCAGCATGATTGCCGGGCGTCGCAGTTGCTCCAGGTCGCCGTAGCGGGAAAGTGTGCGGGTGATCGTCCAGCTCAGCACCGCGGTAACGATCACGGCGCTGATCAGGTGGGGCAGCAGCTTCATTCCGTTGTGCCGGAACATGGCCCCGAGAATGAGCTGCACATACACGGCAGCCACCGAAAGCCACGCCAGCACGGGCAAGCTGGGACGATTTGTATCCACACGAGTCTGCGGCTCCTCGCCTACCCAGCGCCGTCCGGTGAAGAGGGCGATTGCGACGGCGATGCAGAAGAAAGTCTGCCCCACGGCGGCATGCGCAGTGGACACCACCGGCGGAAGGAATTTCAGCACTGTGATGCCGCCGAGGACACCCTGAATAATGACTGTACCCAGCGCAGCTATCCCAAGTGTGCGGAGCCACGGCCGGCGGTCCCTCCGCCAAGTCCAGATTGCAAGGATGATGGTCAGTACGCCAATGAACTGCGCCACGATGCGGTGGCCGTGCTCGTACATGATTCCGCCGACCATCGGCACTTCGAAATACGAGTACGTCACTGGCCAGTGGCCGAAAGATGTGGGCCAGTCAGGGACAGCCAGACCGGCGTCGTTGCTGGTTACCAGCGCGCCGGCAATGATAAGGAGAAACGTTGTAGCCGCGGTGAACACCGCAAACCAGTGATGCGCGCGGTTATAGGGCGTCGAAAGCGGCTTCAGATCTGTGCTCCTGGGTGAGCCACCCTCTGCTTCCAGAGGGTGGCTCCCACTTCTTGATTTCGCCGGGCGGAAGTTGGTCCCCACGGTGTAGAGACGTAGCTTGCTACATCTCCGAGCCATGTCTCAGTCGCCTTAGATGCCAGCCAGTTCAGCTGCGATTCACTGCGGCGTCTCATTTGGCCGCCGTGCCACCACCTCCGCCTGGCTTGAACGTGAACTCGACCGCCTTCGTCTCTTTCGGTCCCACTGTGACTTGCTGTGTCTGCTCGCCCAGTTTTTCCTGCACTGCAGCGATGGTGTAAGTGCCCGGCGGCAGGCCTTTGATTTCATACTTGCCATCTTTGCCCGTGACAGCAAAAAACGGGCTCTTCACCACGTTGATATACATCTTCATCCACGGATGCTGGTTGCACTTGACCGGCATCATGATTTCTTCGCGCGCGAAACTCTTCTCAAGGGGAGCGGCTTTCGGGCCTTGCGATTCGTTCCACTCGCGGTTGTCCTTGGGTGTGGGATGAATGTTGTGCGTCGTGGGGTCGCTGTTGACGATCTTGATTGGCTGGCCGGCCATCACCCCGACCACATGCGGGTGATAACGGCAGCCCGCCTGGTCAATTTCTACCGGAGTTTTTGGCTCTTCGAACGTACGCTCGCCCAGTCCGCTCTTCACGTACACGAAGACGTTCGCCAGGTTGCCGCCGTCAGCCACGATGACTTCTGAGACATTCGAGCCTTTGCAGGCCGGGTCCTGGCTCATGTCAATCTTGACCGGCTTGGGCGCGGTGCCGGCAAACTTTACTGCGCCTTGTATGGTGGCCGCCGTAGCTGGATCAATGGGAGTGGCGGCCGCTTTAGTGTCCGCCTTCGTCTCCGGCTGACTGCTGGCCTGTGGCGCTTCCTTCTTGCCACAGGCGGTCAGCAGAACCAGGCCGAAAATCAGAAGGCCCAACATTACGAACCATCTATTCGCTTTCATGCTTTCGTTGCACCTCATAAGAAAGATCTTGGGCCCGGCTGTTGTTCGCACTGTTTCTAGTTCCCACTCGCGCCCTTGCCAGACACCTTGGCAGTCTTTCTCGCCCCTCTTCTGGTCATCATGCTGGAAACGCGCTTCTGCTCCTCAGGCGTAAGCTGGAAGATGTAGCGGACCAGCAGCTTGGTCTGGTCCTGGTCATAGGCCACGAACGACGGCGGGGTGGGGCCATTGAACACCCAGCGTCCGCTTTCCTTGCGGAAAAGGTTTGACGGCATCGAGGTTCCGGGGCTGATGCTCTGCGGATCAATGATCCACTGCTCCGTCCACGCTGGTTTAAGCCGTTCTTTAGCAATCAGGAAGTTCGGCGCGGTGGCGGTGCGGTCGTGTGCCGGATCGCCGGTCGCGTGACACTTCAGACACGGCGCTGCCTCGCTGCTGAAAAGACTGCGCGCCATCTCGGTTTCCTTCGCCGTCAGAACGGGCACGCGGTCCGGGATGTACGGCATTGGCTGCTGCGACAACGCCTGGAAGAACCGCACCAGCTTCCGCACTTCGTCATCAGAGAAGAAGAACGTGGGCATGCGCACTTTCAGATAAGAACGCACGCCGTTGCGGTTGGTGTCGGTGGTGCTCAGGGCCGGGTTGGACAAGAAATGCCGGAGCCACTCGGGGTCAACCCGCGCGCCTTCGAGCAGAAGCTTAGGCGGCAGTTGCTCCTTCCAGTCCGGATCCTGGTAGCGCGCCATTTGCATGAGCGCGGTCGTCTGCCCCGGGATAAACTGATGACAACCCATGCAGTTGTACTTGCGTACGATCCACCAGCCTTCTTGGACGTCCCGACGTGCGTCCTCCGGCTTGTATTGATAGCTGGCGGGTAGGGAAGTTTCCTGGCTGCCGAGCAGGAAGGTCGTGAGTGCGCGCACTTGCTGCGGTGTCAGGTGCGGATCCGGCATGCGCAGCTTTTCGCTCTCCGTCTTGATCTTGCCTTGATCGAAAATGTCAGGCTTCTGGAGCTTGTGCTCGAAGAATCCTTTGTGGTTGTACCACGGCCCTGTGGGTTTGCCCGTCAGGGGGTCCTTGCCGCCGGTCTCCGCGGGATGGGTCAGCAAAGCGAAATCAAGACGTTCGATTGGCTTGCTGCCTTCGGTGGTCAACTCGGTGCCGATGCGGCCCTCATCTTCAAGTCCGGCGATCTCGTGGCACCCGGCGCAACCGAAATGCTTGATGTACTCCTTGCCCTTCTCCTTGCGCGCCGGGTCGTCCATGAAAGCAGCATCAGGATACGAGCTGGGTTCTTTCTTCTTCAGAGTAATCAGATAGCTGGCAATGTCCTGCGCGTCCTCCTGGCTGAGCCGCAGGCTGGGCATCACGGTCATCTGCTGCACCTCAAGCTCGTGGCCGTCGTTCGGACACTTTGTGTGCTCGGCATCGAACACATAGGGCAGGCCGTGCTTGGCGTAGTCTTCAGGGCCGATGTCCTTCTTTTCATACGGACAATACGGACGCGTGCGCTGGCGCGGATTGTGTACCCAGCGCACCAGGTAGTCGTAGTTGGCCTTCTCGCCAACGCGCGTTAAGTTCGCGGCAAAGTCGCCACCCTGACGCTGATCGCCTTCCCCGATGGAATGGCAAGCGAGGCAGCCGCGCGTTTCAAATAGTTCTTTGCCTCGCGCCGCATTCCCTGGCTTGGCCCTCGGAATTTCATCCTTCAGCGCCGACTGCCACAGGTACGCGGTGATGTCCTTGATCTGTTCGTCGGTCAGCCGGAAGTCGGGCATCTTCGTGGTCGGGCGGAAATCCGTAGGCTTGTGCAGCCAGACGGGAACCCAGTTCTTGTTCAGCTTTTCCCGGATTTCCTTGAGGTTCGGCCCGACCTTCTTCATATCCCGCAGCAGGCTCTTGGTGCGCTGGTCGAGTTGCCTGATCTGGCCGGTGATCTCGCTGTTGGCCACCTTAAGGCCGACAGCCTGATCGTTCAGCTTGTTGGCTTCCTCGTTGGTTTCCGCCTGGTCGGCCTGCTTCATCAGCAGTGCGGCTCGCTTTAGATTTTCTTTCTGCTGCTTTTCCAACTGCTTGATTTGCTGGTCAATCGAGAGCAGCTCTTCCGGCTCTTTGTTGTATCCCTCATAGCGATGGCATCCCATGCACCCGCGCTGTTCGAACAGATATTTGCCGTCGCTGATAACGTGGCCCACGTCGCCGCTGACCAGGACCATGTCTGCGCTATGGCAGGTCTGGCAGCCGGCCTCTGTGTTCTCCTTCGAGAATAGTGGCCATAGCCAGTGCTCATAATTTCCATGTGCCTTGACCATGCTGGTAGTGGCGCGCCCGTTTCCCTGATGGCAAGGCGTGCAGCCGAACTTTTCCGGATCGTGAACATTCAGCAAGCCGGCAGCAGGATGGCTGGTAAAGGCACGCGCATAGAGGTCTGGCTTGTGGGAGGCGACTGCCATGGAGGCTGCAGTCAGCTTCAGCGGTTCGCGAATGCCCATGTGACAGGACTCGCAACGGTCCACGATGATCGGATTGCCGCTGTTACGCGGGTCAGGCACGACGATCTGGCGCACCTCTGGTTCCAGATCGCTGGTCTTCTTTTGCAATCCCGCGATCTGCTCGGGGGTCAGGTTGACCATGTGATCGCTGACGTACTGGTCTCGTTTTTCCTGTGCTTCCGTGACCGGTTTCAGGATCTCGCCCAGCTCCAGGCTGGCAGCGGTTTTTTGCTCGCGCAGGTCGTTATAGAACTTCTCAAGCTGGTCGTAGTTGAGCCTCTTGACGGAGCCGTCCGGCATTTCCACCTTGAACTGTTGCGCCTTAAATTCGTCCAGCTCCCGCTGCTTCCTCTTCTTGCCGCTTTCGCTTTCGTCCGTTTCGATCTGATAGATGATGGCGTTGGCGTAAGCACGCTTGTCTGTGAAGACGGTCTGGACCGCCAGCAAGTCTGTCGACAGCTTGTGCAGTTTGTCGCGAATTACCTTGGCGCGTGGTTCGGCGGCCTCAGTGGCTTGACGGTAGGCTTCGTCCAGTTTGCGGTATTCCTCACTCCGCTCGATTTCCTGCTGCGACTTGGCCGATTGCGATTTCGCACTGTTCAAAAAACGTGAATACCGCGACCGGAACTCTTGCTGGTAATTCTTCCAGGGCCGCTGGCCATAGTTCTCGTCCCACATGGCCCAGAAGAGCGACCCTACCAGCAGTACGGTCGCGATCACATAATGCGGCACGTAGGATTTGGTTACGACCGGGTCCCGGTCGGGAATGCGTTCTTCAGGGGACACGCCACTTCCTCCTATGCTTTACACCAGACCCGTAGCGCTGGCGTCCTCGCCTCCGCTGTTATCTCCACTCAAATGTTGAACCACGGCGTTATCTTGAGGCGCTTTGCGGGCGTGACCCGAGCGCAGCGAGGGGAGAGCCCGCAGCCGAAATCCCGAGCCCGAAGGGCGAAGGACCCCTATAACCACGCCTGTTTTCGCGTTCAATCTCATATGTTGAACCACGGTGTGATCCACACGTATTTAATGTGCATCGTCAGCCGCAGCAGCATCTTGATAGGCAGCGCCACCATGGTCAGCAGAAAAAACGTCATCAGCGAATACTGCAAGATGCTCATGCGCTTGAAGTCCCGGGGCTTATAACGCCGAAACAGGCTGTACACCAGCCCGCCGCCGAGAACGTAGTACGCGCCAACCACAATGGCCCCAAAAATCCCCTTGCCCAGGTTCGAGGTAATGCCGAACAGGTCAGGCAGGTCGCGATTGACTTCGTATATGAGCCGATTGTGGTCCCATGTTTGCCCCGGCCAGAACCACATCCAACCCGGACCGCGAATGAAGGTGCCGATCAGGATCATGGAAACCCAGAGGATGATGAAGCCGAACAGAAACGTGGCAATCGCAAACTTGCGCTGCTTTAAGGTGTAGTAGCCGTTGCCCAGCGGATTGGTGTCAATGTACGGGATGATCATCAATCCAATGATGATCAGGGTCGGCATCACCACCCCGGCGATCCACGGATCGAAATACACCAGCATTTCCTGCAAGCCGAGGAAGTACCACGGCGCCTTGGCAGGATTCATGGTGACGTTCGGATTGGACGGCTCTTCCAGCGGCGCGTTCAGCGCGATGGACCACACCATCAGAATTGCAGTGACGATGATTGCCGCCAGGAACTCAATCCTTAGCAGGAAAGGCCAAACGTGGACTTCTTTCATCCACCCGGGCCTGTACGGAAACGTCTTCCGGTGGTGTGTTTTGGCCAGCGCCGGATCGGCTTCGAGTTGCGTGATGAGCTTGTCGTTGTCCAGCGCCTGCTTGAATGCCAGTGCGCAGTAGAAAATCAGCAGCGGAACCAGCGCCACAATGGGCACATTGTCAGGAGCGGAGACGATGTTCCATAGCTGTTGCCAATCCATAAGTTCAGATCCTCATTTACGACCTGGGCGCCCCATCCTGAGCGAAGCGAAGGGTGGGAGCTTTTCCGAGACGTAGCAAGCTACGTCTCTACAGAACCGTCATCTCCTCATCGCCGCCGCTGGTGCAGTCTTGACACTCGGATTCACGTATCCATCCTTCACTTCCGATTCCAGCATCACCGGAGCCGGGCCGCTGATGCCGCCGTCCTTCCGCACCCGCCAGAAGTGCACGATCATGAAAACCGAGGCAATAATCGGAATGCCGATGCAGTGCCATATATATGAGCGCAGCAGGGCGTTGGAATCCACGATGGAGCCGCCCAACAATCCGAAGCGCACGTCGTTATAGGGTGTCATGCCAAGTTGCGGGCCGAACGGCCCCTCGTGTCCCAGCAGGGGCGTGGCCCGCGCCATGTTGGTGCCAACAGTTACCGCCCAGAACCCAAGCTGGTCATCGGGCAGCAGATATCCGGTGAACGAAAGCAGCAGCGTGAGCACCAGCAGGATCACGCCGACGTTCCAATTGAATTCGCGCGGCTTCTTGTATGAGCCGGTCATGAAGACACGCAACATGTGCAGCCACACCGCGATCACCATCAAGTGTGCCGCCCAGCGATGCATGTTGCGTAATAGTTTGCCGAAGGGGACGTCGTGCTCCAGGTAGAGCACGTCGCGAAACGCTTCTACCTTCGTCGGGTGGTAATAGAACATCAGCAGCGCGCCGGTGAAGGTAAGCACCACGAACAGATAGAACGTAATTCCGCCCGCGCCCCAGGTGTAGCTGTAGCGCACCGCGTCCCGGTTGATCTTCGCCGGATGCAGGTGCAGGAACACGTTCGACAGCACCCCCAGCGCCCGGTTGCGCGGAGTATCGTCGTGCTTGTGGCGGAAAATGGAGGTAAATACCTGCGTCTTGGTGGGCGCTTTGAGAATCTCCACCTGCTCCTTCAGCTTGTCGGGCATTTCCTCTTTCAGGCTGCGCAGATCATCCTGAACGACGCTCAGCAGCGGCAGCCTCTTGTGACCGGCGCCGCTCGCGCCGTTGCCGCCGACGCTCTGGGGTATTTCCTTTTTTGTTTCCTCAGCCATTGTTCCCTCGTGCTCTGCTGCCCGGCTGTCTACACAGGCAGATACGATCCCGGATCGTCGAAGTGACTCGGCTGTCCTTTGGGCCACTGGTACAGCTTGCCGATGTCCACAAGGATCTGCCCATCAGGGGCAATTTCGATGTGCGCTCGATCCATGGGACGCGGTGCCGGGCCTTCGAAGTTGATTCCTTCGCTGTCGTAGCCACTGCCGTGGCAGGGGCACTTGAACTTGTGCTCGCTCGGCTTCCAGTCAGGCGTGCAGCCCAGGTGAGTACAACGCGCATAGATGACGAACAGCCGGTCGGGCGTGCGGTCCACCCATATGCGGTACTGCTGCAGGAATTTCTGGTCTACCCCCAGGCCAAAGTCAGTCGGATAGCCGATCTTGAATGTCGTGCTTGGTTCAAAAAGCGTGCGTGGCAGGAAGAAACGGAAGAAAGCCAGAAGCCATGTGCCCAGAAACGCCGCTACGCAACTCCAGATCAGGCGGCGGCGCTTGCGCAGGTTCTCTGTGTCTTCCGGCCCGACCGCAGCCACACCGCCGGCAGCGGCTGCCTTGGACGTGCCCACGGCGGGCGTGCCGACGTACTTGGTGGCGTCCTTGGCAGCGCTCGATGGCGTCGGGGAAACGGCCTTAGCCCCCGCCGGAACCGCCATCGCCGGCTTGGCTGATTCCGGCTTCGACGCCTTCTCAGTCACTGATTCAGTTTTCGCTTCCGTCTCGGACATGGACATGTATCGTCCTCTTTTGCGCTTCTGTATTCCCTGTCGGCGCGCGTGAATTGATTTCTACCTCGGCGTCATCGCGGAGGCAGGTAATAGGAGTACAGAAAGCCCGGGTTTGCTCCGCCCCTTCGTCATCTCTGATGCATCGCAATACGATTTGGGCTAGTGCAGCTATGAATTTTGGTAAGTCGTTCAGTCCTGGCGTCATTTCAAATTGGAATACGCCCAGAGAAGTGGCCAGCTCACGTGCGTGGTGATCAATCTCCCCCAGTGTTTCAACGTGGTCGGAGACAAACGAGATCGGAACCACACATACCCTTCCAACTCCTTCTGCCGCTACACTGCGCAAACTTGTGCGCAGGCTCGGCTGCAGCCATTGGCTTGCACCCACCTTGCTCTGGTAGCAGAGCCGATGCCCATTGGGCCACCCTCCGAGCCTCATCACCAACCGGACGGTCTCCTCTATTTGTTTCTGGTAAGGATCCCCGCTCTCGATCCTGGAAACCGGAATGCTATGAGCGCTGAAAATCAGTTCAGGCTCGGCTGGGTCGGGAAAGCGGGCAAGTGTGCTGTTAATGTTCTCGACCAGTGCGCCGATATACATCTGATCACGATAGAACTCCCGGACCACGTGAACGCGGGTCCCGTTGGGGGTGAAGTGACGCGCCCATTCGTTCAGACT
Organism: Terriglobales bacterium; assembly: GCA_041946765.1. Classification (GTDB taxonomy): domain Bacteria; phylum Acidobacteriota; class Terriglobia; order Terriglobales; family Acidobacteriaceae; genus JBHGAZ01. The sequence continues at coordinate 130,445 of JBHGAZ010000007.1, forward strand.
GCTGCCCGTGGTGGTCGAGGAATACTGCGGGTAGAGCGGCAGCAGCACCAACTCCTCGCATTCCGCAGCATTGACCTGGGCCACTGCTTCCGCTGTAAATGGATGCCAATAACGCATGGCAACGAAGCACCGCACGTCGGCGCCCGAGCGCTTCAGCTCCGCCTCCAGAGCCTGCGCCTGCTGCTCCGTAAACTTGCGGATGGGCGACCCGCCGCCGATGGTCTCATAGTGGTGCCGCACCTTGTGAGCGCGCGTGCGGGAGATCAGCTTGGCCAGCGCCTTGCGCCCGAAGCGCGCGCAAGGGAAATCAATGATTTCCGGGTCCGAGAACAGGTTGTAGAGAAAGGGCTCGATTGCGTCCATGTTTTCCGGTCCGCCGAGCTGGAAGAGAACTACGCCGATCCGTCTCTGTCGGGCTGCCATCCCAAGGATCCAGTTAGTACCGGCATGCTATGCACGACCCGGAGCGGTTCAACATGGCTGCCAGTGATACAACTGCCTTCAGATGCAGCAACTCCGTCCCAGGCTGCAGAAATGTGGTAGCGCCGGCGTCCTCTGCCGGCAGGCTGTTCACGCCGCGTGCTCTGCAGGCTGTCGCTCCACGCTTTCCAGCGCCTCGATCACCGCGTCTGCGAACTCGCTGGTACCGGCGTTGCCGCCCACGTCGCGGGTCAAGTGCTCTTTGGCCCGATATACGTGCTCCAGCGCGCCCTGAATCCGCTCGGCCGCTTCCTGCTCACCCAAATGACGCAACATCAGGATGGCCGAGCGCAGCAGGGCAGTGGGATTGGCGATGTTGCGTCCGGCGATGTCGGGCGCTGATCCGTGCACCGCTTCGAAGATGGCGCAGCCCTCTCCGATGTTCGCTCCCGGCACCATGCCCAGCCCGCCCACGAACGCAGCGCACAAGTCGGAGACGATATCGCCATACAGATTTTCCAGCAGTAACACGTCGTACTGGTAGGGGTTCAAGACGAGCTGCATGCAGGTGTTGTCCACAATGTGCTCGCCGTACGTGATCTCCGGGTATTCGCGCGACACCTTGCGCGCAGAACGGATGAAAAGCCCGTCCGACAGCTTCATAATATTGGCTTTGTGGATGGCATGGATCTTCTTGCGATTGTGCTTGCGCGCGTATTCAAACGCGAAGCGCGCAATCCGCGTAGAAGCTTTTTCCGTGATGATCTTCAGGCTCTCGACAACTCCCGGCACCACCTCGTGTTCGATCCCCGAGTACAGCCCCTCGGTGTTTTCGCGGATGACAACCAGGTCAACATCTGGATAGCGGGTAGGCACGCCCGGCAGATTGGAAATCGGGCGCAGGCTGGCGTAGAGATTGAATCTCCGGCGCAGGGCAACATTGATACTCGGAAATCCGCCTCCAATGGGCGTTGTGATCGGTCCCTTCAGCCCCGTCTTGGTGCGCTCAAAGGATTCCACCAGTTCGCAGGGGATGAACTCATGTACTTTCTCGAATGCCAGCGCTCCCGCCTCGTGGACTTCCCACGCGAACTTCACCCCGGTGGCCTTAAGAATGCGCACTACCGCGCATGTAACCTCGGGACCGATTCCGTCGCCAGGGACAAGCGTGATCCGGTGCTCCATACAGAGTTGGATGCCACAGCAGATGCGTGGGCAACAGCAACAGAGAACCTGTGCCGGAGGATTTGCCGTCGCAACATTGCAGCAATTTGCAGGCAGTTTGGGTAAACCCGCCCTGATGGATTGATTTCTAAACTGCTAAGCACCAAATCATCACGCCAGTTGGGAGAGCAAGGAATGGGAAGAGCACTATTACTTACGTGCATGTTGCTGCTGGGGACGACGTGGGTGCTGGCACAGGCGAATAGGTCTGGCAAGCAAGGGCAAGAGCCTGCTGCCCAGAGCACGCAGCCTCCGTCAGCAACAAGAGGCGAAGCGACAAATGAAACGCAATCGATCCTTGGCACGGAAGAAACGCCGGGAACAGAAAATCCCGCGGTAAACCAGGGCGCGCAAAGCCCGGACCTCAAGACTTTCAGCAAGCAGCCTGCCGCGGGCAAGACCGGAGCACAAGGTACAACCGAGAACGTCACCACGACTTCCAGCGCCGGAGAGACCACGCCCGGGTACCAGACGGAAGCGGGAGCCAAGCAGGAGGCCGGTGGCAGGACGCAGTATCGAGGCAAGAAACCGGCGGAGGCCACTCCTCCCAATGCAGCTCAGGCCGGCCAGACGGAGCCTGAGGCGAATACCAACGCGGCCGCAGCCAATCGCGCAGAAGTTGGAGGCGCCATCGGCGGCGGCACGCTGGGCACGGACAACACCATGCCCAAGGAGAAAACCGGCTCCAAAGAAACACGCGGGAATCAGCAAGGGGGAGCACCCGGCAGCGCTGCGGGTAGTGAGCAGAAATAAGGATTCAGGCAGCACGACCGCCTGAGTGGAGCGGGCGTGAACCGCTCCGAATCGTCCTCAGAACGCCCGCCTTGGGTGCGATGGGGCAGGAAAAGGCTGTTGTGGGCCGCAGGTGCGGCGGCCCGGGGCAGCCTTTTTCCTTTCTCCTTTTTTCCGCTACCGCGGTCACCCGCCTGCATCTACTTGAATGAGCGCAGTGGTGAGTTGGTGGGGTGCTAGACTGATAAATACGTGGGGATGAGATGAAATCTGCTCTGAGAAAGCTCTTCATGGTGGACCTGCTGAAGGGTTTGTCGGTTACTTTCAAGTACCAGCACCCGAAAGAGATCTACACAGAGCAATATCCGCTACAGCGGCCCGAGGTGGCTGAGCGCTACCGCGGCGCGCCGCGGTTGAACGTCAACCCCGATACCGGCGAAACAATGTGCATCGCCTGCGACCTGTGTGCGCTGGCTTGTCCGGAGAACCTGATTGTCGTAGGCAGTGAACGCAACCCCGTCACCCGGCGCAAAGAGTTGACCACCTTCACATACGACACCAGCCGCTGTATGTTCTGCGGACTCTGCGAAGACGCCTGTCCCACCGACTGCCTGGAACTCACCCAGGATTTCGAGATGGCCAACTACACGCGCGAAGGCGCCATCTGGGACCGCGAAACCCTCGAGCAGGGACCCAAGCCCACCGTTTACAAGAAATAGTCTTCACGGAAGCGTTATCCTGACGCGCGCGAAGGATCCCGCAACCGCCTGTTGGGTCGTGTCATGACGAGGAGGGCGTCAGCCCGGCGAGGCATCTGCCTTCCAATCAAGAATCAACCTACGCCGGTTGCTGCTGGGTCATGCAGTGAATCGCGCCAAGTCCCCATATCAGGTCGCCGCAGTAGATGCCTGACACCGCGCAGTGAGGAAACAATTCGGTAAGAGTGTTCAACGCGATGCGGTCGTTCGGATCGTTGAATGTGGGCACGAGCACCAGGCCACTGGCGATATAGAAATTCGCGTAGCTGGCGGGCAGGCGCTGGCCGCGAAACCACACCGGCGAGGGCATAGGCAGCTCCACGACGCGCAGCGGTCGCCCGTTTTGATCGGTTTCGCTTTTCAGTTGCAGCAGGTTTTCCCGTAAGGGTTCGTAGTTGGCATCCTCGGGATTGCTCTCGACCGCAGCGACCACCATGTCGGGGGCAACGAAGCGCGCAATGTCATCAATGTGACCGTGAGTGTCGTCTCCGGCAATTCCGCGCTTCAGCCAGATGACCTTGGTGGTTCCAAGATATTGGGCGAACACAGACTCAAGTTCCTCCCGGCTCGCGCCCGGATTGCGGACCTGAACGTCGCGCGAAAGCAGGCATTCTTCCGTGGTCAGCAGTGTCCCGCAGCCGTTCACGTCAATGCTGCCGCCTTCCAAAATTACGGGCTGCCGCCGGCCGGTAAACGACGGCTGAAGCACTGGAAAATTCAGGCAGCGACTGATCCGCAGTGAGATGGCGTCATCCCGCTTCCAGTCCTCGTACTTCGCCCACGCGTTGAAACGCCAGTTAACAGCAACCGTTTCGTTATCAGTGTTCTTTACAAACGTAGGACCGTAATCGCGCGTCCACACACGGTTTGTGGGCCAGCGATGGAAGGTGACGTTTTCGAGGCCCACATGGCAGCGCGTAAGAACAGCGCGCGCCTTGTCCTCCCATGTCTTGTCATTGACCAGGACATGAACTTTTTCAACACGCGCTAGGTGGCGCACGATCTCCGCGTAAACGAACGGGATAGGTTCATATTTTCCCGGCCAGTCAGTGCGGTTGTGCGGCCACGCGATCCAGGTGGCCTCGTGCGGCTCCCACTCGGCGGGCATGCGGTAAGGGGCGTTTCTCGTGCGGCACAGCCGCCCCCGGCTGTGCGGGGTGGGGCTAGTCGTCCTGCGGTTCACGACGTTTTGTCCAAAAAGCGATGTGTGATGGGCGCGTAGCTATCAATGCGGCGGTCGCGGAGGAAGGGCCAGTTGCGCCGGACTTCCTCGAGCTTGTGGAGATCAATTTCACCGACCAGAATCTCTTCCCGATCTGAGCAGGCTTCAGCCAGCACCGTGCCGAACGGGTCGCACAGAAAGGAGCCGCCCCAGAACTCCAGCCCTGCGCCCGGAGCGGACTTGCCCATCACGTTTCCGGTCTCGTGACCGACGCGATTGACCACGGCCACAAAAACACCGTTGGAGATGGCATGACTGCGCTGGACGGTTCGCCAGGCCTCGTGCTGCACATTTCCGTACTCTTCTTTTTCCGCCGGATGCCAGCCGATGGCGGTGGGATAGAAAAGAATGTCGGCGCCCTGCAGTGCCGTCAGGCGGGCAGCCTCCGGGTACCACTGGTCCCAGCAGACCAGCGTGCCCACGCGTCCCATTTGCGTGTCGAAGGCGCGAAAGCCGAGATCGCCGGGAGTGAAGTAAAATTTTTCGTAGTAGAGCGGGTCGTCCGGAATATGCATCTTGCGGTAAATGCCCCGCAACGAGCCGTCGGAATCCAGTACGGCCGCGGTGTTGTGGTACACCCCGGGAGCACGCCTTTCAAAAATGGACGCAATCACAACCAGTTTCTTCGCGCGCGCTACTTCACTCAGGCGCTGAGTCGTGGGTCCGGGGATTGGCTCGGCAAGATCGAACAGGGTGACATCTTCGCGCTGGCAGAAATACTGCGTGCGGAACAGTTCCGGAAGGCAAACCACCTGCGCGCCACGTCCCGCCGCCTCGCCGATGCGCTCGATGGCGCGCTCCAGGTTCTTTTCCGCATCCGGCGTGCAGGACATCTGGATCAGGCCCACGCGATATTTGGCAGCCGACACGTGCTTTCTCTCCGGGAAGAGTAAGGATACCAAACAGGTCGTCAGGTTTCAGGTAACAGGTAACAGGTGACAGGTAACAGGTGACAGGTTGTCACCTAAAACCTGCTTTCTTGACTGCCAGCGAGCCTCCACGGTACTTTGAAAAATTCCGCAGACACTCTGATCGCGAGGTGAGCAACTTGAAGCACAAGCATGAGGGCACAGGTATTGACCGCAAGCTGCACAATCCTGCCGAAGACAAGCTGCAGCCGGTTGAGCCGCTGGACCTTTCCAAGGTGCGCACCGTTGACGACCTGGTGCGTGCTATGGGCAAGACTGCATTTACCGGCCGGCAGGTGGGCGAAGCCGCCGACGTGCTGGAAGCCATGGCCCGCGACAAGGACTCCTTCGTGGTGATGACGCTGGCCGGTGCAATGACCGTCGCCAAGCAGGGGTTGGTCATCACGGACCTGATTGATCACGGCATCGTGAACGCCATTGTCTCTACCGGTGCTCTGATGGCCCACGGCCTGGTCGAAGCCACCGGCCGCTCCCATTTCCGCTATGACCCGAAGATGAACGACGTAGAGCTGTACGAGGCCGGCTATAACCGCGTTTATGACACTCTGGAACCGGAGCAGAACCTCGACGACGTGCAGGAAGTCGTCTCTCATGTACTCGAGGACTGGAATGCGGACGAGGTCCTCTGCTCCTACAAGCTGAACTGCGCCATCGGCGCGTATCTGCACAAGCACGTGGAAGGGCGCGGAATTCTGCGGTCCGCCTATGAAAAAGGTGTGCCAGTATTTGTGCCCGCATTCACAGACTCGGAATTGGGTTTGGACTTCGCGGTCACCAACCGGCTGCGCGCACAGGTAGGCAAGCCCAGGCTGCGCTGGGACTCGTTCGAGGATCTGGAATATTTCGCGGAAACGCTGCTGAAGCAAAAGCGGCTTGGAATATTCACCATCGGCGGCGGCGTGCCCCGCAACTGGTCCCAGCAATTTGGGCCCTTCTGTGAGTTGCGCCATCGGCGCGCAGGCGAGGATATTCCCTTGAAGCGCTATCACTATGGGGTGCGCATCTGTCCGGAGCCCGTATATTGGGGCGGACTCTCGGGCTCGCCTTACAGCGAGGCCATCTCCTGGGGCAAGTTCGTGCCGCCGGAAGAAGGCGGACGATTCGGCGAAGTCTTTCTGGACGCCACCGTCGGCCTCCCACTGATCGCCGGAGCGGTGCTGGAGAGACTGAAGAAGAAGTAACCAGGAATTCCCGGCAGCGAGCAGTGTGCTCGTATTCCCGGCTCCGAAAAGTTGCTGTCATGCTGAGCGAGCCTCGGCATCCTTTGCTGAGGCGAGTCGAAAGCATCTTGTGTCCCCCAAGAAAACACCAGGCCCTTCGACTTGCGCGCCAACTACAGGCGCACTCGCTCAGGAAGGCACTCTAAGGGACAAAGGGCGCGACTCACGTCGCTCCTTTGTTTTCGCCGACGGCTGAAAGCTGATGGCTTATAGCGGATGGCTGAATGCTGACAGCCTCAATCGAACAAGAAAATCGCCGACGCAATCGTGGTCGTCCACAGCCCGCGCTTATCGCCAATGGCGGACTGGGTCACGTTCATGGTGCGCACGATTTTGTTCGAGATGCGGTAGATCTCTTTCTTTTCGTCCCAGGATTTGTCGGGATCGAACTCCACGTTCAGCGTTGTAGCGAGCATTTCCGCGGCCAGTTCCTCCGCGTAGTCGCCGGCCTGATTGTCGGTTTCGCCAAAGGAATGGTGCTCGCTCAAGTACCCGTACGTGCTGCGGTCGGCGGGGATGGCCAGCCCGATGCTGGAAGCGATCAGGCGGTGTGGCTCGCGGGTGGAATTTTCCGCCACCACGGCGAACACCACCTCGCCCGGATACAACTTTTTCAGGCCGAGGGCGCGGGGAAGAATTTTGCAATTTGGCGGGAAGATCGAGGATACGCGTACCAGATTCTGAGCAGCGATGCCGGCGTCGCGCAGTGCCAGCTCAAATGATGTGAGCCTTTCTTTGTGCTTTCCGACCCCCTTAGTCAAAAACACACGCTTGGGGACCATGTCTCTGGCCAATTCCCGCCCTCCAGGTGGTTTGCTTGGAACTTCTGCAATTTATATCACGGACAGAATTTGCGCGAGGGAGAAATTCAAATGAGCCGATAGGGACCCGCCGCCGGACTCAGCCGCTTTTGCTGGCCCCCGATTTGGCGGTCTTGAGCTTGACGGCGATATCAATGAAGGCCAGCGCGGCCCGGCTCAAGGCCTTGTCCTTGCGGAAGACCAGCGCCAGGTCGCGGCGGATTTGTGCATCGGTCATGGCGACGGTGGCCAAAACGTTGGCCCGCACGTCCTCCTGCACGTTCGACCGGGAGATGAAACCGACGCCTACCCCCGCGGCCACAAAGCGCTTCAGCAGCTCGCTGGAGTCCAGTTCCATCGAGATATTCGGCTTCATGCGGCGCTCGCTGAACAGGTTTTCAATGGCCTCGCGGGTACGTCCGGCTTTGGGCACCAGCAGGGGATAGTCGGCCAGCGCGCTTACCGGCGCCTCTTTGCATCTTGCCAGCTCATGGCCGGGCGCCACGACGATCACCAGCTCGTCTTTGTGGATAGGCACTATTGTGAGCCGGTTATCACTGACAGGCAGGGAAATGATGCCGAAGTCCACCGAGTTATCAATCACGCTTTCCAGGATGCGTGCGTGCTCGGCGCGGCTGATGCTGACGTTCACGGTGGGATACTGCTTCTTAAATTCCGCAAAAACTTCCGGCAGGATGTAAAGGCAGGTGGCTTCATTGGCCCCAACCACGATCTCGCCGCGTGGCACCCGCTCCATCTCCGCCAGAGCGGTCAGAATGTTGCGCCGCGACTGCACCGTCTCTTCCGCATAACGCTGGAAGACCTTGCCCGGAGCCGTGAGTGACACTTTTCCGCCAGAGCGGTCAAGCAGGCGCGCGCCTACCTCCTCCTCCAGAGCGCGGATTTGCGCCGAGATGGCGGGCTGCGTCCGGAAGCGCTTCTCTGCGGCCCGCGAAAAGCTGCTCAGCCGCGCCACTTCCAGAAAAGTTTCCAGTTGGTCGAAGTCCATAGCCAAGTAAAGGATAGCAGTGTACGGTAGTTTCGCACTATTGGGCAGGACTTTGGAGATCCGGAATGTTCGTCGCGTGGAACGGGTCCGCGATGGCCGGCGGGGCGGAATTGGCCGGGGTTGTCGCGCTGCTGTCGGAAGCAAAGATATTTGCCGCGTATGCCATTTTCCTCGCCAGCTATCTGGTCTTCGCTATCGGCAAATTTCCGGGGATGAAGATTGACCGTCCGGGCGCGGCCATCGTAGGTGCGGTCCTGATGGTGGCATTCAGAATCGTCGCTCCAGGGGAAACCCTCCGGTTCATTGACTTCAGCACGATCGTGCTGTTGTTCTCGATGATGCTGATTGTGGCCTACCTGCATCTGGCCGGATTTTTTGACTGGATCACAGAATTAGTGGTCACCCGCCTTCGGCCGCGCCACCTGCTGCCGACCGTCATATTCACGAGCGGCGTGCTTTCCGCGTTTTTTGTAAACGACATCATCTGCCTGGTCATGGTGCCGTTCGTGCTGGTGGCGACACGCCGCCTGGCCGTGCAGCCCCTTCCATACCTGCTTGCGGTGGCAACAGCGTCGAACATCGGCAGTGTGGCCACCATCACGGGCAATCCGCAAAACATGCTGATTGGTTCCTTCTCGCACATGGGGTATCGCCACTTTCTGATACATCTGGGCCCGGTTGCGGCAGTCGGGCTGCTGATTGACTGGTACATCATCCAACGCGTCTGCAAAGTGGCAGAAGGCAATGAGCCGGCTGCGACCGAGGAGATTGCTGTCCCGCATGTGGACGCGGGCCGGCTCGTAAAGCCCCTGGTGGTTATCGCTTGCGTGTTGGCCGGATTCTTAGCAGGAGTCCCGCCAGCCATTATGGCAGCACTGGGCGCCGCAGCTATGCTGATCACGCGCACGCGCGATCCCCGCCTGGTTTATGACGAAGTGGATTGGGGCCTGCTTGTTTTCTTCGTGGGACTGTTCCTCATTGTTGGCGGCGCAGAAAAAGCCGGGCTCATGCGCGAGCTGCTGCAGATTACGCGTCGCTGGAACCTTCAGAACACGGTTGTTTTCACTGTGATCACAGCGGCGCTGTCAAACATCGTCAGCAATGTGCCCGCAGTGATGCTGCTGAAATCGTTGGTTCCCGGCTTTTCCAACACTCATACGGCATGGCTCGTACTCGCGATGGCATCCACGCTGGCCGGAAATCTTACTGTGACCGGCTCGGTCGCCAATTTGATCGTGGTGGAACGCGCCCGCCCGGAAGTGGAAATCTCTTTTTGGGCGTACTTCAAAGTCGGCCTGCCCGTAACCATCCTGACGGTGGTATTCGGCGCATTGTGGCTGTGGCTGGTCAAATAAGATAAGCTCCTACCCCCAAGCCGGTGCGCGTCAGTGGTGCACCCAGCACCTATCCCTTCGCTATGTCATCCTGAGCGAGCGCGCCCGTTTTTGGCGCGCCAGTCTTGCATACGCCTATAGAAAGCGCACGCCACGAACTGCAGGTGAGAATGTAAACCTAATAGCGATGTTCGCGCCGCATTTCAAACGCAAGATGCTTCGACTCGCCTGCGCTCTTTTTGAGCGCAGACGGGTAGGTTTCTCCTGTCTCCCCCGCGGCAATAAACGCTTTTTATCCCACTGATAAAAACATTAAATTTCACAACAGGAGAGTACACCCGTAATCTGGCACCGTGGTGGAGCACAGCACGCCGGCTGACTCCGTTCCACCCGGTGGGAAGCTCCATCGGGCACGAATGTGCCACAAGTCTTTCCACCCATCTGGAGGGTTTGACAGAGGCTTCGTCGTACCCGCCACATTTCACACCGGAGTTCCGGCGCAAAGGAGCAATGAATGGCTGGTCCAAAAGATGTGATGGAGTTTATTAAGAAGAACGGGGTTAAGCTGATTGACCTCCGCTTTACCGACTTGCCTGGCCTGTGGCACCACGTTTCCTATCCCATCAGCGAACTCAGCGAAGCGTCCTTCGAGGAAGGTTTCGGCATGGACGGTTCCTCGATCCGTGGCTGGGCTGCGATCCACGAAAGCGACATGCTGTTGATGCCCGACCCGGGAACCATGATGCTGGACCCCTTCGTGGAAGTTCCCACGCTGGTCATGATCTGCGACGTGGTGGACCCGGTCACCAAACAGCGCTATGACCGCGACCCCCGTTACATCGCCAAGAAGGCCGAGCTGTACCTGAATTCCACCGGTCTTGCCGACACCGCATATTTCGGTCCCGAAGCCGAGTTCTTTATCTTCGACAACGTCCGCTTCGACCAGCGCGAACAGCACGGTTTCTACTTCATTGACGCCGAGGAAGGCCGCTGGAATTCCGGCCGCAAGGAAAACAATCTTGGGTACCGTCCGCGCTACAAGGAAGGCTACTTCCCGGTGGCGCCCACCGATCATTACCAGGACTTGCGTACCGAGATGGTCCTGACCATGCAGAATTGCGGCTTGGAGATGGAGTGCCACCATCACGAAGTGGCCACCGGAGGACAGGCCGAAATTGACATGAGGTTTGCTCCGCTTGTCCGTATGGCCGACAACTTGATGATCTACAAGTACGTCGTGCGCAATGTCGCCAACCAGTACGGCAAGACCGTCACCTTCATGCCCAAGCCGCTGTTCCAGGATAACGGCAGCGGTATGCACTGCCACCAGTCGTTGTGGAAGGGCGGCAAGCCGCTGTTTGCCGGCGACGGCTACGCGGGCCTGTCACAGATGGCGCTGTGGTACATCGGCGGCCTGATCAAGCATGGTCCGGCGCTCTCCGCCATCATTGCTCCCACCACCAACTCCTATAAGCGCCTGGTGCCGGGCTTCGAAGCTCCGGTGAACCTGGCCTACTCGCGCCGCAATCGCTCGGCTGCTTGCCGTATCCCCATGTATTCGGCTTCGCCCAAGGCGAAGCGCATTGAATTCCGTCCGCCCGATCCGAGCTGCAATCCTTACATGGCTTTTGCCGCCATGTTGATGGCCGGCCTGGACGGCGTTGAAAACAAGATTGATCCCGGCCAGCCGCTGGACAAGGACATTTACGATCTCGGTCCAGAGGAGCTGGCGAAGGTCCCCTCCATGCCGGGTTCACTGGAAGACGCTCTGGATAATCTGGAAGCCGATCACCAGTTCCTGCTCAAGGGCGATGTCTTTACCGAAGAATTGCTGCGCACCTACATTGACTACAAGCGCGAGAAGGAAGTGCAGGCGGTCAAGCTGCGTCCGCATCCGTTCGAGTTCGCGCTGTATTACGACATTTAACCCACGGCCCCGAGTACCCTCTGCAAAAGGCCCGGACCAAAACCGGGCCTTTGTTGCGATATAGCCTTCCTCTACCCGAACCCCGTCCCCAGCCTTCTCGGGATGATAGCCATCAGGATTAAGGTGACGAATTACGTACTTTTACTGCATCATGCAGCGACGGATGGGGTAAACTTACACAAATGATATGAGTCCACCCCGGCAATCGGTAAGTGGAATACCGGGCTGTGGGACGTGGTGCGACGGCGAAGCTGTAATGCCATCCCTAAGTGCGCAACCTGCGGGAGTTCGTAAGGAGCTCGGCCAAGGACATTTGCTTCTCGAGTTGATCGGGGAGGAAATGCTCGCCGAGATTGCCTCCGAAGCCGTTGATCTGCTGCAAACCTCCTCTGTCATCTTCGAGAAAAATGGGACGGTTGCGGCCTCCCAGTTCAGCTCCACGTGGTGCCGTTTTCTGGACGCAGCCTCGCAGAAATTCTGCGGCACGCATGAGCTCTGCCATACCGACAATTGCAACATCTGGCAATGCCAGGCCTTCTGGTGGAATGCGGCGGGCCAGCAAGCGATAGCAACCGGTAAGCCCACAGACGTTGACTGTCCCGGCGGCGTGCGGGTTTACGCGCTTCCCATTTGCGCCGGCTCTGAAGCGGTCGGCAGCATTGCCTTTAGCTACGGCGATCCTCCTCGTGACGAGCAGACGTTGCGCCGCATCGCCGAGCAATACGAGGTCAACCTGGAAGAGTTGCGCACGGCCGGCCAGGGATATCAATCCCGCCCCCCGCAGATTGTGGAAGCAGCCAAACGCAGGCTGCACACCACGGCCCGCCTGATCGGCGAAATTGTCGTGCGCAAGCGTGCCGAACAGAGCGAACAGGTAGCGCGCGCCACTGCAGAAGCTGCCAGCCACCAGATAGAAAACCTGATCCGAAGCATCGCCGACGCTTTTTTTGCACTCGACCGCGACTGGCGCGTCACCTACGTAGGGCCAAAAGCGGCACGGCTGCTCCGGCGCCCGCGCGCGGAACTTATTGGCAGGCGACTATGCGATGAGTTTTCGGAGCAGGAACAAGAGCAGCTCGGCTTCGATAAATTTTTCGAAAAATTCGCCGTGGTGATGCGCCAACGAATTCCTCTGGAATTCGAATATTCCCCTGGCCCGGAGCAGTGGCTGGAGTTGCGCGTCTTTCCCGCCGAAGAGGGCGGCATTGCGGTGATCGGGCGGGACATCAGCGACCGCAAACGACTGGCGTTGGAGCTGGAGCTGTCTCAGGCGGAATCCCGGAAGCGCCAGGAGTTTCTCCAGGAATTCGTGCAGCATGCGCCCGTTGCGGTTGCCATGTTCGACCGCAACATGCGCTACGTCCTGGTGACCGACCGCTGGCTGGCAGATCACAAACGCACCCGTGAAGAAGTCATCGGCCGCTGCCATTACGAGGTCTTCCCCGGGGTGCCGGAACGCTGGAAGGGTGTCCATCAGCGCGTGCTGGCGACCGGAAAAGCCGAGCGCTGCGAAGAAGATTGCGTGCAGCGACGCGACGGCAGCATGTGGTGGCTAAAATGGGAGACCCGAAGGTGGGGCGACGAGGGTGAGGACACGGGGGGGATTTTCATTGCCACCGAAGATATCACCGAACGCAAGCTGGCTCAGGAAGCGCTGATCCGCAGTGAAAAGCTGGCTTCCGTCGGGCGCATGGCCGCTACTATCGCACACGAGATCAACAATCCTCTGGCTGCGGTGATGAATGCCGTCTACCTGGCCTGGCTCGACCCGGAAATTTCCGATCAGGTGCGCTCCAGTCTTGACCTGGCGCAGCAGGAATTGGACCGGATCTCGCACATTACCAAGCAAACCCTGGGGTTCTATCGCGAAACCCGGGCTCCCAGCCTGGTGGAAATGACCGAAGTGGCAGAAAATGTCTTGCAGTTATACGGGCCGAAGCTCAAGAACAAGAACATCAACGTTAAGACCCGATACAGCCCGCGCGCGGCAGTGCTGGGAACGGCCGGTGAACTGCGTCAGGTGCTCTCGAATTTGGTCGCCAACGGTATTGACGCGGTGCCGCAACAGGGCACCATACAGGTGCGTGTGCGCCCGGTATCTGTCAATGGCCATGCGCCTGCGGTCCGGGTGACGGTCGCCGACAACGGCGGTGGGATAGCTTTCCAGGACTTAAAGAAGATCTTCGAGCCTTTCTTCACTACCAAGCGCTCATTCGGCACTGGCTTGGGGTTGTGGGTCACAAAAGAGATCCTCAAGAAACACGGCGGCTCCATCCGCGTTCGCAGCCGCCTCGGAGCAGGAACGGTATTCACGGTTTGCCTGCCAAGGGGAAATCCTGACAGCACTACCGCGGGGGCCGCTTAACCCCCGCCTGTCCTCCCTAGCGAAACCATTCCCGAACTATGAACTGCAGAGCGTGACGACAATCACGCAAGCGCGTCGCCAGCGGCACAGCGGTCATGGATGCTTTGCCGGATCTGGATGTAGGGCCGCCAGTTGCAAGTACGTTCCAGGTGGCGCGACGCTCCGCTCACACGAAAAACTAGCCCCGCCACCGACATTGGCGCAACGGCTGCACTTTCACCCTTGCGTGCTATGCTCGAATTAGAATTAGCGAGCAGAGACACCTTGGCGAACCCTGCGAGTCCATCCGAATTGGCGCTGGGCGGGACCCCCGAGTTCCGCGACCCGGCCGCGGCCCTGGCCAACCTGGAGCGAATCCGGCAACGCGTGCCGGTTGGCGTGGGCCGCGCCGTGGTCCCGCTGCTAGCCGAGTCACCCGATCCGGACTCCGCCCTCAACCTCTTCGAACGCCTCACCAGTACGGGCAACGCCGAGTTGTTCCGCATGTTCGACCGCTATCATTTCCTGCTGCATTACGCGCTGCTGGTGTTCGGCTACAGTCAATATCTGGGCGAAACGCTCATTCAGAATCCTGACCTGTTTCATTCCTTGCTGCGCGAGAAGAGCCTGGATTTGTCGCGCTCGCGCGAGGAGTTGCAGGAAGCCTTTGCGCGTTTCCGCTCGCGCTCGCTGGAGACCAACGTCTCGCTGCTGCTGGCGCGCTTCAAACGCCGCGAATACGTGCGCATCATGCTTCGTGACGTGCTGGGAATCGCCACCCTGGCCGACACCACCGCCGAAATTTCCGCTCTGACCGATGTGCTCATTGAAGAGGCGCTGCGCGAAGCCGGCGCCCTGCTGCGCGAGCGTTACGGCCCAGCCCAACACCTCGACAAGGACGGCCGGCTCGTGGACACGCCATTCGCGGTGCTCTCTCTGGGCAAGCATGGCGGCAAGGAGCTGAACTACAGTTCCGACATTGATCTGCTTTATCTCTACGGCGACGGGCCGGAGCCTCCCGAAGCCCCGCTGTCGAACCGCGAATACTTCATCCGCCTTGGGCAGCAGCTAACAGAGATTCTGTCGCGGGTGACTCCCGAGGGAGCGCCCTTCCGCATTGATCTGCGCCTGCGTCCGCAGGGCGGCGAGGGCGAACCTGCGGTCGGGCTGTCGCATGCGTTTGAGTACTACGCTAATCGCGCTCACGACTGGGAGCTGCAGGCGATGATCAAGGTACGGTACTCGGCTGGCAACCAGGCCCTGGCGCGCGAGTTCATCCGCCGCGTGCAACCGTACATCTATACTCCGCAACAGCTCAATTTCGCTGCTATCGAGACCGCACTCGAGACCCGCGAGAAGATCGGCCGCCACCGCCAGAATTCGGTCTCGCGCAAAGCTGGCAGCATTGACGTCAAGCTGGACCGCGGCGGCATCCGCGATATCGAATTCCTGGTGCAATGCCTGCAACGTGTCTACGGGGGCACGGAGCTGTGGCTGCGTTCGGGTGGGACGCTGTTCTCGCTGCAAAAGCTCCACGACAAGGAACATATCACCGGCAAGGAATTTCACGACCTCACCACCGCCTACGAATTTTTGCGCACGGTCGAGCATCGGCTGCAACTGCGTCACGGCCAGCAGACCCACCGCCTGCCGCATTCGCCGCACGAACTGCGTGTGCTTGCCAGGATGGTCACAGGGGAACGCGGCGCCCGCCCCGAAGACCTGGTGCAGACCCTCCGCGATCGCATGGCCGCCGTCGCCGAAATCTACAACCGCATCATTCATCACCAGCAGGTGCAGCAGCAGCGGGATGATGCTGAGTTTCGTCTCCGCGCAAGCGACAGCAGGGAAGAGGCTCACCGGCAACTGCTCGAAAGGCTGGCGGTGGACTCGCCCGCTTTGTACGAAATCGTCCAATCCCACGAAATGGACGCGCACGCGCGCCGCAATCTGTACCGTTTCCTGACTTCGGCCTTCACCAGCTCGGAACGTTATGCCGCCATCCTGGACGCGCCGCAGGCGGTGGCGCGCGCCCTGGAATTGTTCGCCTTCAGCGATTATCTGACGGACATTCTTGTTCGTTACCCGGAGGAAATCGCTACCGTCGCCGAGATCGTGAGCATCCGGCATCGCGACACTGCCGACTTGTTTCCTGCCGAGGCTGTCTGCGGCGGCGGCGCGGAAAGCGATCCAGTATTCGAATACCTCGCTCGCAGCGAGGAGCCTTATACCGACAAACTGGCGCTGCTGCGCCGTCATTACCGCACCCGCGTCTTCGCTGCCAGCGCACGTGATGTGATGGAATCGCGGCCCGTGTACGAGTCCCTGGCCGAAACTACGGCGGCAGCCGATGACGCCATCCGCGCTGCGCTCGCCATCGCCGGCCGCCCGCACGGGTTCGCCATCATGGCCCTGGGCCGGCTGGGCGCGCAGGAATCCGACCTGCTCTCGGACGCCGACCTGCTCTTCCTGCGCGAGCCTTCCACGGAGTCACGTGATGGGGCAAGAATTGTGGAGCGGCTGGTTGAGATTCTCTCTGCTTATACGCGCGACGGAACAGTGTTTCCGGTGGATACGCGGCTTCGACCTCACGGCGCTGAAGGCGAACTGGTCCTCACGCCGGCGCAGTTGCGGGGCTACTTCGCCAAAGAAGCGCAAGCCTGGGAAGCCTTGACCTACACCAAATTGCGCTTCATTGCCGGCGAGCGCAACCTGGCCGAGGAGGCGCTTGCCGCCGTGACCGAACTCCACCAGCGCTTTGCCCAGAATCCGGGTTTTCGCGATGAAGTGCGGGAGATGCGCGCCAAGCTGGAAAAATCCGAAGAGGCGAAAGACAACTTCAAGATCGCCCCCGGCGGACTCTACGACATTGACTTCATTGCTGGTGAGTTGCTTGTACGTCACGGCGTAGATGGGAGCGCCGGAAACTTGCGCCAGCGCTTGCATGGGCTACAGCGGCGCGGACTGCTTCCCGCACGGGAGTGTCAGGTGCTGGACAGTGCGGCGGAATTCCTTCGGGCCCTCGAGCATGTCATACGCCTGGTTATGGGCCGCGCGCGCAAGACTTTGCCCGTGGCCGGCCAGGCGCTTCAGGCCACCGAAACCTTGTTATCACGCATACTGCGGCGCAAGTTCCAGAATGGGCTGGAACATGAACTCATCCGCATCATGACCGAGGTGCGAAAAATCTATCTAACCCCGCTTATCTGATTGCACATGCAGCACGTCTGAGGTTAAATTAGTAGGCTTTCCTTCTATTCCCGAACAGGATTGGACTGTCATTATGGCGAAGAACCTTGTTCAAAAGATCATCGAAGCTCATCTGGTTGAGGGCCAGCCAGTTGCCGGAAAGGAAGTAGCCATCCGGATTGACCAGACTCTCACCCAGGATGCCACCGGCACCATGTCGTACTTGCAATTTGAGGCCATCGGCATTCCCCGGGTACGCACCAAGCGCTCGGTTTCGTACATTGATCACAACACCCTGCAGACCGGTTTCGAAAACGCAGACGACCATCGCTTCCTTCAGAGCATTGCCGCCAAATACGGGATCTACTTTTCGCGGCCCGGAAACGGTATCTGTCATCAGGTCCACCTGGAGAGGTTCTCGGTTCCAGGACAAACGCTGCTCGGTTCCGACTCGCACACCCCGACCGGCGGCGGCGCTGCCATGCTGGCCATCGGCGCGGGCGGACTGGATGTCGCAGTCGCCATGGGTGGCGGCGCTTTCTATATGACCATGCCCAAGGTTGTCGGCATCAAGCTCACGGGCCAACTCCAACCCTGGGTCAGCGCCAAGGACATCATCCTCGAAGTGCTGCGCCGCATGACTGTGAAAGGCGGCGTCGGCAAGGTAGTTGAGTATTACGGCCCCGGAGTAAAAACTCTTTCCGTGCCGCAGCGCGGCACCATCACCAACATGGGCGCGGAACTCGGCGCCACCAGTTCCGTATTCCCGAGCGACCAGGAAACACTGAAGTTCTTCCGCGCCGAAGGCCGCGAGAAAGATTGGAAGGAACTCGGCCCTGATCCTGGCGCTACCTACGACGAAAACATTGAAATTGACCTTAGCAAGCTGGAACCGCTCATCGCCTGCCCGCACATGCCGGACAAGGTTGTCACCGTCCGCGAAGTGGAAGGCACGCCGGTGCAGCAGGTGCTCGTGGGAAGCTGCACCAATTCCTCCTACACCGACCTGATGACCCTGGCTGCGGCGCTGAAAGGCAAGACCGTCCATCCGAACGTGAGCATGGGTGTGGCGCCTGGCTCCAAAAACGTGTTCCTGATGATCGCCAAAGACGGCGGTCTGAGCGACCTCGTTGCCGCCGGCGTACGCATCCTGGAGTCGGCATGCGGGCCTTGCATCGGCATGGGCCAATCCCCGCCGACTGAGGGAGTTAGCATCCGTTCTTTCAACCGTAACTTTGAAGGCCGCAGCGGCACCCCCAGCGGCAAGATCTACCTGGCCAGCCCCGAGGTTTGCGCTGCCGCCGCTATTTACGGCGTGATCACCGATCCCCGCAAGCTGGGCAAGTACCCCAAGATAGCGATGCCCCGCAAGTTCATCACCGACGATACTTCCGTACTGGCGCCTGCCAAGGATGGCAGCAAGGTCGAAATCATTCGCGGACCGAATATCGCGCCCCTGCCCGTAAATAAGCCCATGGCGGAGACGCTCAGTGCGGTGGCCGTGCTGAAGGTGGGCGACAATATCACCACCGATCACATCATGCCGGCAGGCGCAAAGGTACTGCCGCTTCGCTCCAACATCCCGAAAATCGCGGAGCACGTGTACGAAGGCGTGGATCCGACCTTTGCCACCCGCGCCAAGGAAGCAGGGCAGAGCTTCATCATCGGCGGAAGCAACTACGGTCAGGGTTCCAGCCGCGAGCATGCCGCTCTGGCGCCTATGTACCTCGGTGTTAAGGCGGTGGTGGCCAAGTCATTTGCCCGCATCCACCGGGCCAACTTGGTGAACTTTGGAATTATGCCGCTGACGTTCACCAATGAGTCCGACTACGATAAAATTCAGCAGGGCGATCAGCTTGAAATCAAGAACGTGCGCGACGTGCTGACCAGCGGGCAACCGATGGTGCTGCGTAACGTCACGCGCTCGCTGGACATTCCGGTCACGTACGAATTTACTGACCGGCAGAAGCAATTGTTGCTCGCGGGTGGTTTGCTTAACTTCATCAAGCAATCCTCTGCCGCGGCAGCCACGACGGCGTAGGTCTTCGGCAGTACGGGCAGTCCCAGACACCTGCCCGGAAACCCAGGTCTTTTCGCGCCCGGAGCCCCGGTGAAAAGCGGGCTCCGGGGCGATTTCCCAGCGCAACTCACGTAGCACCGTGGGGTGTGCTGCGCAATAGGGCTGGGATCCCAATGCGCGCGCTGCTTTTGCGCGCTGGGACCCAGGCCGTCAATTCGGGAGTTGGTCCCACAGCACAGCAGCACGATATGTTGTCACGGGACGTCACATTCGTTTGTGACAACAGTCCTACAGGGCTCAACCAGGTTCTTTAATAATTACTCGATTTACGCTAACAGCGGAGGTGTTTTGATGGCGGATTCCTACAACGGCATTCCCTTGCCCCTGAAGGAAGGGCAGAGGATTACTTACAGCAATGGGAAATACAACGTTCCCGATAACCCGATTATCCCGTTCATCGAAGGCGATGGCACGGGCCGCGACATCTGGAAGGCATCCGTCCGCGTATTCGACGCTGCCGTCCGGAAGGCTTACAACGGCAAGAGGAAGATTGTCTGGTATGAAGTGTTCGCCGGCGAAAAGCCGATGGCGAAGTTCAACAGTTGGCTGCCCGATGGCACCATCGAAGCCCTGAAAGATCTCCGCGTTGGCATCAAAGGCCCCCTGACCACCCCGGTGGGCGGCGGCATCCGTTCCTTGAACGTAGCCCTGCGCCAGATACTGGACCTCTACGCTTGCGTCCGCCCGGTTAAGCACTACGGCGCGCCCAGCCCGGTGAAGCACCCCGAGCGCATGAACGTCATCATCTTCCGCGAGAACACGGAAGACGTTTATGCCGGCATCGAATGGGAACAGGGTACGGACAAGGTCAAGAAGCTCATCAATTTCCTTAACCAGGAAATGCTCGCCGGTACCGGCAAGAAGATCCGCGAAGACAGCGGCATCGGCATCAAGCCCATCTCGGTCTTTGGCACCAAGCGGTTGGTGCGTAAGGGTATTTTGCACGCCCTTGAGCATGGCCGCAAAAAGGTCACCCTGGTGCACAAGGGCAACATCCAGAAGTTCACCGAGGGCGCGTTCCGGCAGTGGGGTTACGACCTCGCCGTCGAAGAGTTCCGCGACAAGGTTGTCACCGAGCGCGAGAGCTGGATCCTCGACAACAAGGACAAGAACCCGAACCTTACCATCGAGCAGAACGCCAACATGATCGAGCCCGGCCTGGAATATGCCACTCCGGAATTCCGGAAAACGGTCCAGAAGGAAGTGGTGGACTGCCTGAACTCGATCGGCAAAACCCATGGCAACGGCCAGTGGAAGAAGAAGCTGATGGTCAACGATCGCATCGCTGACTCCATCTTCCAGCAGGTCGTTACCCGCGCCGACGAGTACGAAGTGCTCTGCACTCCGAACCTGAACGGCGACTACATCTCCGATGCTTGCGCCGCGCAGATCGGCGGCCTCGGCATCGCGGCGGGCGCCAACATCGGCGACGGCTACGCCATGTTCGAAGCCACCCACGGCACCGCTCCGAAATACGCCGACTTGGACGTGATCAATCCCACTTCGGTCATTCTGTCGGGCGTGATGATGTTCGAGCTCCTCGGCTGGAACGAAGCCGGGCAACTCATCGAAGATGGCGTCAAGAAGACCATCGAGCAGAAGAAGGTCACCTATGACTTCCACCGCTTGATGGATGGCGCCACCAAGGTGAAGTGCAGCGAGTTCGGCAGCTACATCATAGAGAACATCAACGCCAGCGCCGCGGCCGCGAAGTAGGTTGTCTGTTTACGCGCGGGTTTTGCCCGCGAAATTCGGGCTGAGGACCGGAGCAAAACCCCGGTCCTCATGCTCTTTGACTATCAAGAATCAGCCCGCGAACGGGGTCCCCGGCACGCCCGGTTTTGGCGTGGCGGGGTGGAACCCCGGGGTAATTTGGAAATGTCGGACGGAGTCCCGTAGCCTGCATTACTCACGAACGGGTGGAGCGGGCCTTTAGGCCTGCGTGGAACCGGCAATAACGTTGCGGGCTTCAGCCTCTGCGGTACGTAGGCCCTCGGATCACAAGGTGTTTGTCGCACAAGTACCTCAGCGACTGTATCCGCTGCTGTTGTGGTCAGATAATGCAGGGCTGAAACCTTGCTCCACCCCGCGGGGTGGAGGTCGCGAGAAACCTGCTTTTAGAGGACAGACTACGTATCTATCAGGCGAGTTCGAAACCAGAAACGATTTTTTACTATCATAAGCGGGTCGGTCGAACCCATCGGTCCTGCGCACGGCCCCGATACTACATGGGGTGGAATTCCGTAGTAGCTCTCGGATTTTTCATCAACAGAGAGGACATCATCTATGCGAAAAAAGGTAACTGTTGTTGGAGCGGGTTTCGTAGGAGCAACCGCGGCGCACTGGCTGGCGGCAGCCGAGCTATCTGATGTAGTTCTGATTGATATTCTCGACGGCATCCCGCAAGGCAAGGGCTTGGATCTGCTGCAAGCCATGCCCATCGCCAAGAAAGACAGCTACGTTCTCGGCACCCAAGATTACGCCGACACCGCCAATTCCGACATCGTCATCATCACCGCGGGCGTGCCGCGCAAGCCGGGCATGAGCCGCGATGATCTGCTCAACATCAACTACAAGATCATGAGCGACGTGGTGGGCAAGGTTGTCAAGTACTCGCCCAACTCGATCCTGATCGTCGTCTCCAATCCCCTGGACGCCATGGCGCAGACCGCGTTCAAGCAGAGCGGCTTCCCGCGCGAGCGCGTCATTGGCATGGCCGGCGTGCTGGATTCCGCCCGCTTCCGCGCTTTCATCGCGCAGGAGTTGAACGTCAGTGTCGAAAACGTTACCGCCTTCGTGCTCGGCGGCCACGGCGACACCATGGTCCCGCTGCCGCGTTATTCCACCGTGGCCGGCATCCCCATTACTGAGTTGATGGACAAAGCGACCATTGACCGCCTGGTGCAGCGCACACGTGATGGCGGCGCTGAAATCGTGAAGCTGCTCAAGACCGGCAGCGCTTTCTTCGCGCCTTCTGCGGCCGCGGTCGAAATGGCCGAAGCCATCCTGAAAGACAAAAAGAAGATCCTGCCCTGCGCCGCTTACCTCGACGGCGAATACGGGATCAAGGGTCTCTTCGTCGGCGTGCCCTGCAAGCTGGGCGAGAAGGGTCTGGAACAGATCATCCAGATCAAGCTGACGCCCGAAGAGCAGGCCGCCCTGGAAAAGAGCGCCGGCGCCGTGAAAGAACTGGTCGCCGTAATTGGTGTATAGTTTCTGACCGCTGGCGTCCGGCCGGTGGCCCATTGGTCAAAAACCCCGCTCCCCAGAGCGGGGTTTTTGTCTGGTGTCATGGCAGGAGTTGTCATTCCGGGCCTTTGCGCAGCGAAGGCGAGGAATCAATATTCCCTCCGCAGCTCTGAACACCGACTTGCAGGTGCCCACCCTCACGCCCGGTTTTGGGCGCTAAGGTGGAGATTCT
Organism: Terriglobales bacterium; assembly: GCA_041946765.1. Classification (GTDB taxonomy): domain Bacteria; phylum Acidobacteriota; class Terriglobia; order Terriglobales; family Acidobacteriaceae; genus JBHGAZ01. The sequence continues at coordinate 153,054 of JBHGAZ010000007.1, forward strand.
CGGATTGGGCGAGATGCCGCGACTTCGCGCCTTAACGACAAACTCCCGCCGCGAACTGTCCCTTCCGGACACAACCACGTGGAACTCTGTTTATGTTTGACCTTCCTGAGAAGCAGGCGTAAGCTCTTGAAAATTTCCGAGCACGTTTTCGTGATCCACCCGGCATCAGGAAGGTCGCCATGGCTCAACTCCCCGTCCGTCCATTGCTGGTAATCATTCTCGTTTCCATCCTTGCCGTTTGCCTGCTAACCGCCGCCACCAATCTGCATCAAAGCCGCACCGTCTACTTTGGCAGCTCTGGCGGCAACATCAACAACATCAGTAACCGGTTCTGTTGCTCCGGGACCCTCGGTGCACTTGTCCAGGCGGGTACGAACCGCTACATCCTTAGCAATAATCACATCCTCGCTGATGTAGACCAGGCTGCGGCAGGCGAGGACATTTCCCAGCCCGGCTTGATTGATAACAATTGCCGGCCGGGTACTATCGTCGCCGACTTTACTGCCGCACCAGCGCTGGGCAGCAATGTGGATGCGGCTTTGGCTTTGTTACGCACGGGAACAGTTTCATCGCCAACCATGGACTCCGCCGGCTACATCCTCGATCTCGGCACAAATGGAGCCGGCCCGCCCAATACCCAGGTCCTTGATTCGCAATCCGCTTTGAATCAGACCGTTGCCAAAAGCGGGCGTACCACTGGATTGACGTGCGGGCCCGTTCAGTCAATTAACACTACGATCAAGGTGCAATATCAAACTGGCTGCAACAAGGGAAAGAAATTCACCGTCACCTATACCAATCAGGTGGTGATTAGTAGCACCTCATTCAGTGCCGGTGGCGATTCGGGCTCCTTGATCGTAAGCGAATCTGGCACGATGCCAGTTGCGCTCCTGTACGCGGGCAGCAGCACCACGACCATCGGGAATCCGATCGGTGAAGTGCTGACGAAAGTTGGCCAAGTCCTCAACCCTCCCGCAATGGTGACGTTTGTAGGCGCGAACAGTCCTGGCGACGTCACATGTCCTTCTTCCGGCGGCGGTGGCAGTGGAAAGCCACGCTCCCGGCAGGCGCCCAGCCTCGGTGAACTCGACCACGCCAAGTTCGTCAAGGACCGCCATGCGCAGGCGGTGATGGCCGATATGGCAGTTATGGGCGTCGGAGTCGGTGCCAACGAACAGAATCCTCTCGAGGCTGTGATCGTGATTTACGTGGAGCGCGGACGAAGCCACGCTCCGATTCCTGCTGAGTTGGAAGGCGTTCGCACGCAGGTGGTCGTCACCGATCTCATCCGCGCCTATGGATGGAATCGGGAGAAGTTTCCGGAGAAAGCTTGTTCCGCCAGATAAATTACTGCCAGTCCACGTTGTGGCCGCAACAAAGACCCCGCTCCCCGAGCGGGGGTTTTTGTTTGTGCGAAATCAAAGCAGTTCCGGGGAAACCCTATCCCACGAAGTGTGTCATCCCGAGCGACCGGCAAGGAGTCGAGGGATCTGCGTTGGAGGCTCGACTCTCGCCTCGCCTCGGCCTCTTCACTTCAGGCTTTCCAGATACGCAATCAGTGCCTTCATCTCGTTAGACGGAAGATCGTATGCGGGCATGCCGCCGGCGGTCATTCCAGGGTCAGGATGCCGCAACAGGTCTGCGAGCTTGTCGGATGGATATTTTGATCCGATGTTCGTTAAAGCGGGAGCTATCGGCGTCCCGGTACCGCCTTCGCCATGACAGCCGTTACACGACTGCGATTCGTACACGGATTTTCCCTTGGCCACTAATGGATTGGTTGTGGGAGTCTTGCCGGTCACCCCCACCAGATAGGGTTTGAAGGGCGCGTGCATGTATTGTTCAATCTGCTGCTGCTGTCGTTGCAGCCTTGCAGCAACCGTAGGGTCGTGGCTGTCGTCCCAATAGCTGTCAACGCCCAATGCTGCAAATCCGAACAGAATCAGGAAAAAGGTCGCCATTGCGATCGGCCGTTTCCGTGGGCGGCGCTCATGGGAGCGGTCAATGAAAGGCGTCAGGAACAGCAACCCCAGTACGACTCCCGGGATAACCACAATCCCAATCACTGCCTGCGGGCCGGGAAAATACTTTAGCTCCTGGAAAATGGGGCGGTAATACCATTCCGGCCGCGGCAGAAAAGTGGTGTCTGCGGGATTGGCGACTGGCCCCAGTTCCATCGGCCGATAGAGCGCCAGCAGTCCCAGAGCAACGATCAGGACGAAGGTGAACGCCAGATCCATCAGCACTTGGCGCGGATAGAAACGCCCGGCCGGTAGCTTCGGCGCTACCGGATCGGCGTGCACGGGCCCGGCCGCGCCTGCCTTGCGAAACAGATAAACGTGGATGGCGACAAAAGTGAAGATCAACGCTGGCAGGAAGAATACGTGGATGACGAAGAAGCGCGAGACCGTCAGCGTCCCCATCTCGGTGCCGCCGCGCAGCAGAGCGGTTAGTGCGGGACCAATCACAGGCAATTCGCTTAGCAGGTTGGTACCGACTGTGGTTGCAAAATAGGCTTTCTGGTCCCACGGCAGCAGGTAGCCGGTAAATGCCATACCCAACATCAGCAGAAATAGGAACGCGCCGGCCAGCCACAGTAATTCGCGGCGTCCCTTGTAGGCCCCGTAGGTAAACGTCTGGATCAGGTGCAGCAGGAGCACGATCACCACCGCGCTGGATCCATAAGCGTGCACGCTGCGCAAGAAGGATCCTGCCGCGACCACCTTCACAATATAGGCAACGCTGACGTGCGCCGTGTCCGCCGTAGGCGCGTAATACAGCGCCAGAAATACTCCGCTGATCACTTGCGATAGGAAAAGAAATAGTAGGCCGGAACCGAAAACGTATGCCCAACTGGCGCCCCCGGGGATGGGCTCATCGAGGGCATCGTGCAGCAGCCCGCGAATTCCGGTGCGGCGATCGAACCAGTGAAGCAGGCGCTCGCCTCTTGTTAGCGGCACATTGGGCGGCGGAATGGGATGTTGCAGGGGTGCCACTGCCTATCCCATCACCTCCCGGTCGGGAACCAGCAGACGAAAATACTCATACTTCACCATGAGTTGCCCGTTCGCAACCCTGCTTTCCAGGTAGTCCATGGCACGGGGCGAGGGACCGGAAATGACCGACCCATCCTCGGCGAAGGAACTGTCGTGGCAAGGACAGAAGAATTGCTTTCGGTCCTCCACCCATCCCACTTCGCAACCCAGGTGCGGACACACCGGTGACAACACACGATGCTTGCCCACACCCGGCGGCAGAACATACACCGGTTTGCGCGAGGCCACCAGCCGCCACCCATCCAACCGTTCCACGGAGATAACCGGTTCGGCAGGCTTGGAAATCGAATCGAAGTCCGTCGCCGGCCCGGCCGAGGACCACGCCTTCCGAGTAGTTCGTTTGAACAGCGGGTCCACTGCATACACGGCTAGCGGCACTGCCAGTAGTGCCGTCACGAATGCCGCTCCCACAGCTATGAGCGCGCCGAAAAATGATCGGCGTTGCGGTGACTGCGGCATGCCTGCCACGCGGCCGCTTGCGTCACTGGGCGGCGCGCCGGGCCGAAACGGATTTTTCGGATATTCCATCCTGTTCTACTGCCCGGCTTGTGCGGGATCCCAAATACTAGAGATGCCGGTAACGGTGGAGAGTTGGTCGAAAAAGCAGTGCCCCGTACTCAATCACCAGTCCTCTCTAGGTTCCCAATCCGGAACGTACCTCGCTCCGCGATTCAATGAAACGCCCCGCGATCTTTTTGTTTCATGTACGCTTCCGTAAGAAAGGAGGAAGGACACTTCATGCGCCAAAGTAAAGCCACAGCCATACTGTTGATGATTATCTGCCTCGCGGCCACGGCGGCATTCGCGCAGGCCAAGCCGGTGGTTGTGCTGCTCGCGACCGGCGGCACCATCGCCATGAAAATTGATCCTGTGAAAAAGGCTCCCGTGCCGGCAATCTCCGGCGAGGACCTGGTGGCCACCGTCCCCGAAGTCGCCAACTACGCCACCATCGAGGTGAAGAACATCTCCAACGTGCCCTCCGACTACATGGACCCCGCGCGCTGGGCCGTCCTGACGCGGGAATCGGAAACTGCGCTGGCGCGTCCCGAAGTCGCCGGCGTCATCATCTCCCATGGAACCGACACGCTCGAAGAGACCGGATGGTGGCTCGACCTGACCGTCAACTCAGAGAAGCCGATCGTCCTGATCGGAGCGCAGCGGAACGCCTCGGAACGCGATTTTGACGGCCCTCGCAATCTGCTGAACGCGGTGCGCATCGCCGTGGACCCGCAGTCGAAAGGGAGGGGCGCGATGCTGGCCATGAACAATCAGATCAACGCTGCGCGCAACGTTACCAAGACGCATACCTCCAGCGTTGAGACCTTCAAGTCCGGCGACTTTGGGTTTCTCGGTGAAGCCGACTACGACCGCATTGTGTACTGGCGCGCGCCCTCACGCCGTCAGCATGTTCCGCTCAAGAGCGCAACCTTGCCCTACATCGAAATTGTTCCCATGTATGGCGGGGCCGACGGTTACCTGGTCAAAGCGGCGCTCGATCACGGCGCTAAAGGTATCGTGATTCAGGCTCTGGGCTGGGGCAATGTGAATGTGCCCATGTTCGCCGCCATCAAGGACGCGCTGGCCAAGGGCGTTCCTGTTGTCATCACGACGCGTGTTCCCAACGGGCGTGTGCTGCCGAACTACGGATTTGAAGGCGGAGGCAAGACGCTGGCGACTGCAGGCGCAGTGATGGGCGACGATCTGTCTCCGCAGAAGGCGCGCATCCTGCTCATGCTGCTGCTCCAGAATGGCGTCACCGGGCAGAAGGAACTGCAAGCGGCGTTTGATCGCTGAGGCAGGAATAAGTCGTACAGTTGTTTCGAGCAAAACCAGGATTACTGTCGCTGCCGGTCACCAGGGTAAGCTTGAACCGTGTGGCACAGCCGCCCTCGGCTGTGCGAACGGTTTACACCATCGGCGGCCTCGCTCTAAATCAGTTTTGGAAATAGTGTGTTCTTGGTTGGCTTTGAAGGGGCGCGGCTTTCAGCCGCGCCGTAAAGCATCGAAATTCATCGCGGCTTTACCGGCTGCTGAAAAAGTCACTTCACTTCCAGATTGTCATTCCGAGGTCGCTGAGCGCAGCC
>JBHGAZ010000070.1:0-4480 GCA_041946765.1 Terriglobales bacterium
CGCCTGAAGAACGGCGCGAGGCTGGTCGCGCGGAAGTTCTACTTCGACCACGAGCGGCGCATGGTCCGGACTCGGAAGGACTCGATGGGAGGCCGCTGAAGGAGAGGCCATGGCCATGGGACGTCTTGCCCAATTGCAGGCACGCATTCAGAACGCGGCCACTCCCGAAGATCTGTGGCGGGTCGCAGGCGAGATCGGGCCGGGTGCGCGGCGGGCACGGCCGGTGCTTGTGCGGTATCGGCGGCACCCAGCGGGCGAACGAGCGAGCACGGTCAATCCGAAGCGGCGCCGCAAGCGGGATACCCGTGCAACGCTCGCCGAGGCGCTACATCTCGCTGCGGATACCGGAGACCCGAGAGCGGTGATGTTTGTGCTCGATGGCGAAGCGGCGGCGCTCGATGAGCTGTACTACGCGGAGTGCTGCCGCATGATTCCGAGCGCGCGTAAGCCGTCGCTCACGGAGATGGAACAGGGATAGCCGAGCCCGACTACTGCTGCGATTCGCTGGAGCAAAGCGCGGCAATTACGGTTTGCCCGGGCTCGAATTTCGGCGCAATACCTGCGGCCGAGCTTTTCAGATTACAGAATATTCAACCCTTGAATCGCGGCTGCCGACGCCCTAAAATCGTGATCAAGCCGCAGTGGGCGACCGAACTGGCGACTCGGCCATAGCGGCGCTTCGTGGGAACGCAGGGGGCAGTGATGCCGCCCTTAACGGCACATCGAAGCCGCCGGGGTATGCTGGACGCCGCCATCCGGCAACTCCCCTCGACGATGACGCGGCTCGCGTACATCGCCGGATTTCGCGATCCAAACAGCGGCGCGTATTCTCATCCTTGTGCCTCGAATGAGGCGGAAAAGGTCGAGATCGCCCGTCTCTTAGAGACAATGCATGAGGAGGCCTTCCGCGTCTGGCTCAACTATCCGCTGGAAGAGCAGAAAGCGGACCTCGACCTCTATTTCTCCGGCCTCGATTGCGGGAAAGCGACGGCGGTCAAGACCTGGCTGAACCTGGAATCCTACCGCCTACTTATTCCAGCCTCGGCGAGCACCGCAGACAGACAGTTGTTTCTTGGCGATTTGGAGATCCTCCTGCGCCTGATGGCGTTTCAGCATTTCGGTCCCGCTGCTGAGGATGAGGCCGTAGACCCAGTCGGTCGCCTTTTGACAACCATTGACGTATCGCGCTGGCTTGGTGTTTCGCCTCGCACATTGCGGCTCTGGGCCGAGAGCAGCGTGATTCCGGCCGTGAAAGTCGGTCGGCAGTGGCGGTTCCGGCGCGACGATGTTCAACAGTGGTTGCAGCGCAAGGGAAAACCTTATTAATCGTTAATGTTCAGGGCGTGCCAATTTACGGCAAGTACGGCATCTACGGCATCGAGCTGCTGCCGACCTGTGATATCGATTGGCTGGGGCGATAGCGGTGAGGCTGGATGCGGAGATCGTGAGACCGAAGCTGCGGAAAGCATTGCCCCGCCGTATTGCCTGCTTGTATCGCATGCTTCGGGCCCGGAAGTCCGGTCCACCATCAGTTCCCCTCACCGCCTCGCTTCGACTTCGCCAACAGGAGGCAGCTAAGGTGAATCGCACATTTGCAGGTTCGACCAGATCCGTGGGCGCTGACGGGCCGACAACCATCCTGAAACGAGGACCAAACGTCTTGCTCTCCGCCAGCCGAGCGCCTCTGATATCAGGTCTGGCGCTTTTGGCGGTCGCAAGCCTTTGCGTCCAGTCAGCCGCGGCTCAGACGCCAACCGTCCAACTCACTAACCTCACGCGTGGCGGAACGAATTTCATCGTCGGAGACGAGTGGCGGATCGACATCACCGGCCCGCCGCACGAAGAAGTGAAAGTATGCGCCACTCACAACGGCCAGTCGCTGGGCTGTACAGTTTATGGAGAAACGGACGCTACTGGCAGGTTCGTGCTGTCCGGCATCATGGACCCGAGCACAGTTGGATCCTGGGTGGAGACTTGGTACGTCGGAGGTGTTCAGGCAACACCGGTTCTGCACTTCGAGGTCTATCCTCCACCATGCGAGGGATTTGCCGTGCCGGTGCCCCCCGTAATGGTCAGCCAGGACTACTATTACTGGCCATATCAGTACTACCCCGATCAAATCTCGCCCGGATCTGCTGTAGTAGGGGCAGAACTCACCACTGCGCACTGCGCGTTCGTATTCACCTCCGTCGAACCACTCGGTTATCCGCCGATGATCAGCGCCGATCTCGCACTGTTCTCCCCGTTGACGGTCATCTGGCAGGCATACGACAACATGGACCTCGGCGCTTACGGCTTCGATGAGCGCTGCTACTATTGCTACTACCCGATCGTCCAAAGCGCTGGCTTTACGTTCATCGCGGTCGACCCTTACTTGAACACCTACATAGTCAATACCGGTGTGGGGCTGTATGTGGAGAAAGTGCTCCTATAAGAAGGATTGCCGGGAGATTTTTGGAGGATACCATGACACAGCGATGCTTGAAGCACATTGCCGTCGCCGGTGGCGCTATGCTAATCTCGCTTAGCGTCCGCGCGCAGTTTACGATTCCAGGCACAGTGGCAGGTGCCAACGCCAACCGTCCGGCCTTGAGCGCGGACGTCAAGACGACGGTTGTGTCAAACACGCCTCACGGCGGCTTCACCCAATCCCAAAGCGGTAAGTACTGGCGTTCGCCGGATACCTTGCGCGCGGCAGAAAGACGGTAACGAAAGGCGACCAGAAGCTGCAGTTTGGCTTCGTCACAACAGAGGTGTGGACCGCGACCACGATCCAGTTGCCGCTCTACATCAAGCAGAGTTCCTCTCGCGGCGAATCTGTCCAGCAGTATGACAATATACGGATCGGTGAACCGGAAGCTTCATTGTTTGCGATCCCTCAGGACTACACGATCACAGAGAAGACCGGCACGACCGGCGGCCACTCCAGAACGGTTTCGTTGCCGTGATGCTAAGCGGGCCGTCCTGGGACTTCCCCAGCAAGCAGGCGCGTGAAACAGCATGGAGCCAGGAACGCTCTTGACCAGACCACGTGATCTCAAGCTTTCGAGATTGGTTTCGAAAGCAGTATGCCTCTTGGCGGTGCCTGGGTTGTGCTGGCCAGCCCAGACACCGCGCTTTGAGGCCGAAGTCACAAACATTCACGTCCAGGTTTCCGTGACGCAGAACGGACTCGTTCTCCCCGGCCTGCAGGCGAAGGACTTCCTTGTGGAAGATGAGGGCGAGCCTCAAACGATCATCGCCTTCGGCCAGGAATCAATTCCGATCCGCCTTGTGCTTTTGCTCGACATGAGCGGCAGTGTGCGACGGGACCTTCGCGAGATAGCGTCTGTTGCAACTGCAGTGCTGAAGCAGGTTCGGCCGCACGACGAAATAGGGGTGATGTCGTTTGCTGTCGAGGCAACCATCGAGCAGCCGCTTACCTCGGACATGCAGCTAGTGGCAGGAGCCATTCAGCGAGTCGCTCGAAGAGGTGTACTACATGGCTCGGGCACTCGCCTTATCGCCCCAATTTCATCCGCGCTAAATCTTCTATTGGCCCACTCCGACGCAGGGTTGTCGCCCGTGGCGGCTTTTAAGCGCGCAATCCTGATCATTACTGACAATCTGCCGGGGCCAGGCCGGGGCGATGATCCTGATGTGCCTTTCGAGCCGGTTCCGGACGCTGGCATCATACGCGAACTGTTGGCTGCGGACACCGTACTTAACGCAATCGTTATCCATCGCCAACATCTCGGAAGAAGGCTGCCGCCCCCGCGGGACCGTCCTGAGGATCCTGGTTATAGGCAGGAAAACGTGATTCATATCGCGCATGCAACCGGAGGCGATGCGCTCATATCGGCGCGCATGAGAGACAGCTTCCCCCAAATGCTGGCGCGCATCCGCAATCGGTATAGCGTGTGGTACCGGCCACCAAAGGCGGAGACTGGCACGTTCCGGCGAATCACCGTGTCGCTGACGGAGGAGGCACGGAAACGCTATCCGAACGCGGTGGTGCGGGCACGCGAAGGCTATTACGTTCAGTAGGTTGCAATTCTAGCCTGGAGTGTAATAGCCGGCTCGCACTCTTACGATGGCATTTGGGTGTTTGCGTTCGGCAGAAGTGCTCAGTCGCACCGAGATGGCGTTGTAATCGCCTTGTTTCCTGAGCGGGCGACGGTAAGATAAGATATACCGCCCGCGCAGAAGCTCGATCATTGTGCTGAATGCATTTTGCAAGACGGCGGTGGCGAGTTGCTCTCCCCCGCTTCGCAGGACGATCCTCGTCATTGCTGGCGACGGGGGCGGAACGGGAACTTGGCCGCGAATCTCGGGTCGAGGTAAGGGCCACGGGAGCCCGACAACACCGACGCTGCCGCCGATGTTGTTGAGAATGATCTGGTAGATGCTGGCATTCGCCTTGAGAGCGTCCTCTGCCGCAGAATCTGGCTTGGCCTGCGAGCGCCTCTCTCGGTCGTTCGATAGTACGAGGATCGCCCGG
>JBHGAZ010000008.1:0-120868 GCA_041946765.1 Terriglobales bacterium
GGATGCAATTCCCGTCCGAATGTCTCGGGCGTATGGAAAGGCTCGATTCAAGCGAGTGAAGCGAACGGGAAGAACAAGTGGCAGGGTCCGGCAGAATTGACATTGAACCAGAACGGGGGGATGCGCTGACTGGCACTCTGTCGTTTACATATCCGCAGGCTGGGCGTATCCAGGTTCCGATCACCTCGGGGGTCGTATCGAAGGACGCCATCACATTCTCTGGACAACAACAGTTCCCATTGGGCGGCTCTGCCGACATTACAGTGCATGCCACAGTCAAGGATGGGTCGTTGAACGGAACAATGGACATGACCTCCAGAGGTATATTCGGCACGGTAACAAACAGTGGGCCGATGACCTTGTCAAAGCAATAGCATTGGGCACTCCAGCATTCCAGATGAGCCCCGCACGAGAGGCCAGACATTGTTTCGAGAACCTCCGGTCGTCAGTGTTTGTAGCCAACGGTGCTCGCCGCGACTGCCCATAACCGATACATCCCTCACGACGCTAGACCTCTCTCACCTGATAGACTGCTACACGCACAAGTATGTTTATTTTCAATAAGTTAATATTGTGCCGGCAAACTTGCCGGCAACTTAGTCAGAAACTATTGACATGGCAGCTCGCGAGGCGCTATAAAGGCGCATCGATCGTTAACTTTTTGCCGGCAAGATTGCCGGCAGTTACGGAGGCCAGCCGTGACAATGTCAATAGAATCGATTGAGATCACCCCCAACGCTTTCCCCGCTGTCCTCCACACGATCCGGCTCGATCTGACAGTATCCGACCCGGAGGTGGTCGCCGAGCTCCAGAAGTACTCACCGGGGGCTGATAGGGAACGTTTTGCGCTTAGCGGGCTCCGACTTGGAGTGCTCGCTCTCAGGCAAGCGCGCGGCGAACTGGATGCCGTCGTCGTTCGCGATGCCGGCCAGAAGATCGTATACGATCTGGAAAATTTGTTTCGTGAGCGTGGCGGGAAGATTTCCGATGACCTCACCAGCGCTCTCCGCCAGTTCTTCGACCCAGCTTCCGGCGAACTTCCTCGCAGGCTCGAATCTCTGCTGAAGCAAGATGGCGAACTGGAACTCTTCCTGCGCCAGCATGTCGGCCCTGAGAGTTCGACATTGGCCAAGACGCTGGATCAGCATCTAGAGCCTTTGTTGCGGTTACTCGATCCCGAAGAGGGGCAGGGGTTAAAGATGCGGATCGAGTTTATGTTGAACGCGGTGCTCGATGATCAGCGTAGCCGCATCCTGCGCGAATTTTCTCTCGACAGCGACGAAACTGCCCTTTCTCGGCTTCTCCGCAAGTTGACAGAGAACAATGGCCAGCTAACGGGCGACATGCGGACGCTGGTGGATGAACTGGCGAAGGAGTTTTCGCTTGATAAGCCTGATTCCGCACTCTCGCGACTGGTCAAGAAGGTGGAGGACGCAGAGGGACTAATCGGAAAGAGCTTGACACTTGATGATGACCACTCGCCGCTGTCCCGCCTGAAGCGCGAGCTCCAGTCCACCATCGATACTCTGGTGAAGAACAATGCCGATTTCCAGAAGGAAGTTCGCGAGGTTCTCACCAAACTTCAGGCACAACGCGAAACCGCTGCGAAGTCAACGCTTCATGGCCTGACTTTTGAAGATCGTCTGGGTGAATTGCTAGCGGCCGAGGCGGCCCGCCTCAACGATGTGCATGAGGACACTGGGACGACCTGCGGTGCCATTTCTCATTGCAAAGTCGGGGACTTCGTCACTACCCTCGGTGCTGATACCGCTGCCGCTGGTGCCCGCATCGTTTGGGAGGCCAAGACCAATAAGAGCTATGACCTCGCCGCTGCGCTCAAAGAGTTGGACCAAGCGCGTAAGAATCGGCAAGCACAAGTCGGGGTTTTCGTCTTCTCGAGGAATGCCGCACCAGAGGGTGTCGAGTCGTTTGTCAGGTACGGCAACAACTTGGTCGTGCTATGGGATCCCGATGACCTGGTAACCGACCTCTACGTCAAGGCAGCTCTAAGCGTTGCTCGCGCACTCGTCATTCGCGAAACTCACGAGTCGTCCGAATCCGAGCAAGCCCTGAACTCCATTGAACTGGCTACCCGTGCCATTGAGAAGCAGATTGAGAGCCTTACTCAAATCAAGACGTGGGCGGAAACCGTTCGGGGCAACGGTGACAAGATCGCCGATCGCGCCGGCAAGATGCAGGAAGCCCTCCAGAAACAGGTTGAAGAGCTTGATCAACAGCTCGCAGCGATGAAAACGAGCAAGGCAGGTGCGTGAACCGAATGACCGAATCGAATCTCACGTTCTTTCCGCCGACAAGAGACCGCCGAGCAGCCATCGCTGCAGGGTTCCGTTTCGGTCATATCGGCACGCAGACCAGTCGCACAATCATGCTGGAAGAACTGTCGGCGACCTTCGCCGCAGTCCCCGCTCAGGGCAAGAGCAGCGATTACGCCGCAGCAGTCGTCGAGGAAAACTGCCTTGGCAAGCAGACTGTATCCACGCGCCGACTTACGCTGCAGCGACTTCGAGAACTCTACGCCCTAGACCCAGGTGTGCCGGTCTTTCGAATTCTGAGGCGGTTATGGGATGTCGATCAAGAAGCCCGGCCGTTATTGGCGTTACTCGCAAGTCTCGCCCGAGACCCGCTTTTGTTAGCTACGGCTGATGTGATTATCAGTCTCCCAGAAGCGGCCGAGTTCCAACGCGCAGCCATGCGCGACGCGCTGGCGAAGTTGGTCGGAGACCGCTTCAACGAGTCCACGTTGAATAAAGTCGTTCGGAACGCCGCCAGCTCCTGGTCGCAATCGGGCCACTTGCAAGGTCGCACGTTCAAGTTCAGGCGCGCTGTGCATCCGACACCAGCTACCGTTGCATTTGGTTTGTATCTCGCCCGTGCCGCTGGGTTTGATGTGAAAGAGAGTCTCGGCTCTGGATGGGTCAAGGTGCTCGACTGTTCCGCTTCCGCCGCGCTTGAGATGGCAACCACGGCCAAGCGATTGCTTCTTTTGGACCTTCGAATGGCGGGAGATGTGATTGACCTCCATTTGGACCGCCTCGATCCGGCTTATCAGGCCACAGCGCAAATGAGGTAATTCATGGGACGAATAGAACAACTCGTCGAGAAATACCGCCAGCACATTAGCCTTCCCTGGCAGCAGACCGTGGCTGGCGCACAACGGGTGATTGTTGTGATTTACGACAAAGACCTTGAGCGCGCGGTGGTCGGTCGTAAGCAACTTTTCGAGTTGGCCACACGCGAAACAGGACACGAATGGTTCGAGGTAAATCTGTCCGATTGTTTTGCTCAATGGATGGCCGCCGACGAGTATCGCGAAGCCTACTTTGAATCGCCCGACGACCTTCAACTCAAGCTGGATTCAGAATTCGCGGAATATGTCGCTGCTCGTATTCGCGAAACCCTGGAAAAACCAGAGGCCACGAGCACTTCGGTTGTTGCGATCTTTGGCGTCGGTGCCTTGTTCGGATTCACGCGCGCGTCCCGCATACTCAAGCTGATCGAACCCTACATTCGCGGCCGGCTGGTGGTCTTCTTTCCTGGTGTGTATGACCAGAACAATTATCGGCTGCTCGATGCTCGCGATGGTTGGAACTACCTAGCGGTGCCCATCACCGTGCATTCTCACGGAGGTTACTAATGCCCACGCTCATTCGAGACACTTTGTTGCGCGATCCGGCCAAGGAGGGGTTGGTCAACAACGGTCAGGCGCGCATCACAAACGAACTTGCTGATGAGCACGTCCTAGCTGAGCTTCGCGGCGAGCTTTCCACATTCGTTTGCGAGGGTCAGTACGCCGAAGGCATTATCAAGATTCTTTCGTCGTACTTGGCGAACCGCAGCCATGCAAATCAAAAGGCCGCTTGGGTAAGTGGCTTCTTCGGAAGCGGCAAGTCGCACCTCCTCAAAATGCTCGCGCATCTGTGGATGGACACCACGCTTCCTGACGGAGCGAGCGCGCGCAGCCTTGTTCCTGAGCTGCCGGAAGAAGTACGTGACCTGCTGCGCGAACTTGATGTCGCTGGCAAACGCTCCGGTGGACTGTTGGCGGCTGCAGGCACTTTGCCTGCCGGCACCACCGAGAACGTCAGGTTGAGCGTGCTCGGCATTTTGTTGCGGGCCTGCGGCCTTCCCACGCACTATCCCCAAGCGCAGTTTCAGTTGTGGCTCGAAGAGCGCGGGCTGCTCCCGAAAATCAAAGGTGCCGTCGAAGCCGCCGGCAAGACCTGGATTCAGGAGCTAAATAATCTGTATGTCAGTCCGTTGATTGCTAAAGCTCTTCGCGCCGCTGACCCCGATTTCGCGACCAGCGACGCAGCCGCCAAAGAACTCCTCAAGGCGCAGTTCCCATTACGCACCGCCGATCTCACTACCGAGGAGTTTCTGCAGGCGTTTAAACGGGTGCTTCGACGGGCCGGGAAAGACGGCCAGCTCCCTTGCACGCTGCTGATCCTCGATGAAACGCAGCAGTACATCGGGGACTCTGAAACCCGTTCAACGCTGATTACTGAAATCGCTGAGGCTATATGCAAACAGCTCGACAGCCAGGTCATGCTAGTCGCTGCTGGCCAGTCAGCCCTCACTGGGGTGAAGTTGCTGCATAAGCTGCTTGATCGGTTCACGATCCGCATTCAGCTTTCGGATACCGACGTTGAAGCAGTGACCCGCAAAGTCCTTTTGCGTAAACGCGAGGCGGCCAAGAACTCGATTACTGAGATGCTCGACACGCACGCGGGCGAGATCTCACGTCAGCTTCAGGGTACGACAATCGGTGAGCGCCAAGAAGATAAGGCCATTATCGTCGAAGATTATCCGCTTTTGCCTGTTCGCCGTCGCTTCTGGGAACGCTGCTTCCGCCAGGTGGATACCGCCGGCACGCAAAGCCAACTTCGTTCCCAACTGCGAATCATTCACGATTGTCTCGCCCGGCTCTCCCCTCAACCTCTTAGTCGGCTCATTCCAGGCGACGACCTGTACGAGGCGCTGGCGCCCGAAATGGTCACCACCGGCGCGCTGCCCCGTGAGATTAACGAACGCATCGTGGCCCTAGGACGCTCCGGCAAGCCCGAAGATCGCCTGCGCCAGCGCATCTGTGGATTGGTTTTCTTGATCGGGCAATTACCGCGGGAATCAGGTGCTGATATTCACGTCCGCGCCACGAAGGAACACATATCCGACCTGATGGTGGACGACCTGGAAGCCGATAACGGCAAACTCCGCGCTGAGGTGAGCCGCTTACTCGAACAACTCACCGACGAAGGCGTTCTGATGCGCGTGGGCGAAGAGTTCCGTATCCAGACGGAGGAAGGCCGCAACTGGGACGAGGATTTCCGTCGGCGGGAGGTGAAGCTTAAGAGCGACACCGCTTTCTTTGACGAACGTCGCGACCAGTATCTTGCTGCCGAAGTCGCGCAAATTGTCGCGAAGGTGAAGGTGCTTCAGGGATCCGCTAAGGTTCCCCGCAGTCTCGTAACCCATCGGACGGCCGAACTGCCGACTTCCGATGGTGAATCTATTCCCATCTGGCTTCGTGACGGATTCTCGATTTCGGAAAAGGAAGTTTTGAACGCAGCGCGCACTGCGGGTGTTTCAAGCCCCGTTCTTTGCGTTTTCATTCCACGCAAGTCCCGCGACGAACTGCTGAACGCCATCGCCACGGAGCAGGCTGCCGAGCAAACACTGAATTCGAAGAGCGTGCCGGCGCCTGACAGTCCAGCGCAACTGGCCCGGCAGAGCATGGAGAGTCGTTACCAAGGTGCTAAAGCCCAGCGTGAAGCTTTGGTTGCTGAAATTGTCTCGGGCGCAAAAGTGTTTCAGGGCGGCGGCAACGAACTGCTACAACTCACGCTGGATGAGAAACTACGCGCGGGGTCTGATGCCTCGCTTGCCCGGCTATTCCCTCGGTTTAAGGAAGCAGATTTTTCCAGCTCCGCCTGGGAAGGCGCGCTTAGACGCGCACGTGATGGTGCCGACCAGCCTTTCTCTCCGCTGGGATACCAAGGTCCAATCGAACAGCACCCCGTCTGCAAGCAGGTGCTCACAACCATCGGTTCTAGCAAGATTGGTGCGGAGGTGCGCAAGGAATTGGAGCGCTCACCCTACGGCTGGCCTCGCGATGCTGTTGACGCAGGCCTGATCGCCTTGCACCGAAGCCAGCATGTCACGGCTACGCTCAACGGTGTTGTCGTACCGGCAGGCCAGCTAGATCAGAACAAGATTTCCAAATCGGAGTTTCGCGTCGAAACCATCACGCTGTCACTGCAGGACCGCTTGGCTCTCGCTGGCCTCTATAAAGAGGTTGAAGTCCAGTGCAAGCCAGCGGAGGTTGACGCGAAAGCGCCTGAGTTCTTCGCTGCGGTCAAACGGCTCACCGAGAATTCCGGTGGCGATCCACCCCTGCCCGCGCGTCCTAGTCTGACTGACGTGGAGGATATTGAGAAACTCGGGGGCAATGATCGTCTTGCAAAGCTGCGCGCCAAGGTGGATGACCTTAAGACTCGCATTGGCGCGTGGAAGAAAACGCGCGATCTGGTCGCCAAACGCCTGCCCTCCTGGCAAACGCTCGAACGTCTCGCGGGTCACGCCAACACTCTGGGAGAGGCAAAATCCTGGCTTGAACAACGTGAGGCCATCCGCTCAAATCGCCGACTGCTGGCAGAGCCCGATCCCGTAGCGCCGGCAGTGAAGGGCCTAGCCGACCTGTTGCGACAGGCGTTGAACACTGCGCATAGCGCACATGAGTCGGCTTACAAGAATGCTATGGATGCCCTGGCCGCAGATGCCGTGTGGGGCAAAGTGTCCTCCGCCGACCAGACTCGAATCCTGAAAGAAGTTGGCCTCGAAGCGCCAGCAAAGCCCGACCTGAGTTCGGATCAGGCGCTTTTGAGTGCTCTCGATGCCAAGAACCTCGCTGCGCGGCGCACAGAGGCCGAAGCTATTCCGACGCGGGTCGAGAAAGCTCGTCAGATGGCTGCGAAGCTCATCGAGCCGAAGGTCCAGTTCATATCGCTTGACCGTGGCGTGCTCAAGACCGAAGCCGACGTAGATGGTTGGCTGGCCAGCCAGCGAAAGAAGCTGATCGACGCACTTAAGAACGGTCCGGTGCAGATCCAGTAGGAGTCATACAAGATGTCCACGCTCAGCCGCGAACACCGCCGAATGCTCGAAAACACTGTCGCCCAGGCTCGCGTCATCGCCGAGGAGGGCGCGCAAAAGGTTTTGCGGGACCAGTATGCCGTGCACCACCACGAGCCGTGGCCGCACATGACGGCTGATGATCGTAAGCTGCGCAACCAGCTTCGTGCTCATGGGCGTCAGCTTGGGGACAGGCGCGACCCGAAACGCGAGACGCAGGAGATCGAGCACCTCGTCCAGGCGTGCGCATATGAGCACTGGCACCGCATGCTGTTTGCCCGCTTCCTGGCGGAAAACGACCTGTTGCTCGATGCTCAGCATGGCGTGGCGATGACGCTGGACGATGTCCGTGAACTCGCTCGCGAGCAGGGTCGAGACTGGATGGATGTTGCCGCCGAACTGGCCCAACGCATGCTGCTCGCGGTCTTTCGCCCCGATGACCCTGTGCTGAAAGTGCAACTTCCGCCAGAGACACGCCAACAGCTCGAAGAGAAGCTTGCCTCATTGCCGAGAGAAGTCTTCAAAGCCGACGACAGCCTTGGCTGGGTGTATCAGTTCTGGCAACGCGATGAGAAGGATCGGATCAACGCGTCCGAGGTAAAGATCGGCGCGGATGAACTGGCCGCCGTGACCCAGCTCTTCACCGAAGATTACATGGTTTTGTTTCTGCTCCATAACACGCTTGGGGCATGGTGGGCGGGAAAGGTTCTGGCTGCGAACCCCGAGATTACACTACATGCGAAAGATGAGGATGAGCTGCGCGCAGCCTGTTCGGTCGGCGGGTATGAATGGACCTACCTGCGCTTTCTGCGCGAAGGTGCAACGGCTCCTTGGCGCCCGGCGGCCGGAACGTTCGACGGCTGGCCGCGGGTAGCAAGGGACCTGAAGGTGCTTGATCCATGTGAAGGCAGCGGGCACTTTCTTGTCTTTGCCCTCCCAATATTAATGGCCTTTCGGAAACAAGAGGAAGGCTTGTCGAGGGAGCAGGCCGTTGATGCCGTGCTCCGCGACAACCTTTTTGGCCTTGAACTCGATAACCGCTGCACGCAGATTGCTGCATTCAATTTAGCGTTGGCAGCCTGGCGCATCGTGGGTTACCGACCCCTTCCAACTCTCAACGTTGCTTGCTCAGGACTGGGCATCAACGCGAAGGAAGAGGATTGGGTAAGGCTGGCCGGTGGGGATGAGCGAGCCCGGGAAACCATGCGCCGGTTATTTCACCTGTTCCAACAAGCGCCAGTCCTTGGAAGCTTGATCGACCCGAAGCGTGTGGGAGGGAGTCTCTTTGTTGCGGAGTTTGAGAAAGTCCGGCCGATCCTGGAAAAAGCACTTACCGAAGAGCAGAAAGACGAATCAAGTACCGAACTTGCAGTCGTTGCGCAAGGAATCGTTCAAGCGGCCCGGATTCTTACAAGTGAGTTTACGCTTGTGGCCACGAACGTGCCCTACCTTGCGCGGTCTAAACAGGACGCTGTTCTGCAGGAGTTCTGCGAGAGGGAATACTCCGAAAGCAAAACAAACCTCGCTACCGCTTGTGTTCAGAGGTGTGTGAGTCTCTGCTCCGAAGGTGGAACAGTAGCCGTCGTATCGGTTCAGACATGGCTATTTCAAGTTTCCTACAAGCACATGAGGAAGACAGTTCTTCGTACTTTGGCTTTGAACTTTGTTGTCCCGCTTGGAATGCGGTCCTTCCAAACCCAATTGTGGGATTTCCCGGTCGCCCTGTTAAGTATGACTCGATCACGGCCAGATCCTAGCCACTCATTCTCGGCCATCGACCTAGCAGATAGTGACTCATACGAATCAAGCAGCAAAGGCATTAGGACAAATGGAATTGTTGCTGTCGGGCAGAAGGCGCAGAACGACAATCCCGATCAAGCTATCACTCTGGCGCAATCGAAAATTGCGTCAATGGTCCGGCAATTTGCCAGCTGTGTTCAGGGTATCAAGACCGGCGACGACGGACGTGTAAGGAGAAACTTCTGGGAACTGCCCAAGCTGACGGCTGATTGGAAAGGATTTCAGAGCACGGTAGCGACCACCCGCCACTTTGGGGGATTAGAGAATGTTCTTTGGTGGGGAGACTCCGGCGAAAACCTTGCCCGACGCCAAGGACTGGCGGCGTGGGGCAAGCTAGGTGTTGCCATTAGCCAGATGTCGAACCTGCCGTGCGCAATCTATTTAGGTGAGCCCTTTGATAGCAATATGGCGGCACTCGTTCCAAGGAAACCCGAGTACCTTAGGCCACTTGTCGCCTTCTGCTTCTCTGAGGAGTTTGCGAAAGAAGTTCGGAAGATTGATCAATCTTTAAAACCGACAAACAGTTCGTTCGAGAAGATCCCCTTTGAGCTTGCTCGTTGGGACGCAGTAGCACAGCGGGCAGGCTCTCTGCCTACTCCATTTTCTGACGATCCAACCCAATGGGTATTCAAGGGGAACATCGATGGTTCAACTGCGCCGTTGCAGGTCGCCGTGGCCCGCCTAGTCGGCTACCGCTGGCCACGGCAGACCGGCTCAAGCTTCATAGATTGTCCGGCGGTTGGACCGGATGGGCTTGAAAAACACGCAAGTTCGGACGGGATTGTCTGTTTGAGCCCTCTCCCTGGCCTGCAAGCCTCGGCGGGGGATAGACTCCGTGCTCTGCTCGCCGATGCTTACGGCAAAAGATGGTCGGCTGCGAAGCTTGCCGAATTGATCAGCGATGCCGAGTCCCTGGAAGTGTGGTTGCGCGACCACTTTTTTGAGGAGCACTGCCAGATTTTCGATCAGCGCCCCTTCGTCTGGCACCTGTGGGACGGACGTAAAGATGGCTTCCATGCTCTGGTTAGCTACCACACGCTCGCGGCGGCAAACGGTGAAGGGCGCGCTACCCTCGAAAAATTGATCTACACCTATCTAGGGCGCTGGATCGAGAGACAAACAGATGAGGTCAGGGTTGGCAAGGAAGGCGCTGATGCTCGGTTCACCGCTGCCACGCAGCTCAAAGCTGAACTCGAAAAGATCCTGAAAGGCGAAAAGCCTTACGACATCTTCGTGCGCTGGAAACCACTTCACGAACAGCCCATTGGTTGGGAGCCGGACATTAACGACGGCGTGCGGATGAACATTCGGCCGTGGTTGACCGCCAAGGTTTACCAGCCCTCACGCCGTGATGGCTGCATTCTCCGCGTAACGCCAAAGATTCCCTATGGGAAGGATCGCGGAAACGAGCCGCATCGAGCAAAGGAAGAGTTCCCCTGGTTCTGGACTTGGGACGAGCAGAGCGAGGACTTCATGGGCGGCGACAAGTTCGATGGCGCCCGCTGGAACGACTTGCATTACTCACTGGACAAGAAGAAGGAAGCTCGCGAAAAGCGAAGTAGTACGGCAGTTTCCGCAGCGCGAGGAAGGAACCGATGACAAGCGGTCGAGCAAACTTGCTGCAAGCCTTGCGGGAGTCATTTGCGGCTGCGCTACGCCCTCCCGAAGGCTGGAGCGCTCCCGTTGCGCTCCTTTGGACCGATGCGGACGGGCAGTGGCTTCCGGTGCTGCCGGCGCTGCGAGCTGCCTTTCCCTGGGTCTACACGCTTGGCCGGTATGAGCCGGCGACGCGCACCGGCCCCGCAATTTGGCTCAAGTGCATTGTTGATCGGACCCTGCCAGAAGCACCACCACCCGGCGAAACTCCGGTTCTGTATCTACCGCATGTGCGGAGGCAGGAGCTGCGCGCAGCCGGCGATTGCCCTGCCAACTTACAACCATTAGTCGAACTGCAATACCGTGGTCGTGTGTGGCATCAGTCGAATGGCCACGATTGGACGGTGCGCGCCTTCTTAGTTTCAAACGATGGCCTCGGACTAGACATCGCAGCGGACCGACGTACGGATGAGGCGATGTTACGCGCTCTGCCGCTGCTAACGGAAGTTGAGGTTCGTGCTCTCGAAGGTCGCCGCCTGGATGCCGACGATTTCGACAAGCTCGCGGTCGATGATCCCGTGCGTGACCTCCTCCTCTGGCTTAATAACCCAGAGACGTTCGAAGCTGCAGCCAAAGGAGGGCGCTGGGAGAGTTTTCGCTCGCTCTGTCGTACTGAGTTCGGCCTCGATCCTGATCAAACCTCTCCATCGGAAGTCGCTGGTCGGCTGGTGGGTGCCGAGGCGGCTTTGGATCGCGTTTGGAATCGATTCGCAGAGTCCCCACAACTGTATGCCGGTGTGGCGAAGCTAATGCGTGATCCCGCTCGGCGGCCGGGCCAAGGCGAATTGACATTTGACGGCTCTCGCGACCCGCGCATTAACGAGCGAAATGAGAACGAGCTGCGACACGAGTTAGAAGCCATCACCAAGATGGCACATGCGGCAGCCTGCGCGCGCGTTCTGGAATTGGAGTCAAAACACGCGGAGCGGCGGGCCTGGGTATGGGCACGGCTGGGCTGGAGTCCTTGGGCCAATGCGCTTGCTCCTTTAGCGCGACTTGCACGCGCAGCGCAGGCTCCGGTCGGTGGGTCAACGCCAGCAGCAGCGGCGGCGGCATACGCGCAATCTGGATGGCAGTGCGATGCCGCTGCAATGGAGAGTTGGGCACTGTTCCGAGGTACTGCGGAAGCAACCTTGATAGCGCAAGTCGTGCGGTCGTTGTACGAGCCATGGCTCGAAGCCTCGGCCCGAAACTTTCAGTCCCTCGTAATCGCTGATCCGACATCGACTCGGGATGGAGTTGGCGAGACACCAGCGGAGCAGGACACATGCTTGCTGTTTGCCGATGGGCTGCGATTCGACCAAGCGGGACGGCTCGCAGCGTTACTCGAAGAGCGCTCCATGAAAGTGGCGCTGACATGGAGATTGGCAGCGCTGCCAACGGTGACACCGACATCGAAGCCAACGGCCACTCCGATCAGGGACGGGATTCACGGCGGAGACGGCGCGGACTTTACGCCGCTTATCGACGTCAAGGCAGGAACGCGCCCATTAACGGCACCGCTTCTGCGCGAACACCTGGAAGCCGCCGGTGTTGAAGTGCTCGATGCAGATGAGACTCGCATAGCGTCCGGTGCCACGGGTGGCGGGTGGACTGAATGCGGGTCAATCGATAGCTTGGGCCATAGCCTTCAAACGGGGCTCGTCCATCAATTAGCGCCCGAGCTCGAACGGATCGGCGAGCGCATAAACAGTCTGCTTGAGGCCGGGTGGCGGCGTATCCGCGTAGTTACAGATCATGGTTGGCTCCTCCTGCCGGGCGGATTGCCGAAAGTTGAATTGGCTCCGTATTTGGTCGAAACCAAGTGGGCGCGCTGCGCGCGGGTTAAAGGACAGCCCGATCTGAAATTTCCGGTAGCCGCTTGGTACTGGAATGCCGAGGTGCGGATCGCATCACCACCTGGAATTGCATGTTTCCGCGCCGGGGATGGCTATGCGCACGGCGGGATCAGTCCGCAGGAATGCGTGATTCCGGTCCTTGAGGTTGAGCATGGTTTCGGTGCCGTGCACGCTTCAATCCAGTCTATCGAATGGCGAGGAATGCGTTGCCGGGTACGGGTTCAAACGAACGAACCGCGTGTCAAAGTGGACTTGCGGACGAATTGGAAACAAGCGACCACAAGCATTGTCGCGGCAGCGAAAGAGGCGGGAACTAGTGGGGAAGTTAGCTTGGCGGTGTCAGATGACTCATATGAAGGCGTGGCGGCCTCAGTCGTATTGCTGGATCGGGAGGACAAAGTGATCGCCTCGCAGACCACGCGTGTAGGAGAAAAGTCATGACGGTCACAATGGATACCCTGGACGAAAAAGCCGCAACTGCGTTTGACGGTTACCTGGTTCGCAAGGACCTCGTGCGGAAATACTCGCGGCAATACCCCGTGCCGACTTATGTCGTCGAGTTTCTGCTGGGACGCTACTGTGCGAGTGTTAATGAAGAGGAGATCCAAGAGGGTCTGACGATTGTCGAGAAGCAGCTTCGGGACCGCACTGTGCGAACTGGCGAGGAGGAACTATTCAAGGCGCGGGCTAAGGAGCAGGGATCAGTAAAACTGATCGACATCGTGCGGGCACGCCTGGATACTCGACGCGATTGCTACATTGCGGAGCTCCCCAGCTTGGCCGTCGCAGACGCTCGGATTCCGGACGAACTGGTTCGTGAGAACGAGCGCATGCTCACTGACGGATTTTACGCCGAGGTCACGCTTTCCTACGACGCCGTAGTCGGACAAGAGCATAACGGTCGCGCATTCGCAATAGACAGCCTACGGCCGATTCAAATGTCCAAGGCCGATGCTCTTGATGTACTTGCGCGAGGACGAGCCAAATTCTCGACCCAGGAATGGATCGAGCTGCTTTTGCGATCTGTGGGCCTCGAACCCGCGAGTCTGGACGATAGGGCCAAACGCCTTGCCTTGCTGCGCATGGTCCCGTTCGTTGAGCGCAATTACAACCTCGTGGAACTTGGGCCACGAGGTACTGGCAAAAGTCATATCTATCAGCAGATTTCGCCTTATTCGCACCTGATCTCCGGTGGCAAGGCAACGGTCGCCAAGATGTTTGTGAACATGGCTACCGGTCAGCGCGGACTGGTCTGCCAGTACGACGTAGTGTGCTTCGATGAGGTTTCGGGTATCTCCTTCGACCAGAAAGATGGCGTCAATATCATGAAGGGCTACATGGCCTCTGGCCAGTTTAGTCGAGGTAAGGAGAACATCAGGGCAGACGGCAGTTTGGTCATGCTCGGCAATCTCGATGTTGACATTCAGCACCAACAGCGCATTGGGCACCTGCTAAGTCCACTGCCGCCGGAGATGCGCAACGATACCGCGTTCATGGATCGACTGCACGCCTATGCTCCGGGATGGGATTTTCCGAAGATCAAGACGGGGCAGCACCTCACAGATCACTTTGGTCTCGTTAGCGACTTTCTCAGCGAGTGCTGGAACAAACTGCGCACTGGAAGCCGAATAAATGCGTTGCAAGGGCGACTGTATTGGGGCGGAGCGCTGAGCGGTCGCGACATCGAGGCGACTAATAAAACCGTTAGCGGCCTTCTGAAGCTGCTGTATCCCGACCCGTCGATGCCTGTGCCTGACGAAGACCTCGAATGGACGGCACGCCTTGCGCTGGAGTCACGGCGACGTGTGAAGGAGCAGCAAAAGCGCGTATTCAAGAGCGAGTTCCGGAATACTCACTTCAGCTACACGCTTGGCGTGGAAGGTGTCGAGCAGTTTGTTTCGACGCCGGAGCTGCACAGTGATGAGGCGATTGAAACCGATCCGCTTCCGGCAGGACAAGTATGGGCGGTCGGCTTGGGGTCGCCAGAAACGGGAGTCGGGCTGTACCGCCTGGAGGTAACCTCGGGACCGGGCGGCGGTGTAAAGATTCTGAATCAGCCAGTACCTCCGGCATTTCGCGAAAGCGTCCGGATCGGCGAGCAGAACCTCTACACGCGAGCCAAAGAGTTGGTGGGCGACAGAGATCCCCGAGAGCACGAATTCTCCATCCAGATGCGTGCCATTGACGCAGATCGCTCTGGCGCTGGTCTTGGGTTGCCCGTGCTGGTGGCACTCTGCGGGGCGCTGCTGGCAAAGAATACTCGTGGCGGCACGATTCTGGTTGGCGCGCTGAACCTCGGTGGGTCAATTGACCTGATTCCGAACGCAGTACAAATCGCCGAGCTCGCAATCGACAAACAAGCACAAACATTGTTGATGCCCATTGCAGCTCGCCGGCAATTGAATGACTTGCCTGATGAACTGTGGACCCGCATCAGTATCGAGTTTTATAAAGATGCCGCTGATGCAGTTTTCAAGGCCCTAGTGGAATGACCGGCTTGTGGCATTCGGAGGCCGACGATTTGAGGGTATGAGATCGCATAGCAACGGCAAACGCCGATACAAAAGAGCGGAAGAATGCAGTCGACAGCCCAATACAGCACGATGACTTGTTGTCCCAAAGATTTGATGGCTCAATCCGTGCCCGCGGTGTTTGTCATCAAATCGCAACATAACCGAGCTCAGCGGTCTCAGGATTGAACAAGAATCCACTGTTTTTGGCTAACCTTCTTCGCATAGGCAGGGCGGATACGCTTGATTGCTCCCACGCCCACAAGCTCGTCACGTGTGCGCACCAAAACCAATACGCTCGAACGCGGAAGTTCTTTTGCCGCAGATTGGGGATCCACTGCTTCCCCGTGAGCGATGATCGCTATACAGCGCAGCATCTCGGGTTGCGACAAAAGTCGTTACACAGTTGCTCACCCGATACAGTGGTCCTCTATTTGCAACCACTGATAACGAGCGCATGAAGGCGGCCTTGACTGCTGCAGGATTCGTCAAAAAAGGCCACGGTTGGAGTGGAAATCGGGGCGAGCTCTCGCTGTGGTTAAGGCCTGGACCTATTTCGTAATGATACCTTTTCGGGAATAAAGTGAGTGGTTCAGAGCGAGCAAAAATCGGGCGGAGGTGCTGCCACTCAGGGTGGCATCAATTACCAGAACCGAGTAGCCGCGTGGGTTTGTGTACACATGATGGCTGAAAGGCCAAGCACGCCAGTTGGGCCCGTGGGTGCTCCCGTATCCATCAGATTCGAATCGGCAGAACCGGTAGACGATCTGCTCGTCGCAACAGCAGATTCGTCCCATTCATTTGGCCAGGCAAAGCGCACCATCTCACTCTCGACCACAGCCGATTCCGACCTAGCATCAGTGATTGATCAATTTGTTCGGCAGTATCTGTCGGCACGCAATGCCTCGGGACCGCGCCCGTGGTCCCGTCCTCTTGATCCCATACGAGACCGGCTGGTTTTGGTAACAAGTCCCACATCGCCAGCTACGGTTCGGCTTGATCTCGCAGCGGTGCTGGATCGCGCAAGGGGGCTAACACCCGGCCAACCCTTATCTGACGCTGCTGTCAATCAAGCACAACAAGAAGCATTGGGTGTTCTTGAGATCCATGTTCGGAGATCATGGCAATCGGCGGCTGGTGTAGCGCCGAACGATGCGGATGTACTCGCAGTAGCAAAGCTCTCGTATGTTGTCGTGATGGACGTAGAGTTAAACGGGAGTGATGAGCGCGAGGCACTGAATCTGCTTGCACTTTCCGTCGTTGATAGTGAACAAGCGGGAGCAGCATGGTCGGAAATATTGCGCGTTATCGCCGACTTATCCCAGCGCCGATCCGGAACTGATGCAGCGGCAATGCGTGCTGCCCTCCAAGCTGCCGGAGTTCGCCTACGAGCAGCCCCAGGATTCGAAGATGACATAGCGAAGCTGAAAAGCCACTCAGCCGCAATCATCACTTATCTCGCACAACAATCTCGGATTTCCGTGGGTGGCGTGCAGATCCATATCAGACGTGATGTCGTCCAGCACCTCAGAGTGGCCGCTGAGGCAAACCCAACGGTCGTAGTAGGCGTTCCAGGAGCGGGCAAATCGGGAGTCCTGCACGATTTTGCAGAGGTCCTCACCAGTGAAGGCAGGGACGTGCTTTGCATTGCTGTTGATCAAATTGCGGCGAACAGCTTGGGGGAGCTGCGTGACGAATTGGGGCTGCAACACGAAGTACTTGACGTCTTGTTGAATTGGCCGGGTGCGGGAACCGGTTTTCTCGTCATTGATGCCCTGGATGCGAGTCGTGGGGATCGCACGGGAAATGCTCTGCTCGCGTTGATGAGACAAGTGATGAACGCGAATGGTCGCTGGAACGTCGTCGCTTCGATCAGGAAGTACGATCTGCGCTACAACCCTGAGTTGAAGGAGCTGTTTCGACGTGAGCTGCACGAACCAGTAAACACAGACTTCGGCGACCCAGAATTCTTTGCCGAACGCCACGTGAACGTGCCTTTGTTCAGCGATGCAGAACTCGCTGCAATTCGCAGGCAAAGCGCTCAGTTAGACCAGCTCCTGAGTAACGCTCCAGGGGAGCTTGATGATCTGCTACGAGTCCCGTTCAACCTGCGTTTGATGGCAGACATTGTTGGTACCGGTGTAGCAGTTTCCGAACTCCGGCCCATCCGCACCCAAAGTGAATTGTTGCGGCGATACTGGATGCATCGGGTTGTAGGAACCACGGGAGGAAATCTTCGCGAACGTGTGCTCGTACAGGCATGCCGACGCATGATTCAAGCTCGCCGCCTAACTACTGATCGGCAATCGGTTTTGGAGCCTGGATTGTCTGAAGCCCTCGAACAGTTACTTAGCGGACAGGCGCTGATGGAATGGCAAACTGCCGCATCTGCGACTCCTTCAAGGCAAACGCTTGCTTTCGGCCATCACATTCTTTTCGACTATGCGGCTGCCCAACTTTATCTTCCAAGCAACAGTCACGATGCAGTAGCGCTCCTTTCCGCTGATCCCGATTTGTTTGTGATGATCCGACCCAGTATTGCAATGAAATTCGAGCAACTGTGGCGTGAAGATCGAAATGGATTTTGGGATTTGTTGTTTCGACTTTGTGCTGTCGAGCAGATTCCAGCATTCGGCAAGGTGGTCGGTACGACTGTTGTTGCTGACCTAGCTCGGACGATTGACGATCTGGAGCCGCTCACGAAAGCACTACGCTCGACCGATCAAGATCAACGCGCTACCGCGGAAACACTATTTCGACACGTGGTCGGTGCGTTGACGGCCGCTGCGGGCAGTGCAATTGCGGGAACATCGGCTGGGCCGTGGGCCGAACTTTTGGAGGGAGTAACTCGCGAATGACGCCGCAAGTGGCTGGTTATTCCCAAACGCTGTTGCGCGCGATGCTTGATAACCAATCTGCTCTCACGCCGCTGCAGCTTTCGGCAGCCGGTAAGGCAGCTCGGCAGCTCTTAGCTTTTGCTTGGGACCAAGCTGATCGAAACTCGTGGCTGGTTACGAATTCATTGCGCAGCGTTTGCCAGAGCTTCGGAACCGATCCTGCAGCATCCACATCTCTGTTGAGGAGAGCAATTGAGCCCGATCACCTCGCCCGGTACGGCTATGCAGAAATGGTTTGGATCACCCGTGAATTGCAAAGAATCGCCACTTTCGACCCCGGCTTTGTTGCCGATATCTATGCTGCCGTCTTCGGCCATGAAGAAACGTCCACCGATACCACAGACATGAGTGGAAGTCGAATTCTGTCGCTGACCTCAAACAAGAAGCAGGATTACGATCACGCCAAATGGGAGTTGTCCGAACATTATCCGAGGTTTGCTGAGGCGGCGCCTGTTCTTGCGGCAACAGCGATGCTCAATGTCATCGAGTCGTACCGCAAGAAAGAGGATTCGACAGCAAAGGCCCCGGAAAGATTTGAGTTCAACGGCATTGAAGTCGGTGTAATTCCAGATTATTCGTTCATTTGGGACGAGAGCTTTGCTTCTCACAACGACAACGAAGTAAAGATTCTAGATGCGTTTTTCAGAAGCCTGGAGGCGATGTCGCGAGATGGATCGCGGGCGGACGATCTCGATCAGGTGATCCGAGTTGTGACGGGCGGCGTGCGACCGGCGATTATCTGGCGACGGCTCCTGCAGCTTGGCAGCCAACATAAGGCATCGGTGGGAGTGAAGTTGCGAGCATTGGCATGGGCAGCGCCTCTCCTTTGGATACCAGATACTCAGAATCCTGCTGCAGACTTCATCGTCACAATATTCGAGCTGCTACGAGATGACGAACGCCGACTGGTCGAGGAGATGATCATCGCGTTGCCGAATCGAGTCACTGCGAACCTGCGAAAAGCCGCTGAACGAGAACGCGCTCAACTGCTGATTCGGCTGGATCAGACGAAGCTTGTCACGCCAGAAGCGAAGGCGCTCTTTGGAGAACTACAAGCAGCGAATACGAGCGTTGAACCGACCCCTCGCGGTCCAAAGTTTCAGGTGACCAGCCGCGCAATAGATGGCGAAATGTATGTCCGAGAGATCCTGGGTGCATCGGTTGACACGAACGCCGCCAAAGAGTTCTTGGATCTCCACCGAGCTGTCAAGGAATTCACTACCAAGCAACAGAACAAGCAACTCTCTCCAGAAGACATCGAGGCAGCATTGCCCTCACTTCGAGCACTCCACTCCGCACTGACGCACGCAACGGAGGAGGTTGATCCAAAACTGCTGGCGATGGCCTGCGGAACTCTAGCTGATGCTTGCAAGTGGATCGCAAATAGTAAGGATCTTTCATGCGATACAACAGCGGGCCAAGTTGCAAAAGCTGTTCTTCTCGAACTCAGCAGACATCCATCGCCCGAGCATGATCCTGCTCATGACGCTTCGTTTGATGAGCATCCTTGTTGGGGTGCACCTCTCGCGCGAATCGAAGCGGCTGTGGGTTTGATGGCTCTCGGTATGCACGAGTCCTGTTGCGGGCCTGATGTACTTGACGCCATAGATCGACTATCGCGGGACCCGTCACCCGAAGTGCGATATCAGATCGCATCCAATCTAACTTTGCTTTACAAGACCGCACCGGAGCACATGTGGCGACTCTTGGAGCGTTTTTCGCAAAACGACACGAGCAATGGAGTGATTGGCGCGGTTGCCTATACGGTTAATCGACTCATCGGCGTGGACCCGACGCGAACGGCTGAACTGACGAAGTCGCTATTCGAACTCATCCATAAAGGGCCGGGCGAGGAACATGCGCGGGAGACCTGTATTCACACATTCATGCAGCTTTACACCTGGCGAGATCAAGAAACTGCCAAACAGGTCGTGTATGGCTTCTGCGACAACGTCCTGGCACATCGCCACGAGGCAGGAGTAATGCTTTTTGGGTTGCGAGCTTTGTTGTCACACGGCGAGCGAGAAAATGATTCGGAAGCCGATGCGGTACGAAAACGCGCGATCAAACTGTTCAACACGATCGTCAATTCGGCATGCGATGAGGTTATTCGCTTATTCGAAAAACCTGCCGATACTGTCACCGACAACGATCGCGAAGCGTTCCAATCCGTCCTTAAGCTAATTGACTCGGCGTCTCACGAGCTCTATTTTGCGTCTGGTGTGTTTGGAAACAATCAAGCGGATGAAGAGCAGCCATCTGCCTTGCAGCAGAAGCGTTTTTATGCGGAACTCGCCGGCACTATAGATCGGCTAAGCGCCGTCGGTTACCCCAGTACTGTTCACCATCTCATCGAGATGCTCGCTCACTTCGTATCTTTTGATCCAAAGAGAGTCTTCTTGCAGATTGCAAAGCTGGTTGAGAGTGGGAAGCAGTGGGGTTATCAGTATGAAAGCATGGCGGCCAGTGAAATCACACAGATCGTGGAGCGATATATAGCGGAGTACCGGACACTCCTTCAAGAAGACGCGGAATGCCGCGTTGCCCTTCGAAAAGTGCTCGACGATTTCATCGAAGCTGGCTGGCCGGCCGCACAGCGCCTTTCCTATCGGCTTGACGAGATTTTCCGATAGTGCCATTGATCGTCTGCAATGAAATCGAGATCCCCAACCTAGGAAATGACCTGTTCCCCGGAAATTAGTCCATTGGAAATGTGACTTCTCCCATTTAGGATGGCCCACCCAAGGGCCAGGAGGAGGAGTCGTGCGCAAGACTCGATTCAGCGAAGAACAGATCATAGCCATCCTGAAGGAGTGCGAAGCAGGAGTGGAGCCGGGAGAGCTGTGCCGGCGGCACGGGATCACGCGGGGCAGCCTGTATCGTTGGAAGGCGAAGTACGGCGGCATGGAGGTCAGCGAGGCCAAGCGACTGCGGGCTTTGGAAGAAGAGAACCGACGCCTGAAGCACCTGGTGGCGGACCTGACGCTGGACAAACAGGCATTGCAGGCGGTGGTCGCAAAAAAGTGGTAGGCCCGCAGATGCGGAAGCAGGCGGTGGGAGTGATGCGTTCGGAAGTAGCGGTCTCGGAGCGACGCGCCTGCGGGCTGATGGGGCTGTGGCGTGCAACCTGTCGCTATCGGCGACGGCGAGCCGAGGACGAGCGGCTGCGGCAACGCTTGCGCGAGCTGGCGCACCAGTTCCGGCGCTTTGGCTATCGCCGGCTGCATGATCGGCTGCAGCGCGAGGGTTGGCGAGTCAATCACAAACGGGTCGGTCGGCTGTACCGGATGGAAGGGTTACAGGTGCGGAAGCGGCGGCGCAAGCGTTGTGTGGGCGTGCCGCGCCTGCCCCTGCCGACGCCCACGGGCGCCAACCAGATCTGGTCGGTCGACTTCATGGCCGATACGCTCAGCTCGGGGCGCAAGCTACGCACGCTGAACGTCGTGGATGACTATACGCGGGAGTGCCTGGCGATCGAGGTGGACACCTCTCTGCCGGGAGCGCGCGTGGTGCGAGTGCTCGAGCGGCTGGTTGGAGAGCGTGGACGGCCACGGCAGATCCGTACCGACAACGGCCTGGAGTTCGCCGGGCGGGCGCTGGACCAGTGGTGCTTCGCGAAGGGAGTGGAGCAGCACTTCATCCAGCCGGGGAAACCGATGCAGAACGGCTATATCGAGAGCTTCAACGGCAAGTTCCGGGACGAATGCCTGAACGAGAACTGGTTCCTGTCGCTCAGCGACGCGCGCCAGATCATCGAACAGTGGCGGCGGCACTACAACCAGGAACGTCCACACTCAGCACTGGGCTACAGGACGCCGGAGGAGTTTGCAGCCGAAGTGAAGAGCGGTTTCTACAGGGATGATGTGGGGCAAGGGACCTCAAACGCCGGCCCCTTGCCCCACACCCCCATCCCCGCTACGCCGTCAGCGTCGCGGGGCGAACAAAACGCGGAGAAAGTCTCATTATCCGTGGACTAAAGATGGGGGGCAGGTCAAGCAGATGTCGTCAAAAAACAAAATTGAATGAAGAAGCGGCTCCCCCCCCGTGGAAAATCAGAGTAAGAGTTCTTGATCGCGTGTCTGCAAAGACTTGGTCGATTGCTAACTTGGCCAGGTCGGTGCTCATGAATGAGCCCCGAATCTGATTGCCAGGACTTTGTGGGTTTGCGTAACAGTACCGGCACGCCAAGTTGCAGGCTTCGTTCACCTGCAAATGAAGTTCGTTGACATTTCGCCAGGGAGACAGGTGTGACATGTGGAACGCCACCCCCTCCGAACCGAGTCCGCTCGGTGCACGGTCAACCCCTTCTGCGGCTCATCTCAACACTATCGGATTCAGAGATGCTGCCGGGAGCCTAAAGAGTACAGCCCGAAGCGGTATCAGCAAGTACGGTGGTATACGTGGTAGACCGAGTACTTCATATCGCAGGGGCTTGTGTGAAGCGGTTGATCACTTTCGAGCATCTCTGCAAAGCATTCCTCGGTGGGCAATTGGACTTGAGGGTCCTTGCCTTCAGCCGCTACAGTCGTTTTCTCCTCGCTCATTAATCTCCCCCCCGCTGCCGTTGTCCCAAACGGTGTGCCTGCGGGTTGCACACTCCCACCCGTTCCGCACTGCCTGTTTGAGGAGCCAACACATTTTCGTGTCGGTTAAGAATGGTGGCTGTGACTCCCATCACAGCTATTTGTGACCTGAGCCCAACCCACTGCCCTCGCAACAAATGGATTACAGAGGAAACTGGGGAACACACTGGGGAACAACCTCGCCTAAATCTGCCTATTTCTGCTCACTCAAATATTTTGGAAACCGTTGAAACCATTTGTTTTTGGTTCCTGATCGAAAATCAGTAGGTTGAAGGTTCGATTCCTTCCGCGCTCACCACTCGTTTTCAGCCACTTACAAAGAACCCCTTCGGCACGCGCTGAGATCTAAACCCATGCGAGTCCCCTTCGTCAGGATTTTCGGAGTTGCCCCGCACATGCTTGCACGTCAGGGCGCCAGCACAATTTTCAGCCACCCAAGATGAAGCGGGACAACTGACGGTCGCTCTCCTGCACTCAAACACCGTAGCCAAAGGTAACCGACCTCCGCTCCATACAGTCGCTGGTAGAGGGATATTCGTGGACGCTGTAATGAGCGGGTCGACTCCGTATGGCTGCTACGGCGGTGAACCACGCCGCGGTGCTGAGGCGAGGAGGTTCCTTCGGCTGTTGTGGCGGCAAGCAAGATGTGCGATCAAAAGCGTTTGGAGCGCCCGACGGATTCCCTCTCCAGGCTTATCGCCACGATCCTCGACCAGCATCATGCATACCTGAAACTCGAACTCCCCCTGATCGAAACACTCCTGGCGGAGGTCGCGCACACGGAGCCGGGAACGTTTCGCCAGACCGCATCGGCTCTGTCTCCCATATTCCTGCGGTTTCGCAGAGAGTTGGAGGCACACATGAAGCGGGAAGAGGTTACGTTGTTCCCGCTCATTCTGCGCCTGGAAGAGGCCATCGGGCACGGACGGCCAGCACCGCGTAACTCTTTTGGACCGCTCAGCAATCCCATTCAGTTCATGAATGAAGATCATGATTTCGAAAACAAATTGCTGAGCACGATGGCCGAGATCAGCCATGGATTTGCCTTTCCGCCCGACGCGCCTCCCCCCTATACCGCTCTAATGACCCGCTTACGGGCGCTCCAGCTGGACCTCGACGAGCACGTTCGCAAAGAAGACGAGGTGCTTTTCCCTGAGGCCATCCGACTGGAAGAGACCGAAAACCTGAACGAGTGAGGATCTGCCAGGATCGTGCAAGGTATGCCCAAGTTTCGCCACAGCAATTCGAGACGGAACCTCCGCGGTCTTTCCCCATGCGTTGCCTTGCTCGTGTTTGTTGCGATTCTGGCGCTGCCCGCAGCCATGACGTCGCAACTAAAGGCACTTGAACCGCACTTGCCATTTCGGAATGTTGCACTGCAGACGGCAACGTCGCCACAGTTCTCCACCTCCATGCCGGCCGGCGATGTTGAAGCTGGAAAGGCGCTGTTCACTGGCCAAAGGCGGTTTCAGAACGGCGGCCCGCCCTGCGCCTCCTGCCACAGCGTCGCGACATTGTCGTTCCCGAGTGGCGGCACTATGGCGCCCGATCTCACCCACGAATATTCCAAGCTCGGCCCGGAAGGCATGCATTACGCGCTGCGCACTCTGTATTTTCCCGCCATGAACGCGCTCTTCCTAAAGCGACAGTTAACCGACCAGGAAGAGCGGGACCTGGCGGACTTCTTCCAGGACGCTGATCACGCCCAACGATTGCATTCGCAGACAGGGATTTTCGGCGGCGCCGCGGCACTGGGATTGCTGGTGCTGGTCGGTATCACGTGGATGTCCGGGCGGGGGCGCGTGCATTCGGTGCGGCGCAAGTTGCTCCGGCGTGCCGGCTTGTACAGGGAGAATCGATGAGCTGGATCAAGGACCTGATCGATCCCAAAGCCCGTTCATGGGAGGACTTCTACCGCAACCGCTGGCAGCACGATAAGGTGGTCCGCAGCACCCACGGGGTGAACTGCACTGGCGGATGCTCGTGGCTGGTTTACGTCAAGAACGGAATCGTTACGTGGGAAATGCAGGCGGTGGATTATCCCAAGCTGAAATCAGATCTGCCGCTATATGAGCCGCGCGGCTGTCCTCGTGGAATTGTTTTCTCCTGGTATGTGTACAGCCCATTGCGTGTCAAGTACCCCTGCGTGCGGGGCGTGCTGCTGGATGCCTGGCGCGAAGCCCGCATGAAACATTCCGATCCGCTTGCGGCCTGGGCCGCAATCGTGGATGACGAAGGGCTAAGGGCTAAGTACCAGGCCGCCCGCGGTAAAGGCGGATTTCGCCGCGCGAGTTGGGACGATGCGCTCGAAATTGTGGCCGCGGCATTGCTGCACACGGCGAAAAAATATGGGCCGGATCGCGTGGTGGGCTTCTCGCCGATTCCGGCTATGTCCATGCTGAGCTACGCCGCTGGCTCCCGCTTTCTGCAGCTTTTCGGCGCGCCCATTCTGAGCTTCTACGATCTGTACGCTGATTTTCCGCCAGCTTCCCCGGAGACCTGGGGCGAGAAGACTGACGTTGCCGAGAGCGCCGACTGGTTCAACAGCAAGTACATCGTCGTGGCCGGCAGTAACCTCAACATGACCCGAACCCCGGACGCGCACTTTGCCATCGAGGCGCGCCACCACGGGGCCAAGCTGGTGGCGCTTTCCCCCGATTTCAGCGAGGTATCACGGCTAGCGGACTGGTGGATTCCGGCACACTCCGGCATGGATGGCGCCTTCTGGATGGCGGTGGATCACGTCATCCTGACCGAATTCCACGCAAAACGCACGGTACCGTACTTCAACGATTACCTGCGGCGTTTCTCTGACTGTCCTTTCCTGGTCGCGCTGGAAAAGAAAGACGACGCTTACGTGATCGGACGTTTTGTCCGGGCGAATCGGCTTGAGCGGTATCACGATGTCGAAAACGGCGACTGGAAGTTTCTCGTTTGGGACCGCGGTTCGGGTGAGCCGCGCATGCCGCAAGGATCGATAGGCTTTCGCTGGCAACAGCAAAAAGGGTTGTGGAACCTCAAACTCAAAGATGGGCTCGACGGTTTAGATATCGATCCGCTGCTCACATTTCTGGAACAGCGCGAGGACGAAGTTCAGGTGCGCCTCACCGATCCAGCGAGCGGGCACCCGTTCCAACGTGGGGTCCCGATTAGACAAATCGAAACCAGCGACGGAACGGTGATCGCAACCACGGTCTATGACCTGCTGATGGCGCAATTCGGCGTTGGGCGCGGACTTACCGGCGATTATCCGCAGGATTACTCGGACGCGAAGAGTCCCTACACGCCGGCGTGGCAGGAGCAGTACACCGGCGTGGGTCGCAACACCGTCATTCAATTTGCCCGTGAATTTGCTGGCACGGCGGAGAAGACGCGCGGCCGCTGCACGATCATCGTCGGTTCGGGACTGAATCACTGGTATCACAGCAACCTGCACTATCGCACCGCGATCGCTGCGCTGATTCTGTGCGGCTGCGTGGGCGTCAATGGCGGCGGCCTTAATCATTACACCGGCCAGGAAAAGCTAGTGCCGGCCGCCTCCTGGTCGGTTCTGGCGATGGCGACGGACTGGGTTTCACCCGCCCGCCTGCAGAATGGCCCTTCATACCACTACGTTCACACCGATCAATGGCGATATGAGAAGGGCCTGCCCGAGCGGCATCCGGCGGAAGGACCTTTCGCTAGGACGCACACCATGGACCTTCAGGCGGACGCCGTGCGTATGGGTTGGCTGCCTTTCTTTCCGCAATTCAATGCAAATCCGCTGGATTTGGTTCGGCGCGCCGAAACCGAAGGAGCGACTTCGAACCAGCAGATCATCGATTGGACGGTCGAGCAACTCCGTCTTCGCAAGTTGCGTTTTGCAGTTGAAGATCCTGATGCACCCGAGAACTGGCCGCGCGTGTGGATTATCTGGCGCGCCAATGCCATTCTGTCCAGCGCCAAGGGGCACGAATTTTTCCTCAAGCACTACCTGGGCACGCACGACACCGCGATCGCCGAGGATCTGGCGCAAGGTTCCGTGCGCGACATCGCCTGGCACGAGCAGGCGCCCCGCGGAAAGATGGATCTGGTCGTCGATCTGAATTTCCGCATGGATACTTCGGCCCTTTACTCCGACATCGTCCTTCCCGCCGCCAGCTGGTACGAGAAGGACGACCTGAACACCACCGACCTGCACTCATACATCCACCCGCTGGGTGCGGCAGTGCCGCCCTGTTGGGAATCAAAGCCCGATTGGCAAATCTTCAAGGAGCTCGCCGGGAAAGTGAGCAAACTGGCAGGCAGGCATTTCCCCGGCCCATTCCGCGACGTGATAACGCAGCCTCTTTTGCACGACAGCCCGGCGGAATTAGCCCAGTCCGAGGTCAAGCGATGGTATGAGGGCGAGTGTGAGCCGATACCTGGCAAGACCATGCCCCAGCTCGCGGTTGTTGAGCGCGACTACACCAAGCTCTACCATCGTTTCTGTTCGCTTGGCCCGCGCATCAAGGAAGAAGGCGTCGAGGACCGCGGCCTGTCGATTCCGGTTGCCGATCTCTACGATGAGTTCGCCGCCAGCGTGCCCTCTTACGAATGGGCCGACGGCAAATTTCCATCGCTGGTTGATCCCGTCCATGCGGCCAACATGGTCCTGTTTTTCGCGCCTGAAACCAATGGCGAAGTCGCCTATCGCGGGTTTCTGGCAAGGGAGCGCGAGACAGGTTTGCGGCTCGCCGATCTGGCGGAAGGAAACCGCGGCATTCGCTACGACTTTCTTGCGCTGACCCAGCAGCCGCGGCGCATTCTTACCAGCCCCTGCTGGTCAGGCATAACTAATAATGGGCGCGCCTACAGCGGCTTCTGCCAAAACATTGAGCGCCTGATCCCCTGGCGCACACTAACGGGGCGCCAGCAGTTTTACCTCGACCACGAAGCCTATATAGCTTTCGGCGAGAGCTTGCCGACATTCAAGCCGAGCATTGATCTGAACGCCTCGCTCAATCTCGTGAAAAGCGCACCGGCGGGCAACACGCTGGTCATGAACTGCCTGACGCCGCACGGCAAATGGCACATCCACAGTACGTACTCCGACGACTTGCGCATGCTGACGCTTTCCCGGGGCATCGAGCCGTTCTGGATCAATGATCGCGATGCCGAACAGCTCGATATCAGAGACAACGAGTGGGTCGAGGCCTACAACGACAACGGCGTCATCGTCACCCGCGCCGTGGTGAGCGCCCGTGTTCCGCGTGGCACGGCGTTCTTCTATCACGCGCCGGAGCGCACCATGCCCTTTGCCAAATCGCCGCTGCGCAACAACGGGCGAGGTGGTGGAACGAACAGTGTTACGCGCTTGCGCTTGAAACCAGTGCTGATGGCCGGCGGATACGCGCAGTTCAGCTATCGGTTCAACGATTACGGTCCTGCGGCTTCCGATCGCGATACCTACGTGATCGTGCGGAAGCTTCCCGGCAAGCCACAGATCTGAGGGAGGCGACCATGCATGTGCGTTGTCAGATTTCGATGGTGTTTCACCTGGATAAATGCATCGGGTGCCACACCTGCAGCCTGGCATGCAAGAACCTGTGGACTGGTCGCCCGGGAACCGAATACATGTGGTGGAACAACGTCGAAACCAAGCCCGGAACCGGCTATCCGACTCTTTACGAGGACCAGGATGAGTATCGCGGCGGATGGGAACTGAATGGTACCAAACTGCACCTGAAGCTGAACACGCGTGGCGGAGAGCTGTTGAACCTGGCTTTTAATAAGAGATTGCCGAGTCTCGACGACTATTACGAGCCCTGGACGTACAAGTACAGCGATGTAATCGAAGCCCCACAAGGTCCCGACCAGCCGGTGTTTGCGCCGATTTCGCTGGTCACCGGCAAAGAGATGCAAATCGAGGCAGGGCCGAACTGGGATGACCAACTGGGCGGCTCGCCGGTGTACGCCGCCAACGATCCCAACCTGAACGTGCTCACCGACGCCGAGCGCCAGCAGCTGTTCGAAACCCAGCGCATCGTTTTCTTTTATCTGCCACGCATCTGCAATCACTGCCTCAATCCCAGTTGCCTGGCGGCCTGCCCGGCGGGCGCGATCTACAAGCGCGGCGAGGACGGTATCGTGCTTGTCAGCCAAGAAAAGTGCATGGGCTGGCGCATGTGCGTGTCCGGCTGTCCGTACAAGAAGGTTTATTACAACTGGGAGAGCGGCAAATCCGAGAAATGCATCCTCTGTTATCCGCGCCTGGAGACGCAGCAGGCGCCGGCATGCATGCACTCCTGCCCTGGCCGCATTCGTTACCTGGGAGTTCTGTTATATGACGCCGACCGCATTGAAGAGGCAGCGAAGTGCCCCGACGAGGAATTGGTCGCCGCACAGCGCGAGATCATCCTCAATCCGTTTGATCCTGCGGTCATTTCGCAGGCTCGGGAAGATGGGGTGGAAGACAAGGTCATCGCCAGCGCGCAGCGCTCGCCGGTTTACCGTTTCGTGAAAGAGTGGAAGATCGCTCTTCCGCTTCACCCGGAATTCCGCACGCTGCCGATGCTGTTTTATGTTCCACCGCTGTTGCCGGTCGCCGGCTCTATGCACGATGAAATTTACGAGAATACAGCAGACTTCTTCAGCTCGATCGAAAACCCCCGACTGCCGATGCGTTACATGGCCAGTCTTTTCTCCGCCGGCAACGTGGAGCTGGTGACCGCCATTTACCGCAAGCTCATTGCCACGCGGATCTACAAACGTGCAGAGACCGTGGGCGATGTACCACAGGAGAAAGTGGCGGCAGTGCTGAGAGAGGCAAAAATCACTCCGGAGGAAATCGAAGCTACTTATTACCTGACGGCGATTGCGCCGTGGGAGGAGAGGTTTGTGATTCCGCCGTTCGCGCGGGAAGTTGCAATCGGCTTGGTACAGATCACGCAGGCGAAGCAAGAGGGCGGCGGCATGGGGTTTCTGCGCGAGCCGCGTCGGGGGTTGTAATGAAGGACTTGTACGCTGCGATGGCGCCCCTTTTCGACTATCCAGGACCGGATTACCTGGACAACATCGCGCGGTGCCTTACCTTCAGTTCGGGCGAGATCCAGTCCCAGTTGCGGGCATTTCGTCGCCAGATCGAGGAGATCGGGATTGCTTGCCTGCAGGAAATCTACATCGAAACGTTCGACTTTCACGCCGAGTCCGCAGCTTACATCGGGTATCACCTGTTCGGAGAAGACATTCGCCGCAGTCTGTTCATGGCGGAGCTGCGGGGCAGATACCGTGAGTGCGGCCTTCTTGAAAACTCTGAACTCCCGGATCACTTCGCGAATGTTCTCCGTTTTCTTGGCGCAAGCGACGCAGGAGAGGAACGCTCTGAGTTGATCCACACGTGCCTTATTCCGGCGCTCCGGCACGTGCTGCGCGCGATGAAACCCAACAACCCGTACACGCCTCTATTACAGGCAATCCTGCTCACATCGCAGCGGGAAAGCACCTCTATTGTTCCGGCCGGGAAGATTGCATGGACACCGTTCTCTTCGTCGTCTTGCCCTACGTCGCGGTAATCCTCGCGATTGGCGTAGGCGTGTACCGCTACTTCAGCGCGCGCTACACGTATTCCAGTCTCTCCTCGCAACTGCTGGAAAGTCAGAAGCTGTTCTGGGGTTCGGTGCCGTGGCACTACGGCATCACCCTCATCCTGCTGGCACATCTGCTGGCCTGGCTGTTTCCGGGCGCTGCTGTCGCCATCCTGGGCAATGGTGCGCGCCTGTTCATCTTCGAGGCAATCGGCCTGGCGCTGGCGTTCTTTGCGGCGCTCGGCATTATCGTTTTGATCCTCCGCCGCCTGCCCACCGACTCCCGCGCCCGTTCCGTCACTACGGGCATGGATTGGGTCCTGCTCT
The DNA here is from genome assembly GCA_041946765.1 of Terriglobales bacterium. GTDB lineage: Bacteria > Acidobacteriota > Terriglobia > Terriglobales > Acidobacteriaceae > JBHGAZ01. The sequence goes on from JBHGAZ010000008.1 coordinate 30,305, forward strand.
TTTTTCTGTTTGTGCAGGTGTTTACGGGGATGGGAATTGCCCTCTTCGACCGCTGGGGATCGCTGTGGTACTTGAGCACGGCCGTACCCTGGCTATGGTCGTTGTTGCGCCTGCATCCTGACACCTCGACCGTCATCGCCCTCCCCGGTTTGATCCAGTTTCATTTCGTGTGGGGATTTGCCATCATTCTGCTGTTTCCTTTTAGCCGCCTGGTACACATCTTCACCATTCCTATTGAGTATCTCTGGCGGCCTTACCAGATCGTGATCTGGTATCACGAGCCGTACCGCGAACGCAGGCTCATCGTGGCCAGCGGTCCGGCGCAACCACCACCGCAGTACGGCGCACATATCTCGCCCCCTGGCGGGGGGGAAGGCCTCCCCCCTGCTGGGGATGCGGCTCGTCCGAGCTTTTTTCTACGCATACTGATACCGCTTCTCGGCTTCACACGTCCACTCGGGTTGCTGCCCTTGGACTTGTTATCGCCTCTCTTCCAAGCTGGTCGTTTGTATTTCACCAATCCACAGAATCGCCACGAACCACCACATGCTCCCGTCGAGCCACTTCGTCCTGTACTCGCCGACGAGTACCTCCGTCACAGCGGCCATCATGGACTGCCGGATGATATGCGTCGCCGTTCGTTTCTGTCCAAGGTAGCAGTGGCCGCCGGTGCTCTGGCTGCCGCGATAGTTGTGGTTCCGAGCATCGCGTTCTTGCTCGGATTGCGAAAAGCTCCGATGGTCTGGCGCGCTGTAGGCAAAGTGTCTGATTTTCAGCTGGGACAGACGGTGGAAGTCTCGTTTCCGGACGCCTCTTCCTTGCCTTGGGCCGGCGTCACTGCAAAAACTGCGGCCTGGCTACGTCGAGTAAGTGAAAATCAGTTTTTGGCCTTTTCGATCAACTGCACTCATCTTGGCTGTCCGGTTCGCTGGTTACCCGATGCCGATCTGTTCATGTGTCCTTGTCATGGAGGCGTGTTCTACAACAACGGCACCGTCGCTTCCGGCCCGCCGCCCAAGCCGCTGATTACCTATCCGGTTCGCGTGAACAATGGAATGGTCGAGATCCTGGCCAGTCCGCTGCCCATTACTACGACGACGCTGTGAAATCGCAATGCGATGGCTGAGGAAATTTTGGCACTGGTTCGACGACCTCACCGGCACATCCAAGACTGCCGGCTGGATCGTTACGCATCCTGTCCCACGCACGAAGAATATCGGCTGGCTTTATGTGTTCGGCAGCGCCACGCTGTTTGTTTTCCTGGTGCAGGTGTTCACCGGCATTGCGCTGGCCAGCGGCTACGTGACCAGCTCGGGTCAGGCCTATAACAGTCTTCGCTTCATCACCAGCAATCCAGTCGGCCATGTGCTTCGCGGCATTCACTACTTCGGCGCATCCGCCATGATCATCCTCATCGGCATTCACACCATCCGCGTGTACCTCATGGGGGCATACAAGTATCCGCGGCAGATGAACTGGCTGACCGGTGCAGGGTTGCTGCTGTTCACGGTGCTAATGGCATTCACCGGGCAACTGCTGCGCTGGGACCAGAACGGCTTCTGGACTGCGGTAGTTGCCGCGAATCAGGCAGGGCGCATCCCCTTCATCGGAAACTGGCTGGGACATTTCTTGTTGGCGGGCAGCACGGTTGGTGGCGCGACTCTGAGCCGCTTCTTCGCCGCCCACGTATTTTTCATTCCGGCAGCGATCTTTCTATTCCTAGGCTTGCACCTCTATCTGGTGCTCTATAACGGCATTTCTGAGCCGCCGAAGTCGGGGCGACCAGTTGACCCTCGTACATATCGCGCCTGGTATCACTCCATTGTGGAACGCAATGGGGTGCCCTTCTGGCCGGACGCCGCTTGGCGCGACATCATCTTTGGCCTGCTGGTGGTACTGGTCATTGTCGGTTGCGCGATTGCGATTGGGCCGCCAGAGCTCGGGCTGCCGCCCGATCCCACAATCATCCAGGCATCTCCGCGCCCGGACTGGTATTTCCTCTGGTATTTTGCGCTGCTCACGTTGATTCCGCGCTGGTCCGAGGACTGGGTTATCGTCCTCGGCCCGCTCCTGTTCGGCCTGTTCCTCATTCTGTTACCCTTCGTTGCGCCACGCGGCGAGCGCAGTCCACTGCGACGGCCATGGTCCATCGTCGTTGTGGTGTTTGCCATCGTTCTAGTGGCGCACTATTCGCAGCAAGGCTACTTGGCGCCTTGGACGCCACGCTTGGAGGCCAAACCCCTCCCATCGGAGGTTGTCGGCAGCACCACTGGTCCGGTGGCACATGGCGCAAAGGTCTTCTACGACAAAGGCTGCGAGTTTTGCCACAAAGTATCGGGCCTGGGCGGTATTCGCGGCCCGGATTTGTCTTTTGTGGGTGATCGCCTTACGCGCGATCAGATTGCAACCCGCATTTTCAGCGGCGCAGCCAATATGCCTTCGTACAGCGGCAGACTCACTGCCGCAGAGCTGAACGAGTTGCTCTCGTTCTTGGAATCGCGGCGTCGCCTGCCACCGGTCGGGCCGCCACCGGCGGGATTTCATGTGGCTCAGGGCGGCGCGGCAAAGTAGCACCCAGGCACGTTACGCCTGGGTTACTGCAAGGCGAACCGATTCGACAGATTCGTAAGTTCGTCGACGAACTAGATGGCATGGTCGGTGTACGCTAATTTCCCCTGCTCGTGTGGACTTCAGTTTGCATCAGCAAGAAGGAGAGGAGAGCGCCATGCGCTACGATTTCCTGATCGAAACTTACGCGACTGAACGCCTGAAAGTGTTGAGTGTGTGGAGTGAGTTCAAGGATGAAGACCTGCCCGTCAGGCCTTCCCGCAGCGACCCGCGTGGGCGTAGCGTTCACGAGCACATGGTTCATCAATGCGTGAGCGAAAACCTGTGGTTCATGAACATGCTGGGAATCGATGTGGGCGCTCCGCCGTTGCCGAAGCCGGAGAACCGGCTCAATTTTATCCGGCGTTATGCAGAGGACAGTACGAAGCGACTCGCGGCACTGCAGTCGAAAGATGAGCCTTGGTGGGAGGCAGGCACCAAGTTTTTCGATGTCGCGCGTTCACGTGCATGGGTTATGACGCGACGCATTGCACATACCTCCCATCATCGCGGCCAATTAATGGCCATGCTCCGGATGCTGGAACGCACCCTTCACAGCAACTACGGGCCAACCGCAGACACCGGTGGGCTGATGCAGAACCACGCGCCGACCATCTACGCTTATGCGAATATGGACGCACTCATTGCAGGCGAAGCTGCCGGAGGAGCGAAAACACCGTTACCGGCAGCGGCAGGTAAGCCGGTAACGGAAAGGCCGGGAGAGTAGGCGGCGGGCAAAGTACGCCAAAGCGCACTTTGAAGATCTGAAGATCGTGTTCACCCACAGCATCAGTGCCCCCGCGAAGCGCTCAATTGCCGTGCAGCCAGGGGGAGATTTCATCTTCTCGGGGAATGCGGCCTGACAGCTTGACGACGCCGTTGAACGCCACTGCAGGAGTCATCAGTACGCCCGCCTTTGCCATCTCGGCAAAATCTGTAGCTTTGCGGACAGTGGCTTGAATCCTGGATTGCTCCACGGCGTGGCGGACGCGGCGTTCGGTTTCCTGGCACTTGGCACAACCCGGGCCATAAATCGTGATATTCAGCATGAATGCCTCGCTACATGATGAGATTGAAAATGTAACCCACAACCAGAATCCCAAGCGCGACTACGCCTACGAAAGTGACAATCAGTCTCGGACGCAGCACCTTCCGCAGGATGACGGTTTCCGGCAACGACAGCCCAATCACCGACATCATGAACGCGAGGACAGTACCCAGCGCGGCCCCTTTGCCGAGCAGGGCCTGTACCACAGGAATCATGCCTGCCGCGTTCGAGTACATGGGCACGCCGATGAGCACAGCCAGCGGAACCGACCACCAGGCGCCTTTGCCCATGATTGAGGCCATGAAGTTTTCCGGCACGTAGCCGTGGATGCCCGCACCGACTGCAATCCCCGCTAGCACAAAGGGCCAGACTTTGCCCACAATGTCGCCGACCGCATTCTTTCCGTAACGGATGCGCGCGGGCCAGTCGAGACGTTCATCTTCCTCGCCGTTGGCAAACTGCGCCGCATAAACCCAGTCTTCAACGAATGGCTCCATGTGCAGACGACCGATCACCCAGCCGGCGGCGATGGCGATCAGCAGCCCGGTCCCCGCGTAGATGACAGCAACCCGCCATCCAAAAAGCCCGAACAAAAGCACCAGCGCAACTTCGTTCACCATCGGCGCGGAAATCAGAAACGAAAACGTTACCCCGAGCGGCACACCAGTGGTCACGAAGCCAATAAACAACGGAACCGCCGAACACGAACAGAAAGGAGTCACCACGCCCAGCAGAACGGCAAGGACATTGCCGGCCGCCTCGCGCTTGCCCGCCAGGATCGCACGAGTACGTTGCGGCGTGAAGAACGAGCGCACGATGCCGACGCCGAATACCACCAGTGCCAGCAACAGGAGCACCTTCGGGGCTTCAAACAGGAAGAACTGAACTGTTGCCGCAAGGTGCGTGCCCGGCTGGAGGCGCAGCAACGAGTGGGTGACCCAAATGGAGAACGTCGCAAGTTGCCGATATACAAGCACCCACGCAACTACGGCCAGGGCCAGTTCTGAGACAAGGCGCAAATTGTGCCTCGACGAAACTGGTTTTGCGATTGGCCCTGGCGCGCAGCAGGACGTGTCTTCGTTGAGGACAGGCAATGTGCCTTGGTCGCTGGTTTCCATTGACGGAAAGCCTGTTGCTAATTCCTTCGTCTTCTCGCAGACCGATTTATGTTTTCGTTATAACGGTTGAAACTTGCGCTCTTGGGCGCAGTCAATGCTGAAAAAGGGCGCCACTGGTTGACGGTGCAAGCTCCGGTTTGGACGGCGTTCTTCAGTTTACGCGCGTCTTCCTGCAGTTCTTCACTATCCCGAAATGCGTCGCGCAAAAAAGGGAACAGGCGGTGACGTACGCCCTCAGCCCTGGCCAGCCGGTAATAAATGCGTGTCCCTTCGCGACGGTCCAACACCAGGCCAGCATTCTTCAGGTAAGTGAGGTGGCGGGACACGTTCGGCTGCGACGAAGCCAGGACATACTGGATATCACAGACACACAATTCACCGTGCAGCAACAGATTTAGGATGCGCAGGCGGTTCTGATCGGCCAGTCCCTTGAATACCTGCTCAAACTCCCTCATGCTGCATATATTTGCATAGATGTATACAAGGATGCAATACAGCCCTGACGGCACAACCCTGCGCGACAGGACGGCGAGCGTAAACTAGTGTTGCAGGCTTGGCATTACGATTGTCACTATGCTCTGGAGAATACGTGCGTAAATCAGGTATACTCTGATAGCTGCTTTGTGATTTGTATCACAGCGTGCGGCGGCTACAGCGCATAGGATACGCATAAATTCAATGAGTGGCAGTTCAAAATTCGTGGCTGTGGCGCTTATTCTGGCTGCCGTAGCATGGCCGGCTGCAGCACCGGCTACGTGCTGGACGCATTTCAATCCCGCTGCTTCCGGCATGAACTGTCCGCACGGCTGCCCCATGATGGTGCAGCAAGCTGCCAGGACCAACCACGTTACGGCGGCGGCACGGGGCGGAACTTGCTGCCAGATGTCCTCGGGCAAGCCAGCGCCAGGCTCGGTACCAACAATCCCGGTGAGCGCGCCGCAGACCGCGGTAACCCCGGTGGACACAGCTCTTCCAATGCCCGTCCCTGCACCAACGCAGCTTCGGGCAGGCATGCTGGAACCGCCTGTTCTGGATACGAGTCCTCAAGCCGTACTCTGCACCTTCCTGATCTGAGAAATTTCCTCCCAGGCATAGCTGTGTCTTCCAGGCCGTAGTGCCTGGCGTCATTAATTCTGTTCAGCACACAACGAGAGATCCACATGATGAGGAAAGTGCTCTATTCCGTCCTCGCCATTGCTCTTGCCGTGCCCCTGTTTGCTGCCGATCAGCGACAGGCGAACAAGGTGACGGCGCAATTGTCGGGTGAACGAGCCCAAGTGTCCAGCGACGGCGCCGTGCTCCGCCTTGAAGACGTGGTCCGCGAAGCGCTGCAAAAAAACCCGGCGATCGCCAGCGCCAGCCACACGGTTCAGGCGCAGCGCGCGAAAGTGCCCCAGGCGAAGTCGCTGCCCGATCCCACCTTCGGCGTTGGCTGGATGGGAAACGCGCAGCCGTTCAGTGTTCAGACCGGCGATCCATCGAGCTACCGCAGCGTGAGCGCCATGCAAATGCTGCCGTTTCCCGGCAAGCTGAGCCTGCGCGGACAGATTGCCTCGAAGGAAGCCGACGCCAGCGAGTGGGACCTTGAAGCTGTCCGCCGCCGCGTGATCGCCGATGTGAAGGCGGCTTACTACGACTACTGGTACTACGACAAGGCCCTCCGCACCACTGAGCGTAATCGCGAACTCCTCACCAAGCTGTCGCAGATCAGCGAGGCGCGCTACCGCGTCGGCAAGGGCGTGCAGACAGACGTACTGCGCTCGCAGGTGGAAATTTCCATGCTGCTGCAGAAACTGACCACGCTGGAGCAGATGCGAGCGACCGCGCAGGCACGCCTGAACGCGTTGCTGGCACGCGATCCACAAGCGCCATTGCCACCTGCGGCCGACATCTTCAGCCAGACACCGCTGAAGTATTCGCTGGACGATCTATACAAGCTGGCGCGGCAGAATGATCCCGAGTACCAGAAGATGCAGAAGATGGTCGAGCGCAACCAGCTTGCCCTCAATCTGGCACACAAGGATTACCTGCCCGACCTCTCTGTCGGCTACATGTACCAGCAACGTCCGGTGATGCCCGACATGCATGGGCTGACTTTCACGGTAAACATCCCGGTCTTCTACAAGAGCAAGCAGCGCGAAGCGCTCCGACAGGCAAAGGAAGAAGAGTTGAGCGCGGCGGGTGCACGCGACAATCGCCAGAATGAACTCTACTTCGATCTGAAGCAGAACTACCTGGCCGCGAAAGCCAGCGAGAACCTGCTGAAGTTGTTCTCGCAGGGCGTAGTGCCGCAATCGTCTTTGGCGCTGGAATCCTCGATGTCGGCCTATCAGGTCGGGAACGTTGATTTCCTGACCGTCATCGGCAACTTCACCACTGTCCTGAATTACGAGACCGATTACTACCGCGAACTGGCGAACTACCAGACCGCATTGGCACGCATGGAAGTGCTGACCGGCGCTGAGTTGACGAACCCAATGGCAGTCCCAAACACCAGCGCGCCCGCCGCGCCGGAGCAGAAATAAGGAGCGACAGATGGCTCAGAAAAACAATTCTTTACGCATCTTGGCCTTGGTGGCGGCGATGGCTGTCCTGGCGGGCGTCTTGTACGGCGGCAAGCTATTGGCTGCATTCCAGCACAACCATGCTGCGCAGCTGGCAAGTGGCGAGCGCAAAGTCCTGTACTGGTATGACGCCATGAACCCGCAGCGCCACTATGACAAACCGGGCAAAGCGCCGGATGGCATGGACCTGGTTCCGATGTATGCCGACCAGCCAACCGCGTCGGTGCCGAGCAGCGGCACTCCAGCCGCAACTGGCGAGCGCAAGATCCTCTACTGGTACGACCCCATGCACCCGCAATACAAGTCCGATAAGCCGGGTAAGGCACCGGATTGCGGGATGGACCTGGTGCCGAAATATGCGGACGAGCAGCCGGCGCAGGTGGCCCCCGGATCGATAATGATTTCCGCCGAAAAGCAGCAATTGATCGGCGTGCGCACCGCCGAGGTAAAGCGCGAGCCGCTCGTGCGTGACGTCCGCACCACGGGTCAGATTACCGCCGATGAGACCAAAATCGCCCACGTCCACGTGAAGGTAAACGGCTATATCGACAAGGTGTACGTGGATTACGTCGGCCAATTGGTGAAAAAAGGCCAGCCGCTGTTCACCTTGTACAGTCCCGACTTGGTTGCAACCCAGGAGGAATATCTGATCGCCAAGCGTGGCGAAAAGACGCTGGGAACATCGCAGTTCGCCGAAGTAGCGCAAGGCTCGCAGTCGCTGCTGCGCTCCGCCCGCGAGCGGCTCAAGCTGTGGGACATCAGTGATGAGCAAATCAAGAAGCTCGACGAGAGCGGCGAAGTCAGCCGGACGCTGACCTTCTACTCGCCGATCAGCGGCTTCGTCATGGACCGCAAGGCTTTCCCGCAGACGGCCGTCAATCCGGAGATGGATCTGTACACGGTTTCCGATCTTTCCACGGTCTGGGTCAACGCCGACGTGTATGAGTACGAGGTCCCCTTCGTAAAGGTGGGGCAGCGCGCGCAGATGCAGCTCAGCTACTACCCGGGCAAGACATGGAACGGGCGCGTGTCGTTTATCTATCCAACGGTTGACCCGATGACCCGCACGGTAAAAGTCCGTCTGGAGTTTCCGAACCCGGAATTCCAGTTGAAGCCGCAGATGTTTGCGGACGTGCAATTGAAGGTCAACTACGGCGATCAGATCGTGGTCCCGCAGGAAGCAGTGCTCGATTCCGGCAAGGAGCAGCGGGTCTTTGTCGCCCACGAGGGCGGCTACTTCGAGCCGCGGAAGATCACTACTGGCGCCAAGCTTGAGGGCAAGGTGGTGGTGTTGTCCGGTCTGCAGGTGGGCGAAACCGTGGTGACTTCAGGCAATTTCCTGATTGATTCCGAGAGCCGGCTGAAGAGCGCCACGGACGCGATGCAGCGCTGAGGAGGCGTTATGGCGAAGAAATCTACTTTGTATGGCGCGATGACGCTTGTGCTCCTCGGTGCCATGGGATTCGGCGCTTATCGCTTGATCCGGAGCCGTGATGAGATGGTCTGCGGCATCTGCGAGCGGCACATCAATGCTCAGGCCGGGGTAATCGCGGAAATCGGAAATCGGCGCCGGCACGTTTGCTGCGCGCATTGCGCCGTGACTGAAGGTCTGCAGGAGCACAAGCCGGTGCGGCTGATCGAAGTGACCGACTACAACAGCGGACGCAAACTCGATCCCGCCCGTGCCTGGTATGTGGATGGCAGCCGCATCGTTGCCTGCACCCACGACATGACGCACACGAACGAAATGAAGCAGGTGCAGCGCACTACCTTTGACCGCTGCTCACCCGGAACTTTCGCCTTTGCCAGTCGCGCCGAAGCGGAGGCGTTTGCCGCGAAAAACGGCGGCGCCATTCGCAGCCTGAGCGAAATGCTTGCCGCCGTCAACGCCGGGGAGGTGCACCAATGATTAATCGCACTATTGAGTTCTGCGCCAGAAACAAATTCCTGGTGTTCCTCTTCATCGCGGTGGCAGTGCTGTTCGGCTGGCATTCGCTGAAGAACACAAAACTGGACGCTATCCCTGACTTGTCCGACACGCAGGTGATCGTCTACGCCAAGTGGGACCGCAGTCCCGACATCATGGAAGACCAGGTGTCATATCCCATCACCTCCGCCCTGCTCGGGATGCCCAAGGTGAAGGACATCCGCGCGTTTAGCGATTTCGGGTACTCGTATATCTACATCATCTTCGAAGAAGGCACCGACATTTACTGGGCGCGTTCGCGCACGCTGGAATATCTGAACTCGGTCATTCCGCGGCTGCCGAAGGGTGTCAATGTCGAACTGGCGAAGGATGCTACCGCGGTCGGCTGGGTTTACCAATACGCGCTGGTGGACGACACGGGGCAGTACTCGCTGGAGCAGATGCGCAGCTACCAGGATTGGTATCTGCGCTATGCGCTGCAAGCGGTGCCCGGCGTGGCCGAAGTCGCACCCGTCGGGGGTTTCGTGCGGCAATACCAGGTGAACGTGGATCCCAACAAGCTGCTCGCCTACAAGATCCCGATCAACATGGTTGTGGAAGCGGTGCAGAAGTCGAACAACGATGTGGGCGCGCGCCTGGTGGAACAGAGTGGCCGCGAGTACATGGTGCGCGGCCGCGGCTACATCAAGTCGCTCGACGATATCGGCGGCATCCCGTTGATGGTCAACCAGCAGACCGGCACGCCCGTGTTCGTGCGCGATGTAGCGACCGTCACCTACGGGCCCGATATCCGGCGCGGCGTTTCGGAACTCGATGGCCGCGGCGAAGCTGTCGGCGGCGTGGTGATCATGCGCTTCGGCGAAAACGCGCAGAAGGTGATCGAGCGAGTCAAAGCCAAGATCTCCGATATCGAGCCGACGCTGCCCAAGGGACTGAAGATTGTCCCCACCTACGACCGCTCCGACCTGATTGACCGCTCGGTGGACAACCTTAAGCACACGTTGATCGAAGAACTGATCATCGTCAGCCTGGTGATCCTGATTTTCCTGTGGCATTTCCCCAGCGCCATCATCCCGATCATCACCATTCCGATCACGGTCATTCTGGCGTTCATTCCTATCCAGATGTCCGGGATGACGGCCAACATCATGTCGCTGGGCGGAATCGCGGTGGCCATCGGCGCCATGGTGGACGCAGCCGTCGTTGTGGTCGAGCAGACGCACAAGAAACTTGAGCACTGGAATGCGGAAGGCCGGCCCGGGAATTACAAGGATGTGGTCATCTCGGCGGTGAAGGAGGTCGGTGGGCCGAGTTTCTTTGCGCTGCTAGTGATCGCGGTCTCGTTCCTGCCTGTATTCACGTTGGAAGCGCAGGAAGGACGGCTGTTCAAGCCCCTGGCGTTCACCAAGAACTTCGCCATGGCCATCGCTGCGGTGCTGGCAATCACGCTCGATCCTGCCATGCGGTTGCTGTTCACCCGCATGGACAACTTCAACTTCCGCCCGAAATGGCTGGCCAGGCTCACCAACGGCCTGCTGGTAGGCAAAATCCACAGCGAGGACAACCACCCCATAAGCCGTCCGCTGATGAGGATCTATCATCCTGTTGTCGAGTTTGTCCTCGAACACAAATGGAAGACCATCGCCGTCGCGGTGATCGCCATGGCGGTGACCGTGCCCGTGTATTTCAAGCTGGGCTCGGAGTTCATGCCGCCGCTGGACGAAGGCACATTGCTGTACATGCCGACCACGCTTCCCGGCATGTCGGTGACGGAAGCCACGCGCCTGTTGCAGACACAGGACAAGATCATTAAGAGCTTTCCCGAAGTCGAGCGCGTGTTCGGCAAGGCCGGACGCGTAGAGAGCGCCACCGACCCGGCGCCCTACTCGATGATGGAGACGGTCATTGTGCTGAAGCCGCATATGGATTGGCCCAAGCGCAAGCGCTGGTATTCCAAATGGGCGCCCGGCTGGGCCCAGAACATTTTCCGCCGATTCTGGCCCGACCATAAGACCACCCAGGAACTTATCTACGGTCCGGGTGGAATGAACGAGGCGCTCACCATTCCGGGCGTGGCCAATGCCTGGACCATGCCGATCAAGGCGCGCATTGACATGCTTACCACCGGCGTGCGCACGCCGCTGGGCATCAAGGTGCTCGGCTCCGATCTCAATGAGATCGAGAAGATCGGTGAGCAGATCGAGACCGCGCTGAAAGGCGTCCCCGGCACGACCAGCGTGTTTGCCGAGCGTACTACCGGCGGTTATTTCCTGGATTTCGATCTCAAGCGCGACCAGTTGTCCCGTTACGGACTGACCATTGACAACGCCAACGAAGTGCTGATGTCGGCCATCGGCGGGGAGGCGGTCACCACCACCGTCGAGGGACGTGAACGCTATCCGGTGAACGTCCGCTATCTGCGCGACTATCGCACCGATCTCGATGCCTTGCAGCGCGTGCTGGTCAACACGCCTTCAGGCGCGCAGGTGCCGCTGGCGCAACTGGCCAACATCTCACTCAAGACCGGCCCCGGCATGATCCGCGACGAAAATGGCCGCCTCAGCGGTTACGTGTATGTAGACGTCAGCGGCCGCGATATCGGCAGCTACGTCAGCGATGCCAAAAATGCAGTGCGCGATAAGGTCAGCGTGCCCGCTGGTTATCAACTGGTGTGGAGCGGACAGTACGAGTCTATGGAGCGCGTGAAGGAGCGGCTGAAGCTCGTGCTGCCAGTCACGTTGTTCATCATCTTCTTGTTGCTGTACTTCAATACCGGTTCGGCGGTGAAGACCGGAATCATTTTGCTGGCGGTGCCATTCTCGGCCATCGGCGCCATCTGGCTGCTCTACCTGCTCAACTACAACATGAGTATCGCCGTGTGGGTGGGGCTGATCGCCTTGCTTGGCGTGGACGCGGAGACGGCCGTCTTCATGTTGCTGTATCTCGACCTCGCCTACCACGACGCCATCAAGCGCGGGCAGATGAACTCCTGGGACGATCTGCGCGAATCCATCGTGCACGGCGCGGTCAAGCGCCTGCGTCCGAAGGTGATGACCGTGGCCTGCATGCTCTTCGGCCTGCTGCCGATTATGTGGTCGGTAGGAGCTGGGGGCGATGTGATGAAGCGCATAGCCGCCCCCATGATCGGCGGCATTGTCACGTCGTTCCTGATGGAGCTGGTGATTTATCCGCCGATCTTCGCCATCTGGAAGTGGAACTTTGAAGTGAAGCCGAGCCTGCGCAAACAGGCGCCCAAACCGCTCGAGCCCGCCACAGTAAACGAGGTGACGCATGTTTAGCCTGCGGCAGATCCACCGGATCGGGCTCCGCTTGGCCACGATTGTAGTCGCGCTCTCCCTCGCCGCCTGGGGGGAGGCGTCGAATTCAGTGGAGCAACAGTTCGCGGCTTATCACAACCTGCTGAGCTCGGCGGCTGACGATCTCCTGGCCGGGCCCGCGCAGGAGGTGGTCCAGTCAGGGGAAAACGTTGTGTCTGTCTCAATGTCAGCGAACGAGGCACTCAGCCTTGGCAACGCGCTCGGACGTGTCCAGCAGCTTCGCCCATTGCTGGAGCCGATCTTGCGCGAACAAAGTGTGCCCGCGGACATGGCGGCTGTGGTGCTGGTCGAAAGCGGCGGACGCCCCACGGCCCTATCTCCCCAAGGCGCGCTCGGTCTTTGGCAGCTAATGCCGGAGACCGCGCGTCGCTATGGCCTGGTCGTGTCGCCCGTCAAAGATGAACGCATTGACTTGAACAAAGCGACCCGGGCCGCGGCTCGCTATTTGAAAGATTTGTACACGCAGTTCGGCGACTGGCAGTTGGCTTTCGCCGCCTATAACGCGGGCGAGCAGGCAGTGCAGCGCGCCATGACGCGCAGCGGCAGCAACGATTTCCAGCGACTCGAGTCTTTTCTGCCGAACCAGACCCGGGCCTATGTCGCGGCGGTCATGACAGCGCGGCCGCTGTTTGGCCATGGTCAAAACTTCAGCGCCAAGCTGCGGGCAGCGCGTGCCGCGCATGTGCTCTATGCCAACGCGCAGCTTGGGAACTGATTTCTGTGAAGAGCAGAGGAGGAAGAGAAATATGAGAAATGCAACGAAAATCGTTTTCATTCTGGCGGCGTTGCTCTTGAGCGCCGGCTTCGTACTGGCGCAGCATAATCACGCCGCAACCGACATCCAATCCACGCCGCAAAGCTCCGGCAAGGACATGATGCAAGCTTGTCAGAAGCACCGTTCCGAAACCCTGGCTGCGCTTGACAAGCTGGAGAAGACCATCGCTACTGGCCGCCAGTCGAACGATCCGGCCAAAATGAAAGCGGCTCTCGATCAGGCACAAACGGATCTGGTGGAAGCGAAACACCACATGTCCATGTGTCCCATGATGAGCGGCAGCATGATGCACCGTGGCATGAGTGGCGGCATGATGCAGCACGGCGGCATGGACCATATGCAGCGCATGAATGGGATGTCCGGGCAGCAGCAGAACGCTCCGGAGACCCCGAAAGAACCTCAGTAACTTGAATTGCCTGCACACAATAAAACTTTGGGAGGATGGAATGAACTTTCGCAAAGTAACACTCGCATTCGTTGTTCTCGTCGCTTTAGTCATGACCGTTGCCATTATGGCTGCAGCCGCAACCCAGACCCTGACCGGTGTGGTCACGGATGACATGTGCGGCAAGAAGCACACCATGATGCCGGGGAAGCCCGACAGCGAGTGCATTCGGGCCTGTATCAAAGCGGGCAGCAAGTATGCCCTGTTGAGTGGAGGCAAAGTCTACGCGCTCAAGGGCGATGCCAAACAGTTCGATCTGCTTGCCGGAAAGAAGGTGAAGGTCAGCGGTGACGTGAGCGGCACAAGCGTGGCTGTCAGCAGTATTGCTGAAGCCAAGTGAGCACACTTGGGTTTAGGGGCCGGCTTGGAACCACAGCCGGCCCTGGCGCCCAATCCTTCCGAGGCCGACTGATGTCAGCAGCGAGCCGCCGCCAGGTGTCCCTTTTCGAACTTCTGCATCTCCGACGAGGCATCTGCCTTCCCAAAGGATCGTAGACCGATAAGACAAAAAGATAGCGGTGCGAGACGTCACGCAGAAACGTGACGTAGGTCACAGCCGGTTCCTGCCGTATCGGAGTAAATGAGTTGTGGATGTGGAGGTCAACAACTCACGATGATATCCACCACCGCGGAATACGCCCTTCGCGCCTTAACCCAGTTGGCGGCCCAACCTGCGGGCAGTGCCATCTTGGGACGAGAGCTTGCCGGCCAATCCGGGGTCCCGGCCAACTACCTGGCCAAGATTCTGCTCTCACTGCGCAACGCCGGGATGGTGACCACAAACCGCGGCACCGGCGGCGGCTACCGCTTATCGCGCCCGGCACAGCGGATTCGCCTGATCGAGGTGGTGGAACTCTTTGACGGCGCGGCCCTGCACAACGCCTGCATTCTGGGCCGCGACCGCCAGTGCTCTGAAACAACGCCTTGTTCCGCTCACGGCGCCTGGCGCCGCGTGCGGCGGTCCTACAACCAATTTCTCGCAAGAACGACGGTGGCTGACATTTCGGCCCATGCCGGCCCCGGCCCCAGTTTGGGGCGGAGTGCCAGGAAGCACAATTCCGCCAAACGGGCTTAACATTTTCGTCCCGGAGGACATGGTGGACCCGATCCATACTCCCGCGCTCCTTGGGGGAGCAAAGTTCAATATGCGAATGGTGCAATGCTGCGGCCTGTTGTTGCTGATGCTCATGGTGGCCGCGTCCGCAGCCGCGCAGGATATGACGCCGGTGGACTACTTCCGCCAGAACTGCATGAGTTGCCATACCATCGGCGGCGGCCGTCTGACCGGTCCTGACCTGAAGGATGTCACCCAGCGCAAGGACCCCGCCTGGCTGACGAAATTTATGTCGAACCCGAGCGCGATGATCGCTAGCGGCGACCCATACGCCCTCAAACTTCGCGACGAAGCGGGCGGCGTGGTGATGCCCACTTTGCCGGGCATGACGCCGCAGCGCGCGCAGCAACTACTGGATTTCATCACTGCCGAGTCCAAGCCGCCGCGGTCGCAGTTTGCCGGCTCGCAGGTCAGCGACCGCCCTTTCACCGCGCGTGATGTCGCCATCGGCCGCGCTCTGTTCCGGGGAGAACAACGTTTAAGCGGCGGCGGGCCGGCCTGCATTTCCTGCCACACCATGAAGAGGATTGGCGCGCTTGGCGGCGGCCGGCTCGGTCCTGATTTGACACTGGTTTACGAGCGGCTGCAAGGGCGCAAGGGCTTGAGCGCCTGGCTGATGAATCCCGCCAGTCCAACGATGGCTCCCGTCTTCCGCGCAAAGGCGATGCAGCCCGAGGAAATTCTGCCGCTGGTTGCGCTGTTTGAAGACGCTGCACTCAAAGGGGGTCAAGACGACACCACCGCATTGCTCAATTTCCTTCTGCTGGGCGCGGGTGGCATGGTGCTGGGATTGGTACTGCTGGACGCGGTGTGGAAAAAGCGGCTGCGCGGCGTACGCCGTTTTCTGGTGCACAGAGATAGAGGTGAACAATGAAGGTGCGCGACGCGATTTCCTGGATCAAGGACGAAGTTGATCCCCGCCTGCGCAGTTGGGAAGAGTTCTATCGCAATCGCTGGCAGCACGACAAAATCGTGCGCTCAACCCACGGTGTGAACTGCACCGGCAGTTGCTCCTGGCAAATTCACGTGAAGGACGGCATCGTCACCTGGGAGATGCAGGCGCTCGACTATCCCTCGCTCGAACATGGCCTGCCGCCGTACGAGCCGCGCGGATGCCAGCGTGGGATCAGTTATTCCTGGTACCTCTATAGTCCGCTGCGGGTGAAGTATCCGTATGTGCGTGGCGCGCTGTTGGATCTGTGGAAACAGGCGCGGGCGCAGCACGACGATCCCGTGGACGCATGGAAGTCGCTGGTGGACGATCCTGAAAGACGCCGCCGCTGGCAGCGTGCCCGCGGCAAAGGCGGTTTCCGCCGCGCCGATTGGGACACCATGCTGGAGCTGATCGCGGCCGCGCAAATCCACACCATCAAGAAGTATGGTCCGGATCGCATCGCAGGATTTTCCCCCATTCCGGCGATGTCCATGATCAGCTATGCCAGCGGCGCGCGCATGCTGCAACTGATGGGCGGCGTTTCGCTGTCGTTCTATGACTGGTATTGCGACCTGCCGTCGGCCTCGCCCGAAACCTGGGGCGAGCAGACCGACGTGCAGGAGTCGGCCGACTGGTACAACGCCAAGCTGCTGGCGGTCATGGGATCGAACCTCAACATGACCCGCACGCCGGACTGCCACTTCGCCGCCGAAGCCCGCCACAACGGCTCCAAGATGTGGGTGTTCACCCCCGACTTCGCCCAGGTTTCCAAGTACGCCGACGAATGGGTGCAGATCAACGCCGGGCAGGATGGCGCCTGGTGGATGGCGGTGAACCATGTCCTGCTCAAGGAATTTCATCACGAAAAGCGCGTGCCCTACTTCCTCGACTACACGAAGAAATACACTGACGCGCCTTACCTGGTCGAGTTGACCGAGCACAACGGCGCCTGGCACGCCGGTCGCCTGCTGCGCGCCAACCGCATTCAGGGTTATCAGCAGGTGGAAAACGGAGACTGGAAGTTCCTGATGTGGGATGCGACCGAAAGCCGTCCCAAGATGCCGCTGGGCAGCTCCGGTTTCCGCTGGGGCAAGCAGAAAGGCATGTGGAACTTAAAGTTCAAGGACGGCCTGGACGGCAGCGCCATTGATCCCGTCCTCAGCTTCCTTGATCAGCACGACGAAGTGCTGCCGCTGGTGCTGGATGATTTCGGCGAGGCGCGGACGATCACGCGCTCCGTGCCGGCGCGGCGCATTCAGACCGCGAACGGGGAAGTGGTAACCGTCGCGACTGTTTATGACCTGATGATGGCGCAGTACGGAGTCGCGCGCGGCCTCGGCGGCGACTATCCGGCGGATTACGACGATGAGACCCAGCCCTACACGCCGGCATGGGCGGAAAAGTACACCGGGCTGAGCCGCCAGGTGCTGATCCGGTTTGCGCGCGAATGGGGCCAGACCGCTGAACTGACGAAGGGCAAGTGCACGGTGATTATAGGCGCCGGGATCAATCACTGGTATCACGGCAACCTGATGTATCGTGCCGCGATCCATGCGCTGATGTTCTGCGGCTGCATCGGCGTCAACGGCGGTGGGCTGGCGCACTACGTTGGTCAGGAAAAGCTGGCGCCGGCGGAATCCTGGGGAGCAATCGCCTTTGCGCGCGACTGGTTCCCGGCGGTGCGGCTGCAGAATGCGCCCAGTTGGCACTACGTCCACACCGACCAGTGGCGTTACGAGCGCGAGTTCACCGACTACCACACGGTCCCGAAATCCGGTCCTGACGGCTCTCTCGCCCACGGACACACCATGGACATGCAGGTGCGCGCGGTGCGTTCGGGCTGGCTGCCGTTCTATCCACAGTTCAGCCGCAATTCCCTGCAGGTGGTGAAAGACGCGGAAGCCGCGGGCGCCAAGAGCGCGGACGAAGTGATCAAGTACGCCGTCGAGCAACTGAAGGCACGGCGACTGAAGTTCGCCGTCGAAGATCCTGACGCTCCGGAGAACTGGCCGCGCGTGTGGTTCATCTGGCGCGGCAACGCGCTGATGGCCAGCGCCAAGGGTCACGAATTCTTTCTCAAGCACTATCTGGGCACGCATACGAATGCAATCGCGGAAGAGATCGCGGAAGGCTCGGCGCACGACGTGGTGTGGCAGCAGCAGGCGCCGCAAGGGAAGATGGATCTGATCGTGGATCTCAACTTCCGCATGGACACATCGGCGCTGTACTCCGACGTGATTCTGCCGGCCGCTACCTGGTACGAGAAGGCGGACCTGAACTCGACCGACATGCACAGCTTCATTCATCCGCTGTCGGCCGCAGTGCCGCCCGCCTGGGAGTCCAAGAGCGACTGGCAAATCTTCCGCGAGGTGGCGAGGAAGTTCTCCGAGCTCGCCGCAAAGCATTTTCCCGAACCGGTGTGGGACTTGGTGGCGTCGCCGCTGGCCCACGACTCCGCGGCGGAGATCGCGCAGCCAGAAATCCGGGATTGGTTGCGCGGCGAATGCGAAGCCATCCCGGGCAAGACCATGCCCGGGATGAAGCTGGTCGCGCGGGACTACAAGAACCTTTACAACCAGTTCATCTCCTTTGGTCCGCTCGCGGAACAGAACGGACTGGGCGCACACGGCACGCACTACGACGTAAAGGACGAATACCAATCCACACTGCGCACATGCCCGACCGTAAGCTGGGAAGGGAAGAAGTATCCTTCCCTGCGCGACGACGAGCACGCCTGCAACCTGATCCTGCGCTTTGCGACCGTCACCAATGGCGAGTTGGCCTACCGGTCGTACAAAGAGATGGAAGAGAAGGTCGGTCTTCCACTGGCGCATCTGGCGGAGAAGAACCGTGGCGTGCGGCTCGGATACAAAGACCTGCAAGCGCATCCCCACCGGCTGCTGAATTCACCCATGTGGTCCGGCCTGACCGAGAACGGGCGCGCCTACTCGCCCTTCACCTACAACGTCGAGTGCGAAGTGCCGTGGCGCACACTGACGGGCCGCCAGCACTTCTATCTCGACCATCCGCTGTATATACAGTTCGGTGAACATCTGCCCTGCTACAAGCCGAAGCCCTCGGCAGTGCAGTATGCGGACTTGAGGTTCAGCCAGGAGGTTGGGCCGACCAAGATGCTCAACTACCTGACACCGCACGGGAAGTGGCATATCCACTCCACCTACGGCGACAACCAGCGCATGACCACGTTGTCGCGGGGCGTCGAACCTTTTTGGATGAACGACAAGGATGCCGCCGAAATCGGTATTGAAGACAACGACTGGGTCGAAGTGCACAACGACAACGGCGTGGTGGTGACGCGCGCCGCCGTCAGCGCGCGCATCCCGCGCGGAATCTGCATTCAGTACCACTCGCCGGAACGGACGTACTCAGTGCCGACATCGCCCCTGCGCGGGCATCGGCGCGCCGGCGGACACAACAGCCTGACCCGCACACGCCTGAAGCCGAACCTGATGTGCGGCGGTTACGGGCAGTTCACTTTCCACTTCAACTATTGGGGTCCGACCGGCTGCAACCGCGACACCCATGTGCTCGTCCGCAAGTTGCCGGAGCTGAGATGGTGAAAAAGCGTGGAGACGTAGCTAGCTAGGTCTCTACAAAACCTCGGAGTCAACGACCGGGAACTGAGAACTGACGACTGAGAACAATTATGAATGTGCGCTCACAAATTTCGATGGTCTTCCACCTGGACAAGTGCATCGGCTGCCATACCTGCTCCATTGCCTGCAAGAACGTATGGACCGACCGTAAAGGCACGGAGTACATGTGGTGGAACAACGTGGAGACCAAGCCCGGCACCGGCTTCCCCACTCGCTGGGAAGACCAGGACAAGTACAGGGGCGGCTGGCAACTGAAGAACGGGCAGCTCGAGTTGAAGTCGCAGAACAAGAGCAATGCGCTGTTCCGCATCTTCCACAACCCCAACCAGCCCAGCATGGACGACTACTACGAGCCGTGGACGTACGACTATCAGCACCTGTTCAACGCGCCCGAAGGACCGGACCAGCCCACTGCGAAGCCGATCTCGATGGTCACGGGCGAGTACATCAACGTCGAAGCCGGACCCAATTGGGATGACGACATGGGCGGATCCCCCGTCTATGCGGAAAACGATCCCAACCTGCAGGCGCTGACCCCGGAGCAGCGTCAGCAACTGTTCGCCACCGAGCGGCTGGTGTTCTTCTACTTCCCGCGTATTTGTAATCACTGCCTGAATCCTTCATGCGTGGCCGCGTGTCCCTCAGGCGCGCTCTATAAGCGCGGCGAAGACGGCATCGTGCTGATTGACCAGAAGCGCTGCCGCGGATGGCGCGCCTGCGTGGCCGCGTGCCCGTACAAGAAGACCTACTTCAATTGGGCGACAGGCAAATCGGAGAAATGCATTCTCTGCTTTCCGCGGCTGGAAACGGGGCAGGCGCCGGCGTGCTTCCATTCCTGCGTCGGGCGAATCCGCTACCTGGGCGTGTTGCTCTACGACGCCGCACGCATCGAGGAAGTGGCCAAGCTGCCCGAAGACCAGCTCATCGAGGGACAGCGCTCGCTTATCCTCGATCCCTTTGATCCTGAGGTGATCGCGGCCGCACGCGCCAACGGGCTTCACGAGTCGGTTATCGAGTCGGCGCAGAAATCGCCCATCTACAAATTCGTGAAGTTGTGGAAGCTTGCGCTCCCGCCGCACCTTGAGTACCGCACTCTGCCCATGTTGTTCTACGTGCCGCCGATGTCACCGGTGATGGCGAGCAAGGACGGCGGGGTGATTGACCATGCCTCAGGCGAGTTGTTCCACGACATCGAGAGCTCGCGCGTGCCGATCGCATATCTGGCGCGGCTGCTCGGCTGCAACCAGGAAAACAAGGTCCGCTACGCTCTGCGCAAACAGAAGGCTATTCGCTGGTACCGCCGGGCACTCACCGTCGGCGACGTAAGTATGGAGATCGCCAACCGCATGCTCGCCGAGGCGGACTGCACACCCGAAGAAGCCGAGGAGGTTTACCAACTCACCTCCCTGTGCACGTTCGAAGACCGCTTTGTGATTCCGCCGATGCACCGTGAGGAAGCGATCCAGATGATGGAAGACCCGCTCGAACACAAGGCCAGCGCCGGCTTCGGCTTTGTCAGCGGGCCGCAGCGAGGAATGTGATGAGCACCAGGAACATTTACGACGCTTTCGCGGCGCTGCTCATGTATCCCGGAGCGGACCATCAGCAGCGACTCAGGAACACGCTGTCGCTCGCGCAGGGCCGGGTTGGGGAAGTGCTGACGCGCTTTGCCGAACAGGTGCGCGGGCTCTCCACGCAACAGATGCAGGAACTGTTCACGCAAACGTTCGATCTGAATCCGGTCTGCTCGCTGGAGCTGGGCTGGCACCTGTTTGGTGAAAACTACGATCGCGGAATCATGTTGGTGAAAATGCGCGAGCAATTGCGCGTGCACGGCGTTACCGAGAACGGCGAATTGCCCGACCACCTGACGCACGCGCTCGCGCTGCTGGCGCGCATGGACGCCAACTCCGCCGAGGACTTCGCCGGCGCCTGCGTCCTGCCCGCATTAGAGAAGATGCTTGGCGCCATGAAGGACAAGGGCAACGCCTACGAAAACGTGCTGCTGGCCATCAAGGGCCAGCTTCACTCGGACTTCCCGGAAATTCCACTGAGCGCGCCTGTTGCTCAGCTCACAGTTCTCCCGCAGGGAGTCGTGTCATGAATAATCCCACGGTATTCAACCTGCTCGTGTTTGCGGTGCTGCCGTACATCGCGCTGTTCAGTTTTTTCCTGGGCACGATCATGCGCTTCCGCAAGGCGCCGTTCTCGTATTCGAGCTTGTCGTCGCAATTCCTGGAGACCCGGCAGCACTTCTGGGGACTGGTGTCATTCCACTACGGCATCATCTTCGTTCTGCTGGGGCACCTGGTTGGCCTCCTGATTCCGCGCCAGATCCTGCTGTGGAACAGCCGTCCGCTGCGTCTCTACGTGCTCGAGATCACCAGCCTGGCGTTCGGGCTGATGACCCTGGTCGGGCTCGTCAGCATACTGCATCGGCGTACGATGCTCTCCAAGCCGCGCCGTGTCACCAGCGCGATTGACTGGATTATCGAATCCATGGTGCTGTTGCAGGTGGCGGCTGGGATTTATGTAGCGATTTTTCATCCCTGGGGAACGTCGTGGTTTGCCGCCTCCGCGAGTCCTTACCTGTGGTCCATTTTCAAGTTCTCGCCTGACATCACCTATCTGACCACCCTGCCGTTCGCGGTCAAGCTGCACATCATTAACGCCTGGGCCATCATCGCGCTGTTTCCGTTCACGCGGCTTGTTCACATGCTGGTTGTGCCATTCCCATATCTGTGGCGTAAGCCGGAGGTCGTGCGCTGGTACGGCATCCGCATGCTCCCCGAACAGGAAAGAGCACGCGCGGCAAGCGCGAGGTGAGCATGGCGGCTGAAGGGGGAAACAGGTTCGCCCACTATGCCGGGAGTCCGATCGTCACCATTGTGCTGGTGGTGAGTGTGGCCTTTGCGCTGCTGACCATCGCGCCGAACATGTCTTCGGTGCACCTGCCTGGCAATCAGCAGGGATACGAACCAGCGCAGCCCATCGCCTTTTCACACCGTCTGCACGCGGGCGAGTTGCAGGTGAGCTGCCTGTATTGTCACTCCGGCAGCGAGCGCAGCCGTCACGCGGGCATTCCGGCGGCAAACGTATGCATGAACTGCCATCGCTTTGTGACTGCCACGCTGGGCGCAATCCGCGCGGAAGATGAAGCGGCGAAGAAGGAGAACCGCGCCCCGCGACGCATCGTCAGCCCGGAAATCCAGAAAATTTACGACGCCCTGGCTCTGAACGAGAAATTTCAGCCCGACAGCCGGAGGCAAGCGCGGCCGATTGCCTGGACCAAGGTCCACAACCTGCCGGACTTCGTTTACTTCGATCACCGTCCGCACGTGAACGCGGGCGTTGCCTGCCAGAGCTGCCATGGTCCGGTTGAGACAATGGACCGCGTCCGCCAGGTTTCGGACTTGAGCATGGGGTGGTGCGTTAACTGTCACCGCAGCGTGAACCGCGCCGGCCTGGACGGCAAAGGAAATTTCACCAGCGCGCCCGCGCCGGCGGCGGAAGGTCCGAAGCCGGTCACCCGCCGGGTTTACGCGTCGATTGATTGCGCCACTTGCCACTACTGAGGGAATTGTGTCGGACCACGATAGAAAACGGTACTGGAAGAGTTTGGAGGAGCGTGACGGCGATCCCGAGCTGCTGGCTGCTGCGGCAAACGAGTTTGCGGAAGAACTGCCCCGTGGCGCACGCCAGGTGAAGCGGCGCGATTTCCTGAAGGCCGCCGGGTTCACGAGTGCCTTGGCCGTCGCGACCGGCTGCAGCCGTGCGCCAGTGCAGAAGGCGATCCCGCTTCTGGTCCAGCCTGAGCGGCTGGTTCCCGGAACGTCGCTGTTCTATGCCTCAACGTGTGCGGGATGCAGCGCGGGTTGCGGCGTGCTGGCGAAGGTGCGCGATGGCAGGCCAATCAAGCTGGAAGGCAATCCGCAACATGCGGTCTCGCGAGGCGCGTTGTGTGCCGTTGGACAGGCCTCCATCCTCGGGCTTTACGATTCGCAGCGGCTCAAGCAGCCGATGGTCGGTGGCAAGCCCTCCACATGGAACGAAGTTGATGGCGCGATCACGGCGGAATTGCAGTCCATACGCGCCCAACGCGGCGCGGTGCGCTTCCTGACAGGCACGATCACTAGCCCCACCACGCGCGCCAGCATCGCGCAGTTCTTAAGCGAGTTCGCCGACGCCCGGCACGTCAGCTACGATGCGCTGTCCTGCTCCGCGCTGCTGGACGCACATGAGCAGACGCACGGCACGCGCATCCTGCCGCGCTATCGCTTCGAACGAGCCGAGGTGATCGTCAGCTTCGATGCTGATTTTCTCGGCACATGGCTCTCCCCTATCGAGTTCACCGCCGGATACCGCCAGGGGCGCGAGCTGCTCACAAGACCGCGCAGTTCCTACTCGTATCACGTGCAATTTGAACCGCGGATGTCGGTCACGGGCAGCAAAGCGGACGTGCGCTATGCCGTCTCTCCGGGCGAGATCGGCCTCTTGCTCACGCACCTGGCGCAGCGGATTGCCCGCAGGGCGGGGGCGACGTACGATGTGACGTCGCTCGAACCTCCACCGGTGAGTCCAGCTGTGCTGGACGGCCTCGCAGACCGGCTGTGGCATGCGCGCGGACGCAGCCTGATCGTGTGCGGGACGAACTCGGTATCGGAGCAGGTGCTGACGAACTACATCAGTCACCTGCTCGGCAACTACGGCAAGACGATTGATCTGGAACGCCCGTCGAATCAGGCGCAGGGCAATGATCGTGAACTGGAAACCTTGCTGCGCGAGTTGCGCGACGGGAAGGTTCGTGCGCTATTCATTGCCGGCTCCAACCCGGCTTTTGATCTTCCTGACCAGCAGGGGTTAGCGGACGCGCTGAAGCGTGTGCCCCTGGTAGTGAGTTTCTCGCCCCGGATGGACGAAACTGCCGTGCTCGCTCATTACGTCTGCCCGGACCATCACTATCTGGAGTCGTGGAGCGACGCAGAACCGGTCAACGGTTGCCTGAGCATTAGCCAGCCTGTGATCCATCCACTTGGCGACACCCGCGCGCTGGTGGAAACGCTCGCAGCTTGGCAGGGCCAGCCGAAGTCCATGTACGAGATCGTGCGCGATCACTGGCGCATACACATCTTTCCTCGGCTGAGAACGCAGACCCGCTTCGAAGCCTTCTGGGACAAAACCGTACATGATGGATTTGTCGAGCTTGCGGCGCCACCGGTGCGAGTAAGAATTTTCAATGCTGCCGCAGTACGGCCGATTCCACACGCGCAGCGCGTCAACAAAGATGAGTTCGCCTTGGTGCTCTATCCCAAGGTGGCGATGCTCGATGGCCGCAATGCCTACAACCCGTGGCTGCACGAATTGCCGGACCCGATCAGCAAAGTCACCTGGGACAATTACGCGTCCCTGAGTCCCGCGACCGCGCAGCGCCTGGGAACCGGCGAAGGCGATGTGGTCCGCGTTGAGGCGGACGGCGGCGCGCTGGAGTTGCCGGCTTATGTGCAGCCAGGACAGCACGACTCAGTTGTTGCCATCGCGCTCGGCCACGGCAGCAAACTGAGCGCGCGCTTTGCCGGTATCGGACCGAAGTGGATAGACGCCCTTTCCAGCGTCGGCGAAAACGGCCTAGTCGGCCAAAATGCCGCACCCCTGCTCAAGCTAAGCAATGGCGCGCTCGTCTACACCGCAGCGGCCAAACTTATTCGCACCGGACGCAAGCAGGCGCTGGCGTCCACACAGACGCACCACACGCTGACTCCGCCAAAAAATCTTGCGGCTCTTGACGGAGGACCCCGGCCGATCGTGCAGGAAACCACCCTCGCCGAGTACGCAAAAGATCCGCATGCCGGTGTCGAAGATCACGAGGAAAAAGAAGACCTGTGGCCCGCCGATCATCCCTACACGGGTCCGCGCTGGGGCATGGTCGTGGACCTTAACGCCTGCACCGGATGTTCGAGTTGCGTGATCGCCTGCCAGGTGGAGAACAACATCCCGGTGGTCGGAAAAGATGAAATCCGCCGCAACCGGGAAATGCACTGGATGCGCATTGACCGCTATTACTCGGAAACATCGGACGGACGCATCGAAGTAGCGCACCAACCGCTCATGTGCCAGCAGTGCGACAACGCGTCCTGCGAAACTGTCTGCCCGGTGCTGGCGACCGTCCACAGCGAGGATGGCCTCAATGAGCAGGTTTACAACCGCTGCGTCGGAACCCGCTACTGCGCCAATAACTGCGCCTACAAGGCGCGGCGGTTCAACTGGTTCAACTATGCGCATGATGACAAGTTGCAGAACCTAGTGCTGAATCCCGACGTTACCGTGCGATCGCGCGGCGTTATGGAGAAGTGCACCTTCTGCGTGCAGCGCATCCAGGCAGGCAAAATCAGCGCCAAGACTCGCGGCGTTGCCATCGCCGACGGTGACGTGCAGACCGCATGTCAGCAGTCGTGTCCCGCGCAGGCGATCGTCTTCGGCGACCTTAACGATCCCAAGAGCCGGGTTTCCCGGCTGATGAAAGATCCGCGCCGTTACCGCGTGCTGGCCGAACTGAACGTGCGGCCGGCAGTGGGTTATCTGACCATCGTTCGCAACCGGCCGCCGGAGGAGGAAAAGAAGAATGGCTGACGCTGCGGCACTCACGCCCCAGCCCGGCGATCCCGCCCATGCCGGCGTTCTGAACCGTCCGCTGATTCATGGCGACAAGACGCTGGGCCAAGTGACGGTTGATGTCTGTGCACCCATGGAGGCGCGGCCGTCGCCGCTGTGGTTCGTGGCGCTCGCGCTCTCCAGCGCGCTGCTGCTGCTGGGGGCGGCAGCCATCGTATATCAGATCGCCACCGGCGTCGGCACGTGGGGCCTGAATCGCACGGTCGGCTGGGCGTTCGATATCACGAATTTCGTTTTCTGGATTGGTATCGGGCACGCCGGCACGCTGATTTCCGCCATCCTGTTCCTCATGCGGCAGCGCTGGCGCACTTCGGTAAACCGCGCCGCCGAGGCGATGACCATCTTCGCTGTAATCTGTGCCGGTATTTTCCCCGTGATCCATACCGGACGGCCGTGGTTCGCCTTCTGGATGATTCCGTATCCCAACACGCGCGGAAGTCTGTGGGTCAACTTCCGTTCGCCGCTGGTGTGGGACTTCTTCGCCATCGCGACGTACCTTAGTGTGTCATTGACCTTCTGGTACATCGGCCTGCTGCCCGATCTTGCGACTATCCGCGATCGCACGAAATCGGCGCTGCGGCGTAAGCTCGCCGGCTGGCTGAGCCTGGGCTGGAACGGTTCGTATCGTACGTGGCAGCGCTACGAGGTCGTGTACCTGATGCTCGCCGGCTTGGGCACGCCGCTGGTTATTTCCGTGCACACCATCGTGAGCTGGGACTTTGCCACCTCCGTCCTGCCGGGCTGGCATGCCACGATTTTTCCTCCGTATTTCGTTGCGGGCGCAATCTTCTCCGGGATGGCAATGGTGCTTACGCTGATGATCATTGCGCGCAAGATGATGCACCTGGAGGACTACATCACCGCCCGCCACATGGACGCCATGTGCAAGCTGGTGATTGCAACCAGCGGCATCGTTGGCCTGGCCTATGCGACTGAGTTTTTCACCGCGTTGTATTCCGGAAACCCCTACGAACAATTTGTGTTCCTCAATCGCGCCAAGGGACCGTTCTTCTGGGGCTATTGGACGATGGTGAGTTGCAATGTCCTCGTGCCGCAGTTGCTGTGGTTTAAGCGCGTGCGCCGCGCTGTCCCGGTCGTTTTTGTGATCTCCATTCTGGTGAACGTCGGGATGTGGTTTGAGCGCTTCATCATCATTGTCACCTCGCTGCATCGCGATTTCATTCCTGCAAACTGGTCCACGTACGCGCCCACCAAGATCGAGGTCGCCACTTTGCTCGGCACCTTCGGCTTGTTCTTCACGCTGTTCCTGCTCTTCTGCCGATTCCTGCCGGTGATCGCGGTGGCCGAAGTGAAGGGAGTGTTGAAGTACGGCCGCGGCGCACCTGAGGCAGTGGTCGCGCCGGAGCGCGCCCAACGCACAACTCCGGCGATTGAAGGAGTGCCCGCATGAGCCGCCGTCACTTCATCGGCGTATTTGAAAACGAAGAGGACACGCTGAAGGCGGTGCGCGCGTCACGCGAGCACGGTCTGAAGATCGTGGATGTGTACGGACCGTATGCCGCGCACGGCATGGACGAGGCCATGGGCTTGGCGCCTTCGCGGTTGCCATGGCTGGTGTTCGCGCTGGGACTGCTCGGCGCGGGACTGAAAGTGTGGTTCGAATTTTGGACCACGTCCATTGACTGGCCCATCAACGTCGGCGGCAAGCCCTGGAACTCGCTGCCCGCTTTCGTGCCCGTGACGTTTGAAGTCATGGTGTTTTTCTCGGCCATTGGGGCGGTGATCGCGTTCTTCATCGTCTGCAAGCTGCGGCCCGGAAAGAAGCCGGTGCTGCCAGTCCCCGGTATCACCGACAACCACTTTGCCGTCGTGCTGGAGGAGACCGACTCAACTTTCGACGCCAACACGGTGACCCGCATGTGGGAGCGCTTTCACGTGGTGCACGTCGAAGAGCAGATACAGGAGGTGCGCTGATGGGTCGTGCACTCTTCAATGTCCTGCTGCTCGTCGCCCTGGTCGCGCTGGTGATCGGCAACTGGGTGTTGCGCGCCAACACGGCGCAAACCAACTTAGAGGTCCTGCCTGACATGGCGCATTCGGCGCGCTATAACGCGTACGCTGCGAATCCGAATTTCACCGGCGGCGCGACTCTGCAGACACCCGTCGCCGGCACCATTCCTCGCGGTGACATGCCTCTGCATTACACCGCAACCCCGCAAGATGCTCTTCGTGCCGGTGATGAGTTGACGAACCCGTTTGCTCACGATAATCAGCGCGCCCTGCAAAGGGGCGCGTTCGTGTTCGCCAACTACTGTGCCGTTTGCCATGGCGGTGAAGGGGCAGGGAATGGCCCGGTGGCCCAGCGCGGTTATCCGCCTCCGCCCTCGCTCACGGCCGAACGCGCGTTGAAGATGAAAGACGGACAGATGTTTCACATCCTGACTTACGGGCAAAACAACATGCCTTCCTACGCCAGCCAGCTTTCCCGCGATGACCGGTGGAACGTGATTGTTCACGTCCGAGCCTTGCAGGCGAAAGCAGCACAGGCGGCAACTACCAAGGCGGCGGCCAAAACAGTTCCTGGAGTCAAGCCATGAACGCGCGCGACTTCCATTTCGAGCCTCCCCGCAAAGTGCTGCGGCGGCTGCAGGTGCTCGCCGGCATCGGCGCTGTGACTTTTCTGGCGGGACTGATCTTCGCGCCACAGCGCGCCTGGGTCAACCTGCTGCTGGTCAGCTACTACGGGTTGGGCGTAGCCCTGGGGGGAGCTGTTTTCATCGCGGTGCAGTACGTCAGCGGCGCTGCCTGGAGTGTGGCTCTGCGTCGCGTGCCGGAAGCAATGGCGGCGGTGCTGCCGCTAGGCGGCATCGGGCTGCTCGCAGTTTTGCTGTTCCGTCCATCGCTCTATTCATGGACGAACGCCGCCGAGGCGATGCCTGCCTTCAAGCGCTTCTGGCTCGATCTGTCCTTCTTCCGCGGCCGCGCCGTTCTGTTCCTGCTGCTGTGGATGGCCGTTACCTGGCTGATGCTTCGCAGTTCGCGCATGCAGGACGAAGATGGCGATTTCCGCCACACCCGGCGCAACATCCGGCTCTCGGCGATTTTTCTCGTGGTATTCGGCGTTACTTATTCGCTCGCCAGCTATGACTGGATCATGTCGCTGGAGCCACATTGGGCCAGCACGCTGTTTGGCATGTACAACTTTGCCGGACTGTTCGTTACCGGCACGGCAGTTCTGGCCATCCTGCTGGTATGGCTGCAACGCGGTCCGATGAACGGCATTATTACCAGTCATCACGTGCATGATGTGGGCAAGCTGGTATTCGCGTTCAGCACCTTCTGGATGTATCTCTGGTTTAGTCAATACATGCTCATCTGGTACGCCAATATTCCAGAAGAAACCGTTTACTACATCCGCCGGCTGCACGGATTCTGGCAGCCGCTGTTCCTGCTGGACATGGTTTTGAACTGGGTGGTTCCGTTCCTGGCGCTCCTTCCTCGCACCAACAAGAAGAAGCCGGGAGTGCTGGTTAGAGTTTGCGTCACCCTCCTGGTTGGCCGCTGGCTGGATTTGTACCTCATGATTGCGCCCCCGTTCGCGGGCGCAAAGCCGCAAATCGGCATTTGGGAACTCGGGCTCATGGCGGGCGCTGTCGGCGTGTTTGCACTCGGATTTCTGGCTGCCGTGCGGCGCGCGCCCCTTGTACCTGTTCGCGATCCACATCTAGGCGAAAGCCTGCACTACCACGCCTGAGTTGTGGCTAGGACTCGGCCCGTTTGGAACTCGGGATTCCTGACTCGATCGGGAAGATTAAAAGGGGCAATGAGATGGACTATGTCGCTCCAAGAGAATTGTTAGCCGATGCGCTGGAACTGGCAAAGAAGAAGGCTGGCCTGCGGGTTTCGGACATGTTGCTGCGAGGCGCCCTGGCGGGAGTGTTCCTGGGATACGCGACCTCTTTGGCATTAGTGGTCTTGTCGCAGGGCTTGCCCGCGATTCTCGGCGCCGCTCTATTCCCCGTAGGCTTTGTGATCCTCGTGTTGCTGGGTCTGGAGTTGGCGACAGGCAATTTTGCTCTGCTTCCCCCTGCAGTTCTGTCCGGCGACGTGCGCATCGGGGGTTTGGTCCGCAACTGGTTTTGGGTTTATGTGGGAAACCTGCTTGGCAGCTTGCTGTATGCGGTCTTGTTTTATCTGGCCATAACCAACTTCGGGAAATCGGACGGCGGTACGCTGGCTGAGCTTGTCCGGCACGCTGCCGAGAAAAAAGTCGTCCCTTACATGGCAACGGGTACAACCGGATGGTTCACTGCGCTGGTGAAGGGCATGCTGTGCAACTGGATGGTGACCATCGGGACGGTGCTCGCCCTGGCGTCACGCTCCACTGTCGGCAAGGTAGTCGCAATGTGGCTGCCCGTAATGACATTCTTTGCACACGGCTATGAGCACTCTGTCGTTAACCTCTATGTCATTCCCGCAGGCATGTTGTTCGGCGCTCCCATCTCCCCCACGAACTGGTGGATCTGGAATCAGGTCCCTGTGACTTTGGGCAACATTATTTCCGGGGCCCTTTTTACCGGGATGGCCCTGTACGCGACGTATCGCACGAAACCAGCGCGCGCAGTTCTGCCCGCGGTGATGCAGGACGAGGACATCCAGGAGCTTTCTAATGCACCGCAGCATTGCGCCGAGTAGCAGCACCTCGGCGGTTCGAGCTTAGCGAAGGGATCTGTATGTCTACAGCGGCAGTGAAACAAATGTCTCCGCCGCCGGCACCGCAGGGTAATGCCCTGCAGTTGGCGCTCAGCACCGGCGCTTTCGCCGTCTGTTTTGCCGTGTTCGGATCCGTTTCCGCCATGATGCCCATCATGCGCAAGGAACTCCACTTCTCGCCCATGCAGGTGAGCGTGGCGATTGCCGTGCCGATCCTCTTGGGCAGCGTGGGACGAATTCCGCTTGGCATGCTGACGGACCGCTACGGCGGGCGTTTGATTTTTTCATTGGTAATGGCGTTCTCCGTCGTGCCATCGCTGGTTATGGGTCACCTGCGGACATTTCCGCAGGTAGTTACGTGCGGTTTTCTGATCGGGATCGCCCTCGCCAGCTTCTCCGTCGGCGTGGCATTCACGAGTGGATGGTATCCCCCGGAGCGCCAGGGGACGGCGTTGGGCATTTACGGCGCGGGAAACATTGGGCAGTCACTGGCGGCGTTTGGCTCGCCGTCCTTGGCAGCGGCGTTTGGCTATGTTTGGGGCTACCGCACCTTCGCGTTCATCTGCGTAGGGTGGCTCGTCCTCTTCTTGCTTCTGGCGCGCAATGCCCCGCGGCGCGCGCCGGTGAAAACGTTGCGAGAAATCGTCCAGCCTTTAAGCGACTCCGCCAGTTGGGTGCTGAGCCTCTACTACTTTCTGACCTTCGGCGGGTTCGTTGCGATGAGCGTGTACCTACCCATCTTCCTCACCGAAATATTCAATCTCACGCCCAAGGATGCCGGCCTGCGCACGGCTGGTTTTGTGGTGCTGGCGACGGTGATGCGTCCCATCGGCGGCTGGCTCGCAGACCGCGTCGGCGGGCGCAGCGTTCTGACTGTCGTATTTCCGATGGTTGCGGCGATGTCTGTGCTGCTGACGTTTCATCACATGTTGCCGTTCACCATCGGGGCGCTGGGCATGGCTGCTGCCATCGGACTTGGCAACGGCGCGGTCTTCAAGCTTGTGCCTGAGTACTTTCCGCAAGCCGTCGGTAGCGTTACCGGACTGGTAGGCGCAGCCGGCGGTCTGGGCGGCTTTTTCCCGCCGCTGGTTTTGGGGACTTTGCGCCAGGCCACCGGGTCCTTCACCATTGGCTTCGTGATGCTGGGAGCTTTTGCCCTCACTTGCCTTGCGGTGGTGCGTCCGGTCCGGCGGCCTTCTTTCCGGACCTTGTAACAACGCGTGTGGTATTTCGTAAATTTCTGATCGCGGAACTTCCGCTGATGCGACTCTGAGACCTGCGCATGCCTGGAGTAAACTACGCTTTTAAGCCACTGGATGGCGATCACCCAGGTCTGGGAGTTGCACGTTTAATGTCTTTCGATGAAAGGCTTGGTCGTGTGCTGGCGCTGGCGCGTGCTCTTGAAAAGCATCGCCAGCAGATGGTCGAGTGCGCCGTGCGCGATTTGCAGTTCACGGTGAAAGACAGCGCCAAAGAAGTGGACATCGCCATAGACCGGCTGAAGATGTTCCGCGACGCCGCGTTCCTGCGCGAGCGTGAACCCCTGTATCCGGGTGCAGCGGTTAATCTTATGCTGTCTTACAACGGCAGCGCTTGGCTGAATACGACGATCACGTCCATTTACCTGGTCGGCAACCGCGTGAACGTCAAGTTCTCCTCGAAGGGGCGCCGGATCATGGCCCTGACCGAATCCATTTATGGCCCGATCTTTGGCGACGCTATCCGCTTCTACGCAGGCAACGGCAAGAGCTTTCTCGATCATTCGCTGACGGATCCCGAAATCTCGGCAGTCGTGATCTTCGGGTTCGACGAAAACGTAATGCCTTATGAACAGGCGTTTCGTTCCAGCGGCAAGAAGCTGATATTCGAAGGTCCGGGACAGGACCCGTTTATTGTCTTTCCTGACGCCGATCTGGAACTGGCGCTGGATGACCTGATAACGGCCAAGTTCACGTATTCAGGACAGACATGCACCGCGCCAAAACGCATTTTCATCCACGAAAGTATCTATCGCGAATTTCTGGAACGCGTAATGGAACGCGTGCGTCACCTCGTGGTAGGCGATCCTGCTGACGAGACTACGGACGTTTCGCCCGTGGGAAGCCCGCTCGCCATCGAACGTCTGCGCTCCCAGTTGGCGGACGCGCTCCAACGCGGAGCGCAGCTTCTTATCGGCGGACGTATTGAAGGCAACCTCGTTTATCCGACTGTGGTCAGCGGCTGTGCTGACGACATGCTGGGCATGCGCGAGGAAGTGTTCGGCCCCGTAGCATTCACCTCTTCGTTTGCCACGGCAGACGAAGTGCTGGCACGCGCCCGGCGACATAAGTACGGCTTGCGCGCTGCCGTTTTTGGCGGTTCCGAAGCAGCGCAAGTCGCGCGCGAACTGGCGGGCTGTGACTACTGTCATCCCGTGCCCGATTACACTTTCGGCAAGTTCGGGACGGTGGCCTACAATCAACCACGCAGCGAATCCTGGCGTGGCGCGTTCGTCACCCGGCCTGTCGGCGGATACGGCTATTCCGGCTGGATTTGGGAGACCGTCAACGGCGCCTTCCGCCTGAAGCAAGGCCCCAAACTGCTCAGCGCTGAAACCTCACAACTGCGCGACTAGACTAGGTCCTGAACTTTTCACAAAAGGCATCACGCCGAGCGACCTACCGAAGTGAAGCGAAAGGGCAGGGAGACGAGGCAATCTGCATTTGACAATTCAGGTCAAAAAAATTGGGGCGAGCTACTTCCGGGATGGAAGCCAGGAGAGAGTCGGTTCGCTCGCCCCAGCGCGAGAAGCACAGGGAGGATCGCTGCTCACGTCATCAGGGTGGCCAGCTCAGCAAGCCCAGCCATCTGAGCTTCTCGAAACCCGTTGCAATTGGATCAGCTCTCATATGGTTATGGTTCAGCTTCCTGCAACAGCACGCGGTTGCACCGCAGAAAATGTCGTAATCGCAGCAGCCACCGGAACTTTGGCCGGGAACTGCAAAGGTACGGCTTGCGAACAGAACGAGCGGCACCAGCGGAACACATCGTGCCGCTGGATATAACGCCGTATCCGCTGCATACGGACGCGCTGTTCTCTGCCGCTCATGCGAAATCCGCGATACAGCGCCGTGGCTACGCCCTCAGTGTCGTACGGGTTGACCAGCAGCGCGCCGCATTTCAGCTCCGTTGCCGCGCCGGCAAATTCGCTCAGAACCAGCACGCCGCCTTCATCAACTCGCGAGGCGCAGAATTCCTTGGCGATGAGGTTCATGCCATCCTTCAACGGCGTGACCAGCGCAATATCAGCAGCCCGATAGAAGGCCACCAGTTCCGGCCGCGACAGGCAGCGGTGCAGATAGACCACCGGTACCCAGCCTGGCTTGCTGTACTCGCCGTTGATTTCGCTTACCAGCCGCTCTATGGTCAGCTTCAGTTCGCGATACTTAGCGATTTCTTCGCGACTGGGAACCACCACCTGCACCAGAGTGATACGCCCTTGCAACTCGGGGTACCGTTGCAGAAGATTGCGGAACGCCAGCAGGCGCTCAGGTATTCCTTTGGTATAGTCGAGCCGGTCCACGCCGAGCACAATCTGCTCTCCGCTGATGCTGCGCTGGATCTCAGTGGCTTTGGCAGTAACGGCGGGCTCCGCTGCCTGGTCGGCGAATTCATGGAAGTCAATGCTGATGGGATAAGCTCCCACCACTGCGGAAAGCCCTTCCGCGCGCACCAGCAACTTTTCTCCCAGCCGGCGAACATGAACGTCCTGCAGGTAGCGGCGCAAGCAGGCTATGAAGTTACGGCAGTCGCGCGCTGTCTGGAAACCGAGATTGTTAAACTGCAACAATCCACGCAGGATCTGATTGCGCCAGGGGAGCTTTTCAAAAATGTCAGGGGGAGGGAATGGTATGTGGTGGAAGTATGCCAACTTCAGACGCAAGTCGCGGGCTTGCAGCGCGTCTCCAAGCAACATCAGGTGATAATCGTGTACCCAGACGAAGTCATCTTTGTGAGCCACCCTTTCCACTGCATCGGCAAACTTCTCTGTGACCTCTCGGTACACGTCCCAGTAATTCGGGTCGAAATTGCAGCGCGACTGCAGGTCGTGAAACAACGGCCAGATGATCTCGTTGGAACATCCGTGGTAAAAACAAGCCCGTTCGACCGGTGTCAGCGACAACGGCACGAGCGAGTAGCTGTCTACCGGATGTTTGCGCAGTAGTTCCTCGACTTCCGGTGAGGCGTCGGCACCCGTCCAGCCCACCCAACAGCCGGAGTTCTCCCGCAGCACCGGACGCAAGGCGGTCACCAGGCCGCCGCAGCTTGCCTGGATGCGCACGCCATCATCGGTCTGTTCTACGGTCACCGGCAGACGGTTTGAGACAACGATAACGCGCGTTGCGCTACTCACATATCACCTCCGCACGCCCGCACCCAATCGGACAGGAACTGCACCAGTTCGTCAGGAGGCCGCAGCCACGCTTGCGCAGCCGTGAACCGGTACGTGGGGCGCACTAGCACTGTGAGACCGCAGTCGTTCAAAACGCGAAATGCGTCTTCATCGGTGCTGTCGTCGCCCAGGTAGGCGATGGAAGCGCCCGGTTCCACCTCGGAGAGGACGGCCTGCACGGCATCGCCCTTGGTGCGGGAACGGACCCGCAGCTCAATTCCGCCTTCAAATTCGGCCAGCAACAGGTCCGCCTGTCCGGCCAGCGGCAACAACGCTCGATAGGCCTTGGTCCGTACCTCTTCAAGGCGAGCGGGGCTCAAGCCTCTCCAATGGACCGCCACACCTCCCGGTTTTGATTCCACGATGCGGTCCAGACCTTCTTCCTCAAGCCAGGCATCGGCTTCCGCCAGCGCGTGCTGCACCTCCTTGCTTACCTGTACCGAGCAGTAGCGTCCGTCGGGACAGAGCCGCTCGATTCCGTGGCTGCCCCAGATCTCGGGAGCCGGATTCAATCCGAGAAGCGGCGGGATCTCGCGGGCCGCACGGCCGGTAATCAACGCTACGCGCGTGCGACAAGTGCTCATAATGCAATCCAGGAGTTCGGCAACTGTCGGATACGGGTAGGCCCGGTTGCGGTGGACTGTGAACGGCGCTATGGTGCCGTCGTAATCGAGGAGCAGCACCCGGTCTTCGGCGCGATGCAGTTGTGCGAAGAACTGGCAGAACAAGTCAGTGCCGGTCTTCACAGCCACTGCGATACTCATGGGAGCCTCCCTCGGTTCGGCTGAACATGCCCGCACCCGATTGGCCAACTTCGCCGCGGCCCGTGTTCTCACACGGGGCGACCGGACAGGCTGGCCAAAACACGATTCGAGGTTGCCTACGTGTGCTGCCACTGCCCGACGACGAGAACACAGGCCGCGAGTTGGAGGCGATGCAAGCGACCCCTAGTTTGAGGCCGCATTGTGCGCAACGTAGTCCCAGGTTCGGGACCACCACTCACGCTGGAGATTATGGGGTTGGGGTCGCTTCTGCGGATATACCCTGTACAGGGTATTTATGAGGCAAAAACAGCGTATATAGAGCTGCACAATCAGGAGATGATCTTTTTCCGGACGGCGTAAAGCACAATTTCCGCGGAACTATGCAGGTTTAGTTTCTGCATGATATGGGTCCGGTGGGTCTCCACCGTGTAGGTGCTCAGGTTCAGAGTGGTGGCAACTTCCTTGTTGGATTTTCCTTCCGCAAGCAGTTGCAGGATTTCCTTTTCCCGGTCCGTTAGTAAGTCATAGCTGTCTTGCAGGCCTCGCTGCTGGAGCTGGCGCATGTAGTCTTCCAGCAGAGTGTTGGCAATCCTAGGGCTGAAAAATGGCTTGCCCTGGGCGACTACC
The DNA here is from genome assembly GCA_041946765.1 of Terriglobales bacterium. Lineage (GTDB taxonomy): Bacteria > Acidobacteriota > Terriglobia > Terriglobales > Acidobacteriaceae > JBHGAZ01. The sequence continues at coordinate 66,958 of JBHGAZ010000008.1, forward strand.
TGAACGGCGCGGTAGAGGTCCACATCCGCCGTTTCCTTCAGCAGGTAACCCTTGGCGCCAGCGGACAGCGTGCGCGTCAGATAGCTCTCATCGGAATGCATGCTCAGCATGATCACGCCGATTTGCGAGTTGCGCTTCACGATCTGTGCCGTGGCATCTATGCCGTTCAGGTTGGGCATGGCGATGTCCATGAGTACGACGTCAGGCTTAAGCTCATCCGCTAGGCGAACTGCTTCTCGTCCGTCCGACGCTTCGCCCACTACCTCGAAGCCATCATACTGTTCCAGTTGCAGACGGAGGCCCTTGCGCACGATGCCGTGATCGTCTGCGATCAGGACGCGGGTTTTGCCCATGCTGCTACTTCCTTTCGAACAGGAATACGGACCCGCAGGGTTGTCCCCTTCTTCGGTTGCGAGACGATGTTGAAGGTCCCTTCGAGTTCCTGCACGCGCTCTTCGATTCCCAGGACTCCCAGGCCGGTGCGGGTCTTCTGGCTTGGATCAAACCCTACTCCGTCATCCTGGATCAACAGTTCAACCCGGTCGTCGTGGCCAACCACCGACACCAGCACATGGTGCGCTTTGGCGTGCTTGGCGCAATTGGTCAATGCTTCTTGAACCACTCTATAAATACAGGTGCGATGCGATTCCGGTAAGTCATCTACCGTGCCGTCAACATTCACCACGGCGGGAACCCCTGTGTGCCGCGAGAATTCGCGTCCCTGCCACTCAAGCGCCGGGGCCAATCCCAGATCGTCCAGCATGGAGGGACGCAGTCCCATGGCCAAATCGCGGATGGCGCGCATGGCATCTGTGTTCAACCGCTTCGCGTCTTCGATCCGCGTGCGGAACCCATCCGGATCGGTGCTGCGGAGCGAGAGCAAATTGCCCAGCTCGATTCCCAGAGCCGTGAGCATCTGGCCCACTTCGTCGTGCAGTTCCCGAGAAAGCGATTTGCGCTCAATTTCCTGTGTTTGCACCAGGCGCCGCGACAAACGCCGCAGGTTGCCTTCCGCCTCCTCTATGTGCCTTCGCTGCTCATCATGCCGCCGCTCCAGCACTGCTACCCGGTACGTCGTCAGCAGGGCCACGGTCGTGCCGAGACCAAGAGCAAAGACCATGATCTTCAGCAGAAAGCTTTGGAAGACGTCCCGGCTCTCGCGTATTCGCTGCCGCTCTTTTTGCAGGTTCTCGTTGTTTAGCTTGGCGACTTCGCGCGCTAGTTCCACAACTGCCTTTCTTCGCGGCAGGACTTTGTGACGCAGGAATGACCAGCTCTGCGCCGCTTTTTGCTCGGGCGTCCATTCGAAGATCGGGTCCAGCGAGTCCCAATAACCCTGCACTTCCACCTGAAGCCGTTTCAATCCCGGATTTTCGTTTTCTCCCAGGCGCTGTCCCAGCAAGTCCAGGCGTTCCTGGAGCGAGCTGCGGATCTCAAGCAACTGTTCACGGTGCAGGGCCACGTTTTGGGGAGAAGGATCAAGCAAGTAATCGCGCACCAGGATGTCGGCAAGATACATGTCCCCGGCGATGTCGCGGCGGAACGACTCCGTCTCCAGGTAAGCGTCTTGCGTTACCTCCATCTCGCTGTAGATCGCGTGCGCTCGCCGCATGGCGCCAATGCCCAGCACAGCGATCAGGATAATCAGCGTCCCGAAGCCAAAAGCAAGAATGAACGAAGAGCCGGATTTCAGATCAAACGGAAACTTCATACGCCGTCAACACCGCCCGTTTTCATAGTAGCAGGCCGGCGGAGTTCGTGTGCTTCTGCAGCTCGTCGCAACCGTGGGCGAGCACAAATTACGCCCTGATGTCTTGCTGGGCCTTCAGCACGAGTTCCTGAAGTTTTGGCACGACCGCCGGATCACCTTTGGCAAGGTCCGCGGTAATTTCATCGCGCACTTGAAGCATCTGCTGGAGCGCGTTCCTCACGCGCACATCGGACGTGCTGGCCGCGACCTGACTTGCCTGGGTGAAAAATTGCGCCGCCCGCTCTCCGGCGAGTCCGTAGTTCTTGCGGCTGGCCTCTACGTACATCAGTGCGGCGGTATCGCGGAGTTGCGACAATTGCCCGCTGAGTTGGCATTGCGAGAGCTGCTGCCTGGCACTGGCCATCTCGGACTGCGTACGCTGGGCCCTGCTGTATTGAGGAATGAAACCAATCAAGAAGCCAACGAGCAGCAACACAACCCAGAGGATCAGTCTGTTTTTCATGGCGCAGACTCCTTCCGATGCATGCTACATCTCCGCCGCTCTCCTGCAAAGACGTTCTACCTCATCAGGCTGCGCCGTGGCTGCTTGGCGTCGTCGGGTTCGGCTGCTTGCTTTCTCTCGAACAGCGTCCCACCAGCAAGAATGTCGGCGGACGAATACACAACAATCAAACCAGCCTTCCGTTTTTGGCACGCCTGCCGTGTGTCGCGCCGCTGATGGCATGATTCGTGGCCGCGAGCAGTGCTAAGCTCGCATCAGATCGGGTATGTGAGCTTAAATTGCTGCGGCTCGGAGGTTCTTGTGAAGCTCAATACGAAAGCTATGGCCATCACCGGCGCTCTCCTATGGGGTGGCGCTGTTTTCGCAACCGGACTCATCAATCTCTTTCAGCCCCGCTACGGCAGGGATTTCCTTCGTATGCTCGCCACGGTGTATCCCGGATACAAAGCGCGCGGCACCTTCACCGATGTTCTGGTTGGAACAATGTATGCAGGCTTGGATGGAGCAGGTTGGGGAGCCCTCAGTGCAGTGCTCTACAACCGTCTCGCCGCCAGAGAAAAGTTTGTTTCACCAAGTCAGCAGGCGGCTGCGTGACAGAGGTGTTAAAGCTACCGCCAGCAGCCAGGCACGCATTCAGCAGCGGGTACGGACGTTTTTATCGCGGACGGGGCCGGGTTGGCTTCTGGGTGACTTTGCAAAAGTCGAACTCTGCGATACGCTTTTTCACATGTGCGTATCCGCCGGTCCCCAGCTCCGCGTGATCGCCTAATTCCCACTTTCGAGTGCAGCGTGCCTTCCCCAGTAAACGGAGTGCCTGATAGCGAGCGCGGATTCAAGATTCTCCTGTTTGCGCTGGGTACGGCCACCGTGGTTCTCCTGGTCCTGTGGGCTTTCTCGATCTCGCAGAGCGAACGCTTGTCGCTCCAGCGCTGGCTGCCCTTTCTTGTAAAGAATCCTCAGGCCGGGGAAACGGTCTTTCGCGAAAAAGGATGCGTGAATTGCCACGCTGTACACGGAAGCGGAGGGATCTCTGCGCCGGACCTTGGCCAGAAGCGCCCCGATAATCCCACTCTGGCTCAGCTTGTCACCGCCATGTGGAATCACGCTCCCCAAATGTGGGACGCAATGCAGGCGGGTCAGCTTTCCTATCCGGAACTGACCTATGATCAGACCTCTGAACTGGTGGCTTATTTGTACCTGTCCCGCCACGCGGACGAAAGCGGGGATGCGGAACGGGGTCGCCAGCTTTTTCAGGAGAAGGGCTGCGCCAATTGTCACAGCGTTCGCGGCCGCGGCGGGCATAAGGCCAGCGATCTGGCCGCTCTGGGGTTTGGTTCCCGTGCTGCCTGGGCGCAGTCTATGCTCAACTGTGCGGTGCAGATGAAGTCTAGCATGGAAGAGAGTGGCATGCCTTGGCCGCAGTTTGGGCCCAACGAGCTGAGAGATATGCTGGCCTTCTTGCGTCAGGTCAATCCGTCCCCCCGTCCATCCGTGGCATTCGGCCAGGGTGATCCCACTCGCGGCTGGGAGGTCTTTCAGAGCAAGTCATGCCTAGTCTGCCATTCCGTCAAGGACGAGCAGGGACGCCTTGGGCCCAACCTTGGTCCTTCCGGAAGCGTGCGCGGGACTTTTTCCGACATGGCCACGCAGATGTGGAATTCCATGCCCAAGATGGAAGCTGAAATGAATGCGCGCGGGATGAAGGCGCCCAGGTTCAAGGACACCGAACTGCCCGACCTGCTCGCGTTTCTTTACACCTTGCGGTACTTTGAACCCACCGGATCCCCCCAATTGGGTCGAACCGTATTTCGCTCTCGCGGCTGCGCCAGGTGCCACGGTGACGATGCCCTCGGGGGAAGCGCTCCCGCGCTCCGCGGACGCACTCACTTGTACAACTCTATTGCCCTCGCCGCCGGACTCTGGACGCACGGGCGGGAAATGTATAAGGAGACAAAGCAAATGGGTCAGTCCTGGCCTACTCTGCAGGAAAGCGACATCGGCGACTTACTCGCCTTTCTGAACGAGCCGGCAAAGAAGAAGCGCTGATCGGGCGCGCCGCAGGCACGCAGTATCCAGCGCCTTTCGCCTGTGATCACTGCTTACCAGAATGGAACTGCCAGCCTGCAGTTCGCATATTCGAACAACGTATGACCTCGATTGCCCTTCTCACAATGTGGTGCTAATGGCACCGAGGAGGCAGACCCATGGCCACTTTACCGAAGCAAAAGATGTCCAGCCGGACACGGCAGCCGCTGCTCCGCACCGCTGATACCGACAAGTTTCTCGCCAGCTTTAAGGAAGCGTGGGAAACTCGCAATGCCGAATTAGCCGCCAGCCTGTTCACTCGCGACGCGTATTACAGGAAAGATCCCTTCGATGCACCCATCGTCGGCCGCGAGGCCATCCATGATTATTGGCATCTTGCTACTTCTGTGCAGAAGGACGTTCATTTCACGGTGACGAATGCTTTCCGCAGCGGCTATGTGCTGGTGGCCGAGTGGATCTGCACCTATTGCCAGCGTGAAAATGGCCATCGCCGCGAACTCGCGGGCATGTTCGTCGCCGATTTTTATGGCAAGCAAGTGCGGAATTTCCGTGCTTACTGGCACTCCCGCATCATCTGACCAATCGAGCAACGTAGTCGTGCGGGCGGGGCCGGGCATTTGCCTCTAAATGGGACTGGACTATGCCCGCGCACGCAACCGGACACAGCACGGCCCTGCAACGGTTTTCGCCCATTCGGAATCCACTTTTCAAAACCGCTGACCGATAACCTCGTGAGGTGCATGCGAAGTGATTCGAAGCTGCTCTGCCATCTTGCTCGCCGGACTCCTCATTGCCGCAACTCACGTCTGCTCTTCCCAGCAGCGGCCCGAAGCGAAGTCGAAACCGGGCCCCGAGGCAGTCCCGGCCGGTGGTCGGAAGATTCTCACCGGCGCCGCAGCGTTCACCGGCTATCGCGGGCAGGAGCCCGGTATCTTTCGCAAGATCACCGTTGCCGATCTGCCTGCACCCTATGCCACCGAGTCGGCGGACAATCCACCTGAACTCATACCCCGCCCAGCGAACGCATGGCCGAAGGTCCTGCCCGGCTTCAAGGTTGAGCTTTACGCCAGCGGTCTCGTCAATCCTCGTTTGATTCGCACCGCGCCCAATGGCGACCTGTTCCTGGCCGAAAGCCGCGCTGGTGAAGTCAAGGTCTTTCGCGGCATTACCAAAGACGGCAAGGCGCAACAGGTGGAAGCGTTTGCGAAAGGGCTGAACAAACCGTTCGGTATCGCCTTTTATCCCCCGGGGCCCAATCCGGAATGGGTGTACGTCGCCAACACCGATTCGGTGGTCCGCTTTCCGTATCGTGATGGAGACTTGAAAGCACGCGGCCGCCCGCAGCACATTGCCGATCTTCCCGGCGGCGGCCTCTTGCGGGGGGGCGGGCACTGGACACGCGACATCGCCTTCTCGCGCGGCGGCAAGAAGATGTATATTTCCGTGGGCTCCCGCTCCAACGCCGACAACACCGACAACAATCCCGCTGAGCATCACCGAGCTAACATTTTAGAGTTCAATCCGGATGGTTCCGGACTTCGCGTTTACGCCTGGGGCGTGCGCAATGCGGTTGGAATCGCCGTCAATCCTCTAACCGGGGAGTTGTGGGGTTCAGTCAACGAGCGCGACGGTCTGGGAGACAATCTTCCCCCCGACTACATCACCCATTTTCAAGAGAACGGCTTTTATGGATGGCCCTGGTACTACATCGGTGGTCATCAGGATCCCCGCCATCGCGGTTTGCATCCCGAACTGAAAGACAAAGTCATCGTTCCCGATGTCTTGATTCAGCCGCACAGCGCGTCGCTTGAGATGGTCTTCTATGATGGCAAGCAGTTTCCGGCTGAATATCACGGCGACATCTTTGCTGCCCAGCACGGTTCCTGGAATCGCTCACTCCGCACCGGGTACGAAGTGATTCGCGTCCCTCTGCATCAAAAAGGCCGCGCAACGGAGGAGTATGAAGACTTCATGACCGGATTCGTGACAGAAGATGGCAACGTTTGGGGGCGTCCCGTGGGTGTCGCGGTGGGCAAAGACGGCTCCCTCTTTGTCAGCGACGACGGCGGCAATTGTATTTGGCGCGTCAGCTACACCGGCGCGAAGTAAGGGCTTGAACCGTGTGGCACAGCCGCCCTCGGCTGTGCGACCAGTTGTGTTTACAGATGTAGCGTGGGCGCCCTCGCCCGCGTTCACTCCCGCAAACCAACCACACTCGCCGGCAGGCTGATGTCCACCTGCAATCCGCCGCCGGGTGCATTGCTTGCGGTGACCGTGCCTTTGTGCAGGCGCACGGCGCGTTCAGCGATGGCGAGGCCGAGTCCCGTGCCGCCTGTCTGCCGCTCGCGCGCGCTGGTAAGGCGGTAAAACGGGCGGAAGAGATTCGCGAGCTCGTATTCCGGCACGCCCGGCCCGTGATCGCGTACCCTGATCTCGGCCATTCCGTCGCGGGCGCATTCCAGAGCGATTTCCACTTCCGTTCCCGGTGCCGTATAGCGCACTGCGTTTCGGACCACATTTTCCACGGCGCTGCGCAGCAACTCTGGGCTGCCCTGCGTGACACACTCACTGGCCGAGGAGATGCGTACGCCAGTCCCGTGCTGCTGCGCTTCAAACGCCGCGTCGGAGGCGACATCCCGCACCAGTTCGTCCAGGCGCACCGGCGAGCGTTCGGGCGGTTCCACCGCTGCTTGCATCCGCGCCAGGGTCAACAGGCGGCCGATCAGTTCGTTGAGCCGTTCGGTTTCGCGTTCGATGCGATCCAGCGGTCCGGCAGCTTCGGCCCCTGCGCGTTGCCGTGCCAGTCCCAGTGCCACGCTCAGCCGCGCCAGCGGAGAGCGCAGTTCATGCGAGATGTCGCTGATGAGCTGCCGCTCGGTGGTGAGCAGCGTTTCTATGCGGTCGGCCATGAGGTTGAAGTCGTGCACCAGGTCACCAATTTCGTCGCGCCGTTTTTCCATTTCTGGCCCCGCGCGCGCCTTCAGATTGCCGGCTGCGAGCTGCGTACTGGCTTCGCGCAAACGGAGGATAGGTCTGGTCAAATACAGCGTCAGCAGATAACAGATGAATCCCGAGATCAGAATAGCGAGACCGAAACGCCACGCCTGCGTGCGCGCCGCCGGACGAAACGCGCCGAATGGACCGCGTGGCATTTCCGCCACCAGGATGTACGTGCGTCCGGAAGGCCCGCTGGCACGCTGCGCAGCCAGAGCCTCGCGCCCAGACAACGCATACTGCGGCAGGCTCCCCGGCGGAATGCGGGCCGCCAATTCCTGACCCTGCGGAGACACGCTTCCGGAGATTACGTTTCCGCCTTCATCCAGCAGCGCTGTGCGCATGCGGGCGCTGCTTTCCAGCCGTTTCAAATAATTGCCGAGTGCGGCCGGGCCGTAGCGATCCAGTTCTTCGACAGCGGTCTGGGCATAGAGTGCAATGGCATCGCTGGTGGAGGCGCGCCAGCGTGAAACGATCACTTCCGATTGCATGGACCACGTGATCACCAGTGACAGCCCAACCGCCACCTGCGTCACCCAGAACCACAAGAAGATCTTCAGAAAGAGGCTGCGCATCAGGAGACCTCCGCTCCCGCCCCGGACCGCTCACTCGGCAAGGCATAGATGTAGCCCACGCCACGGATGGTCTTGATCCGCTCGGTGCCGTCCATCTGCTCGCCCAGCTTCTTGCGCAGCTTGCTGACGTGCATATCAATGCTGCGATCGTACGGGAAGAACTTGCGTCCGAGCACGTCCTGCGCAACCTGCTCGCGCGTGACCACCTGGCCGGCGGAGCGCAACAGCATCTCCAGCAGCGCAAATTCCACCGAGGTCAGCTCCACAGTTTCTCCCCGGCGGCGCACCACGCGTGCGCCGGGATCGAGCTCCACATCGCCTACCACGATCTTGTGTGCCGGCGCAGAACTCGGGGCCGGGACCTGGGCGCGCCGCAGGATCGCTCGGATACGCGCCAGCAGTTCGCGCGGGTTGAATGGCTTCGCCAGGTAGTCGTCGGCCCCGATTTCCAGGCCGACGATGCGGTCCACGTCTTCGCCGCGAGCTGTCAAGATCAGGACCGGAATTTGTGATTGTGCCCGTAGTTTGCGCAGCAATTCGAGGCCGCTCATGCCCGGAAGCATCACATCAAGCACGATCAGCGCGTGCACGCCCGAGAGCGCGCGCTGCAGTCCGAGTTCGCCCTCGTGCACCGCTTCGACCTCGTAGCCCTCCGGCTCGAGATACTCCTTTACCAGCTCGCAGAGCTCCACGTCGTCGTCAACGATCAGAAGGCGTTCCATCCCATCCTCGTTCTACAACAGAACCAATGCCCGGCGCACGTAAAGAATTGTCAATCGCGTGCCGCAGCCACCCCGGCCCTTACAGCTACTCGCGCCTTTACAAATATTTACCTTTGCTTGACTGACTCTTTACTCTCCTTACCCGCTTCGAGGGGTCAATATGAGTGGCCAGAAAAACGCGGCGAGGTTCTTATGAAATATCTGAAAACCAAATGGGCGGTGCTGATTGCCATTGTGGCAGCGGTCGCAGTGTTTGCAGCCTTCAGCTTCGGTCACAGCGATAAGCAGGAATACTTCACGGCCAAGGCCGAGCGCGGTGACATCCACGACGTGGTCGAAGCCACCGGCACTATCAACGCGGTGACCGCGGTGCAAGTCGGGTCGCAGGTTTCCGGCACGATCTCGAAGCTCTATGCCGACTTCAATTCGCCGGTCAAAAAGGGACAGGTAATCGCCCAGATAGACCCCTCGTTGTTTGAGGGTGCGCTACTGCAAGCGAAGGCTGACCTTCAGAATGCCGTCGCAAACGAAGTGGCTGCCAAAGCCAACCTGGTAAAAGCGCGCGCCACTTACGAGCAGGCGCAGCAGGATTATCAGCGCACGGTGCAGTTGGTCAAGGAAGGCGTCTTTAGCCAGCAGCAACTGGATCAGGCCAAGGCCACGAACGACACGGCGCTGGCCGCTGTGAACGCGGCCCAGGCGCAATTGACGCAGGCGACTGCGCAGACCGCGCAGAAGAAGGCCGCCGTTGACGTCGCCCAGACCAACCTGGATCACACCATCATTCGCGCCCCCATTGACGGGGTAGTTACTGCGCGCAATGTGGATGTCGGCCAGACCGTCGCTGCGTCCCTGCAAGCTCCTACGCTCTTCAACATCGCACAAGACCTCAGAAAGATGCAGGTGGATGTCAGCACCGACGAGTCTGACGTGGGCCAGATCAAAGTCGGACAGCAGGCGACCTTTACCGTGGACGCTTTTCCCCGGCAGACCTTCACCGGGCGCGTCGCGCAGATACGTATGAACCCGACCACCGTACAGAACGTGGTCACTTACGACACCGTCATTCAGTTCGACAACCCGGAGATGAAGCTGTTCCCAGGCATGACCGCCTACGTAACCATTCCGGTCGCAAATGCAGGCAACGTGCTCAAAGTACCTAACGGTGCGCTGCGCTTTACCCCCGACCTGAAGCCGGAACAGTTGAATGCCATCCAGCAGAAGTATGGGATTCAGCTTGCTTACCGCAGCACGCGCACAAACGGTAAGACCGGCGCGCAGGGCCAGGGACAGCAGCAGCAACGCCAGGCTGCGTCCGATACCGCGCTGGTCTGGAAACTCGCGGCGGACAAGTCGCTACAGCCGGTGCAGATTAAAACCGGCATAACTGACCACACCTTCACCGCAGTGGAACAAACGCTGAAAGGGCAGCTCAACCCCGGCGATCAACTGGTGATCGGCTCGGCATCGCTGGCGCAGAAATCGGCCACCACCGGCGCTCCCGGCATGGGTCGCATGGGACGGTAAAACGGGTTTCCGTTCCCCGCTGCCCGTTTCCGGTATTCGGCCTCAGGAAACAAAACGAAGCCGCGCTTGAGGTGGTGATCCGGGAACGGCAACGGGAATGGGAACGAGAGATGGGAAACGAAAGCGTGAAACGAGAAACGGGGGTTTCGAAATGGCAACGCTGGTTGAAAAACTCGGAACGGCTACAAAGGATACCGCAGAGGGCGCCGTCATTCGCGCCGAAGACGTGCACAAGTTCTATGATCTCGGAGAAACCAAGGTGCACGCGCTCCGCGGCGTCAACCTGGAAATTAAGCGGGGCGAATTCGTTGCCATCATGGGGGCCAGCGGCAGCGGCAAATCCACTTTCATGAACATCGTCGGCTGTCTCGACAAACCCTCCACGGGGCGCTACCTGCTGGAAGGAACGGACGTTTCCCAACTCGACAAATCCGCGCTGGCGGCGATTCGCAACCGCAAGCTGGGCTTCGTTTTTCAGGGATTCAACCTGCTGTCGCGCACCACCGCGCTGGAGAACGTGGAACTGCCGACTCTCTACGCCAAGCTTTCCAAGGAACAACGGCTGGCGCAGGCGCGTCAAGCGCTGGAGATGGTGGGGCTGGGCGACCGTCTCGACCACTTCCCCTCGCAGCTTTCCGGAGGACAGCAGCAGCGGGTCGCGGTTGCGCGCGCGCTCGTCAACCGGCCTTCCATCCTGCTGGCAGACGAGCCCACCGGCAATCTCGACAGCCGCACCTCTGTAGAGATCATGCAGATTTTTCAGGATCTGAACGATCAGGGGCTGACCATCGTCCTGGTGACACACGAGCCGGACATCGCTCAGTTCGCCAAGCGCATGGTCGTGTTCCGCGACGGCAAAATCCGCCGCGACGAAGCCGTTAATAGCCGTCCGCGAGCCGCCGACGTGCTGATGCATATGCCGACGCTGCAAGACGACTGAGAGGGGCTTGTAGACACGTAGCTTGCTACGTCTCAGTTCGCGTTCCGCGCTTCAAGTTTCGTGTTGACTTGAGCAGCAGCTCGAAACGGGAAACCGGGAACGGAGAACAGGGGAAAAACGAGGTTTTTATGGAATTCGCAGCAATAATCCGCATCGCTCTCCGCGCGCTGGCGCGCAACAAGATGCGCTCCATGCTCACGATGCTGGGGATCGTCATCGGTGTGGCTGCTGTGATCGCAACGGTCGGCGTCGGTCAGGGAGCGCAGAAGAAAGTGCAAGAACAGATTTCCGCCATGGGCACCAACCTGCTGTTTGTTTCCAGTGGCACGGTGAACCGGGGCGGCTTGCACATGGGCGCCGGCGCCACCAAGACCCTCGTCTACGATGACATGAAAGCCATCCAACAGCAGATACCTACCGTGGCGGTGGCAGCGCCCGGCAGCGGCACCAGCACGCAAGTCGTTTGGGAGAACCAGAACTGGTACACCCGCATTACCGGCACTGAGCCGCAGTATTTCGACATCCGTTCCTGGCCGTTTGTTGCCGGGTCCAGCTTTACGCAGGAGGACGTCAACCGTGCGGCGAATCTGGCCGTGATCGGTGAGACGGTGCGGGCGAACCTGTTCGGAACCACCAACCCGATTGGACAGACCATCCGCATCGGCAACCTGCCCTTCGAGGTCGTGGGCGTACTCGCTCCCAAGGGCCAGTCAGGTATGGGACAGGACCAGGACGATACCGTCATCGTGCCCATCACCACCCTGCAAAAGAAAATCACCGGCCAGAACTGGCTGCAATTCATCATGGTTTCGGCCACCTCGCAGCCCGCCAGCTACCTCGCCCAGCAGCAGATCACGTCGTTGCTGCGCGATCGTCACCGCATCCGTCCCGGCCAGGAGGATGACTTCAGCGTCCGCAATCTTGCCGACATCGCACAACTGGCCGACCAGCAGGCGCAGGTTATGACCATGCTGCTCGCTTCTATCGCGGGAGTCTCGCTTATAGTGGGCGGCATCGGGATCATGAACATCATGCTGGTGTCCGTTACCGAGCGGACGCGCGAAATCGGCATCCGCATGGCCATTGGCGCTACCGAAAACGATGTGCTGAGGCAGTTTCTGAGCGAGTCGGTGGTGCTGAGCGTCATCGGCGGCGCCATCGGAATCCTCTTCGGCGCAGGTAGTTCACTGGCCATCACCAAGGTGCTGCACTGGGCGGTTTCCGTCTCCCCGGCGGCAATCTTGGCGGCGGTTGTGTTCTCAATGACCGTGGGGATCTTTTTCGGATACTATCCCGCGCGCAAAGCTGCGCGCCTCGACCCCATCGAAGCTCTGCGCTTTGAGTGAGGCTCTTAGTATTGAGTGAAACTTTTGGAATCGAGTCAGCCTTTTGGAATAGTGAGACTTTTTGGAATTGAAGTGGTGCTATCAGAAATACTCCCCAGGGACGCATGTAGAAACAGTCTTGCAGGGACGAACGCTGGTAGCCCAGGGCGTCAGCCTTGGGAATGCCGATTTAGGAGCGTTAGAGTTCCGTAGCGTAGGGACGGCACGGGCTATTCACTCGCGCGCAGCACCAGCCCTTCGTCATCGAACACGGGAGCGGGCGCTGCTACTCGCTGGAAGCGCAGCATCGCGACAATCCCTAACGCAGGGCCAATGCCCATCGTCAGCGCCGCCCATCTCCATCCATACGTCGCACCGACGTATGCGACCAGCTTGATGGAAACACTGGTGAGCAAAAATCCCAGCGCAGTTTGCATGGTCAGCGCCGTCCCTACATAGCGCTGGTCGGAAACTTCGCTGACGATCGTCGAAAACTGGGCCGAATCCGCCACCACAGATACACCCCAAACCAAACAAATCGCGACCAGCAATTGAAAGTGGTTGAAGAAAACCGCTGCCAGCACGCAACACGCCCCGCTGACTCCCATGGCGAGAATAGTCACCCGCGCGCGCCGGTAAAGAATGTCCCGTTCGGTCGCACTAGTGCGCCCGGGGATCAAGCGAAGACCCTTATCGCTGGCCCATCCCGCCCAGACGCAGCCAACGAATCCCGCCGCGATGGCCGCAAAGGAGACGCTCTCCAGCGTGTTGTGGGAAACACCGCGTCCGGAAGCCGCAAGCAGCAGGGTGATCCAGCCCCACATGGCATAGAGTTCCCACATGTGGCCGAGATAGCCGAAATTGGCCAGCCGCAGGCGGCGATTGTGAAGGGCCTCGCCGACCTGGCGGAACTGGAAACGCGGTTCTGGCCCGCGGTATGGGCCTTCCTCAGCTCCGAGCGCCACCAGTACTGCAGCAATCAGCGAGAAACCCGAGCACACCATCACTACCGCCCGCCACGGCAGGTGTCCGATATGCACCGCGTGGGGGAGCGCTGAGCCGACGGTGATGGATCCAACTACGATTCCCATGGCCAGCCCGCGTCCCCGGCGGAACCAGCCGGTCAACAACTTCATTCCTGTGGGATACACCCCGGCGGCAAACGCTCCCGTCAGGAAGCGCAGCACCAGTGCTGTGATCACGTGCTTGCTTGCCACCACGGCAAACAGAGCATTGCAGGCGGCGCCCAGGAAACTGGATACGACGAAGATACGCGCAGAACTGAACAGATCCAACAGATTGAATGCAGCGAGTGCCAGCGCCCCGGCTACGAACCCTAACTGCACCGAGATCGTGAGCCACGAGGTAAGCCCCAGACCCGCATTCCACTCGCGCGAGAGCTGCGGAATTACCGCTGTTCCGGAAAACCACAGGGATTTTGCCAGGAGTTCGGCGACCGCCATGACCATGAGGACCCTGTGTTGCGGCGAATCAAACATGAAACCGCAATTCTACTGCACTGGCCCTCTCCCGGCGGAACTTGCAAAATTAGCCCGCTAGCGGACGGTATTCATTAGCCCAGCGCTTCAGCGCTCCAAGTCGAAATAGATATGCGTAGTAGCGCGGTATTCCAGGATCTTGGCTCCGTCGAGCTTCATCTCCAGGTCGCCGACCCGTGCCCAGCGGATTCCGCGCACAGTTTTGGCCGCTTCTTTCACGGCGTTTTCCGCCGCCTTGGCGAAGCTTTCCTTGGAAATTCCCACTACGTCCGTTACTTTCTGCGCCATGACTTTCTCCTCGGCGGGCGATGCAGCGCCCGCACCCGCGAACAGCGAAGCCTATTCCGGCCAGCCGGAATCCGTCAACCTGCTGGATTTTCGGAGCAGCTGACCCTGTCTCCCGCTGGCCCGGATCGGGAATTTTCCTTGTCTTGCCGCATTTCTGGAACTCACAATTAAGGCGCACGCATCTAAGATATGCACGGGTCTGTTTGCCCCTATTTGCACTTCCACTACAGCACGCGTTTCGCGCGCAGGGTGGGAATTTCTTCGGAGCGACCCATGAGCACAGCCGCTGTCCCCGTCCCCAAGACCCTGGAAGCGCTTGGTATCCGTCGCAGCATTTTGGAAGACCTGGCGCTGAAGACCGTTTACATGAATGGCGAGATTTCCCTGCAGGAACTCTCCACTCAGATGTGCGTCAACACGGCCGTTGCCGAAGAACTCTTCGGGCGATTGCGTAAGGACCAATTGTGCGAAGTTACCGGCATGACCGGGGTGGTTTATCGCACCACCACCACCACAGCCGGCAAAACACGCGCACTCGAATTGCTGGCCCTGAATCAGTACACCGGCCCGGCCCCGGTTTCCCTGCAGGACTATTCCGCGCGAGTGCGGCAGCAAAGCATCCGCCGCATGGCGGTCCGCCCGCCCGAGGTGGCGCGTGCCTTCCAGCACCTGGTGCTGGACGATTGCGTCCTCACCCAGGTTGGGACCGCGCTTACCTCCGGACGCGCCATATTCTTATACGGACCCACCGGGACCGGCAAGACCAGCATTGCCGAGGCCATGACAGAAATCTTCCGCGGTGAGTCAGTGTGGCTGCCGTACGCGGTCGAAGTGGACGGCCAGATCATCACCGTGTACGACCCGCACCTGCACCCCAAGACCACAAACCCATCTCCTGACGGCAGCGATCCCCGTTGGGTGATTTGCAAGCGGCCTCGGGTGATGGTGGGCGGCGAACTGACTATCGAAATGCTCGATCTCCAGTTCAACCCCGTCACCAAGTACTACGCCGGGCCTCTGCAGATGAAGGCCAACAACGGGCTGCTGATTATTGACGATTTCGGCCGCCAGCGCGTCCGTCCCGACGAATTGTTGAACCGCTGGGTCGTTCCCCTAGACCGCCAAGTGGACTTCCTCGCCCTGACCGGCGGCAAGAAGATTGAAATCCCCTTCGACATGTTCGTGGTCTTTGCCACCAACTTGGACCCGGCGAAGCTGGTTGATCCGGCTTTCTTAAGGCGTATTCAGACCAAGATCAAACTGGACTGCATCGGGCGCGAGCAATTCCACGCCATTTTCTCCAACGTCTGCCGCGAGATGAAGGTGCTCTACGATCCCGCAATGTGCGACTACGCCATTGAGAACATACGGCGGTTGGGTGAGCCGCTGCGTCCCTGCCATCCCCGCGATCTGGTCAGTCAGGTTTGCTGGGCGGCCAAATATGAAGGACGCGAGCCCAGCCTGAACGCGGAGAGCGTGGCCCAAGCCTGTGTCAATTACTTCATTACGCCGGAGACGCCATAGACTTCGGCGAGAACGGCTTTGTGTCAACCAGCCCGGGGGTTTCCCGGGCTGGTTGCGTTTCGGAGGGCTACACTCGCGAATCGTTTAGCTCTTTCTGCGGCGCAGAACCCCGACCCCGAGGGAGCCAAGACCCAACAACGCCAGCAGCGGCAGTGGCGAGGCGGTCTGCGGCATCTGGGCGCCAGCGGTCTGACCCGCTTGTCCTGCGGTCGCAGGTTCGTTGCCGGTGGCCTGAGGGTTCGTTTCCGTCCCTGCTCCAGCCGTGCCGGCAGCACCGGCGCCACTGGTGCTCTCAGTGCTTTGCGGCGTGGTCTCGGTCGCGGTTCCCATACCGCTACTGGTACCGCTAGCGCCCGCGCTGGAGCCCACAGCCGGCGACGTCCCCTGCTGATCAGGCGTTACATTGCCGCCGGTTTGTGCGTTCTGTCCGGTGGTCTGATCTGTGGCCATACCCGTAGTGCTGCTCGGGCTCGCACCGGTGGGGCTGGCCGTGTTCTGGTCGGTTGCCGTGTTCTGGTCGGTGGGGGTGCTTTGGCTTGTCTGGCTCTGACTCGACATGCCCTGGTCGGTGGCTGTTCCCTGTGTGCTTGTCGAACTGCCGGCGGTTTGGGCATACACCCAACTGCACGCCAGCAGCAATATGACCGAAAGCAGCAAAGTTTTCTTCATGTGGATCCTGCCCCGTTCTTTGGAATGTTGGTTAGTTGACAGTTAGAGCTAGGGCTGCACTGGCGGGTTGCCGTCGGAAGAGCGGAAACGGATGCTACTGGCCAGAGAAGCCCGTGCCGCTGGTCAGAGAAAGGCCGCCGTCCGCTTTGTCCACCTTGATTTACCCAAACTGACGCGGTGGTACGATGACGCTGGAGAAGCAACCCAGGTACGACGGATTTGCGCATCCGCAATGCCACTCGCGACGATATCCCCGCCATGATGGCTTTGGCAGCCCAGGCCGCTACTGCGGGCCACTGGCGACGCCAGGACTATCTCGACATCTTCAGCAAAGCGGTGCGGCGCTTGGCGCTTGTCGTAGAGAGCATTGATCAGCCCCATCCGTGCACAGATGCCCTACCCGGCACAAGCGCGAGCCGTGAACATGCCAGGCTGTGCGGATTCATTGTGGCCCTGTGTGCGGGTCCGCAGTGGGAAATCGAAAATATCGCCGTCATCTCCGGGGCCCAGCGCCAGGGGTTCGGCACGTGCCTGCTCCGCGAATTGCTGGACCGTGCCCGAGCCGCAGGCGCGGAAAGCGTCTTTCTTGAGGTTCGTGCTTCCAATCTTCCGGCCCGCCGCCTGTATGAGAAGCATTCTTTCGTGCAGACCGGGCGTCGCCTGCGCTATTATTCCGCCCCCCCTGAAGACGCAATTACCTACGAACTTCGGCTTTCACCCCCTGGTCCCGCTTTGAAACCCCAAAAACCTTGATTGTGGCTACCCTAAAAACGGGATTGAAGCAGCACAGGGCGTGTGATAGCGTTTGCACGAGTTCCAGTCATCGGGTAGGAGGTCTTACTGGATGGCATCTCAGGTACGGGACCAGCTCCTGGCCACCAATGACGAATTCCGCCGTTTGGCCCAAGAACACTCACAGTACTCACAACGTCTCGAAGCGCTTTATCAGAAACGTTATCTTTCGGACGAAGAAAAGGTCGAAGAGGTACGTCTCAAGAAGCTGAAGCTGCGGCTCAAGGACCAGATGGAATCCATCGAGCAGCGGTTCCGGCGCGAACATCAGGTCGCCTAAACTTTTCCACCCCCGGCGCGTGCAATTGGGGCCGTTGGTAGAGACGTAGCAAGCTACGTCTTACCAAGAACTCGGGTGCCGTTGGTAGAGACGTAGCTTGCTACGTCTCTGGCCTCTTCAGGCTCACCCGTTTTTGGCTTACCGGTTGCCGACGCGCCGGATACGTCTTTGTGGCGACGTCCGCCAAAAGACGTTGTAGTTTTGGGTCTGCGCTGGACGTAGCCACAACGCGCCCCTGAGTCAAAATTTTCCCCTTCCCTGCCGATAAGCCCAGGCTTTTTGTCCCGCAGTCCCCGCCTCGCGTAATATTAGATGTTTCCGGAGGAAAGCCGATGCGTGGAGACAAGAAGGTAATCGAGCAACTGAATGCGGCGCTCAGCGCCGAGTTGACCGCCATCGTCCAATACATGGTTCAAGCAGAGATGTGCCACAACTGGGGCTACGACCGGGTGGAGGAATTTACTAAGAAGCGCGCCATCGAGGAAATGAAGCACGCGGAGAAGCTCATCGAGCGCATTATTTTTCTGGAAAGCACGCCCGCCGTGGATGTGGCCCTCAAACCTCAGATCGGATCCACTGTGCAACAGCAGTTGGAAATTGACCTCAAGGACGAACTCGAGGCTGGTGTTATGTACAACAACGCAGTCAAAGTCTGTCGTGAGGTGAAGGACGACGGTTCTCGAGAGATTTTCGAGAAGCTGATCCAGGATGAAGAAAATCACGCAGACTTCCTGCAGGCCCAACTCCATTCCATCAAGGAAATGGGTATCGCCAATTACCTGGCACGCCAGTTGCGTAGCTAACCAGGCGATTGAGCGGTTCGAGTCAGTGAGCCATTGAGCGATTTAGCCATTGAGTGATTGAGCCATCAGGCCACTAGGTCATTGAAAACCCGCCCGCCGAACGTCAATCGCCAAACCCAATGATTCAATGACTCAATGACTCAATGATTCAATGGCTCAATCGCTCAATGACGCAATCCTCTCTGCTCGCGTAGTATAAAGAGGATGCCCGTAAACATATCCCGTCTGCGTTACTGGTTCGCTCTTTCGGCCATTGCGGCAGTGCTCATTGTCGCGGGCTTCTACATTTACGGTCGCATGCGGGCCGCGCGGGCGCTGAACGAGGTTCCCAAGAAGCTGGGCGTCGAAGTCCAGCAGAGCACGGAAGGATTTTCCCTCTCCAAATCCGAGGGCGGACGCACGCTGTTCACGGTACGCGCAGCCAAGGCCGTGCAGTACAAGGAGGGTCGCGCCGAGCTGCGCGATGTCAGCATTGTCATGTACGGACGCCAGTCCGACCGCTTCGACCAGATCTACGGCTCCGATTTCAGCTACGATCCTCTGTCCGGTGATGTGGTTTCGCGGGGCGAAGTGCAGATTGACCTGCAAGGCAATACTACCAGCGGCACCCGTCCTGACCAGGTCCCGCCGCAGCAGCTAAGAAATCCGATCCACCTCAAGACCAGCGGCCTCGTATTCAACCAGAAGACCGGGATTGCGAAAACGGCGGAGCGCATAGAGTTCAGCTTTCCGCAGGCGAACGGCTCGGCTGTGGGCGCTTCTTACGATTCCAAAAACAACGTGCTGCTGCTCGATTCCGACGTCCACATCAACACCATCGGATCGGCCGCCTCCCGCATTACGGCGCAGCGCGGCGCGCTTACCCGTCTGCCGCGTCAAGCCATTCTCTACGGCGCCCACATGGAACGCGCTGGCGGCGCCATGGACGCCGGGCAAGTCACCGTTTTTCTGCGCGACGATAACTCCGCGGAGCGGGCGTTGGCCTCTGGCGGCCTGCACATCTCCTCGCGCGGTGCCAGTCTCGTGCAGGTGCGCGCACCCGAGGGCGAACTGCGCATGACGGGTCATACTAACGATCTTCAGTCAGCGCAGTTGTGGGGTGGCGTGCAGATGGAATCCAGTGGCGGCAGCAACATGTCGGGTTCGGCCGCCAGCGTATTCCTTGACTTCAAAGCGAAGAATAAGCTGAGCAAAGTACGCGCGCAGGGGCAGGTCCGGCTGCTGCAGTCCGGCAGACGCATGGAAACTGCGCGCAAGGCGCCGCAATCGACTCCTGCAGCCAGCCCCGCCCCCGCCAGCCAGCAGTTTGAATTGGCCGCAGATACCGTAGATTTCTACATGACACCGGCCGGTAGCACCGTGCAGCGCGCTGAAACCACGGGTGCGGCGCAGCTGACCATTGGCTCCGCTGGCCCGGCGGGAATACCCGTTGGCATCGCCGCTGATTCGCATACGGTTATCACTGCGAGGAAATTCTACGCCCGATTCAGCCACAATCATCTGGAGTCGCTGCGAGGCATACCCGACGCGAAGGTGGTTTCCTCCTCTCCCGGTCAGCCGGACAAAATCACTAGCAGCCAGTCTCTGGATGTGAAGTTCGGCGCCGATGGGGCCATCAGCAAGATTGTGCAGCAGCACGATTTTCAGTACCGCGAGGTCCAGCCGGGAGGCGCTTCAGAACGGGCTGCATGGGCCGATATGGCGACATATACCCCCGCCAACGATCAATTGCTGCTGAACGGCTCGCCCCGCATTGTTGACCGCGGGCTGACTACCACCGCGCGTTCCCTCCGTTTGAACCGCCGCACCGGCGACGCCACCGCCGAAGGCGATGTGAAATCCACTTACAGCGACCTGAAGCCGCAGCCTGGGGGCGCGCTGCTGGCTTCCTCTGACCCCGTTCATGTGACAGCGCGCAGCGTTACTGCGCAGCGGGCCACTGGCACTGCTCATTATTCCGGCAATGCGCGACTTTGGCAGGGCGCAAACATTGTGCATGCTCCCACCATTGACTTTGACCGTAACCAGCGGACCATCTCCGCGCAGAGCAACTCCCAGAAGGTGCATGTTGTGCTCGTACAACAACTGCGCACGGGCAAACAGAATCCCCTTAACATCACCGCGGACCGGCTTACCTACAGCGACCGAGAGCGCGTCGCGCGCTTTGAAGGCGGGGTGTTCATACGCGGCATGGACGCGACCGCAACTGCCAGTCAAGCTGAGGTGTTTCTGAAGCCGGTCACCTCGGCCGGCGCAGTATTGTCATCCGCTGCCCAGGTTGACCGAGTCTTGGCAGAGAAGAACGTCGTTATCGAGCAACCGAATCGCAGAGCGACGGGGCAGAAGCTCGTATACACCGCTGCCGAGGACAAGTTTGTGCTGACCGGCGGGTCGCCCAGCATTTTTGATGCCGAACGCGGCACCATCACCGGGGCTTCGTTGACATTCTGGAATGGCAATGATAGGGTGCTGGTTGAAGGCGGTTCCTCCCGCGCTGTCACCAGGACGCGAGTTTCCAAATAGATGCAGACTCTGGCCACCGATGATCTTGCTAAGTCCTATCGTGGCCGCAGGGTAGTCAACGGCGTCAGTCTCCACGTCAATCAGGGTGAAGTAGTTGGGCTGCTGGGGCCAAACGGCGCCGGCAAGACCACTACCTTCTACATGATCGTGGGTCTGGTTCCGGCTGACAGCGGTCGCGTCCTTATAGACGGCGCCGACATCAGCTCCGAGCCCATGTACTTGCGGGCCCGCAACTTCGGCATCAGCTATCTGCCGCAGGAACCCTCGGTTTTTCGCAAACTTACGGTGGAAGAAAACATTCTGGCCGTGCTCGAAGCACAGCCGATCTCCTGGCACGAGCGCCGCGAGCGCATGGAAAAACTGGTGCAACAGCTCGGGTTGGGGCACCTGCGCCGCAACCGCGGATACGCGCTCTCCGGGGGCGAGCGGCGGCGCGTGGAAATTGCCCGCTGCCTCAGTATTTCGCCGTCTTTCATTCTTCTCGACGAGCCGTTCTCCGGCATTGATCCCATTGCCGTCCTGGATTTGCAGAAAATTATTTTTAACCTGAAGGCCGGCGGGATCGGAGTTTTGGTCACCGACCACAACGTGCGCGAAACACTTTCGGTGACCGATCGCGCATATATCATCAATGATGGCCGCATCTTTCGCGCTGGAACTCCGGAACAACTCGGCAACGACCCTGAAGTCAAGCGCGTCTATTTGGGAGAAAGTTTCTCGTTGGTCTGAGAGGCTGGTGTCATCCCGCGCGGGATAGCCCGGCGGGCTCTGACTACGGCTCACAACCTAAATATCTGATTCGCAATTAGTTCGGCGTCAAGATGTGCCATCCCTTACTTCGGTCACATCTAATGCGGCACAGATTTCTGGCTGGTGTAACATAGCTTACGTACGGAAATTTATCCCATGGTCTCGTTACAGCCCAGACTGAACCTCAAAGTGACGCAAAAGCAGATCCTGACTCCTGGCCTCGTCCAGATGGTCAGCGTGTTGGCACTCAACAAGCTTGAGCTGCGCGACATGATTACTGCCGAGATGGTCGAGAACCCGGTCCTGGAAGAACTGGACGACTCCGTGCCTTTGCTGGATGAAACCGCACGCAAGGAAGAAGAGCGGGTCACCGGTTCCGATGAACCCGTCGTCGCCGGCGAGAAGACCGACTCGTTCGAAGAAATAGATTTCGGCCAGTTCTTCAAGGAGTATCTCGATCCCGGTTTCCGCAGTCCTGAAATTGAGGCCGTCGAGAAGCCTTCTTTCGAAAATTTTCTTTCTCGTCCCAGTACACTTACTGATCACCTGATGTGGCAGTTGGGGGCCATGAGTGTCCGCCCTGATGTGGCTGAAGCCGCCCAACTGGTCATCGGTAACCTCGACGAGGACGGATATCTCACTGCCACCGACGAAGAATTGCTGGATGCGGCCTATGTTCCTGCCGGCAGCGGCGATCGCGCCAATGGAACCGGGAGCGTTGTGCCGCAGACTGCCGGGACCGTGGTTCCGTTCCCCAGCGCGGAGTCGGCTTTGGCTGCGGAACTGGCGACAGCCGCTGTGCCCGGCGCGGCCGAGGTCTTTGTTGCTACGGGCGAGCAGAGGGACGCTGTCGCTGCTGTCGCCCTCGAGAACCTGTCAGCTTGCGGACAGGGAACTCCCTTGCTGGCTGCGCCCGCGCCTCAGGAGCCCAGAATTATTACGCCTCCTCCCAAGTCCAACCGGCGGGCGCTGTTCGACCTTCGCGCCTTGCACGAGGCTATCGAGCTGGTGCGGCAGATGGACCCCATTGGAGTAGCTGCGCGTGACTTGCGCGAGTGCCTGTTGGCTCAGTTGAAATATCATCAGCAGATGCACGAGAAGCAGAAAGAGAAAACAGGACAGAACGGCGCCACTTCACAGGTGCTGGCGGACGCCATCGCCATCGTCAGCGATCATCTCAAGCTGGTGCAGAACAAGCAGATAAAGGAACTTGCGAAGACCATCGGCCGCCCCCAGGAAGCCGTTGTGGCTGCCATGGATTTCCTGAAGACTCTCGACCCGCGTCCCGGTCGGCGCTACAACAAAGTAGAACCGAGGCTGATCGAACCGGATGTCGCCTTCATCAAGCAGGGTGACGAATACATCGCCATTCTTAACGACGACGATGTGCCGCAACTGCGCCTCAACCCGACCTATCGCCGCCTGCTCAACCGCGATGCCGCGGAAAAAGAAGTCCGCACCTACATCAAGGAAAAGTACAAGTCGGCCATTCAGCTCATTAAGAACATCGAGCAACGTAAGCAGACGATCCTGAAGGTCTGCTATGCCATCATTGGCCGCCAGCGCGAGTTCCTCGACCACGGTATTGACCACCTCAAGCCGATGATGATCAAAGAGGTGGCGGAAGAGATCGGAGTGCATCCTTCCACTGTGAGCCGCGCCGTCTCCAATAAGTACGTGCATACCCCGCAGGGTGTCTTCGAGTTGCGATATTTCTTCAGTGAAAGTGTGAATGGACCCGAGGGCGGTGCTACTTCGCTCCTGATCTTGAAGCGGCGCGTCAAGAAGTTGATTGAAGAGGAAGATCCCGCCAGGCCGTACACGGACGAGCAAATCACCCGCATCCTCCAGTCGCAGGGTATCCAGGTCACTCGCCGTACGGTTGCCAAGTACCGGGAGGACATGCGCATCCCTAGCACCCACCAGCGCAGGGTGAAAACTTAGTGGCACGCGGGACCCCGGCGGCGCCGCCGTCCGGGGGCGTCTCCTTGCCGAGCAAGGCTGACGCAAAAGCCGCCCCGGCTGGCCAGTTCGCGAAGCCGGGCGGCGTGGTGAATCCACCCCGCGATCCTTCCTCCGTGCACAGCGGCGGTCAAGGAAGCGGGGACAAGGAGAGGCGCTCAATGAACGTGGAATATACCGGCAGGCAATTTGAAGTCACTCCCATAATCCGCAAGCAGGTTGAACACGGACTCTCCAAGCTGACCAAAATCATCGGCGACAACTTTGACAGTAAAGTCGTGCTGGCGGTGGAAAAGCACCGTAGCATCGCCGACATCACCCTTACCAGTCCCAATCGCACACCCCTCGTAGGCCTTGCCGAGGCGGGTGACATGGTGTCTGCGGTCGGCGAGGCCCTGGAGCGCATCGAGCGTCAGGCGCTCAAGAATAAAGGGCGGTGGCGCAACCTGAAGCGGCAACCGAAGAAGAAATGGGAAGGCGAAGGCGCAAAGCCGGAAATGAGGCTAGCGGTTGGCGCCACTGTGGGTACCGCCGTTCCTGTTGCCGTGCACAGCTTCCCCGCCTCAGCCCGCAGCGCTGTGGCGCACGTGGTCAAATCCACCGACTCCGTCGCTCTGCGTCCCATGACTCTGGAGGAAGCCATCAAAGAAGCCGAATTCCGCGACAAGGGAGTATTTGTCTTCCGGGACAAAAAGGGACACATCAAGGTCCTGCATCGCAAAACCGATGGCCAACTCGAACTCATCGAAGTGCCATAGGCCATCTGTAGAGACGTAGCTTGCTACGTCTCCCAAAATTCGATTTCGCACGTTCCAAGGGGCACGTGAACAACGTGCCCCTTCTGTTGTTGCTCACCACTTACGCCGTTGCTTCATCTCGAGTGGCTTCCAGCGGAATGCGTTCCTTGTTGATCTTCAGCCAGGTGTCGAAGGTCTGAAGCGCCCGGTTCAACTTCCGGGTAGCCTCGATGTTACGCGCGCCGCAGAACACATCGTTGAAGTCGCGCTTGAACTGGAACATGTTGCCGAGATCATCGGCGCCAGGGAATCCGAACTTGCGATACACCTCAGGCGGAACATCGTTGTAGTGGACGGAAACTCCGAGCACACGCGTAAAGGCTGCAGCCATCTGCGCACCTGTGAGGTGCTCGCCGGCAATACCCAGGGTTTTGCCGATGTATTCCTGCCCGCGCTTTAAGATCGCGTAAGCGCACTTGCCAATGTCTTCGACAGCGATGCCGGGTAGCTTCTTGTCGCCCATTGGGAAGGTGATGGCAAGTCTTCCGTCGGGGCCGGCTTTTGGTCCCATGCCGAAGAAGATGAAGTTTTCCCAGTAGAACGAGGTCAGCAGGAAGGTGGTGGGCACGCCGGCATCCGTGAAGTAGTGGTCGGATTCGCCCTTCGCATCCAGATGCGGGGTCTTGTACTTGCCCATCAGCGTGGGCATGCGATTATCGTTGAGCGGCACCCACCTGCGCGTGTCTTCCAGGGTGGACCATATGGCATGCTCGATGCCGGCTGACTTCGCAGCGCGCGCCATATGCTTTACCTGCTCGATCTCCTTTTCGGGCGAGAAGTGCTCCCAGAAGTTCGTAACGCAAAATGCGCCATACGCGCCGCTGAATGCGCGCTTCAGACTCTCTTCGTCGTCGAGATCGGCGCTGACGACTTCCGCGCCAAATTTCGCCAGGTCCTTTGCCTTTTCGGAGTTGACGTTCCGAGTGAGGGCGCGGACGGCGAAGCCGCCGTTTCTGTCGTTGAGGATTGCACGAACTAGGCCGCCGCCTTGCGCGCCGGTGGCCCCGACTACAGCGATAATCTTCTTTTCCGACATGCGAAATCTCCCTGCAGAGTTCAGGCTCCCCAAAGAGATGCCGAAGCCGGCGGAGAGGACGCATCGAAACGGCGCCGTACGCCAGTACCACGGAACGTCTAGGTGTGTCATGACGAGGAGGGCGCGTTTGGGGGCCCCCAGAACGCGCTGCTGTTGCTCGCTCTGGGGCACGCAGCCAGACTAGGCATCTGCTTTCCGCGCCAAAAGCAGATATTTCGCTTCGCTCGTCCCAAATAATTTGCTGTGGCAAAAGTTTGTTGTCCTACCCTAAAGAAAAATCACGTCTCAGCGCGCGTTTGGTCTCCAAATCATTTAGACTTTTCAGAACGCCACCTCTTACAAATCACCCAAATACTTTGGCGGTATCGTGTCTCGACTATCCCATTGGAATCTGCATTCGCTCGTTTTGGCCTTATTGTTGTTAATGATCAGCTTGCGGCTGCCTGGGCACGCCCAGTCTGAGCCTGGCGAAATTCGCCCGCAGGATGTTATTGCCTTTCTGAACCAGACAATTGCCTGGCAGCAGCGTTCTGCCCTGGAGCAGCAACTCGCCACCGATCCTGCGGACATCCTGTTCCTCAGCGACAATCGGCAGCTTGCGAATCAGATTGTCCGCTTGTCGTTCGATTTTGCACGCGCGGAAGCGGAGTTGCTGCGAAGCCTTCCCGCACAGAATGATTCCCAGAACTCGGCGCAAGACCCTGCAGTCGCTTCGCGCAACCGTCTCGTTGAGGCAGCGCTAAGGGCCGAGCAGCAGGTGAAACGGTCGGAAAGCGAACTCGAATCGCTCCGCGGGAAGCTTGACAACGCCAGCGGCAAGCAGCGAAGGGCTTTGGAATCCGCCATCGCTGAGACAGTCAGCGAACTCGAGCTTGCGCGGACGCGGCGCGATGTCATTCGCGACATGCTCGCTTTCATGACCGGCGCCAGCTCAACAGCAAGCGGCCCCGGCGGACTGCAGTCGCAAATTGACGAACTTGCGCGAGGTGTGCCCGCAGCCGAAGCCAAGTCGTCAAGCACCGCCGGGCAGAACCAAACCAGCGCTTCGCCCTCCGCGGCTGCTGGTTCCATGCTTGCCAATCGGCGCGCAGAGCCCGCCGGAATTCTGGCGATCATCACTGACGTGACTGCGCTTTCCCGCAAACTTCGTCTGATTGATGAAAGCACTCGCTTGACAGAGGCTCTTGCGCAATCAACCAAGACCCTGCGAACGCCGTTGGGTGCAGGTCTGCGGGAACTCGTACAGCGCGGAGATCAAATCGCTAATCAGCCGGAATCGCACGATCCCGCCGTCCTGCAACAGCAGAAGCGCGATCTGGACAATCTGACCACGCAGCTCAAGCAGCGCTCCGAGGTTCTTCTCCCGCTGGCGAAGCAACGAGTGCTGCTCGATCTTTACAAACGCAACCTGACGAACTGGCGCAATGTGGTCAGCAGCCAATACAACGCCCAGCTCAGGGGACTGGCCATCAGGGCCTCGCTTCTGGCGATTGCGCTCGCGCTCGTCGTTGGCAGTTCCCAACTCGCGCGGAAAGCCGTCTTCCGCTACGTGCGCGACGCGCGAAGGCGCTATCAACTGTTGCTGATCCGGCGCATCGTGCTCTGGTTCGTTATAGCCCTCATCATCGCTTTCGCCTTTGCCACCGAGCTTGGATCCCTGGCGACCTTCGCAGGGCTTATGACAGCGGGCATTGCGGTTGCGTTGCAGAACGTGATCCTCTCTATTGCCGGATACTTTTTCCTGATCGGCAAATACGGAGTGCGGATCGGCGATCGAGTGCAGGTGGCGGGTGTGACCGGCGAGGTCGTTGATATCGGCCTGGTGCGCCTGCATCTGATGGAGCTCGACAGTGGAGGGACGGACCCGCGGCCGACGGGCCGGGTTGTCGTCTTTTCCAATTCCATCGTCTTCCAGCCGAACGCCGGCTTGTTCAAGCAGATTCCCGGGACCAATTTCGTCTGGCATGAGATCACCTTTACCCTCGCGCCCGAAAGCAACTACCGCATTGCCGAGGAACGGCTGATCGGGGCAGTCAATGCGGTTTTCGGCGAGTACCGGGAGCGCATGGAAGGCCAGCGGCAGGAAATCGAGAAAACGCTGAGCTCGGTATCTGTGAGTTCCTTGCATCCGCAGAGTCGGCTGCGCCTTACCCAGGGCGGCCTGGAAGTCGTGATTCGTTATCCCGTGGATTTGCACCACGCCGCGAAAACAGACGACCGCATTGCGCGCGAACTGCTCGACGCCATCGAACGCGAACCGAAGCTGAAACTGGTTGGCTCGGGCACTCCCAACATTCAACCGGTTGCCACGGCAGCCACAGCGACCTGAACATTACCGTCAGCACGGGACCGGAGTAGCGCACCGGCACTGGAAGCAGGGCATACTAGGGCGTCACCGAAAGGTGTATTCCCCGATGTAAATTGTGCTATATGACGAGGATGGCATCAGCCCGAACGAAGGATCCTCATGGAGGCACACTATGAAGAAATTGGAGATAACTCGGCTGGCTCTCGATGAAAGTCTGTACTCAATTGACACTGGCAGGGGGACCCGCTTTCTCAAAGCCCCCGAACTTAAGCGCTACCTTCTCGACCTCGGGGTGGGCGACTCGCGCATTGCCACGGTGCTCGACATCTCCCCGAGTGAGAACATCGCGGTTGAGGTACCGGAAGAAGCCGCCTGAGCGATAGCCTTTCTAAGAATCCTGTTGACGCCTTCGCGCATGCTGGTGTAGTGAACTCAAGTGCGGCGAAGGAGTTCGCCCTAAACTGCTGTCCCACCGAATAAGCCGGGACAGATGATGACTCCGACAAGGCTTCCTTGTCGGCGCGGTCATACCCCGGCAACGATCCCGAACAAATCAGCTTAGGAGCGGACTACCATGGAAAACGTGTGGGTTCCCGCATCGGTTTGGGTCGGATTAGCTTTGCTGGCAACCGCGCCGGCATCGTCCCCGGGCTGTAGGCAACAACGCCAAATTCACCATTTCGAGTAGAATTTGCACACGGATGCGGTCGTTCAGGACCGCTCTCGCGGCTGCTCTGTAGCTCAAGTTTATGAAGCTGCGGCTCGCATACAGCGACAAGACCTTTGCCCAGTTATTTGCGGACCTTTCCTCCGCGATGCTGGAAGGGGTGCACCTGCTCGGGGTGATTCTTGCCGATATGCGCGACGTCCCCGCTCAAGTCCAGCGGCTGAAGGCCATTGAGCACCGCGGCGACGACATCAGCCACCAGCTTTACAGCGAACTCAACCGCACCTTCATTACTCCCTTCGACCGCGAGGACATCTACCAGCTTGCCTCATCCCTTGACGACGTTCTCGACCTGGCCTTCACTGCCGGCCAGACCCTGGTGACGCATCGCATCACCTCGTCCACGCTGCCCGCACGGGAGTTGGCCGCCATCATCATGCGCCAGGCTCGGGAACTGGTGCAGGCCGTGAGTATTTTGCGGGACCACGACCGTGTCTTGGCCCACTGTGAGCAGGTGCGGCACCTCGAACACGAAGCCGACGGCATTGCGCGCGGCGCGCTGGGCGCGTTATTTGAAACCGAGCGGGACCCCATCGAGCTGATCAAGCTGAAGGGCCTGTACGGTGTGCTCGAGCGCGCCACCGATAAAGCTGAAGATGTTGCCGACGTCCTCGAAGCAATCATTCTCAAGCAGGCCTGACAAAATGAACCGCCCGGGAAAACCCGGGCGGTGCGGCACAAATGCTCGTTCTCGGTGCTACTTGCCGGGAACCGCTGCAGAAGTTGTCTGCAGAGCTGGGGCCGTCGCGGTCCGGTTGAGGGAGCGCAGCGACAACTGCCCCTGGCGGCAGAAGTTGATCGCCTCGCCCAGCACGCGGGCTTCCTCATCCGGCGCGTGGAAGCCCATGGAGTTGTCCGACATCACGAAATCAATGTAGAAGGAGGCCTTGCGCTGCAAACCGCGCGCCACGGCCAGTTCGGTGTCGGTCGCCCCCGCTTCCTTGGCCGACTTGATATCGGCGGCCAGGTCCACCGCTGCATCCATGGCGATGTTCTTCAGGTTGAAGAAGCGCGTCTGGATGGTCTCGACGCGGGTCTTCAACTCTTTCTCCTCCCAGTGATGGCAGTTCTGGCAGGAACGGTTGATGACCAGCAGCGGGCTTTGCACATGGTGATCGCTGACCTTCATCGCGCCTTCGCGCTTGAAAGGCATGTGGCAATCAGCGCAGGTGACCCCCGAGCGGGCGTGGATGCCCTGGCTCCACACCTCGAACTCCGGATGTTGCGCTTTCAGCATGTCCGCCCCGGTGTCGGCATGCACCCAGTCTTTGAACTTCTCCGCTTCATAGTAGGCAGTGATTTCCTCTACCTTGGTGCCCTTCGACCACGGATAGGTCAACTGCTTGTCGGGAGGCTTGAAGTAGTATTCGACGTGGCACTGCGCGCAGACGTAAGTGCGCATTTCCTGCCGCGAAGCCATTTTGTTGACGTCGTAGTCCGCAACGCCCTGCGAAGCCTTCAGCATCTTGATGCCCTCGATGAATGCCGGACGCGTGATCCGCAACGCCATGGTCTGCGGATCATGACAGTCAATGCACGCGAGATTGTGCTTCACCAGTTTGCGGACTTCGGGGTAGGGCATGGGATTGACCTTCTGGAAGCCCTTGACCATATCGCCATCCCCCATCTGCAGGAACAGAGTGACCGTGGACGCATGACAGTTGATGCAGGCGCCCGGTTGCTTCACCGCCTTCTGCCTTCCGGTATAGGTCTGGTCCTCCAGCATGTAGGCATGCCCGCGGCGCTCGCGATAATCTTTCGAGAAGGCGTAGCCCGCCCACATGATTTTCAGCCGCGGGTCCTGCTCGAGTTTGGAGCGGGTCACGACCTTGCGTGGATCGTCCTGCGTGGGTGTCTGCGCCACGGGTTCACTGCCGCCGAACTTGGTGGCCTTCATCTCGGCGGTCTTCTGGTAGAGCTCGTATTCGAGCGGGAAGTTCTTGCCCCAGGTCGCCGGATCTTCAATCTTGTCGCTGACCTCCGCGACCCGGACAAACTGTGATTTGGCTTCCTGCTTGCGTTCGACAATCGTTACCAGCAGCGCAACCACCACTACGGCGAGCACCGCTGCGATCACGGTTGCCAGTATCAGGCTTTTGCGGCTCGTGCCGCGCGGACCGAACGAAGTGTTGGTAGTCATCGGTTCTTCCCCTCAGCGAGTGCAATTGGCGCGAACGCCATGGCCTGCGAGTGTCCCACCGAAGCATGACATTGAATGCAGGACAGGCCCTTACCGTGCGCATGCGGGCCGTTCACTACCAGCACGAAACCCTGATGGCAGCGCCGGCAGGCCCGCTCGGTTACCTCATAGTTCCTGCTCTTGATCTGGATCGCATCCGGAAACTTGCCGGAGGTAAAGGAAAACGAATGAAAGAAGCCATTGGAGGTTTTGGTCGCTAGCTTGGCGATCTTGTTGTTCGGAGTATGACAATCGTTACATGTGGCGGCGGCATGGTGGGTGGATTTTGCCCAACCGTCGTAGAAGCCGCGCATCACGTGGCAGTTGTTGCATGCGGCCGGATCGTTAGACAGGTATGAATAGCCTTTGGCGTAGATGAACGTGTAGAAACCCACGCCCAGGATCAGCCCGATCAAGACCGCGGTGACGGTGGTGATGACATGCGGTTTCATTGGCCTCCTGCTTGGTCCACGACCGGCGCAGACGTGCTGTTCCGGTGCGATTCCTGAGGCGCTGCTGTCAACCGGACTCGATGCCGCCCTGAGCGGCGGCAGGTTTGCTGTCCTTGTCGCCACGCGTGACGCGCATCACTCTCGCACATCCCCGCTCGGCGATGTCTCACAGCGCATTCTCTTAACTAACGCATCTCTCTACAGTGACCGCTATCACCCGCGGGCGTGAGTCGCATCGCGTTACGAGATGACGTGACCCGCATCACCGCCGATCCAGCGCAAGCCTTCCATACTGCCAGGCGAACGGTTCAGGTTGCTGCCTCCTTCGGCTACTCGGCTTCCTCGCCAGAACGCAGGGAGAGCGATCTATGAGAGCTGTGCGTCAGTGCTTCCTCGCAGCCGCCATGGCGGGTCTGGTTTTCACCTTGGCCGCCGTTGCACAAACCGCGACAACTCCGCAGAAGAAACCGGCCGCCAAGGCGCCGGCGCGAAGCCGCACGCAGCGGGCGCACCCCAAGATCGCTCCTGGGCAGGAGTGTTCTGCGTGCCATAACAAGGAATATCAGCAGTGGGAAGCGGGGCCGCACGGCGTTAATCAGGTGAAGTGCCTTGTCTGTCACGGTGCTGTCGAAGAAGGCTTTGTGCCGAAACCGGCAGTGTCCCGTTGTGAATCCTGCCATGCGCCACTGCTAGCGCAACTCAAGTCCGACACGTTCATGAAAGGCAAGACCTGCTTCACCTGTCATCCGCCACATTCGTTGAAGCCGCATGCGAGCGCGGCATCGGGAGGTAAGCCATGAGTTTTTCCAGGCGACGTTTCCTCGAACTCTCGGCCGCCGCCTCCGCCCTTGTGGCCCTGGAAGGTTCCGCTGTGGACAGCTTCGCCGCTGCCGTGGGCGGCAACATGAAATGGGTCAACAGCGTGTGCCGCTACTGTGGCGCCGGTTGCGGCGTACAGATCGGCGTGGAAAAGGGCAAAGTGGTTGCCGTGAAAGGCGCGCAGGACAACCACAACAAGGGCCTGCTTTGCCTGAAAGGATTTCTGCTGCCGCAGGTGATGAACGCTCCCACGCGCCTGTTGCACCCGCTCGTCCGCAAGAACGGCAAGCTGCAACCGGCCACCTGGGACGCTGCCATGTCACTGGTTGCGGTGAAGTTCAAGGAGTCCATTGATAAGTACGGTCCCGATTCCGTTGCGTTCTACGGCTCCGGGCAGGGGTTGACCGAGGAAACCTACGTTGCCAACAAGCTCTTCAAGGCAGGCATTCGCACCAACAATATCGAAGGCAATCCGCGCCTGTGCATGGCATCGGCTGTCGCGGGCTATGTCTCGACCTACGGCAAAGACGAGCCAATGGGTTGCTATGAGGACATTGACAACGCCGACGTGTTCTTCATCGTAGGATCGAACACGGCGGAAGCGCATCCGGTGCTGTTCGAGCGTATTAACAAGCGCAGGAGTAGCAAGCCCGGAGTGAAGGTGATCGTCCTCGATCCGCGGCGCACCCCGACCAGCCGTATTGCCGATCTGCACATCAGTTTCACCCCTGGCGCCGACCTCGCCATTCTGAACGCCATGGCCAACGTCCTCATCAAGGAGAACCTGGTGGACGAGGAATTCATCAGGGACAACGCCGTTTTCGGCGAGGGGACCGAGGTCAACAAGACCTGGGAAGACTACAAGCAATTCGTCTCAGCGTACACGCCCGAAAAAGCGGCTGAGATCGCTGGATGCCGTGCTGAAGATATCGTGCGTGCCGCACGTTGGTTCGGTGACAGGGACGTGGCCACGATGTCGCTATGGACGATGGGACTCAACCAGCGGACCAAGGGCGTATGGGCCAACAACCTGGTTCACAATCTGCACCTGATCACCGGCAAGATTGGGAAACCGGGTTCGACGCCGCTCTCGCTGACTGGCCAGCCGAACGCCTGCGGCGGCGTGCGCGACGGCGGGGCCCTTTCTCATCTTCTCCCCTACGGCCGCGTCATCGCCAACGAGAAGCACAGGGAAGAAGTCGAAAAACTTTGGAATGTTCCCAAGGGAACAATTCAGCCCAAGCCCGGTCTGCCGACCATTGATCTTTTCCGCGCCTTCGAGGAAGGCAATGTCAAGGTCATGTATGTGATGTGCACGAATCCTGGCCAGTCGCTGCCGAACGTTGATCGTTACCGCAAGGCCATGCAGCGCGAAGACAACTTCCTTGTAGTGGCCGATGCCTTCCATCCCACGCGCACCACCGAA
Source organism: Terriglobales bacterium (assembly GCA_041946765.1). Taxonomy (GTDB): domain Bacteria; phylum Acidobacteriota; class Terriglobia; order Terriglobales; family Acidobacteriaceae; genus JBHGAZ01. The sequence goes on from JBHGAZ010000008.1 coordinate 100,134, forward strand.
CTGGCAGACGTAGTGCTTCCCGCCGCACTGTGGGCGGAAAAGGAAGGCGTGTACGGCTGCACCGAACGCCGCTACCAGTTGCTGCAGAAAGCCGTCGAGCCTCAAGGAGAGGCGCGGCCGGACTTCGAGATCCTTTGCGATCTGGCGCACCGCCTCGGCTACGGACATCTGGTGAACTGGAAGAACATGGACGACGTGTGGAAGGAACTGCAGACGCTTTCAAAGGGTACAGCCTACGATTTCAGCGGCATGACGCGCGATCGCCTGCGTCAGTCAAACGGCTTGCTCTGGCCGATGCCGGCAGAACACCATCCCGGTACCAAGCGCCGTTACGTCAAAGGAGAGGACCCGCTGGTTCCCGCGGACTGGCCGCGGCGAGTCAAGTTCTATGGCCGTCCCGACAACAAGGCGGTGGTCTGGCTACGTCCGCATAAACCGCCGGCGGAAGTGCCCCACGCCCAGTACCCGTTCTACTACACCACGGGACGCGTCATTGAACACTGGCACACCGGCACCATGACGCACAACTGCAAAGAGCTGAAGCACGCGAACTACGAGTCCATGGCAGAGCTGCATCCCGACGATGCCCGCAAGCTGGGCGTGAAGCTGGGAGATACCGTCCGCATCACCTCGCGGCGCGGCGCTGAGCAGTTCCATGTGAAAGTGACCGAATTCTCCAAGCCGGGTTTGGTCTATGTTCACATGCATGATCCCGACCATATGTGCAACCGCATCACCATTGATGCGGTGGATCCCGTGTCCAAGCAGCCGGAGTTCAAGGTATGCGCAGTCAAGGTGGAGAAAGTGCAGGCGTGATTATTTCCGGCGTGCTCTTCGAGACCGTTCCGGGCCGCGCCAACTCGGTCGCGGCTCGCCTGGCGCAGATCGAGAACCTGGAGATCACCGGCACCGACGGTAATCACCGCCTGGTGGCTATCTGGCGCGGGAAGGACGGCAGCACGCTGGAGCAGCAGGCCGAGAAGCTGCTGCAATCGGAAAGCGAGATTCTGGGTATCTATCCAACGTTCGTCGGCAAAGAGTAGTAATGACGGACGCATCCATCTGGCGGTGGTTGCGTGGCGTGCTTGCGCCTCCGCCGCTTCGTCCTCCCGGCGCGCGCCGCGAATCCGAGTTTGTCGCGCTTTGCACTCGTTGTTATCGCTGCATCGTGGTGTGCTCGTATAAATCTCTGAAACCAGCCGGCTGGAAGCACGGCGCGGCGGGAGGAACTCCTCTCTGCGCGCCCCAGGAAGCCCCGTGCTTTCTCTGTATGCTGTGTCCGCCGGCCTGCCCTACAGGTGCGCTGGAACCAGTCAGCGACAAGCGACTGGTCCGCATGGGACGCGCCGAAGTTGACCGCAAGACCTGCTACGCCTTCCAGGGCATTCTCTGCCGCACTTGTGTTGACGATTGTCCGCTGCCGGAGGCAATCACTCAGGATGCCGAACTACATCCGCAGGTCACTGATCGTTGCGTGGGCTGCGGAATTTGCGAGAAGGTGTGCCCCGCGCCTGCTGTCGCTATCCGCGTGCGCCCACGGGGAGACCGCAACACATGAGCGCTGCAAGCCGCGTTCGCTGGACCCGCTGCCGTCGTACCGTACAGCTTGCGGTGGCGCTGTTCTTCCTGGTGCTGCCATTCGCCAACGCTGCCGGGTTTAATGCCATAAGCGGCACACTGGTTGCGCTCAAGATTGGCCCAGTGGATTTGATGGAGCCCGCCGCGACGATCTCGGCGGCGCTGGCTGGGCGACAATTCACACGCGCTTTACTTCTCGGGATCGCCCCACTCGCGTTGTTGGCCGTGGTGCTGGGCCCGGTATTTTGCTCTTGGATATGCCCGTGGGGCCTTGCTTCCGAGGCCTTGGATCACCTGCTGAGGCGCGCGCACGCGTGGAATGGAAATGCCTGGATTGCAGTTCGCCGCCTGCGCATCATCTCGCTTGTGGCTTTTCTGTTGCTGGCGATATTGTTTGCCACCCCACTGGTTGCATTTCTTTCAGCTCCGCGCCTGGCCACGACTTTGCCACTGGAGCTTGTCTACTTGCGGACTGTTTCGGCAGTAACCGGCACACTGCTGCTGGCGCTGTTATTACTTGAATGCCTCGGTCGACGTCGCGTTTGGTGCCGCGGATTATGTCCGGTCGGGGGACTGGCGACGTTCCTGGGTTTCAAAAGACGCTTGCGCCTGGGCTTCGCAGCACAGAATTGCTCCTGCCCGCTAACTGCGGAGTGTTTGCTCCACTGTCCCTGGGGCATTGACCCGCGGCGCATGCGACTCACCGACGGCTGCACGAATTGCCTGACATGCGTGGATGCCTGCCCATCGCAGGTGCTCTCGCCGAAATTCCAGCACTAATGCAATGCTGTCATGGTGAGCGAGCCTCGGCCTCCTTTGCCGAGGCGAGTCGAAGCATCTTGTGGTCCAGAAACCACCAAAAGATCCTTGAGTCGCTTAAAGCCCTTCCTGCATCTGCCTTTCTCCACATCTGCTACGATTAGCCATTCACTGTGACCGGGATGCGACGCTATGCCGGCTCCGAGCAGCAGGGAATCCCGCGAGCCAGGACCCCTGACAGGAACCCAAATCGGCCGCTTCATTATCGGCGAGCGCCTCGGCGCCGGCGGCATGGGGGAGGTGTACCGCGCACAGGACACCAAGCTGAACCGTTCCGTCGCGATCAAGCGCCTGTCCGGGAACGTGCGCTCCGATCCCAGCCATCAGCGCCGCTTTGTAAAGGAAGCCGAACGCGCCTCCCAGCTCAACGATCCGCATATCGCGGCGCTCTACGATATCCTTGAGGAGCAAGGTGAGCTTTTCCTGGTGATGGAGTTCGTCGAAGGCGCAAACCTGCGCCAGCATCTTGCTAACGGAACCACCCTGAAGGACTTCATCGGCATCGCCATCCAGGCCGCCGAGGGGCTTCGTTCTGCGCACGAACAGCACATCGTTCACTGCGACATCAAGCCGGAAAACATCATGATCTCGTCATCCGGGGTAGTAAAAATCCTGGATTTCGGTCTGGCCCGGCAACTGGCTCAACGCGACGGTGGTGTCAGGTCGCTGACCACGGCCACCGCCGGTCTGTCGGGCACGGTGGGCTACATGTCGCCGGAAGTGATGCTGGAAGAAATGCCGGACCCGCGATCGGACATCTTCGCTCTCGGAGTAGTGTTCTACGAAGCCCTTTCTGGTCAGCACCCGTTTCTCAAGCGTACCGCGTTTGAAACTGCCGACAGTGTGATCCATGCGGAACCGCCGCCCTTGCATTCTCATGGTGTTCCCTCGCAACTTTCTGACATTGTCGCCCGAATGATGGCGAAGGAGCCGGCGCAACGTTATCCCACCAGCGATGAACTGGTGAACGACTTAAAATCTTTCGCCCAAGTCGCGAGCCCGGAACTGCTGCCGAAACCTGTCTCCGAAACTCCGCGACCAGTTCCGGCCCGACGAGGCATTGATATTTGGTCACGCACGAAGCGCTATCGCCGCTGGGCCAGCGTATTCATAGTGATCCTTATTGTCGCCCTGCTGTCGCGTCCGGCTATACGTGAGGCGCGGCGTTTGGGCCGCGTGCTGGGATGGTCGAAAGCGCCGCAAATCGCGGTGCTGCCCTTTCAGACCATCGGTGGGGTGCAACCAGATCAGGCGTTTGCTGAGGGACTCAGCGACGTTATCACTTCTGAGCTGACCCGCCTGAGCAACCGCTACGTGTTACAGGTCGTGCCTGCAAACGAGGTGCGCTCCGAGAAGGTCACTTCAGCCAATGCGGCCCGGCAGCAGTTCGGCGTGGACCTGGTGGTGGAAGGCAGCATCCAGCCGGTCGCGAACATGATCCGCGCCACATACGCCGTGGTGGATGCGCAAAGCGGGCGGCAGGTTCAGGCAGGTACGATCACTGTTCCCGCTGGCGACCCATTCGCCTTGCAGGATGAGCTGGCAAACAGCATCGTCGTCGCTCTAGGAATTGATGTCTCCGCCGCCGAGCGCGCCGACTGGAAGACCCGTGCCACGGCGGTGCCGGCTGCCTACCATGCTTATCTTCAGGGACGCGGCTACTTGCAGGATTACCAGAAGCAGGAAAACCTCAGCCTTGCTATCGAATCCTTCAACCGAGCGCTCCGCTACGACAGCAGTTACGCGCTGGCCTACGCCGGCTTGGGCGAAGCGCACTGGCACAAGTACGAGGAGATGAGTGATCCTGCGGAAATTTCCGACGCTACCCTGGCCTGCCAACGCGCCCTGGCGATTGACGCCGATCTCGTCGAGGGCAACAGATGCCTGGGCCAGGTGTACCGAAGCAGCGGGAAGTATCAAGAAGCTGCGGAACAGCTTGAGATGGCCATCGCCAAACGGCCGACGGACGATGAATCCGTGCGTGCGCTGGGCCGCGTTTATGGACAGCTGCAGCAATTTGACAAGGCCGAAGCTACCTACCGCCATGCTATTGCCCTGCGCCCACACTACTGGGCCGGATACAACTGGCTGGGCGGTTTCTACGCCAGCCGGGGACAGTATGCGAAGGCGCTGGAAATGTTTCGAAAAGTCGTAGAGATCGCCCCCGATAACTATCGCGGATATAGCAATGCCGGCGGGATTTATGTGCTCCAGGGGAAGTTCAGTGACGCAATACCACAGCTTGAACGTTCGGTTCAAATCATGCCCAGCTTCGCCGGTTACTCGAATCTCGGCACTGCGTATTTTTTTGAGCGACGCTTTCAGGAAGCGGTAGCGGCGTATTCAAGGGCAGTTCGGCTCAGCGATCAATATTACGTTCCCTGGGGCAATTTGGGAGATGCGCAGTACTTCACTCCGGGAGAGATGGATTCGTCGCAGGCCAGCTACCACAAAGCAATCGAGCTGGCAGAGCAGCAATTGAAGGTGAATGCCAAAGATGCCGACGCTCTCGGCTATCTGGCTGTCTATTCCGCCATGCTGCATCGCGACCGCGATGCCGAGGACTATCTTCAACGGGCTCTGGCGCTCAAACCCGCAGGGCCGGATATCTGGTGGCACGCATCCGTCGTCTATGCACAACTGGGCCGCACCGACAAGACGCTCGCCGCCATCCAGTCCGCGTTAGCCGCAGGCTTGTCTTCCACCTACATTACGGCAGCGCCGTACTTCGATAATCTCCATTCCGATGCACGCTTTCAGCAACTGATCAAGTCCGCCCAGTCACTTGAGCGTAACTGACGCACCAGCGGGCCCAGGTCCTGCGCTCCTACGTCAATACTGAATAATTACCCCTGGGTCAGCCACCGCGCCGGAGCTGGCCCTAATCGTGTAATCCCACGTCTTACGTGGATTTGGTTGTGCCTGGATCGGGCCTGAGTTCTTCTGCCCGCCGGCCTTAATGTCGTAAGGGTTCAGGCTGCCGGGAAAAGGCGTGCCGTTGGTGAAGTCAATCTGGATATCGGTGCCGGAGTCGTTGTGCCAGTTGATGGTCTCCCCTTTACTTTTGCTCAGGGGAACTGGATCAAGCGAGGGTTTGAGTTGCCCATTCTTTGTAATGCGGACATCAATAACTGCCATGGCTTTCCTCCGTGCTGAACTTGGTGAGATCGCCTCACACGCCGTTGGCAACCGGAATTGAGCGTTCATACTCCCTGCGGACGCAGCAGTTTGTCAAGCGTGGCGGTTGCAGAGCTGGTACAGCTTTGCCTTGAGGACGGGAGCGCAGCGCCAGCTTCCGATTACCACGAACCCGCAGGCGTCATAGCCAGGCGGTACGCGCTCAAAGTGGTACCTTTAGCCGTATCGTTTTCGGTGCCTTGGCCCTCCTGCTCGCTTGTACAACTCTGAGTAAGCGCCTGCAATTGCGCTACGAGTTCGGTAGTATGCATGCCTTTCACGAACCAGGCGTCCCAGGGGGCGGGCTGCAGGTCCGGAGGAAATCTTCCTGAAAGGATCAGCACGGGGACTGTTGGACGGTGCTTCTTCGCCGCGCGTGCCAGTTGCACTCCATTGACGCCCGGCATGTCGAAATCGCAGACCAGCACCGTGATCTCAGCGGTTCCGCCTGTAACCATCTCGAGGGCCCTGAGGGAATCGGCCTCCGCAATCACATTGAACCCGAAAGTCCGCAGCACGGAAGCCACCATCTGGAGCACGCCGTAATCGTCGTCAACCAGCAGCAGGGTCGGTGTCTTCGCCATAACGGTCACCATCCTTCTGATTTGAAAACTGGGCGCAGGTCTCGCCACATATGGTCGCTAGGTCCCTTGCGATCATGGACCGCTGACGAGTCCTGCGCCCACCCTCGATTGCCTCCCTCCCCCAAGTGATGGCGCTCGAGTGGTGACAGGAAAACTTTCAGCCGTGCCAAGTTTTCTGCCGCGTGCATGACCTCAAAGCAATCGTAAGCTGCTGATTCCTCAGCGGCGTCAGCTTTCAGCGATGCTGCTATGGTGCCCGCACACCAGGGATAGTTGCAGTTGCAGTTCCAAATTGTCGGCCAGACTTCCCGGTGCTATAGTCCGCTCACAGCCCTTAATGGTTAGCCTATATGGTGTGGAACGCAGACGAGCTTTCGCTGCTGTATGGTATCTCGCAGTCCTTGCTGCAAGACCGCGAGTACGGCGAGTTGCTCGCCGCCATTCTGGACGCGACCATCGAGGGGCTTGGCGCCGAGCGAGGTTTCGTGCTCCTGCATGAAGCCGGAGCTTTTCGTGCCGTGGTGGCGCGCAATTACCGCAGTGAGGCCCTGACCCAGGCTGAGTCGGAGTTCAGTAAATCCATTGCTGGCAGCGTGCTTCAGAGCGGTCGCGCCCTGTTGCTGGGTGACGCTCTTCATTCCACTCCGTTCGGAAGTACCGAAAGTGTACAGGAGCTGGCCCTGCGGTCCGTGCTTTGTGCTCCCCTGGTGAACTGCAATGAAGTGTTCGCGCTGATTTATCTGGAAAACCGCAAGTTCACCAACTATTTCACCCAGCGCAAGCGGGAACTATTGGACGAAATATGCCTGCTGGCCGCGCCCCGCATCCGCGCCGCCGTCGCCATGGAGAACGCGCAGCGGCGGGCCACGGAAATGCAGACGCTGCTCGATAATAATCACGGCATTTTGACCTCCGATGCTGAGATGGGAGCGGTGCTGGAGACGCTGCGGCGCGTCGCCCCCACCGATTTGCCGGTGCTCGTGCAAGGTGAAACCGGGACCGGCAAGGAACTCATCGCGCGCGCCATCTACCGCCAGAGTTCACGCGCCCATGGTCCTTTTGTGGTTTTGAACTGTGCCGCACTGCCGGCGTCCTTGATCGAATCCGAACTCTTCGGCTACATGCGCGGGGCTTTCACTGGCGCCAACCGCGACCGTATTGGCATGATCGCGTCCGCGCACCGGGGCACTCTCTTTCTTGACGAAGTCGGCGAACTGCCGCTGGAACTGCAGTCTCGCTTGCTGCGCGTGCTGCAATCCGGCGAGTTTACGCGCCTGGGATCAGTACAGACGGAGATTGTGGACGTCCGCTTCATCGCCGCTACCAACCGCGACCTGGAGCGTGAAGTCGAGGAGGGCCGCTTCCGCAGCGACCTGTATTACCGCCTGTCGCCGATCACGCTGAAGATTCCGCCGTTGCGTTCCCGCCTTCATGACGTGCGCTTGCTGGCCGAGCATTTTCTGGGCGTGTACGCACGCCGCTATGACCGCGCGGCTCCTCAGTTCAGCGATGAGGCGCTCTCGGTGCTTACGACGTATCAGTTTCCGGGCAACGTGCGTGAATTAGAGGGTGAGATGGCGCGTTTGGTAGCGGTGTCGGAACCCGGAGCTGTCATAGCCGTCGAAGCTCTCAGCGAACGGATCCGCGGTTCTCATCAACGCAGCCGTTCCAAGCTTCAGGAATCCCAGATACAGCCCATGCCCCTGGCGGAAATGGAGAAACGCCTGATCCAGGCCGTTTTGCTAAGCACTGGTGGTAACCGTACCCAGGCCGCAGCAATTCTAGGCATCACCCGCGAAGGCCTGCGGACAAAGATCCAGCGGCTCGGCGTGTCCGACATTTCCGGCAGCAGCACGGCCGACGCATAGCGGCCGCGGCTGGTGGTAATGGCCTTATTGGCGTGATCGCAAGGGTGCGAGTTAAGCGATTTTACAGCCGCCGTGTTCTGCATCGTGGGACCAATTTCAAAACAAGCGGCCTGTTTTTGGCCGCGCCGCGCCCGCCCGCACCAACTCCTCACATCTGTTTCGGATCTGCTGTTCGCGCAGGCGTGCGCGCAGGAAATCGGGGCTGCCCTTGCGCATCATCTCCTTGCGGACCCATTCGAGGGCGTTCAGGCGCTGGCGTATAGATGGTTGTGACGGCATCAAACGCACCTCAATACGCCACCAGGATGCGCAAATCACGCACGTTAGTCCCAGTGAGCCCGGTGACAATGGCGTCGTCAAGGGCCTTGAACAGCGGATAGGCATCGAAGCGGGACAGGGCCGTCGTGGCATCCATCCCGAGCGCACTGGCGCGCGCCATCGTAGAGCCATCCACCACCGCGCCTGCCGCGGGACTGTTGCCGTCAATGCCATCCGTTCCGGCGCTGAGCACGGCTATGTTTTCTCCGGCAATTTTGCTTGCGCAGTAGAGCGCGAACTGCTGGTTGCGTCCGCCCGTCCCGCCGTTGGTCACTTTCACCGTCACCTCGCCCCCGCAGAGCAGGCACACGCGCGAGACTCCCTGCCGCAGCTGCCGAAGCTTATTCAGCAAGTAATCGGCAGCTTTCGCGTAGTCCCAATCGTCGCAAGTGTTGTCCACTTCCACGGCGAAGCGCTCCATCGAGGCGTGCTGCGCGGCCGCTTTCAATGCGCTGCTATTAGCGAGCAGCACCCACCAACTGGAGTTCGCGAAAGCCGGGTCTCCGGGCTTCGGTGTTTCATCCAGCGCCCGCTGCTTGAACAGTTGCCGCACCGGTGGAGGAAACCTCTCTACCAGGCCGTACTTGCAGGCAATGGAATAACAATCGCTGACAGTGGTAGAGTCAGGCACGGTCGGGCCGGATGCCAGCGAATCGAGCGCGTTTTCTGGGACATCGGAAATCAAGATCGAAACCTGGCGCGCGCCGTCCGCGGCGAGAGCGAGGCGTCCTCCCTTCACTGCCGACAGGTGCTTGCGGATGGCATTTATTTCAGCGATGGGCGCGCCCGAGAGCACCAGCGCGCGATAGGTTTCAATCAGATCCTCCAGCGAGATTTCGTTGCTGATCGGTTTTTCCAGGATGGACGAACCGCCCCCGCTGATCATGAAGATCGCCAGGGATTGTTCCGTGAGAGATTTCAGACTGCGAAGTACGGCGCTGGCGCCGCGCATGGAATCCGCGTTCGGAACCGGATGTCCGCCCTCGAAGTAGCTGAAGCCGGGAACCATCTCAGAGCTCACCGCCGATCCTACGACAAAGCCCTGCAATCCGCGTCCCACTCGTGTTGAGAGCGCCCTAACCATGCTGTGGGCCGCCTTGCCGATTGATACCACCAATACGCGGTCGTATCCCGGCAGGCCGTAAAGCTCCTCCATAATGCGCAGCACTCCGCGGTCATACTCGATGTGCCGCTGAAACGCCTTCTCAATGGAGCATTCGGCGAGCGCACGAAGAAAAATCTGCCGCAGGTCGGAGCGGAAGTCGGTTGCCTCTGACATGTGCGCAAAATTGTATAGGAATTGTCATTGCGAGCGCAGCAGCAGTTGCCATTCCGGGAGGAGCTGCAGTTGTCAATGGAGCGGAGCTCCGGTTGTCAATCGAGCGGAGCTGCAGTTGTCATTCCAAGCGAAGCGAGGAATCCCTATTGTGCAGACAAGTTGTCGTGAGCGTTCAATGACTCAATGACTCAATGGCCCAATGGCCTGGCCCAATGGCCTGCCCACTCGCTCAATCCTGAGGGTGTAGGTCATGCACTCCTACAGCAGCTTCCGGTCGAGACCTTGATGCAACTTGGCGCGTTTCACCAGGCGTCTATTTCATCCGGAAATACGACTAGGGCGCTGCGTTGATGCGAGTGCGGCCGCCGGACAGGAAAGTACAATTCGCTTTTCCAGCGTTGCACGGCACGCACGCCGCGGCCTACGTCTTACGCGATTTCCTGCCACGAATTCAGCACGCGCTGCGGGATACCCAATGCGGTCCCCCTCTCGTGCTTTGGCGCAACTCGGCGTACTTTACATTCATCGCACTCAGACATCGCATATTATGGCGCCAAGGCGAAGAGAATCGTTTCCCATTGGCAGAGGCAGTTTGTCCGTATACAGCAACCAAAGGAACCCCAAAGCGAAGCGGCTTCGCCATTCTCCCTTTTTCACCGATCTGTCGGCGCAACCCGCCCGGCAGCCAAGCCCGGCGGGAGATATATCGTGCGCTGCCCGCGTGGAAGGGAAGAGCTATTGGCCGGGAAAGCAGGACAATGTTGCCCAATATCACAGAAGCTGAGGCCATTGAACGTTTCAAATCCGGAGATAAGAGCTGTTTCGAACTCATCTATTCACTGCATAAGCGGCGTGTCTACTCTCTCTGTCTTCGCATGGCGGGCGACGCCCCCACGGCAGAAGATCTGACTCAGGAAACCTTCCTGCTGGTATTTCGGAAGTTGAAAACCTTTCGCGGCGACTCTGCCTTTACCACCTGGTTGCACCGCATCACCGTCAACGTGGTGCTCATGCACATCCGCTACAACAAACGGCACGGACCCGATCTGTCGCTGGAGGAACTCGACACCTACGAAGACAGTCCGAAAGACACTCTGGGCACTCCCGATCCCGTGCTGAATCATTCCGTGGACCGCGTCGCCCTCGACCGCGCCATCAGCCAGTTGCCTCCCGGCTACCGCCTGATCCTGGTGCTTCACGACATTGAAGGCTACGAACACCAGGAAATTGCCGGACTGTTAGGTTGCACCATGGGCAATACCAAGTCGCAGTTGCACAAGGCGCGCTTGAAATTGCGCAAACTGCTGGCCGAAGGGGCCGGACAGCGGGAGAACGCGACCTCTCCTGCTGAACCCCTGTCCGGACATCCCCAGCGTCCCCGCATGGCTTTGTACCCGCATCTGCTGCGTAATGCCGCCTGAGGCTGTCCCACCCCGCGCCCCGGTTATGGGAGCCTGCGTGGGAACCGCTCGCGGAGTCCGGCGAAATTGCGTTTCTTCACGGCAAGCTTTACCCATCATTTTTCCTAACACCCGGCTTAGCGGCTGCGGTATGATTCCGCCCCGCAGCTCTCGATCCCATGCCCGATCAGGAGAATCAGCCGTGAAGCTTCGCCTCGCCATAGTCGTGTGTTGCCTGATGCTGGCCATCACTGCCTTTGCCAGCGCCCAAATGCAGTTTTCCGCCGACACAATTATAAAAAGCCCGAAGATGGGTCAGAGCCTGGGCAAGATGTACTTTGGTGGCACCAAAATGCGCATGGACACCACGCAAGGCGGGCACTCCAGCATCATGATCGTGGACTTGCCGCGGAAAATGGCTGCGGTGCTCATGCCTGAGCAGCGCATGTATATGGAAATGGATTATGCTGCGTATTCTCGGCAAATGCCAGACGTCAGGGCCTACGACCCGGCCCACCCGTGCAACCTGGAACCTGGCGTTACCTGCCGGAAGATCGGTACCGAGATGGTCAACGGTCGCATGTGCGACAAGTGGGCGTTCACGGGCGGCTCCTCCGGCAAGCGTACCGTCTGGATTGACCAGCGCAACCACTTGCCCATACGCACTCTCACTGCCGATGGCACGCTGATCGAGTTCACCAACGTCAAGGAAGGTCCGCAGCCGGCCAGCCTTTTCCAGATCCCCCCGGGCTATCGCAAGATGGACATGGGCGGCATGATGCAGGGCATGCCGGCGAGTCGCTAGGAGCGCTCATTTGCAATTGGAATTTCAAGTTGGCGCCCCACATCTGCCCGGGTTTGGCAGATGTGGGCTCTTTCTAAACAGAACCTACTGGAACACGAGTTTCGAAGGAAAACTCCGTTGCAAGCAGAGGCCTCATCGGGCTGGAGCCCTACTCGTCATGAGGTCCAGCAAAAGTCCTTTTTACAAGCCATTGCATCTAAGGTATTATAGAATTGCGTTCGATTCGAAGCGGTAACCAGAAACACTGCGTCTCAACTAGCGCCTGTCCTCTGAGTTCTCCCGGTTCATTCCAGCGCAAAAATTTCAAGAAACAGGTGTGTGCAACACAATGGAACAAGGAACAGTGAAGTGGTTTAACGACGCCAAAGGGTATGGGTTCATCACCCGTCAGAATGGCGAGGATGTCTTCGTGCATTTTTCGGCCATCCAGTCAAAGGGATTCCGTAGCTTGCAGGAAGGTCAGGCGGTGCAGTTCGAAGTGACCAAGGGACCCAAGGGCTGGCAGGCGGAGAACGTTCAGCCACTGTAAATCGGACTCAGCAAGGACTGAAAGGGCGGCCTCCCAGCCGCCCTTTGTTTTTGCCCGTGAGACAAAAACAAAAAGAGCGGCGCACGGGCCGCCGCTCATAATTAAGGAGAGAAGGATGACCAACCGGAACCACTGCCCTGTGAAAAACTAGTCCGCCGCTGCCGCTTTCCGTGCCGGTCCCCAGATGTGCTCCAGGCGAGCCTCCAGTTGCCGGCGATACTCTTTCAGGTCTACGGGTTCTTGTGCAACTCCGGTTTCCATAGCCGCCTGGGCCACCGCTGTGGCTTCCCACAACAACACGCGACGGTCAAACGGCTTGGGGATAATGTAGTCCCGGCCAAACGTGATGGACTTCACACCATACGCGTCGCAGGTTTCCTCCGGTACGGGCTCATGCGCTAGCGCTGCCAGCGCCCGGCTGGCGGCCACCTTCATTTCTTCGTTGATCGCCGTGGCACGCACATCCAGCGCTCCGCGGAAGATGAAGGGGAATCCCAGCACGTTGTTAACCTGGTTGGGATAATCCGAGCGCCCCGTCGCCATGATCAGGTCCGACCTTGCCGCCGTGGCTTCCTCATAGGTGATCTCCGGATCGGGATTGGCCATGGCAAATACCACCGGGTTCGGGGCCATGGAGCGGATCATGTCCTGCGTAAAGGCGCCCTTTACCGACAGTCCCACCAGGACATCAGCGCCTTTGACAACCTCTGCCAGGGTCCGCATGGGAGTGTCCTGCGCCAGCCGTTCCTTGTACTTGTTCATGTTCACGGGGCGGCCTTTATAGATCACGCCCTTGGTGTCCACCATGAACACGTTCTCCCGCTTCACGCCCATGCGGATGTACAGTTCCGCGCAGGCAAAGCCGGACGCGCCGGCCCCGTTGAACACCACCTTCACCTTGTCAACGTCTTTCTTGACCAGTTCCAGGGCATTCAGCAGTGCGGCAGCGGAGATGATCGCGGTGCCGTGCTGGTCGTCGTGGAACACCGGGATCTTCATCGTCGCCTTCAGCGTTTCTTCAATGTAAAAACATTCGGGCGCTTTGATGTCTTCCAGGTTGATGCCGCCGAAAGTCGGCTCCAGCAACTGGCACACCTTGATTACCTCATCCGGATCATGGCTGTTGACTTCAATATCGAACACGTCCACATCGGCAAACCTCTTGAACAGCACCCCCTTGCCTTCCATGACGGGCTTACCCGCCAGTGCGCCGATGTCTCCCAACCCGAGCACGGCCGTACCATTGCTGATTACTGCTACCAGGTTGCCGCGCGCCGTGTAGCTGAACGCGTCATGCGGGTTGTTTTGGATCTCCAGGCAAGGCTCGGCGACTCCGGGAGTGTAGGCCAGTGCCAGATCATGTTGCGTGCGGCATGGTTTGGTGGGCACGACTTCGATCTTGCCGGGCCGGTTGCCGAGGTGGTATTCCAGCGCCTCCTGTTTTGTCACTGCCATAAACAAATCCTCCTGTGAATGAGCTCACTGCAGTCCAGGTGCACTGGATCGGTGCACAGGATCGCACTGCACAAACAGAGAACCGTTTGCTGGCCAGGGACAAGCGTTCGCGGGATGGGGTTATGAGAGCCAGCCCAACTTCAACATCATATCCAGCGCCGTGAGTATGAATCCGGTTATGAAAGCGGCGCCGCGTTGAACAACCTGCTTCCAGTGACAGCAATCACCCCGAAAACCTTGTCCGGGTGCAAGCGACTGCTCACATCTGGGCCAATCACAGGCTACTGCGCAAACCGGCGTTTTACCGTGATGGCCATCACGGCGGAAGGTGTTGCAGCACTGCGGCTCTTGAACATGTTCCGGTGGGGGACACAGGCGCAGTGTGGCACAGGCATTCGTGTGGCACAGCCCCGGCTGTGCGCCTACCGTTTGAACTTCCCCATCAGCTCCGCCTGCGCGAGCACGTGGCCCTGCATGGCCTTTTCTACTGCCTGCCTGCTGGCGCCGGCGGGCAGGTTGAGAATCGTATCCAGCGCGTACAACTTGAAGAAGTAACGATGCGGCTTACCCGGAGGAGGGCAGGGCCCCCCGTACCCAACGCGGCGGAAGTCGTTCCGACCCTGGCGCGCCCCGCCGGGGAGTTCTTCCGTTTTGGCAACATTCTCAGCCAGGGAATTAGTTTCCGCGGGCAAGTTGAAGAGCACCCAATGGGTCCAGGTGCCGGCAGGTGCGTCCGGATCGTCCACGATCAGCGCCAGGGATTTTGTCCCCGCGGGTGCTCCGTTCCAGTTCAAAGCCGGGGAGACGTCCTGCCCCTGGCAGGTGTGCTGGGTCGGAATAAACTCACCCTGCTGGAAGGCGCCGCTTTTGAGAGCAAATGAAGATGCAGACATGGATTCCCCCTGTTCATTTCTGCCTGAGCCTGCCTGGCAGTTTGCAGCCGCGAACAGCAGGCTGGCGGCGAGGAGAGTAACCAATGCTATGCAGCGGTCTGGAAAATTCCTTGTCATTGCGCGCCGCAATGATACCTTAGCCAGTCCGTGGCAACTCGACAAAACCGCCGTCACGCGCGGTTTCCGGAGCCGCCACTCAAGATTCCCCGGGGCCCGATAACCGGACGGTCTGTGTTGTACGTCACAGGCCAATGTTTGCCATTTTCGCCACTCCCGGGAGCAGTTCCTTTTCGGGCGGGAGAAGCTGAAATTAATCTGCAATCTTCTTCAGAGTGGCTCGCGTTTTGTAGCACGTAGGTAGTATGATTTTCTTATCACAGGGGGTTGTGCGTGCTATCACCGTATGGTTTGGACATCATAGAAAGCTGCTTCACCTGCAAACTGCGGGCTGACCGGATCTTCTGCGATCTGCCCACAGCCGCCCTGCAATCATTCGAAGCTATCAAATATGCTACTGCTTACCCCAAGGGCGCCGTGCTGTTTGTAGAAGGCCAGGCCCCGCGGGGAATTTTTGTACTTTGCAAAGGGCGGGTGAAGTTATCCATTTCCTCCAGTGACGGCAAGACGTTGATCCTGAAAATCGCTGAAGCGGGCGAGGTGCTGGGGCTCAGCGCCACGGTTTCTGGCAAGCCGTATGAACTCACAGCCGAAACCATCGATCCGTGTCAGGTCAACTTCGTCAAGCGGGAGGATTTCCTGCGGTTCCTGCGGGAGCACAGCGACGCTTGCTTCCGCGTGGCCGAACAACTCAGCGAAAAATACAACAGCGCTTGTCACGAGATCCGCAGCCTGGGCCTGTCGCATTCGGCGGCGGAAAAGCTCGCTAAGCTGCTGTTGGAGTGGAGTTCCAAAAACGGGGAAAGCCAGAAACAGGAACCCCGTTTGAAACTGGCGTTGACGCACGAGGAAATCGCACAGATGATCGGCACCTCGCGCGAAACCGTCACCCGGTTGTTCGCGGAACTGAAAAAGCGGCAGATCGTGCAGGCCAAAGGTTCCACCCTGCTGATCCGCAACAAAGCCGCTTTGCGCGCGCTGGCCAGCACTTAAGGCCAGCCGCGCGTTTTCCGCAGTCTCGGATGTGCAACGGTCACGGTGAAAAGTGACTGTGGTCACTGCTCACATCTTGCCCCCGGGCGATAGTGAGTATCCATGGAGACCACCACACATCCGAGCTGCTTCAGTTGCGAGTTGCGCCCGAATCGTGTGTTTTGCGATTTACCCGCCGACGCGCTGCAGGGATTCGACGCCATCAAGACCGTCACCCTGTATCCCCGTGGGTCTACTTTGTTTTCCGAAGGCCGCCAGCCTCGCGGCATTTATGTTCTATGCGACGGCCGGGCTAAGCTCTCCATCTGTTCAGAAAGTGGCAAGCGCCTGATGCTGCGCATCGCCGGACCCGGCGAAGTGCTCGGTCTCAGCGCCGCCCTGTCGGGCAAAGTTTACGAACTCACCGCCGAAACTCTCGACGCTTCTCAGGTGGTTTTTGTCCGCCGCAAAGACTTGCTGAAATTCCTCCGCGACCACCGCGAAGCCTGCATGCAGGTGGTTCACCTGCTCAGCGCCGACCTGCATACCGCCTACGAGCGTGTGCGTACCATCGGCTTATCACGCACCCGACGGCCGCGGACACAGTCCCCGCGCACCCGCTCCTGAGAGCGCGTTTCCAGCCTCCTTCGTCTGCGTCCTCGGGGACCTTTGCGTCCTCGGCGTTTACGCCTTTCTGAGCTACCTCTTTCGTAGTGTCATGGCGAGGAGGGCTGCCAGCCCGGCGAGGCATCTGCTTTCCTGTGCCGAAGTTGAAATCGACATCCTTCACCGGGGGGTAAGAATTGGGGCCTTCGCTTCCTCTGAGTTAAATTTTTTTGTGGCGCCCTGAGCGAAGGGTGGTCGACCCGAGCGTCCTCCCACCCGCATGAATGCTGATTAGACAGTAAATACCATTCTGGGAAACAGTGTCATTCTTGCAGGTATCACAACTGGTATGTGACATACCTCACTGTGAGTTGCCTGCCGCTCGGACAAATTTTATCCAATTATTTTCCAGAGACTTAGGTTTTTATCACGGGTGTTTGTTCTACAATGCCTAAGTTTTTTGGCTTGGTATGTAGATGTGCAATACGTGAGTACGCCGGAGCTGAGGAGCACAGGGATATGAATGATCGAAAAAGTTTCCGCCGCTTCTCTACTTGGGTTGCCGCCGCAGCCCTGATCTTACTACTCGCGGTGGGATTGTCCGCCCAGACTTCCGGGATGCAATCCACCACCACTACTACGCAGCCATCACAGGCCGCTGCTCCAGACCAATATGTGGGTTCGACTACCTGTCAGGGATGTCACGATGAGCTCTACAAGGGATTCGAAGCCTCTCCCCACTGGCTGACCACCAAGGAAACCAAGATGACGCACGGCGCGCGCGGTTGTGAATCCTGTCATGGTCCCGGCGCTGCCCACGTCGAAGGTGGCGGAGACATAACCAAGATCTTCAGTTTCAAACGTGCCCGGACCGACGACATCAGTAAGCGCTGTCTGACCTGTCATGAAGCCAATCTTGAACAGCGTCACTTCCTGCGCTCAGGACACAATGAGAACGGCGTCAGTTGCACCAGTTGTCATTCCATCCACCATTCCAAGGTGGAATACCTGCTGGTGAGCAAGCAGCCGAGCCTTTGCTACACCTGCCACATCGAACAGCGCGCCGACTTCCAGAAGCCCTTCCGCCATCGTGTCAACGAAGGCCTGATCAAGTGCACCGATTGCCACAATGCGCACGGCTCCACCAGAGATCAGGGCTTCATCCGTGACCGCCAGCTCCGCTCGGTTCCCAATCAGGATCTGGTCTGCTACAAGTGCCACAGCGACAAGCGTGGACCTTTTGTTTACGAGCACGAGCCGGTCAAGGTTGAAGGCTGCACTATCTGCCATACCCCGCATGCTTCGGTCTATCCGCGTATGCTGATCACCGCCCGGGTCAACACCCTCTGCCTGCAATGCCACGAGCAAATTCCGACGGGGCCGCACTCGCAGAACCTGGCCCGTCAGGCTTGCATCATCTGCCACACGAACATTCATGGCTCAAATGTCAGCAACACTCTCCGCAGATAAAGGAAAGGAGAACAACCATGGCAAACGCAAATCAAAATTCGCCGCGGCCGCTCCTTCCCGGAGAGACGCCGCTAGATCGGAGCCGACGTATGAATAGAAAGAACCTAATTTTCGTGGCGCTCCTGATGCTGGCACTGCCCTTGTTTGCCCCGGCGCAAGATGCCGATCAGGCTGAAGGCCGTCAGTATGGCGGTTACACCGTGCATCAGTCCATCGAGTTCGGCGGCCGCATCACTGATGTTGTTGGCAATGAGAGCATGTACAACACCTTTACCAACCTGCACAGTGGCCCGCGCCTGCTCTCGCAGGAGTTGACCATGGAAGCGCCCCCGACGGTTGGGACCCTGTTCGATCGCCTGTATGTGAACAGCTTCGGGTTCGGCGGCGATCCCGAAAACCTGGCCCGGGTGCGTATTTCCAAGGCCAAGTGGTACAACTTCGTGGGGCTCTACCGGCGGGACAAGAATTATTTTGATTACAACCTGTTCGCCAATCCTTTGACCGCCAACCTGGGCGCGGGGGTCACGAATAGCGGGGCAGGACCCACGGTGAACCTGCAAGTGGCCTCACCATTTTTCAACAACAGCGGCCACACTCAGTTCGTGACCCGCAATATGGGCGACTTCGCCCTGACGCTGTTTCCCGAGTCGGCGGTGAGCGTGCGTTTGGGTTATGCGCGCAACGACAACGCCGGGCAATTCAACAGCACAGCCGGACAGACCGGGCAACTGCTGCTGATAAACGACACTGACTGGCGTTCCGACCGCTATCAGGGAGGCGTGGATCTGAAGTTCCTGCCCCGCACCACCATCAGCGCTGACTTCTTCTTCGAACACGATAAGACCGATCTCAACTTCCTGGACAACCCTTGGGCTCTTTACGGCGCTGCGGGTTCACTGCCGTTTGACCCCGGTCTGTTCTTCTTCCCCGCCGCCACTACCACGTGTATTGTCAGCGTTGGTCCTCCCATTGTTTTCGCTAACAGCTCGAGCTGTACCAGTGGAGCTTTGGGATACGCCAAGTTGGGGAATGTTCGCACTGACATTCCGACAGGACAACTCTCGCTGGTTTCGAATTACTTCCGCAACCTGGATATCACCGCAAGCGGCGTTTACAGCAGCGCGAGTTCCGACTTCGACAATTTCAATGAATTTTTTTATTCTTCGGCCCCGACCAATTTGACGGGTCCGGCGAGGAATACGCGTATTTCCACCAGTGCCGACCTTGGCCTCACCTATCACTTAAGTCGCAGTTTGAGCATTTCCGACAAGTTTCGTTGGTACAACTGGCGCCAGCCCGGCGCTCAGGATCTATCAACCTTCAGCTGCGCGCTGGTGAGCGGCGGATCGCTGACTTCTGACTTCCTCAACCCCTGTGGTGTGGCAAGCAACCTGTTTGCGTTTCTCCAGCTCATCAATCCGGGCGTGGGTTTGTCGGGCGACGCCACGTCTGGCCGCTTCTTGAGGGTGACTCCTACGCGGACATTCATCGGTGAGCGGTCGTATTTCAACACGGCGAAGCTACACTGGGACCCGAGCCGCCACTTCAGAAGTTATGTCGGCTACCGTTATGGACGCCGTGAACTGAAGGCGGGCACGGGCGGTATCAACCGTGTGTTTACGCAAAACATTGACGCGAGCAATACCTGTGTACTAACTGCGATTGATCCTGCCACTTGCCTGGTTCCGGGCACCGCGAGTATAACGCCCCCGGATGTGGAAAAGATCAACGTGCACACCGCCCTGTTCGGCACAGTTATCCGTCCGGTTGACGCCTGGCGCATCAATGCGGATGTGGAACTGCTGTATTCCGATGCCGCCTTTACCAACATCAGTCCACGCCATCAGCAGCGCATCCGGGCCTACACTACCTTCAAGTTAAAGCGCTGGGTCAGCATCAATGGTGGGGTGCACTTCGTTGAAACGCGCAATGACTTTGCCCCATCTTCGATCGTAGAAGATGAGGCATCACCGAATTTTGAGTTGCCATTGTTCCCCGCGACCGGCACGCTGCTGCCTTTCTATGGTCACAAGGACCACTGGCGCTCCTACTCCGCCGGGGCTACGTTCAATCCCAACTCGAAAGTCCTGTTCGACGTTGGCTGGACGTTGCTCGATCAGAAGATTGAGTCGGGCACGTGCGTGCCGGTCGCTGCCACTGCTTTCCCCGCCGGTAGTGGCGTAACACTTCCGGCCAATCTTTGTCTCAACGGCCCCACTGGCAATACCAGGGCTATCCCGATGCTCCTGAACTACGTGGAAGAAACCAACACGTTCTTTGGATTCCTTACCTACCGGCCGGTCAAGCGCGTCGGCCTTACGTTCGGCTATGAAGTCACCGGTGACAATGGTCGTACGAACTGGCTGCGTGCCGATAACGGCCAACCGCTGCTGGTTGTGGGCGACGTTTACGGCAACGTACCGTTCATTACCGCCAACCTCGTAGGCGGAAGCAATGCTGTCGGGATCGGTTGTCCGCCCAATGCCACGCCAGTAGCAGTGACCGGAGGAACTGGTTGCGCGTTCCCCGGCCCGTTCCCTGACCAACCCCTCGGACCGCAGGCCCTCACCTGGCACAAGGCTTCCGCTGGCCTTAGCGTAGACGTGACCAAAAACGTCACCTTCAAGGGCCTGTGGAGCTACTACAACTACAACTCCAAAGACACGGACCCAGCCTTGGCGCAACTGTTCGTCGTCACCCCTCGCGATTTCCACGCTAACGTGGGAACACTCTCTCTGAAATACAGCTTTTAGAATCCGCTATCACGCAGATTCGCAGGGCGGCCGTCAGGCCGCCCTTTTTGCTCTGGTGCGCCCGGCAGGGCGCACTCACTTGGAGGTGAAAGTCCTCTACACGCCCGGCAAG
>JBHGAZ010000009.1:0-120788 GCA_041946765.1 Terriglobales bacterium
AGCACGTTGGTGTAGTTCAGAATCTTGTCCTTCTTCACCGCCACCAGCAGCACGTCCATGTGGGGCCCGCTGAGGTCGTCCGACAAGATCTGGTAATCGATGTTCACGTCGCTGATATCAAAGGGAATGTGCTGGGCGGCCTCGGTGTTGATGCTGTCCGCCAGCTCCTGGTCGGTCATGGTCTGCATGGTGATGCGCTTGACGATGACCGAATGGCCGCTGACGGAAGTGGCCACCGACTTCCCCTTCATATTGTTTTCGCTGAAGATCTTGCTGATGGCGCTGGAAACCGCCGGACTGTCCATGATCATGGAGTCAACGACCACGTCGGTGGCCAATGGTTCCATGCCCAGGTGCGCTACCTCGATGCCGCCGCGCGCCTTCTTTAACTCCACCGCCTTAATGGTGCTGGAGCCGATATCGAGGCCGATGATCGCTTTTTGTCCACCAAATCCGAACATGAGTCCACCTTTGCCTACTGTCCCGATGCCGCCACACGCGTGGAGCGCGGTTTCTTCCTGCCACGCCCTTCGCCCATCATGCTCTTGCGCTCCATCCAGGAGTCCAGGATGGTCTTCTTGAACTTCCAGCGGTTGCCCAGTTTGAAAGCAGGGATCCTCTCCTCGTAGACGTACTTGTAAAGCGTGTCCGGACTGACTCCCAGGTACTGGGAAGCCTGCTTGATGTTCATTACTTCTCGTGAATCGGCCATAAAGTCGTTAGCCCTTTCCACAAATGTCACTCCCGCCGAGGGCGGGAACCGCAGGGCCGGAAGAGGGGAATCCTCTGCGTCTCGGGGGGAACTGTGAGCGAAGCTGGTTATATCAGGGGAAGCCGAGGAGGCGTCAAGCTATTCTTGGGTTATCTCCCGGTTTCTTTGGTCTTTTGGGGGGTGTACTGCCGGACATGACCGCTAGTGTGTTTCAAACATCCTGTGGCCAGAGTACCTGCCAACCACAACCTGCGGTGGTATTGATGCAAACGGTTCAAAATCTTGCCTGAGATAGCACTAAGACCGCATCGGGAAGTACCCCAAACACCTGAAGAAACGCTTTAACTCTGGGCGAATACTGGCGAAGGGGCAGGCATTTCTCCCTTGCAAACGTAAGCTCGCAGTTAGTTTCCGTGCAAGTTGAGGCGCGCGTACTCTTGCCGGGCTTGCTGCAAAATGGGCAGGTCGGAATCGGCATCCTTCCAGGCTGCAAAGAAATCCTGGTAGTGCTTGCGGCTTTTTGCGGGATCGCCGTGAGCGTAAGCTCGGGCAAGGCCCAGGTGAGCAAGCGGGATCAAGGGTTCGGTTGGCTTCATGAAACGGCTATCGAGAATGCGCTGAAATTCCTGCGCGGCCTGGGCATCTTTGTCGAGCCGAAGGTAAGCAGTGCCACGGACGTACAGCACGGGGTACAACTTGCCGTAGTTCCAGTTGCTGCCGTACTTCCGGGCTGTCTCGAGCTCCTGCACTGCGCCGTCGTAGTTGCGCCGATTGATTGCCAGCACGGCCCGGACCAATGGCAGCTCCACCCTGTTGATGACCGTATCCAGGGGGTACTTCCTGGCTACCTCATCAGCGAGAGCTCGCGCCTTGCTGTCCTCCCTTACCAGAGCCAACACGAACGCAGAGCCGGTGAGCTTCTGTTTACCGGAAGTGGCGCCCTGTACTTTAGCCACTTCAGCTCTGGCCGCGGCGAAATTCCCGAACAAGGCTTCGGAGGCAGCGAGGGACAGGCGGATCTCCGTTTTCATTTCTGCGAGGCCTAGGCGCTCGGCCAGCTCCAGATCACGCGCTACGAACTCAAGCATCTTGCGGCGCTGTCCTCGCGCCGCCGAAATACTCATACGGGTGCGGTCCAGCATGAGCTCGGCTACTGGATTGCCCGACGCCAGCAGCCACTCGATTTCTTTTTGCGCGGATGCCGTATCGCCTTCGCCATAGGCAATCTCGTACATGCTCCCGTGTATGGGCGCGACATCCAGACCATTGGTGACGGCTTGCTTCAAAGTTGCTTTGGCTTCATCAATTCGGTTCAGGGAACGGTAAGCTTCGGCGGTTTGCAGGTAGCCATAAATGGTCTTGGGGTTGCGCCGGAGGGCTTCAAGGGCATTCTCGAGCCCCTTCTGGTAATCGCCGATAATATTGTAGGTAATTGACAGATTATTGGCGGGAGTCATGTCGCGGGGATAGGTTTGCTTATACTGCTCGTAAATCTGAATGCCCTTATCCAACTCTCCCGTGACTTCCATGTAATAGTGGGCAACTATATAGAGCTTCTCGCGCTCGCTGACGCGGTCGCGGAGTTCGAAAGCCTTAGTCTTGTACTGTGCCTCCAGTTGCTCCTGGCCGAAATTTCCATAAATCGTGCCCACGCGGGCGTATGCCAGAGCAAAGTTGGGATCCAATTCGATCGCTTGCTTGTAAAGGGGGATGGCCTCAACCTCCTGGCCGACATCACGCAAGTGCTCGGCATCGGAGAGGACCTTGAGCGCCGCTAACGAGGAGGTAGTGGCCTCATCCAGAGGCTTATCGAATTTCTTAATTGAGGCCAGTGACTCGCCGAGCTTGCGCCGGAGATCGTTGCCGGCCTTGCCCAGCACCTTCAGGACTTGTTCCTTGCTTTCGGCTTCGACCTGCTCGCGCGCAATAACGTCGCCGGTGGCGCAATTCACTGCTTCCAGGCCGATGACGTAGTGGCTTCCCAGGCTGGTGATAGAGCCGCTCAGGACAGCCTTGGCCCCTTCACGCTGGCAGATCTCGCGCGCGACAGAGGCGGTAACGCGCTCATCGGGCGAGCGGCCCATGAATTTCAATGTCTGACGGATGGTCGCTTCCGGAACGATGTTCAGGAAAGGAGATTGCTCCAGTTGTACCGCGAGCGCCTGCTTAAGAGTGCCGTCGAAAACCGGGTCGCCGGTCGTATTCACAAACTCTGCCAGGACGATACTGTCGCGGTCGGTTAGAGCTCGTGTGTGCCACGGGTTGAATACGAAGATTACGGCTACAATTGCAGCGACAACGAAAAGGACTGCTGCCCATTTCCACCAGCGGAAGCGGGTTGCAACCAATGGAACCGACGAGGCTAGCGGCTCAGCGGGCGACGACACGGGCGCTGCAACTGGCGCTACTGCCGCTTGGGCTCCCAGATGAGGAGTCGTTTTCGGGGTTTCAAGGGTGCTTGCCGGAAAATCGCTCGCGACGGCTGCTACGGCACGCCCGGAGTCGAGATCCCGCTTCAGCCGGCGCAGGTCCGCTCCCATGTCGGAGGCCGTCTGATAACGCAGTTTGCGGTCCTTTTCCAGCGCCTTTGAGATAATGCGCTCCAACTCCGGCGGCAGCTCCGGGTTCAGGCGCGACGGCGGTAGCGGTTGCCGGTTCAAAATGCCATCAAAAATAATGGCGGAGGTACTGCCACGGAAAGGCAACGTCCCGGTTGCCATTTCATAGAGAACAGCGCCGAAGGAAAAGAGGTCGGTGCGGGCGTCCAATTCCTCGCCGCGGGCCTGTTCGGGTGACATGTAAGCGACCGTGCCGAGCGCAGTCCCGGGACTGGTGAGATTGTCTTCCGTAGTGGCTGCCATGCCGGTGAACTGCGGCACGAGCCGGCGATCGGGCTGCGCTACTTTAGCGAGTCCGAAATCCATCACCTTCGCCTGCCCGCGGCTGGTGACGAAGACGTTTGCGGGCTTGATGTCGCGGTGGATGATGCCGCGCTCGTGGGCGGCATCGAGCGCATCGGCGGCCTGGATGGCAAGCTCCAGCAGCGTGTTGATCTGAAGGGGGCGGCCTTCGATGCAGTGTTTCAGGGTGGTGCCCTGGAGCAGTTCCATCACGAGGAACGGCTGTCCCTCGTATTCGTCAATGTCGTGGATAGTACAGATGCTGGGATGGTTCAGTGCAGACGCGGCCCTGGCTTCGCGCTGGAAGCGCTCCAGCATGCAACTGTCGGCAGCGATGTCTTCGGGAAGGAACTTCAGGGCTACGCGACGGCCAAGGCGCACATCCTCGGCCTCATACACCACCCCCATGCCACCGCCTCCCAAGGCTGCCAGCACCCGGTAGTGCGACACAGTCTTCCCGACCAGGGACGGCTTCACGTTTCCGCCTTTCATCCGAGCACCTGTCGCAAGCTGCGGCGCCCAGAGCCGCCATCGCCAGATAGTAGTCTTAGACGTTCGGGCCGATCAATCGGTCATCTGAATTTTTGTTTCTGGAAATGTCATTCCGAGAGCGAAGCGACGAGGAACCTGCTTTTCTTGATGAAAAGCAGGTTCCTCACCAGCTCTAGTCTCAGTGGATATCGAACTGCTCCTCGTGCAGCAAGGGATCGCTCTTAACGATCACGGTGCGTCCGACCAGTTCCTCGTAATCCTGCAGCCAGCGCGCGTTATTGCTCTTCAGCGCCTTGGCTATTTCGGGATGCACTCGCAGGACGACGTCCTCATCGGGTTCGAGTTGACGCGCCATCTTTCGCAACTCGGTATAGATTTCATTGCAGGTGGTGACAATGGATTTCACCAGCCCGGTGCCGCTGCAGTGCGGGCACGGCATGCCAAGGGTGCGTTCCAGCGATTGCTTCACCCGCTTACGCGTGATCGCCACCAGGCCGAAATCGTTAAAGGCCAGCACCTTCGAGGGCGAACGGTCGGTCTTGAGGGCCTCTTCGAGGGCCTGCATAACCTTCTGCCGGTTACGGCGCTCGTCCATGTCAATAAAATCAATGACGATAATGCCGCCCAGATCGCGCAGGCGAATCTGCCGCACGATCTCCTTGATGGCATCTACGTTAGTCTTGACGATGGTGTCTTCCAAGCGCGCCGTCTTGCCGACATATTTGCCGGTGTTCACGTCAATCGCCACCAACGCCTCGGTCTGGTTGATCACGATGTAGCCGCCGCTCTTCAGCCACACCTTGGATTTGAGCGCCTTGTTGATTTCCTCCTGGATGTTGAACTGCTCGAACAGCGGCGTGTTCTTGGTGTACAGCTTCACCTTGCGTACCAGCGAAGGCTGAAAGCGGTTGGCGAAGCGCAGGATACGTTCGTACTCCTGCTCGGTGTCCACCCAGACCTGTGCGAAGTCATGGTTCACCTGGTCGCGCAGGATGCGTTCCACCAGGTTCAGGTCGTGGTAAATCAGGGCAGGCGCCTTGCTGTTATCCGCGCGGTTCCTGATTTCGCTCCACAAGTTCTTGAGGAAGCGGATGTCGGCGCGCAGCTCTTCTTCGGTGATGCCTTCGGCGGCGGTGCGGACGATAAAACCTCCGTGACCGCCATCGCGCTCGCTCATCATGATGCGCTTCAGCCGCTGCCGCTCTTCGTCACTAGTGATCTTGCGCGATACGCCGATATGGTTGACGGTCGGCATGTATACCAAGAACCGGCCCGGCAACGCAATGTGGCTGGTAATGCGGGCGCCCTTTTTGCCGATCGGTTCTTTGGCGATCTGGATCAGGACTTCCTGGCCCTCCTTCAGCAGGTCGGAGATTTGCACGTTGTGCCGTTGCGCGTCACGGCGGGGTGGACGCATGCCGCGACGGCCGCGGCGGAAACGCTCCCGGCGGACACGCTCGTAATCCGGACGCGACACCCGTTGCTGATAACCCGCCGTCCCGGTAGAAGCACGCAGTTCCGCGCGTGTCAGCTCACCGTGCTCGTCGCCACGGAATTCAGGCTCTTCCTCCTCCACCAGCTCCTGCTCTTCGAATTCGGTTTCGTCGTCTTCGGAAGTCCCGTTTTCGTCCTCGTATGCCACTTCCATGGTGGCACGTTCGATATCGGAATCTTCGACCGCGGAGGTCAAGTCCTCGGCTTCGACGGTTTCCTCGGATTCGCCGCCAGCTGCGTGCTCGGAAGTCCTGCGGCTGCCACCGCCACGTTCCAGGGTCTCCTCTTCCAGCTCGAGGTGTTCGTCTTGCTCGTCCTCCTCTGCCGACAGTTCTTCAGCGGACGGATGCAGGTCGGTTTCTTCATCGCCCTCAATCTCTTCATGCTCAAGGGTCTGGCCCGCAGCAGTAAAGGCGGGCTCATGACGCCGCTGCTCGGAGCGCGGCTCGTCACCCGTCTGCTCTGACCTGCGAGCTTCGGCATCGGGCGCTTCCGCAGCATTGCCGCCGAAGGTAGAGGCGACGTTCATCTGCTCGAATCGTTCGGTCTCCCCTTTCTCATGCTTCGCCTGTTTCTGTTCCTCAGCTCCGGATTGCCTTGAGGTCGCAGCGCTGCCCTGAACTGCTTGTTCTCCATGCTCTTCGGTACGCTTTTGCTGCGCGGCAATGGCTGCGAATGGCGGCTCATTCGGCGATTGGTGCTCGATTTCCTTCTCCAGCGTCTCGCTGAACGGCTCGCTTTCAATCACGAATGTAGCCGCTTCCTGCGCCTGGTCTTCTTGCGGTTGCGGCGGTGGCTCAACTCGCGCTTCCGAGATGTGCCGATATTTGGAGATGGACTCGCCCGGCAGCACCAGGGGTGCGGCGCGGCGTTCGCGCCGTGGGGGAGGCGAGGTTTCCTCCTGCCGCCTCACCGGTTCCGTATAATGCTGCTCCGTCGGTTGGTCGGATGCGATGGATCCGGAACCCGGTGCTTCCGCACGCTGGTATTTGGAAATGGACTCGCCCGGCAGCGTGAGCGGCGATTCTTTGGCTTCGTCCCTTGCTCCCGTAGGCGCTTCACTATGCTGATATTTCGATAGTGATTCGCCGGGAAGGATTATGGGCTGATATCCGGTGGGGGCGACGTAATCCTCGTGGGGGGATTCCGCCTCTTCTCCAGCGGAGGAATTTTCGCGCGCGGCAAACTTAGAGGCGGGGAAACCACGTCCACGACGACCGCGCCGCCGGCGGCGGCCGCGGTAAAAACGTTCCTGCGCGCCTTCCTCTCGTGCCACTTCCTCCGGCGATTCGGCTTCGGCGTACTCCTGGGTGTTGCCCTCGGCGGGTTCCTCGTCGGCTTCGGCTTTCTCCACAACGTCAGCCGCCGGTTCCGCTGGGGCCGGCTTGAAATCGTAAACTTTCCGCTCCTGCGGCGGACGGTTGGTTACGAACGCTTCCGGCGAGCTGACAGGCAGCTCATCGAATTCTTCGTCTTCATCCTGTACTTCGAGAAAATCGGATACGTACAGAAAAGCGTCGCGCTCCAGGCCGATGTCAACAAAAGCCGACTGCATGCCGGGAAGCACGCGGGTGACACGTCCTTTGTAAATTGATCCTGCTAGGGTGTATTCATTTTCGCGCTCGAAGAATATCTCTGCGAGCTGATCGTCCTCGGTGATGGCCACCTTGGTTTCATGTGGCGTCGAGGATACATACATTTCTCTGGTCATGCTGTCTCCGGCTCCGCGCGGCTCTGCCGCCCGCGGAGATTACCGGCCAGCTAACGAGGAGGAACGATCAAGGAAGCAGCGCAAAACGGCACACCCCACCTTCCCCGAGTCGCTTGGCGGGGAAGACGGCTGTACCCACGAGAGTTTGCAGTGGGGTAAATCCTTTGTCCTGGATCTAAAATTGTCTGCACCTATCGCGATGCGCGCAGGTATCGAAGCGCGCTCTGTGCGCGTATTCTGGACCCGACCTCACGGAGTTTGTGACCGCTCTCTTGCTTCGCTGAAGGGGCCGTTACCCGCTCCGTGGCGCTGTTCTGCTCTCTTCCGCCGCTCCCGCCAACAGGCGAAACAACGGAAGCTTTAATCCTTGTTCCGGCTCCTCATGTGCGGTGGCCGGTACTTGCACCCTCTTAACGCGAGGGTTGTCGAAATCACTTGCCCCGCCTTTGCAGGGCCACTCAATCTTCTTTATCGGGCCGCGGCTCGTTGCCAGGCGGCGCGAAACTTGCAGCGGGCGCATTACGTCCGCCGGCTTTTCGGGGTTCAGTTTACAAAGCGCCGCATGCGTATGTTCATCACGATGCCCAGCGCCAAAAACGTAAACAGAACGGATGAGCCGCCGTAACTCATCAGCGGCAACGGTATACCGGTGACCGGCATGTAGCCAACCACCATGCCGACGTTGATCAGAAGATGGAACGTGAGTACCGCCACCACGCCCATCACCACAAACGCTCCCGCGCGGTCAGGCGCGGTCTGCGCGTTGTGGACCAACCGCATCAGCACCATAAAGTATAGCAGTAACAGTCCCAGCGCGCCTACCAGTCCATGTTCCTCACAAAAGGCAGCAAAGATGAAATCGGTATGCGGCACAGGGAGGAAGAGCCCCTGTGTCTGACTGCCCTTGGTGGCGCCCTTGCCCCAGATGCCGCCGGAACCCACGGCAATCAGCGACTGAATCACCTGGTAGCCTTTATGTTGGGGATCGGCCTCTGGTTCCATGAAGCTGGTCAGCCGAGCCTTCTGATATTCCTTGAGGCCGAAATGCCAGGCCAGCGGCGCCAGCAGCGCCGCTGCAAGCAGCATCACCACGGCATGTTTGAATCGCAACCCGCCGAGGAACAGCCCCATTACGGCCACCGGAACGTAGGTCAACGCCGTGCCCATATCCGGTTGCGCCAGGACCAGCAGCATGGGCACGCCCACCAGCGCACCCGCTCTAACGATCTCGGCTACCGAGGCCTCGTCCCGGGTCTTTGCCTCGCTGAAGTACTTGGCCACGGCGAGAATCAGGATAAGTTTTACCCATTCCGACGGCTGAAAGTGTCCGCCAGGCAACTGGATCCAGCGTCGGGCTCCAAGGTATTTCTTGCCAAACACCAGCACTGCCATCAGCGATCCAATAGCGCCAATGTACATCCACGGCACCTTCTCAAGCAGCGTCTGATAGTTGATGAGGCTGACCAGGAACATGACCGCTACGCCGCCCACGATCCAGTAAATCTGCTTGACGTGCACGCCCACGAACTTGGTATGGATGGTGGCACTGTAAATTTCCGTCACCCCCAAGGCGCAGATTGCCAGCACGAAGAGCAGCAGCACCCAATCAAAATCGCGGAATGAGACGTAGCGACTCATAAAACAATTTAAGTTCCCGTTTCAAATTTCCGGTTCGCATTTTCACGATTCGAATGCGTCAATGCCCCACCAATCCTGGAGCGGCCGTCGCCAACGGAGCGGCACGTGTTCCAGCACGCACCAGAAACTTGCCGGCGCGCAGGCTTGCTTCGGGGCCGGACCTGTCATCCCAAAATCCGGCAATCTCGATTCGGTTCGCGTCCCTGGACCTCAGGTCTTGCAAACGAGTCGTGGTTGCCGCCGGAGTGACGGGCCTCTCCGCTACCGGCTTCTCTTTCCCGGGAGCTAGCCCACCACTTCCCGGCGGTGAAAAACGATCCACGATGTTCTTGGGCAGGACCACCTTCTGCAAATCGGACTTCAGCACGTCTTCCGGAGACTGTCCCTGCGCCAGCAAGACCGCGCGTTTGCGCTGTTTCTCCACGTAGGCCTTAGTGACCTGGGCGGCCAGCCGGGCGGCAAGATATCCGTGCTCGCCCTGCTCGATCAAAACTGCGACCACGATCTCCGGGTCGCGACGCGGAGTAAGCCCGACAAACCACCCGTTGTCCTTGAACAACCTATGTTTACTGCCGGCCAGCTTGGCCTTGGCTACGTTGCTGATTGTCTGCGCACTGCCTGTTTTGCCGCCGAAATCTATCCCCTGAAGATGGGCGCTCGGGGCGGTGCCTTCGGGGTCCACGACTTCCGCCATGGCATTGGTGATGATCTGCCAGTTTTCGGGATCAAGCGGAATCTTTACTTCGTCCGGGTATTTCGGGTCCGGTTGGCGGTTGGGCAATTCACTGAAGGGCACCACGTGGGGACGCCGCAATATGCCGCCGGAAGCGATTCCGCCAATGGCCCGCATCAACTGCACCGGCGTTGTGGCCACGGCACCCTGGCCGATGCCCACGGAAATCGTCTCGCCGGCGTACCACTTCTGTTTGAAATTCCTGATTTTCCATTCCTCCGACGGCATCACGCCGGAAACTTCCTGGGGCAAGTCAATTCCCGTTTTCTGACCAAGTCCCAAAAGGGTGGCCCATTTGGCAATTCGGGAAATTCCCAGCCGCTCCGCGAGGGTGTAGAAAAACGAGTCGCACGACTGGTAAATCGCCTTGGAGATTTCCACCTCGCCATGCGAACGGTGCTCCGACAGGACCCAACATTTGAAGAACCGCCCATAGAAGGTCTTGCCGCCGCCGCAATTGACGCGCATGGTTTGCGCAACGCCTTCCTGCAAACCGGCTGTGGCCATGATGATCTTGAACACCGAGCCAGGCGCCAGTTGCGCCTGGATGGCCTTGTTCAGCAACGGGTGGGCCTCGTCGGTGACTAACTGGTTCCATTCGTCGCGGCGGATGCGCACGGCAAAGGCGTTGGGGTCAAACGACGGACGGCTGACCAGCGCCAGCACCTCACCCGTACGCGGATCCATAGCGATAATGGCGCCGTTCTTGCCTTCCAGTGCCTCCTCAGCCGCTATTTGCATATCGAGGTCAATGGTGAGTTTCAGCGGCTTGCCGGGCACGGCCGAGGTCTCGTCCAGTTTCCCTACTTCCTTGCCGCGGCTGTTGACCAGCGCGCGTCGCGAGCCATTCTTGCCCATCAGGATGTCGTTGTATTGCAGCTCTACGCCGGATTTCCCCACCACGTCGCCCGGGTTGTAAAACTCCCAGCGCGGCTGGTTCAGCATCTCTTCGCTGACCTCGCCGACAT
Source organism: Terriglobales bacterium (assembly GCA_041946765.1). Classification (GTDB taxonomy): domain Bacteria; phylum Acidobacteriota; class Terriglobia; order Terriglobales; family Acidobacteriaceae; genus JBHGAZ01. The sequence goes on from JBHGAZ010000009.1 coordinate 10,649, forward strand.
AGCCGATCAGGTGCGCCATGAAGCCGTTCTTCGGGTACAACCGACGATAGGCCATGATGGTGTCCAACTCCGGCAATTCATTGCGGTGCGACTCGATGAAGGCCAATTCGTCGGGAGTGATGTCGTCTTTCAGGATGATGGGCTGATATTGCGGCGTCGCGGCAAACTTGCGCACACGCGAGCGTACGTCCTCCGGGTCCATGTGAAGACCGAGGGCGATCTTATCGGCGTCTGCATTCAGGTCACGGCTCTGGTCACGCAGCAACAGCGCCGAGAAGGAAGGATAGTTGTCCACGATGGTGCGCCCCTCGCGATCCAGAATGCGGCCACGCGGCGCGAGGATGGGGATGGTGCGAATACGGTTCTGCTCCGCCAGGCTGGCGTAGTATTCGCTGCCTGCTACCTGCAAACGCCACAGCCGAAATGCCAGGACAAGGAAGATCGCCAAAATCACATATTGAACGATGGTTATCCTTGTCTGGGGAACTTTGTCTTCGCGGCGCAGCGACATGGAGACAGTTCTTCTACCTACCAGAGGTGACGCAGAAAATCCCATGCCGCGCTGGATTGCGCGTGATGGGCTGGCGATTGTCGCCGTGGCAACTCACACGTAAGTTGGACGCCTCCGCTAAATCCAGAGTTTCTCGCGTATCTTCCGGGGCGTCTGCTTGCATCCAGTTTAGCAGGAATTGGGAATTTGCAATTTGTAATTGGTAATCTGCAAAGTAAACGGGAATTCGCTAATTGCAAAGTAGTTGACGATGGCTCAGCCGCAGAATCAGAACTTTGCAAATGACGAATTACCAATTACCAATTTCTCACACTCTCTGCTTGAACTTGTCCAGTGCCGAAAACACCGGGACGGCCAGGAAGCCATTTGCGAATGCGGCAAGCATCAATCGTCCCCACTGCAATTGATGGGTTTCGCCCATCATTCCGCGCGTAATCAGCAGCCACAGCAACTGATGAAGAATGTAGAAAAGGAAGGTCATGATGATGCGCGAGCCGGGATTATCCACGTCGAGTTTCACGCCCAGTGACGACGCGCCATAACCCACAACGGTTTTGGCGATGCCAAATACGCCGATGGCACCCTGGGAAAGACTGTCTTGCAGCAGGCCGATGATACCGCCGGTCAGCAGTCCCATGATGGGATTGCGTCGTGCAACCGCAAAGAAGATCGTCACCAGCAAGGGCAGATCGAAGATGGAAAAGAAGCGCAGCCGCACAGGCACGAAAGCCTGAAAGAAGATCGCCAGCAGCGGAATGCCTAGAGACACCGCCGGCGGAAACCGATAAACCTCCACTTGCTCGCCGGATGTGTATAGGGTTGGCACGATTATTCGGGGCTCGTTGCCGGAGCAGCGCCCTGTGGCTGAGCGGCGGGTTTCCTGTTCTGCGCTGCGGGGTTGGCCGGCGCGGGTTTCGGTTTCGGTGTGGGCTTCTGGTTCATATCAGTGGTCACCTTCACCCCCGGCTGAGCAGGCTGCGCTTGGGCCGCATTAGGAAGGGGCTTCGCAAACGGTGCGGGTTTCTTTAGCGGTGTGGCCGCATTGGGCGCCTGGCTTGGGCTTGTTACTGCAGGTTTCTTTGTTTCTGCAGGTTTTGCATTCGCGGGAGCCGACGGCACTCTTGCCGGACTTGTGGTCGCGCCGGCAGGCATTGCCGGCGCAGAGGCATTGCCGGGCTTCGCGGCAGCCGTCGTGGGCGCAGGTTTCGAAGTGCTCGCAGGAGTAGCGCCAGGCGGTGCACCACCGGGCTTCCCGGCGTCGGGCGGTTTGGGCTGAACCGTGGGCAGGCGCAGCGCCAGAATATCGGAAGCTCGCATAGGCGCTTCGGCAATGTTTGCCGGCTCCTTGTCCACGACCTTGGTGATTACAAGTACTTCCTCCAGGCGATCCAGCCGCGCCGAAGGCTTCACCCGGATATTGAGAAACACGTCGCTGCCAGGATTTACCTGCACGACACGTCCGATGGGCAGTCCCTTGGGGAAAATGCGGTCTCCACCGCTGGTCACCACTATCTCCCCGGGCTCCACCTTTTGGTCACTCATTATGTAATGCAGCATGGTTTCGCCTGCCGGCGTTCCCTTCAGTATCCCTTGCAGACGACTCTTTTCCAGAATTGCACCGACACCGCTGGTCTGATCACTGATTTCCAGGACCTGGGCCGTACTGGGGAGCACACGTATGACTTTCCCCACGACCCCGGTCGGAGTAATCACCGCCATGTCGTTCCGAAGGCCATCGGACGCACCTTTGTCAATGTAGACCACACGTGACTGTTCGCTGCCACTGGAGCCAATCACCTGTGCGGCTACCGTTTGTTCGATGTACTGCTCTTTGAATTTCAGCAGCGCCTGGAGCCGTTGCGCCTGGCCGGCATCTTCCGCCATGCGCACCTGCTCCAGACGCAGCCGCGCGTTCTCGTCACGGAGCCGCTGGTTCTCCTGGCGGACATCACGCAGATAAAAATAACTGCGCCACGTACGATGCGCCCACTGTTGCGTGTGCACGAACCTTTTTTCCACGGGCGTGATGGCGCTGATTGTCCATAACCGAATAAGGCGCGTAGGACCTTGTTCCGTCGGGCGCTTCACCTGGTATGCCAGCGCCACCACCTGCACAAACAGTGCGGCAACCAGCACGGTCAGGTTGAGATGGCGCTTGAACAAATCCATGAAACAGTTTCCGGTTCCCCAGTTTCCGGTTGACTCAACTGCCCCGACAAGCGGACTGAGTCTGCAGCGGAAAAACTGGCAGCTCTCATTTTAGGTTCTTTCAAACTTTCCAGTTCGAGCAAACGCCCGCGGCCGATGCACGTCACCGCGGGCGTAGAAGCACACAGCCATACTCCAGTTCATCGCCCCAAACTGCAAGCTCGCAACTGGAAACTGCCGCTCTATTCGATCGAAATCTTGCGCAGCAATTTGAAGTCGCTGAGCATTTTCCCTGTGCCCAGCACCACGCTGGCCAACGGGTCGTCGGCGATGGAGACCGGCAATCCGGTTTCTTCGCGGATGCGCTTGTCCAGGTTCTTGAGCAGGGCTCCGCCGCCGGTCAGCACAATTCCGCGGTCACTGATATCGGCGCTCAACTCCGGAGGCGTGCGCTCCAGCGCCACACGGATGGCGTTCATGATGGTGCTGACGCATTCGGTAAGCGCCTCGCGGATCTCGCTGTCGTCCACGGTTATGGTCTTGGGCACGCCCTCGATCAGGTTGCGTCCCTTGACTTCCAGGGTAAGCGGCTTGTCCAACGGATACGCGGATCCGATCTCGATCTTGATCTGCTCGGCGGTGCGCTCGCCGATCAGCAGGTTATATTTTCGCTTCAGATAATTCATGATGGCTTCGTCCATCTGGTTGCCGGCCATGCGCACGGAGCGCGAGTAGACGATGCCACTGAGGGAAATAACGGCGATGTCCGTAGTGCCGCCGCCGATATCTACAATCATGTTGCCGCTGGGCTCTGTGATCGGCAGGCCCGCGCCAATGGCCGCCACCATTGCCTGCTCCACCAGGTGTACTTCGCTGGCCTTGGCGCGGTAGGCAGAGTCCATGACTGCGCGCTTCTCCACCTGCGTAATTTCCGAAGGCACGCCGATCACGATACGCGGATGCACCAGCATCTTGCGGTTGTGCGCCTTCTGAATGAAATAATTCAGCATTTTTTCCGTCACCTTGAAGTCGGCGATGACGCCGTCCTTCATAGGCTTGATGGCGACGATGTTGCCGGGCGTGCGCCCCAGCATCTCTTTTGCTTCTTTGCCGACCGCCTCCACATCGCCGGTGTTCTTGTTGATGGCGACGATCGAGGGTTCGTTCACCACCACTCCCTTGCCCTTGGCGAATACCAGCGTGTTGGCCGTGCCCAAATCAATGGCCAGATCGCTCGAGAACATGCTGAACAGCGAGCGCAGATTGGCGAAGCGCGACGCGCTATTGTGAAAACCGTTCGATGACATTGCTGACTTCTCTATTCTCCCAGACTGAACGTACAACAATGTGAAAGCCTTGGTGCAACCGGTGAGCGAACGTGCCGAAGTTCCAGGGCCGGTGATCTACTGCTCTGATTTTATTCGATGTTTGCACTTGCTGCAGGAACCATGGTGCTGGACCTTTCGCTTTCTGGTTCCGCCCCAGGGCATCCGGGGCACGTCCACCCCTACTCGATAACTACTTTCTTCTGCTGGGTCTTGACCCCGCCCTTGGCATTCTGCGCCGTTACTGTAATCACATTCTCTCCCAGCGGCAACGGCGGGGTAAAATAATGAAAACTGCCGTCCGCCAGGATGACCGGCACTTCATGGCCGTTGACCATGACACGCGCATTGGGATCAGTCTTGCCCTTCACTTCGATAACATGCCCATGCTGAATGAACGGCTGCAACTCCAGCGGGATAGCTACGCTGTCGGCTGCGCGAGCCACCAACGTGAACTGGTTGCGCTCACTCTCCACTGACTCCCGACCGGTAACGTCCATCGAGGACACCACCCAGTAGTAGGTCCCTTCCTTCAGGCTCGGAACCCGGGCCTCGGTGGTTTGCACAACTTTGTCGAAAACCGTGGAAGAAAAGTACGGGTTACGCGAGACCCGCAACCTGTATCCCCGGCTATTGACGGCCGGAGTCCAGGAAAAATCAACGCTCCTCCCCGTGCCGGAGGTAAACAGCGGACTCATGTGCGCCGGCGCAATCAGCGTAGGCGGCCCGATTTCCTTCTGCTTGGCCATCTGCCCCGTTTCCGCCTTGAAGCTGACCTTCTCGTAATTGGCAAGCGTTACCGTTTCATTCTTACGTGTGACTCGTCCGGAACCTTTCTTCACCAGGATTTCGTGTTCGTCCTTACGCGGATCGTTGCGCACCATCGCAGAGCTTTCCGGCGCCAGTGAGGCAGTCGCGCCCGCAACGATTACCTGGGAAGTGGAACCTTGTGCGTAGGTAGCCGTAGCCAAATCCACGGTTCCTGTGGTCACCTGCACCGCTACGTTGGTTTTTTGTTCCGAAGTAGTGGAGTTTTCCTCAATGACAATCAAGGAGTCCTGCTTGACTGTGTAGTTGGTGCCGTCGGGAAACACCACCTTGGCCATTCCTTCGGAAGTGGTCTGTATGACGTCACCTTTGTCCAGGGGCAGACTGTAGTCCGCATTGATCCAGGTATTGCTGTTCGCTTTCTTTACGCGGACAGTTCCGTCGAGATTGGTGAAATGCGCCTGTTGGGGGCCAGGAGTGCCGGTCCTCGTGCCTACCGAGCCGAGTCCTGCTTTGTCCAGCAGCTTATTGGCAATTTCACCGATGGCCACTACTGGCGCCGATTGTGGAAACAGCAAGAACACACCCAGGATGAGAATGACTAAGATGGTGGCGGCCAGCATCGCTACGCTGCGATAGCTGATCGTCATCCACGAGATATGAAATTCCGAGTTCTTCTTCGGCTTCACAAAACCAGCTTTCCTCCCGGAGTGAAGCGAGACTACCACAAGGCAAAAGCCAGCGGAAATAGGTGATTAGCTTGATAAGTGACTACTTTGGGTTCTGGGCCGGCGCAGCGCTGCTGCTGCCCCCAGAACCGTATCGGCGAGGTTGGGACCCTTATGGAAATTGTTGCAAATCAGAACTGACTCGGCACATCACCACTCCACCCACCCCGGTCGGTTATTGGAGTGACTCTGGACGGGATGGTTACGGCCGCTGAACTGAAATCGTTGGAGTTAGCCCGGTATTCGGCGTAACATTCTTGTACCACTTGTCAGGTGCAGGTGTTCAGATTAGCGCACTGGGGCGCAAAGCGGCTTGCCTGGCGGGCGGAGATCTAGCATCCGCCCATGCTCGCGCAGCTGTGCGTCCGGCTCCGGTCCTGTTGGCCCCGGCCGGAAATCGTTATGCTGTGGAAGCAGCAATCCGCGCCGGCGCCGACGCGGTCTATGTTGGCCTGAAAGGTTGGAGCCGAGGGGGAGCGCGCGGCGAACTCACTCCCGGCGAACTGCACGATTGCATCCGGCTCGCCCACGAGGCCGGGCGCCAGCTCCAGCTTGCGGTTAATATCATTCCCAAGCCGCAGGAAAAACGGGGCTTATTGCGGGAGCTGGCGACCTTTGCCGAACGGGGGCTGGACGCCGTTATAGTCAACGATATAGGGTTTTTACAGGATGTTCGGAGCTGCCTCCCCGAGTTGCCCATCACGGTCAGCATCGGGTGTGGATCTCTGAATGAAGCTGACGCGCTCTTTTATCAGGAACTGGGGGCCAGCGCGGTCGTGCTGCCCGGCAACCTGCAGCCGCAGGAGACTTCCAGCATCAAGGCCAAGGTTAAGATAAAGCTGGAACTTATGCTGCACATGGTGGAGGAGTTCATCCAGCTTGGGAAATGCTGGATGCCGAGCTATCACAACTTCCATGCTGCCGGCGTGGAAACCGCAGGCGGACGCCTCAGCGGGAGCGTAAAACGTGGTGGAGTAGGCAGTTGCTTCAAAATCTGCCAGCAACCCTGGGAACTGTTTCGTGATGCCGAAAAATTGGATACGCGGCTGCTTCCCAGCCGTCAACTAAGCAGAGTGACCGAAGTCACAGCATTTTTGGACGCAGGGGCAGACATTATTAAGCTTCAGGGGCGCAGTCTTCCACCTGCCCAGCTCGGCGCATTGGTGGCGGGGTATCGGTTCGCCATGGATGCCTGGATTGAAGGGCGGACGCACCACATGTGCGAAACTCCAGAGCAGGGCGCACGAACGCCTGTGGGAACGGCTGAACTCCCCCGGATGTGGACAGTCAAAGGTCGGTAATGAATTTCGAACTGAATACAGGTGTTTCTAATTTACGCAATCTTCTGGAATCGGATTTGTCGGCGTACGACGCAGTTTATCTGGGCAATATTTACTGTCGTGTTTACGAGCAGAATTTTCTCGAGTCTCTTGAAGATTTGAAGGAGGGCATTGCCCGGGTGCACGATCAAGGCCGCAAGGCCTACGTGTCCACCTATGCCGCCCCTCGCAACGACGTCCTGCCGAAGATTCGCAAGGCGCTGGAAACCGCTGCGGTCGCGGGCGCCGACGCGATTGAGGCGCACAACATGGGAGTTTTGCGGATTGCCCATGAGGAGTTTCCTTCCCTGAAGGTCCACATTGGCGGGTTCGCCAATGTTTACACCGATGCCGGCGCTTCGGTTCTGAAGCAACACGGCGCGGAACGCATCACTCCCAATTACGAAATCAGTCTGGAAGAGGTGAACCTGCTGACGAAAGCGGCCGGAGTGCCGGCGGAAATCCTGGTGCATGGGAAAATGCCGCTGGGCGTCTCCGACTACTGCTTTCTGCTCGAATACGAAAATAATTGGGAGCAGAAATGCCCGGCGCTGTGCCAGCAACCGCTGTTTCTGCGGCAGGGCGACTGGGCCATGCGCACGGTGGGTAAAGGCGTGATGAGCGGGCGTGACGTATGCATGCTTGAGCATTTGCCGGCGCTGTGGGCTGCCGGACATCGCACTTTCCGCATCGAAGCAGCCTATGAGTCGCCGGCGTACCGGCGGGAAATCGGCGCCCTGTACCGCGATGCCCTGCAACACGCGGGCGGGGAAAACTACAAGGTCACGGAGCAGAACTGGGAAATTGTTCAGCGGCACACGCCTGTTGGTCTGTGCAACGGGTTTTATTTTGGCAGGACAGGTGGCGAATACGTGGGTCAGCGCGCAGAAGCGCTGAGCGCGGGATGCGCCACCGGGGTGCACTAAAAGCACATCTTGTACGCGCGGTTGCGGTGTCCCAAACAACGCATCTTCAGCCCCGCGGATCAGCTTCTGACGGCACTTCGACCCGTGCCGCAATTAGTTCCACTGCGCACGCAGCGCTTGAGACGGCGGTTCCGGCGGGACCGGGGCACGTCCGTCCCTAATCTCCTGCTGCGGATGAGGTTTTTATCGGAGAAGCACCATGGTCGAGCTTTTAGCACCGGCGGGAAATCTGGAAATGGTCAAGGCGGCGGTGGATAACGGCGCCAACGCGATCTATGTGGGTGCGCGCGGCTGGAGCCGCCGCCGGGACGCGTATGAGATGTCGGACGACCAGATCCGCGAGGCCATTGCAATCGCACACGCTAGCGGCGCCAAGTTGCGCGTCGCCATCAACACCAACATGCAGTCCCGCGAACTGCCGAGCCTGCTGGAAAAGATGGGACACTTCGTGGAATGGGGCATTGACGGCGCCATCATGACCGACATCGGCGCCATTGCCGCAGTTCATCAACGCTATCCTCATCTCATTCTGCACGCCAGTATCGGGGCCAACATCCTGAATAACGAGGACGTGCAGTTCTACCGCTCCATCGGCGTAACCCAGGTTGTCGCCGACACCAAGATGACCCTGCGCGAACTCGCGTCCCGCAAGGCCAACATTGACGTCGGGATTGAAGTCCTGATCCACGCCAACAAGTGCTACACCTACCTGGGCAAGTGCTGGATGTCTCCGTATCACCGCCTGGAGCGCACCACGGACGAGTTCGGCAAGGACCTGTTCCGCGGCAGCCCCAATCGCGGCGGGCTCGACTACCGCATTTGCCTGCAGCAATGGTCATTGCACAACGGCAGCACAGTGATCGAACCCCAGGTTGCTCTCAAGAATGACGCCTTCTTCTTTCTGGAAGACATTCCGAAACTGATTGATCTGGGCGTTCACTGCCTGAAAGTGCAAGGACGCGAATACCCGGTTCCGCTGGTGGCCGATATCGTGAAGTTTTATCGCGAACTGATTGACGCCTACGTCGCCCATCCCAAGGACACGGGGAAGAGCTTCGATCTCGCACCTTGGGGCAAGCGTCTGGCAGCAATTCAACAGTGGCGCGACAGCCGCCGCTCAAGCATGACCGTCCAGCTTCTGAACGAAGCGCGCCGGCCAGTGGTCATCCACTAACTGCGCATTGCGCACAGGCTCTCAACCCGGCGCCTCGCGTGCCGGGTTTTGCTTTCTTGTAGCGAGTGATGCGGGAGTAGCGCCGCGCGTTCACGCGGCGCGTTCAGAGCCGTTGCCCTCTGAAGTCTGATCGCTCTGCGACGAGAAAACCTGCTCGCCAGGTGGCAGCTCCACCATTCTCGGCGCCAAGGAAAAAATACGGGAGTGTTGCACGTTTTGTAGTGCATCCCGCCGATCACCGGCTGAAAGACCTCGCACGCGAACATAGCGGCTTGCTGTACCTCCAACACAGAGTCCAGCTATACTGCGGCCTCTATGAGCAATGCGCACACCACTGCTCCGGTCGCTTGGTACGACGTGGATGATCCCTTCTCACCCGCGCTCGATGACCTCGCCCGCAAATTCGGATTGCACGAATTACAGATCGAGGACTGCCGCCATCGAAGGCAACGCGCCAAGCTCGAAGAGCACGACCATTACATTTTCGCCGTGCTCAAGCACCTCACGCGAAACGGCGAAACTGAATTCGACGAGGTGGATGTTTTTGTAAGCTCCGAGTTCCTGATCACCGTCCACCAGGTCTCCGCTGCCGCGCTCATCGAGAAAGTACGCTTGCGCGTGAACCAGGGCCACGTCGAACGCCTCGACAAGGTGTTTTACCTGATCGTGGACACTGTTGTGGACGAATATATCCCTATGCTTGATGATCTGGCCGAAGAGATTTCAGAGGTCGAAGCCGAGGTGCTGAAACGTCCTGATCCCAACGTGCTGTCGCGCATCTTCCGGCTTAAACGCACCCTGATCGAGTTCCGCCGGATTACCGGGGCCATGCGCGAGGTAGTAAACGCCATCGTTCGGCGGGAAGGGGGATTCCTGGGCGATGACCTCGATCCTTATTTCCGCGACGTTTACGATCACCTGGTGCGCACCGTCGAGATGATCGAAACCTACCGCGACCTGCTCACCGGCTCGCTCGATATCTACTTGTCCGCCGTTGCGAACCGCACAAACGAAGTCATGAAGGTGCTCACCATCTACGGGACCATCGCTTTGCCGCTGGTGATCATCACAGGATTCTTCGGAATGAACCTGAAGCTTCCTTGGATGGAAAACCCTTTGGGCCCTTTATACGCCGTCGGTGTCATGGCCCTGAGCGCGGTCATCGTCCTGTTTTATTTTCATGCCAAGCGCTGGTTCTGACCTCAATGTGTAAACCGCGCATAATTTGCGCCAAGCGGAACAAATTAGTAATGAGGTTTTTGGGTCTGCCGCAAGGCCACCGCGAAGCTGCGGTCTCCCAGACTTACTCCCTGACTGACCCGGCCGGTGATGCCTACGCGTGCGCCTTTCGACGGCACTCCGAAGTTCTCACTCAGCACCCAAATCTTGCCCGAGCCGTCATCAACCTCGAACGCACCGGGGCCGAGGAAACCGAAACTTGAAACCACTGTCCCGTTAATCGTGACTTCCTTGTCGGCGTAGCGGCCAGGATTGCTCGTCAGGTCCCCAATCCTCACCTCCTGCGGGCAGCCCACGAGGACAACGGTTAGTAGACAAAGCAAGAACAGATATGCCACGCGCTGAATTGGGCTTTGCATGTTCGTTCTCCTTACTACCGCAAGATCGCGCCTAACATCCGGCCTCAGAACGCAGATCATGAGCAGTGCTCGTGAATGAAAATTAGGTGTTTTTGCCGCTTAATGCGAGGTGGAAGAGCCCAATGCAAATAACGATGCCCTCCGGAGCGTTGAGGTAGGCGTAATGCACAGATTCTTTGGGAAAACGGTTCCCAATTCGGTGCTTAGGACGCCGGAATCCGGGCGCTACCGCCGTCGGCTGGCGGCTTGCTGCCCGTCACTCCACCGGAGAGGTACGACTTCGAAGGTGATCTGGACCTGGTCCTTGACTTTCACCGTGCCGCCAAACAGCTTCACCGGCTTGATGCCGTAAGCGGTTTGGTTCAGCTTCACCGACCCAATATAGCGTCCGTTGCTCAGAGACACAGGCACTGTCAGCCGGCGGGACACCCCATGTAATGTCAGTTCCCCTTCGACGGTATAGGCGCCATTGCCACCGGGAACAATGCGTTGTGAAGTAAACGTGATTTCCGGGAAGCGTTGCGCATCAAGCACCTTCTCGCTCAGCATCGTGGCCTGAATTTTGGCGCGGTCAGAGACTGAAGCTTCCGTATCCAGCACCTGCATCTTGCGCACATCAAAACGAACCTGCACCCGCATTGCGGTCGGATCGAACTCTCCGCCGCTCAAGGGCGCGGAGATTTCGTGGTCGTGCGCAAAACCGGAAAACAGGCCGGACCTGAACACCCGAACAATCAGCCTGGAGTTGGAGACGTCCACCGCGATAGACTGCGCCATTGCCGCCGAGAAGCCGGCCAGCACGAACGCAAGCAGCAAAAGCATCCTGGCTCTCATCTTCTATTATCCTCTGAGTTAGAAGCAGAAGGCCGCCCGCGGCGGCAATGATATTTTGCCTACTGCCGTTGTTTCGGAGCTCCTCTGGATTGGCAGCTGCTTACAACGCGGTACTCTCTTTAACGTCCTCGTTTCATTTCATCCGATTCGACAGTGCGGAAGATGTGACAGGCACCAAGCTTGCGTGGCGTTCTGTAACTTTTAGTGACGCCGGGGAATCTAAGCACCGACATGGGCGGTCTAGTCGCTAATCCCGCAGAACTGAAACGCGAGGTGCGCCGACATTACGACGCCCTGTTTTGGCCCTACCTCCTGCTGTGGGGACATCACCTGCATCATGGCCTGTTTCACAGGGGCAACGAATCACCGCGTGAGGCACAAGTCGCGATGCTGCGCTACTGCGTCAGCCTGCTGCCTGAGGCGCCGCAGCGCTGCGTGCTCGATGTTGGCTGCGGCTATGGCGGCACTGCCCTGTTCCTGGCGCGGGAGTTCGGTTGCCCGGTACACGGAATCTCGCTCAGTCCGCGCCAGGTTGAGTATGCTAATGCCAGGGCACGCCGAAAAGGACTGGATCGCCTTGCTACTTTTGGCGTGGCGGACGCGGAGCGATATGAGTTTGCACCGGGCGCCTACGACCTCATCTGGGTGATGGAGTCATCCGAACATTTCCTGGACAGGCCCCATTTCTTTGCGCGATCGGCGGAGTCGTTGTGTACGGGTGGCATGCTCCTTCTGACAGCATGGGCAGGGGCTGAAGCCGCCGAGCAGGACGAACTTGTCCAGCTGGCGAAAGCATCCGTCTGCCCGGCTTTCTCGACCCAGGCAGAATACCGAAGCATGCTAAATGATGCCGGCTTGATCGTTTACAGGTACGAAGACCTGACTTCTTCTGTGCTGCAGACCTGGCAACTGGTTCGTTCCCGCGTACGCAAGCTGCGGCCATTTGTGACCTTCGCTTCGACGCCGGTAAAGGCGTTCAGCGCGGCGGTTGACGTTATCGGCGAAGCCTTCCGCAGGCGGCTACTCACCTATGAAGTATGCGTGGCGATCCGTGGATGAACGGTCTTTGCGGCACTGACTTACGCCAGTACTACGCCGTAAATTCACACGTTTAAGCGGTTCACTGCGTACCCCGAAATTTTTTCGCCCAGCACACTAACACCCCTACTAGAAGCCGACCGCGGCTGTTGGGCACACGCTTACAGTGGCCGGATCCTACACAGGAAAACTGGCGATTAGCGCAACCGGAGGCGCGAGCACGTCAATTCCCTTGAGTGGCAGCGGAATTGGGGACCCGCTAGTGACTGGCATTCGTGCCCGGCGATTGGTATCACATCACCTGCAATTTCCAGCGCACTTCCGACTTGTATGAGCACTACAACAGCGTCGGCGTGCAGCACTAGGACAGCGCTGGCACAACACTGCTCAATGATTCGACGACGCCTGTGAACATCGCTTTGCCGTCAGGACCGTTGTCAACCGGCTGGAATAACAACCTGGATGTGCAATTCCAACTGGGTCTCAACGGCGTACCCGGCACCACGTGGACTGCAACCTGCACAGCACTGGTTGACCAAGTCACCCTGACAGTGTGGTAACAGACGGGCAGTGTCGTGTTGCTGGCGTGTGACAAAAGTCATTTCAAGCGGGCCTGGATTACGGTTGACTGTAATCTGGACGGTAGGCACCGTCCCGAGGGATTAGAGATGGACGTGCTTTACGTGTTCACATGTGGAATCGCCTGGCGGAACTATGGCGATTCCAATGCCCGCCGCGAACTGATCAAAGCACTGGAGTCCGGTGATCCCGATGCCGCTCTCGTCGCCGAGGTTATGCTGGAGCAAGAGGGTGAACCTGACCAGGGGACGCGGGCTTCAGTTCCGCCTGCCGCGAGCGATGTAAAAGTTTCGATAGAAGACATTCTTGGTCCATTGCTCGCGCCTACTGCTACCCTGCCGGACGTCGCATGAGGAATGATTAACGACGGCCGTCTGCCTCAGCAAACCGCCGCCGTATGCGCAGACCTCTTTCTCTGAACTGGAATACGAGCCCGGCAGAAGGTTGAGTAGTGATGCGTGACCTTGTCGAATCTGAACGTGCGCCCGAAATACACCGTCGAGCATTTATCCAGGAACCAAGATCACCTGGACGGTGGAGAGCTGCTGGCAGAAACGCATTATCAACACCAGGTTTTCCGGCACGCCGTTGAACTGTTCTTTCATCTCCTCCCGCTCTTGGCAGCATCGATATACCCAGGCATCAACATTCGAGCCGCGACGGAACGCCGCACGAAGGTGGCGGCATCCGAAAGCGCGAAGTGTGCATCTCGTTCGGCCCGCCGTTAGCGATACTGGTTGCTTCCGATCTTTATTGTTTTGGGATGTGCGCTTTAATTTGCTTCAAACAAGCCGCGGATCTTTTCCAAGCAGCCGTCCACCTGCTCTGCTATCTCACGTTCCAGTGGTGGGAAAGTGCTCGGGCCGCCCCGTGTGGGAAAAGTGATGTCGTACAGCCACGTTGAAATAGCACCGTGTGGTTTAAGGACAGAAGCGGACACGCATAAAGCTTCAGCGCGAATCAAACCAAGCCCTTTATTTACCCAGCATCGGACGTCCCGATATTCGCCTTCAGGTTGTGCCGGTCCGCCCACTGTCCCAGAACTGCCATCTGCCACAAGCGTGACCATCCCAACTGGCCGGCCCGGAAACGCCTCTCTACCTCGGGAAGATCAACTCTAGGCAGGAGGCGCGAATCTTGAAGCTTCACCACACCCTCATGGACGAAACCGCTGAGCGGACCCCGCATCCATGAATCCATTGGCAGTTCAAAACCACGCTTGCGGCGCTGGTAGTTGTCCCGGGGCAAGAGCTCGGCTGTCGCCTGCACCAGAAGACGTTTGTGTGCCCTTGCGGCGCCTGTTCCCAGGCAGTATTCCACCAGCCGATGATCAAGAAAGGGCACGCGCAATTCGACGGAATGCGCCATGCTCATGACGTCGGCGTCACGCAGCAGGACGTTGCGCATATATTGCCCCAGCTCCAACCTGCTGATTTCAACCGCAACCGGAGCCCCGTCCTTCCTTTCGCTGCCATCGGTGTTCCATGCTTGGACAGCAACGCCCATTCGTTGCAGTTCTTCCATCCCCCAGAAGGAACGCAGACTCAAATATCGCTCCATAAGAGAAGTATCTGAGCGCGTCATTTCCACCAGCCGGCTGCCGCCGGGAGCCATCGCCAGCAGTAATTTCGGCGCCATTTGCAGCAGCCCTGACCAGCGATAGGCCATCGGCAGGAGACGAAAGCTGCGATACCCTCCAAAAACTTCGTCCCCGCCCAGCCCGGAAAGAATCACTTTGCTTCCCGTGCCCGCAACCGCCCGTGCAACCACATAAGTGTTTATGCCGTCGGCACTGGGCAAATCCATGGCCGCGACCGCAGCCGGCACCTGCTCCAGCACCTCTTCAGGCGAGAGCGTCACTTCGTGGTGGTCCGTCTTGTAGCGAGCTGCAATCGCCCGGGCAAATTGAGACTCGTCTTCCGGCGTGCCCCGAAAAAACACCGTGAAAGTGCGGATCGGCCGGGGCGAAAATTGCGCCGCCAACGCGGTGACTACGGACGAGTCAATTCCCCCGCTGAGCAGGCTGGCGACCGGAACATCCGACAGCATGTGTTCGCCTACGGCCCGGCGCAAATGATCGCGAATCGCTGAATTCAAATTCCGCTGCTCGGCCGGAGTTCCGCATCCATCTGGTTCCCAATAGCGCCGCATCGCGACTATCTGCCCAGCGGCGATTTCCATGCAAGCTCCCGCCGCCAGCGATTGGACGCCTTCTAGTAACGTGTGCGGATCCGAAACCGAACCGAAACGCACAAAATGAGCCAAGCCGACACGGTCACATTGCGGCTCGAACAGCCCGCAACTCAGCAGCCCCCGCACTTCGGAAGCGAACACAACTCCCGGCGGCCCTGCCCAGTAGTAAAGCGGCTTGATACCTAGGCGGTCGCGCGCGCACCAGATCGTTTTCCGGCGCGCATCGAAGATTGCGACTGCGAACATTCCACGCAGCTTATGGACGCAATCGCTCCCCCAGCGGGCGTACGCGCGCAACACGGTTTCCGTGTCACTGCCGGACTGCCATCCGCCGTTGGGTGCGCCTAACTCTTTCCTGATTTCAAGGTGGTTGTAAATCTCGCCATTGAGCACGATCCAGTTACCGGTTTCCGGATCGCACATGGGTTGATGGCCAGCACTAGTGAGATCGAGAATCGCCAGGCGCGTGTTCGCCAATCCCACAGCGCCGGCTCCGTCCGGCAACACGCGATGAAAGCTGCCGCGATCATCGGGGCCGCGATGGCGCAGCGAGTTCAACATTGACTGCAACCAGGCCTCCACCGGCAGTCCGGCGGAGGCCTGGTTCAGACTCACCCCCGCTATCCCGCACACAACGAATTCTCCGGCACACTGCACAAATCGAGTGCCTGGGTGAAACGTGCAGCAAATGCTTCGGCTGTAAACATCCGCATAAAGCGCTCATGACCGGCACACCCCATGCGGCGCGCCCGCTCCGGATCGCGAATCAGTTGCAGCATCGCATCCAGCAATGTTTCTGATACTTTCGGATCAACTATGAAACCGCAAACGCCGTGCTCCACCACTTCCGACGCAGCGCCGATCGCAGCGATACAAGGTTTCGCTGCCCGCATCGCTTCGAGGAATACCAGCCCAAAACCCTCGCCCGTGCTAGGCATGACGAAGAACGAACAGTTCTGATATAGCTCCAGCAATGTGCTATCGTCCACCAGGCCAAGGAACTTGACCTCATCTTGAACGCCGCGGTCTTTCGCTTTTGCCTCCAGCCGCGGGCGGTCCTCCCCATCCCCGGCAATGAGCAACCGGAACCCAGGCGCATGTTCCAGCAGCTTGGGCCAAAGCTCAATGAGCCGATCGTGCCCCTTGTACTGCTCCTGCTTCACCATGCGGCCGACAATCAGGGCATAGCGTTCATCGCAGACTTCACCCCCACCCTGCACGGCTGGCAACCCCAGCGGGCAGACCCGAACATGGCAGTTTTCGTACCAGGGATTCCGTTTCCTGAACAAATCTGCAGTGTATTGGGAATTGGCAAGCACACAGGAGGCGCGGCGCACGGCGAGATGTTGAAGTGGCGTCAGCGGCTTCCAAACTTCAATTCCATGCAGAAATACCGCAAGACGGCTGCCGGCAAATGGACCTGCAAGTGCCGCCGGCGCCAGGTGGATGTGCATGGCAATGACTAGGTCGAACCGTCCGCCGCCCAGCAAATCTTCAGTAGACCATGCCAGATACCGAAGTTTGCTACCCGACGCGCTCCGGCAAACACATGCTTCCGATACCTGCTCCGGGAGGAAATTTTCTGGAGCCAGAGTGCGCACTTCAATGCGGTTCTCAGTTCCCGTTTGCTTCAGTGCGGCCAGCGCGGTGCGCGATACCAGGGAGATGCCGTCGCGGCCGTTCAATTTGGGAGTCAGTAGCAGGATTTTCATGTCTGACATCCACCCTGAACACGCCAACTCTCCCGGCGAGCGGCTGCGCGCGCAATGGCCTCGGCATAGAACTCGGTCATGCGGCGTGCAACTGAACTCCACAGATACTTTTCACGCACCAATTCCTGCGCTCTTCGGCGCATATTGGGGAGGCATTCCCGCGCTGAAATAATGCGCAGGATACCGCCTGCGATCTCGGCCGCGTCCTGGGGCACCCAGAAACCGCAACCGGCGCTCTCCACTTCCGGCCAGGGACACGTGCGCGTCACTACGACAGGGACACCTGCCGACAAGGCTTCCAGGACGCTCATCCCAAAGCTTTCCGAGTCCGAACACATCACCAGCACGTCCGCATCGGCGAGCAATTCCCTTTTTGCTGCGGCATCAATTTCACCCAGCCAATGGACGCCTGCGTCCTCGCCACCAATCGGATTTTCCAGGCCGGACCGCAACCCGGTTTCATCAGGACCCGCAATCACCAACTCAGCCAGACAGCACTGGCGCACACGCCGGAACGCCTCGATCAGCAAATCCAGGCGCTTGATACGGTGGATACGTCCAATCCAAACAACAAGCGGCGTGGTTGCATCAATCCCCGATCTTCTCCGAAATGCTCCACGGGAGGTGTTTCTGTCAATCAGGTTTTCTACCGCGTTGGGCAACAATACCACTGGCACATTCAGATTAAGCTTGAGTAAATTGGCCTGTTCCGATGCAGCGGTGGCGTGCAGGAAGGACGCATTGCGAAGATTACTTTGCTCAACCGCGCGATAAACAATCTTCTTTCCCAACCAACGATGGTTTAATGCCGCCGGCTCCAGCATTCCGCGCGCCGAAATCACATACGGAACGGCAGCTCGCGCGCTTTCCCGCACCCCAGTCCAGGCCACCCAGTTCCACAACCCATGCACATGGACAAGGTCGAAGGTTTGAGTTTCTTTGCGTAGGAATTCTCGCATCCGGGGTGCGCGGAAAATGCGCGCAGGAAATTGAAGCGGAAAGTAGCGGGCGGGCACCCCTTCGTATGGCACGGGCTCTGCGGTTGCGATCAACGGTGTCTCATGACCGTTGGCGGTGGTGGTTGCCACTTCCACATCAACGCCCGCCTTCCGTAACGCCTTACAGAGTCCCAGAACGCTCCGCGGTGGTCCCCCATAGGCGAAGGCAGGTGCGAAGTAGGCGGTGACATGCAGAATGCGCATGGTCGCGAGTGAGTTACCCCTTTTGTCAGCCTGTCGAAAATCTCGACTCTGCCGATGCCGGCGTGAAAAGCGGCGACGGCTGTGACCTCCGCCGTGACAGGCGCACAGTTGCCGGCAGGAATATCAGCACAGCCATCACTGTCGCTTGTATCAGGCCGGCAAGGTACTGCGCCATCTGGGACTCAACTGTTATCAGATGAGGAACCAATGCAATCCCAATGGCGTTCAGCATGAGCCCGGAATCCTGGTGCAGAAAACTGTAAACAATGAAATCCAGCAGTATGCCCAGAGGCAGGATAATCAACACCGGCCCCAACCATCCGAAACTGATATAGCTTTCCGTGATAGTTCCAACTGCCATTGAAACTTTGTGCAGTTGACCCTTTGGATTAATGCCGTAGCTCACCTGGTACCAGCGGTTGGCGTCATTCATGCTCGGTTTGTCCGGCCACAAGAATCGCGGGATCAGCGTCACGGCGAGATAGGAATACAAGGCGCCGCGCTGATACGGCACAATACTCGGCGTCAATTCCATGACATTGGCCGACTGTTCCAGCAGCGACAGCCGATGCACAATAGACTGCAGCAACTCTCTCGTCTCTGCGGGATCCTCGATAGCCTTCCCCCAGGTGTGCGCAGCCTTGGTAAGCCAGAAATCAGCTCTTGCCAAAACACCGGCATCCGAATGGCCGTACCAGAAGGTCCGGCGAAATTCATTCTTTGCGGGTTGCAGAAAAAAAATCAGCAGCAGCACGATCAGCACGACCCGGGTGGGCATTTTATGCCGCTCGTAGAGGTAAACCGCCAATACCACAATCATGAAACCGGCCGCTGCGCCCAGCCATCCGACGGACAAACCAACCACGAATTTGACCAGCACGAAGCCGGCCAGTAACAACTTATCGGGTCTGTCGGCCTCGCCCCGCAAATAGCGGTGATACAGCAAAGCAAACGCCGCCACCGGTATGACGGTTTGGAATATCACCACGATCTGCCGGCCACCCTCTCCTAGTACGAACTGGCTGAAGGCGTTTGTGGCCATCCCTATGACTAAAATCACCCGCAGATAGTTCCGGGCAAATGCCGATCGTGCAACTCCCACACCGAAAGGCAGTCGCAGCCTTCTACCCAGGCCCAAACTCATTCCCGCCCAAAGGCAGGCCACTCCGCAGGTCGCCAGGAGCAATGGCATTTCCAGCGACTCCGCGCGAAACACCCGAAGCCCCAGACTGGTTCCCAACTGCCACTCGCCCCAGTAGAGCGGAGGGACGAACGCAAGACACATCATTCCCCCGACCAGCACAAACAAGGGGAAGACACGTTTTTCGCCACGCGTCCATTTCTGATACGCCAGCCATGGCATGAGCAGCAGAGCAAACGTCGTCGCCAGATGAACACCTGTTTGCTGAAACGGACTGGTTACCCACAGCAACGTGGCAACAGCAAAAGGAGGAAAGAGCACTTGCGGAATGAATGCGAGTTGTCTTGCGCGTGCAAGCGGCAGCCCGTTGGGCGGCACCCCGATCGATGGCATCTGCTGTGCCATAGGTTTATGCTCTCCCAGTGACCGCCGCTACCGCCGCAGCGGTCGCATCCACTGCGATCCGA
Source organism: Terriglobales bacterium (assembly GCA_041946765.1). Classification (GTDB taxonomy): domain Bacteria; phylum Acidobacteriota; class Terriglobia; order Terriglobales; family Acidobacteriaceae; genus JBHGAZ01. Next base: position 30,312 of record JBHGAZ010000009.1, read on the forward strand.
ATCGAGCAGCTCTTTATCCGTTCCCGTGCCCGGGCTCCCGTTTGCTGCCGAGCGTGACGATCCTCCGCCATGAAGCGGATGTGGGCAGCCAATTTCTCCACATCACCAACCGGAAACACAGCGCCGGTTTCACCCTGAATCACCAGATCGGGACCGCAGCCAACCTGGTCGCTGACAATGCAAGGCTTGCCGCAACACATGGCCTCGTTCACTACCAGACCCCAAGTTTCGCCATCAGATGGCAACACCAGCACATCAGCACTTACGTAGACAGAGGCGAGTTCCGACTGATTCAGAAAGCCGGCGAACGTTACCGGCGATTTCTCGCTCGCCGCGAGCGCCTCGCACTCATCGCGCAGCGGACCATCCCCGGCAACCAACCCCTGCACCGGCGCACCGGCCGCCGCGGCGCGTCCGATCGCGAGAACAAAATCTCGCGGACGCTTCTTCGGGATGAGCTTCCCCGCAAACAGAAATACCGTTCTCCCTTCCGCCAGCCCCCACTTGCGACGCAGTTCGTCCCGCCGCGGCTCAAGCTGTCCGCATTGCGTCAGCAGCCACTCCTCGTCCACAACGTGTGGAACTATAAAAACTCGTTCCGGGCTGGCGCCGTAGTGCAGGTAGTATTCCTTAGACCAGGTACCCACCGCAATACAAGCGTTCAACCTGGGCACGAAGATGCGGTAGGGTAAAGCCTTGACAGCCCGCTTCACTGCGCCGCGCTGGGTGCGCAAATGCGAATCGCCGCGCACCATGACTGGGGTTCCGTCGCGCCAGCAAGCCAGAATGGCCTGCCATGTACTTTTGTGGTTCCACCCGTTGACGAGAACGGAGTCGAATTGGTGGTCGCGGATTACATCGCGGACTGCCGGCGTATCAATGCCCGCGAAAGTCGAAACCGATGGATGTCTGGCTACGTTCTCAAGGAAACTGTGTGGATATCCGTCCAGCAGCGGCCGGTCCCATTCGAACTTCACGCCGAATCCGGCTTCGGCCTGATCTTCGGCGGTCGCCCTGTGACAATAAAATACGTGGAGATCAAAGCGCGCATCAGCCGCCATGGCGCGGTACCACGGGGCATGGTACTGAATGGGATGGGTGGCGATTATCCCCAGCTTGAAGCGCTTCAACTCTCGAACTCGCTGCAGGTCCGTCCTCCTAAATCTGTGGCACCAGGTAGCGCCGTTATCGGCGGGCCTGGTGAAATGCTGTAGCCCAAGGGCAACAGGAGTTCGGTCACCGCACCTAATGTGTCACCCTCGTTGTAGTCGCATAAGACGACGGGATTGTATTGCTGAAGCGTAAAGCGTGCTCCTCTCAGAACGGCTGCTTCGTGACCTTCAACGTCAATCTTTAACAGCGCAGGCGGAGGTATTCTTCCGTGCGCAATGAGCTCGTCAACGGAGTTAGCGTCAACCTCGACGTTCCCCTGTTCGGAAATCTTGCTCTCGGAAGTCCCCCGCGACGTGTCCATGTAAACTTTGCCGCAGTGATCGGAAAGAGCAAAACCCATTACTTTCACCGGCAGCTCATAGTTTTCGCGAAGCTGCGTCTCGAGAGACTTGCGAGCAACTGGATCCGGCTCAAATGCGATTACGGTTCCTCCCGGCTTCACCAACTGGGCACAAAATAATGCGTGAAACCCCGTATGCGCTCCGATGTCGTACACCACGGCTCCCGGGCGCACGAACCGCAAGAACGCCTGCTGCATGAATTCTTCGTAAGTCCCCAGGAGATAGCGTTGAGAAGTCAGAGCGTCAATCCTCCACCGCAGCATTCCGGCAGGTGTCGCAACCAACGCAACCGGCTCGCCGAGCCGGATCGCCGATAGGTAAGCAGGCTTCAGCCACGCAAAGCTACGTTTGATCCGAAACGGCGTGGCGGCGGCGACTTTGGCGAGCACTCTTCCCAACATTGGCGGTCAGTTCCTCATGTTTAGATCTGCGTGTCGCGGTTGCCGCGGACGCCTCTGAAAAATTCCACCCACCTTGGCCGCACGATCTCGAGTGAGTACATGGTTTCGTAGCGATAACGCGCTTGCCTCCCGCAACGGTCGCGAAACTCCGGATCCGCCAGAAAGCGTTGTATAGCTGCGGCCAGGCATTCTGGCGTCTCTTCGTCGCACACAATGCCGGTTTCATTGTTGATCACAATTTCGCGCAGAGACCCGCTGGGAAAGCAGACCACCGGAACGCCGAGCGACATAGCTTCCACTACTCCCCGGCCGTAAGACTCCTGGAAGCGCGATGGAGGGCTTGGATGTATGTACAAATAGGCAATCTGGAGCCGCCGCAGAACATCATTGCGATATCCCCAGAACCTGACATCGTGTATCAGTGAAATCTCGTGCAAGGATTTTTCAAACTGCTCTTTGTACTGTGGCGGCGCGCTGCCAATGATGTTCAAGCGCATAAGGCCGTCGTTTGAGACAAGCTTGAAGGCATCCAGGAGCAGGTCAATTCCCTTATGGTGCGCGATCTGGCCAATAAAAAAGATCTCGCGCTTTCCGTTTGAATGCATCGCGCTCGGATCAACGCACGTCGCAGTGTCGCGCTCGAGATCAAGTACATTAGGAACGACCGCGTTTTTCGCGTGCAGGATACAGGGGTTTGCGGCAACAGCGCCATCGTAGACGGTTCTAGTCTGGTGGACAAAGTCGGTCACCAGCCAGCTCCACCACTTCAATGTCCCGGACGGGGTTCCGACGTAGTCGTGAAACTTGTGAATCACCCGCTTACCCCTAATGCGCATATATGCTGCTGCCAGTGCGGCATGATACGCAGCAATCAGTCCGGGAACGTAAATCGCGTCCTTGCCGATGACAGCCTTCAGCAGGCACAGGTTCCCCCGCACCAGCGACACGCATACTTTCCAGAAATGACGCAGGCCGCGTGGCTTCCCCAGCCGGGGCCACTCTCGCTTGTCGGGAAGAAATACGTGGGGCAGGTTTCGCGCGCGCACCTCCTGGATGATCGGGAGATTGAGTCTGTGTGCCGTATAGGTCATCACGAGGCATGGCACGACCTCGGGCCGCAACTTGTCGAACAACTCGATGACCGAGCGCTCCATCCCGTAGAGAAAAGGCGAGCCCAGCATCACCAGCACTTTGATAGGCTGACCTTTCCCACAACCTGTTTCAGATGAATCCATCAGGGCGCCGCCCAATCTCTGCCATTCTTGCTTTTTGCAATTGCAGTCTCGAATGCTTGGGCCAGCCGGGCGGTGAGCGCGTGTGTGGTGTAGGGCTCAAAGGCTTGCCAGCATACGCTCCTCGGCTGTCCGAGATTTGTCAGCAAGCGCCGCAGAGTGGCAAGCACTTCCGGAATTTTGTTTTCGACCGGCGACTCACGGTTGAACGTGACTACCTCGCCCGCCGCGGTTTCGCGCAGGATACGCACGGCGCTACTGTCTTCGTGAAAAATTCCCAGCAGCGGCCGGTCCGCTAGAATGTAAGGAAAAATTTTTGAAGCCGTATAGTGCGCCTCTGTCGAGCCGACGACCACGAGCATCTGCGAATCCAGCAGGGTCTGCAAGGCATCCAGATACGCCACCCGCGAGGGATGCTCCGCAACGATCTGTTCCAGTCCCATCTCCCGCGCCAGCGGCAAGACCTGATAGCGCACCGCCTCCGGAGGAGCGTAATCGGTGCCCACGAAGTGCATGCGCAGGCGGGAAAAGATGTCCGGTTCCTGCGCCATACCCTGCCGGACCGCTGCGAACAACGTGCGTAACGCAGGCAGCATGTCAGGTCCGCCCCGGCCCACGTAGCTGATATGAATGAACCCATCATTCTTATCGAAAATTCGATTCTGGCGCGGATGGTCTCGCAGATATTCAAAATCGCCACGCTCGCCGCCGTACGGGATGCCAGTGGCATCGTCATCTGCAAACCAGGGATATCGGCTGACTACACCCGCAGTGTACGACGCGTCCACGCCCACCAGATGGCCCGCGTACCGCACCGAAAACGGCTCCACCAGGTGTGCCACCGCGTGCGCCAGACGCCACTTCGGCGGACGTTGCCCCCGCGGCACTGTCTTGTAGTAATTCGTGATGTACGGATCAATGTAATCTATGACGTAAGGCACGCCGAAGCGCCGGTGCGCCAGCCTGCCGAGGGCCATGGAATAGTTCGGCGGCACGGGGATGAACACCAAATCCACTTTTCCCTTTCGGCATAGCTCCGCCAGCGCTTTCCACTGATGCCACAAGCTGCGCAGGCCGAGATCGCCAACCCCAAACTTGCGCGTGGTCTTCGCGGCAAGCGCCGGTGTGCGGATGACTTCGTAGCGCCCGCTCAGCAGCTTCTCGTTTTCCCAATCAACCGGATTTTCATAGAACGCCGGATCGGTGCTGATGACCGTCGGCTGCCATCCGTATTCGGGCAAATGTTCCGCGAAGAAGCGCACGCGCAGCGCCGGTGGCATGCTGCTGGGAGTGAAATCGGGAGCGATAATAACGACGCTCTTCATGCCCGCATTGATGTGTGCAGAGATGCCTATCCTTAACCGCGTTGCGCCACGGCCGTCAACGGCATTGTGGGCAGGGGAACAACGGATTGCACGGCCCGCAGCAGCCTTCCGCGTTCCTCTTCATGCTCCCAATGCCAGCGGCGGCAGGACGCTTCCCAGGCTGCCCTGCGCGCGGAGATCAGCTTTTCGGGGTCTTCAGCCCACAACTTAAGACCGGCAGCAAAGCTCTCGACATCGCCGGGTTGATAGAGCCAGGCTCCCTCACCCAAATCCCGCGCCAGCGTCCGCTGTCCCGGCGTGTCGGTGAAAACAACTGCCAGCCCGGCGAGAATATAGGTGAAGGCTTTGTTCGTGAGACAAAGCTCCCGGCCCAGCGGTTGCGCCTGCTCCAACGCCAACCCGATATCCATGTCGTGGCACGATGTAATTATCTCGTCGGGCGGTACCGGATCGTGCTGCACGATCTTCAACTTCGGCGCGCATTGTGCAGCCAGTCCTCGCAAGCCTGAAATGTATTGCGGAATAGCTTTACCGCGCAGGTGAAGCTCGCAGGCTGCGTCGGACAGCCCCGCTGCCTGCACCGCTTCTTCCAGTCCGCGGCCCGGCCCAATCGTCTGGCTAAACCAGTACAGCCGCAGCGGCGCGCTGTTGCTCGACGAAAAATCCGGCGCAAGCGCAGGCAGCGGAAAGGTATTGTTGATCACCAGCGGTCTCCGCCCATAGTTACGGGAGTACTCGTCCGCGATGCCGTCGCTGGCAGTTGTGAGAAACGCGGCTTCGCGGAAGACCACGTTCTCCGCTGCTGCCGAGATAGCGTTATCGAGCCTTCCTTGCGACGTGGTGACCGGCTCGAATCCGCTGTGGAAGTCCTCCAGATCCACGGCGTAAGGAATGCCGAGCCGTTTGGCTGCGAGCGCCGCCGGAACCAGCACTCCCCCGCCGCTGTAAATCAGGTCAGCGGGTTCGGACGTGGCGGCGCGCACCAGCTCAGGCGCGATGCGGTTCATGGCACAGCCAATGATCGTGGACGGCAGCGCATTAGCCCCGACGGTCGCCGCCATTGCCCGGCAGATGCGGTATCGCAGGCCGGCACGCACGCGCATGGCATTTGCTGTCGCGCGACTGTAGTCAACGACTGTGCACCTGAGCTTCAGTCTGCTGCGCAGGAGCTCGTCCGCCGCACTCGCCCACGGCTCAAAATTCCCGCTGACAACGCGCACGTCATAGCCTGCCCCCGCAAGCGCCTCCGCCGCTTTCAGCATCCGCGGGCACGTGGACAGGTGTCCCCCGGTCATGACACAAATCCGAGACATGAGCAAATAAGGTTGGAAGAAAACGTAAGTTCTCGGGACATGATACAGCAACCAGGAACTCCGGCCAGTACCTTTGGTATGTGACCTTTTGCCGATTTTGGTCCCTGAAAAGCGTTGTTGACAGGCTGATGATAGGCAGATAGCTGCTATACTCCGGGAACAAACAGCAAAGCTGGCCAAAATTCCATGAAAATCGTCCACGCCCTGGGCTGGTATTACCCGGAGTCTTTTGGGGGGACGGAAGTCTATGTTGCCGGTCTGGCCCAGCGCCTGCGCCGCGCAGGACATCACGTCGCCATCGCGGCGCCGCTTCGCGGCCTCAACGGCGCGCAGACTTACGAGCATGATTCCCTTCCTGTATTCCGCTATCCGGGACCTGCCAATCCCACCCGTGCGGAATGCCAGGTGCGCGTTGCAACCCGGGGTTCAGAGGAGTTCATTCGCTGGCTGGCATCGGAGCGGCCTGACGTGCTGCACGTCCACACGTTCACGGTCGGACTCGGCGTCTTCGAATTGGAAGCGGCCAGGAACCTGGGAATAAGAATCATTGTTACGAACCACCTTGGCAGTATCGGCTATACCTGCCTGCGCGGTACGTTGATGCGCTGGGGACAGACCAGCTGCGATGGTATCTGTGCCCCCTTTCGTTGTAGCGCATGCGTGCTCCAGGCGCGTGGTCTGCCGAAGCTTGCGTCGTTCGCCGTAACCGGCTTCTCTGTTCTTTTGCCTCGCGTATTCACCCTCTTGCCCGGCCGCCTAGGCACCGCGTTGGGTCTGCCGGAAACCATCCGGCACCACCAGCGACTCCAGCGCAGAGTGCTGGATGCCGCAAATCGTTTTATTGTGCTGAACCGGGCCGCTTTTGACATCCTGGTGGCCAATGGCGCCCCGACGCACAAGTTGGAGATCAACTATTTGGGCACGAGCTTTGAAATTTCCCGCAAGCCAACAGCAGACCAGCGCCCCACTTCCCGGCCGGTTCGGTTCGGCTATTTCGGGCGATTCGTGGAGATCAAAGGCGTTTTCGATCTGGCCAGGGCGGTTCAGAGCTTGCCGAAAGATATCGAGTTCTTACTTGAATTCAGAGGTCCCTGCAATGGTCCCGGCGAGCGGGCAATCCTGCGTCAGCTTCGAGAAATGCTGGCAGGTGATAGCCGCGTGAGCTTTTGTGATCCTGTGCCATCGGCGGAGGCGCCGCAAATTCTGAAATCCTACGACATCCTGCTGGTACCATCGCGTTGGTTTGAAAATGGCCCCACGGTGATGAACGAGGCTTTTGCCGTCGGCACACCAGTTGTCGGTACGCGTATCGGAGCTATGCCGGAAATCGTACAGGACGGCGTGAACGGACGCCTGTTCGAGCCCGGACAGTGGCCGCAACTCGCTGCCATCATGAAGGAGATCGCTCTCGATCCCACCGGCACCATTGACCGCTGGCGACGCGCGCTGCCTCCTACCCGCACCATGGACGACATCGCGGCTGATTACGAATGCACGTATCTAGCTGTGATGAATTCAGCTCAGAACCTGCAAGAGCGGCTTGTCTCGATTGCATCGGAGGCCACACCGCAGCGATGACGCGTCCAACGCTCACTTACATCCTGCCCGACAAAGTGGGTGGCGTATTCAGCTACGTTCACAATTTGCTGACGCACAGCACGAGTGATCAATTCGAAACACACGCGATCCTCACTCATGCCGTGCGTGACGCGGACACGCGATCATGCGCAAAACTCCCGGCGGGCAAAGTGACGGTGTTCGAGCACGATTTGCCGGGCGAGAATGTTTATGCTGTTATCAGGCGCCTTTCCAGCCTGCTGCCGCCGGGCCCCGGGGTCGTCGTCACCAACGACTGGCTGGAACTAGCAATGTTGTCCGTACACGACTGCGGCAAGATGGTAGTCAATATCACACACGGTGACTACAACTACTACTACGATCTGGCGCAAAAACATGAAAGCGTAATTGACTGCTTTGTCGCGCCCTCGAAACGGATCACTCAGCGGCTCCGTGAGACACTGCCTTCGCGTGCCGAAGCGATTTTTTATTTGCCGCACGGCGTCGAGATTCCCGCTAATCAGAGGTCTCGCGCGAATGGACACTTGCGAGCTATTTACGTCGGCCGGCTCGACGAATCCAAGGGAATTTTCGCCCTCGCAGAGATAGACCGCGTGCTCCGCGATCGTGGAGTAAATGTACTCTGGACCGTTGTTGGGGACGGCCCTGCCGCAAGACGAGCTCGCGAGGCGTGGGCTAATGCCTCGGTACATTGGACGGGGAGCCTGCCGTTGCAGGACGTGCTGCAACTCTATCTTTGTCATGACGTATTCGTGCTGCCGTCCCGCGCGGAGGGTTTTCCCGTAACACTCGCGGAAGCAGGCGCAGCCGGGGTGGTGCCGGTCGCAAGCGACCTGCCCAGCGGTATTCCGGAAATCGCAATTCTAGGGGAAACCGGCTATCGCGTACCGGTTGGTGATATTGCAGGTTTCGCCTCGGCGTTACAAGAACTCCAGCGCGAACCAGACCGGCTGGAACGGATGAGCGCTGCCGTGCGCCAGTTGGTCGCGGAGAAATTCGACATACGCCATAATGTCGCGCAATACGACGCCCTCTATGCGCGCTTCCAGGGATTGCGGCGTTTGCGTGGCGAGTCTCGCCTGCACTATGGCAGTCGCCTGGACAAGAAGTGGCTGCCGAATGTACTGGTGCGGACCGTTCGTTCGATTCTACGGTCGCGTGCACATTAGCGGTGTCTTACCGGAGAGGTTTGGTCAATGCCACTTGTAAGTGTGCTGATGACGGCGTACAACCGCGAGGACTTCATCGCAGATGCGATCGAAAGCGTACTGGCGCAGACCTTCACCGACTGGGAACTGATCATTGTTGACGACTGCTCGCGCGACCGGACGGTCGAGATTGCCAGGCGCTATGCCGCGCAGGACGGCCGCATTCGTGTCCATGTAAACGAGCGCAACCTCGGGGACTACCCCAACCGCAACCATGCCGCCACCCTCGCCACAGGCGAGTTCATGAAGTACCACGATTCCGACGACCTGATGTACCCCCATTGTCTTGCGGTCATGGTTCCGTTGTTGACGGCGTATCCGCAGGCCGGGTTTGCACTGACCGCAGGCGGACGCGAGTGGTCGGGCGGCCCATGTCCCATGCTGCTGACCCCGCTGTTGAGCTATCAGCGAGAGTTTTTTGGGCTTGGCATGTTCCAGTTGGGGCCAGCATGTGCTCTCTTTCGCACAGAAGTGTTTCGGCGACTCGGCGGGTTCCCTCTGCACGGCGCGGCATCCGATAACGTTTTTTGGTTGAACGCGTGTAAGTCCGAAAACGTCCTGTTGGTTCCAGGCAGCTTGTTCTGGTATCGCCGCCATCCCGGTCAGGAACTTGTTTCGCCGCAGGCAGAACGTTCGTACGCACTTGCCAATCGTTATGTCTGGGAAGTGCTTGACGCAGAGGACTGTCCTCTGCAGCCGATCGAGCGCGAGCAGGCGAAGCGAAATTGGATCTGGGTCCTCGGCAAGAGAATTCTGCTGGATTTCAGGCGAGGCGACTTCAAACGGGGCTGGAAGTTCTTGTCAAACGCGGGCCCCGGTTTCGCCGACTGGCTGCGCTATTTTCGACGGCAGCGGCGGGACATCTTTGCGGGTACGCCCAGAAACGCCGCTGGCGATTTCATCGTGCCGGATTGGTCGGTGTTCGAGCAGACTGAACCGAGAGCTAAGAGCCGCTGACTCGCGGCACTTCGCGCGTCAATCAGTTCGCACAAGCATAGCGCAGCAGTGCTGACGAAGTCTGCAGCAGGGCCGCAGCGGCCTTCATGGTCGCCACCTGCCTCCTGATAACCAAAGCCAGCGCATGCCGCGCCCACAACAGCAAAGTCCTGCGCCGATGAGCACGCGCATCCATGCCAATGAATTCCGGCCTCCGGTAGAACCTGCGCGGAATTTCAAGCAGCAGGTAGGCCAGGGCACGCGACTCAGTGGCCCCGAAAACCACAGTTTCCCCGGGCGTTGACAAATGAAACTTGTGCCAGGCGCACCATTCAAGGTCTTCGAGCGGACGGCCGAGCACACGACCCAAGTTTTCTCTTGAAACAGCTAACGCCTGTTCACGTTGCAACCCCGAGCGCTGCTGGGATATGGAATGAGCATGGTCCCGCCACTTAATCACAACCTGGCGCATAATTTCAGCGCGACCGGCAAAGGTGAGGCGCGAAAAAAAATCGTAATCTTCGGTCACGCAATATGCTTCCGACTCGCTATAGCCCCTCAACGACTTCGCAGCTTCTGCTCGAAACATGGACGCGCTGTGGAAAAAGGGATTTCCCCACAACAGCGTCCACTTAATCTCGAAATCGCGATAGTAGACGCTCACCTCCCGCAGCGGATGCCCTTCAGCATCAATGATCAACGCGCCTCCCCCGATTATGAGCAAGTCTCGCTGGGACTCTAAAGTAGCCACCTGCCGTTCCAGTCTTTCCGGCAGCGAAATGTCGTCCGCATCTTGTCGCGCAATGTACTTCCCTTGGGCGGCTGCGAGGCCCTTATTCAATGAGGCCACCAGTCCGAGGTTGCGCTCATTGTCAAGGATTCGCAGGCGCGAGTCGGAATAGCCGCTGAGGATGGCTCCAGTAGCGTCACTCGAACCGTCATTGATCACGATGAATTCGAAGTCACGGAAGGTCTGAGAAAGGATACTGTCCACAGCCTCGCGCAGATAGCGCTCGCCGTTGTAGACAGCCATGATCACGGACACTAAAGGGGCCATGTTGAAAATAGGTCTTAAGTGTGTGGCCCAATTATTCCGGCAACTCAGGACCATGTCCACGGATTTCTTCTGCCGGTTACATCCGTAGCCACCTGTCCGGGATCAGGTCGCGGGTATCGTGAGGCAAAGACCGGAACCACTGTCGGGGGGCGATTACAATGCGCTCTCTGGCCGGGTTCAACCATGCTCCCCACCAGCTAAACGAACTGTTGGCCAGCACCGCATGCTTGCACTGGCTCATCAGCCACAAATCCTCGTGTTCCCGTCCGGGCGCTTGCCCATCCCCGGGTGGATTGTGATCCACGATTGTCATGGGAGAGCGCAGTTTCAGGTTCTCGCTGGCCCATCGGGGATCATCGGAAAAAACAAAAAAGTGCGGGAATGAGACGTTACGCTCGACGTGATCAACGGCAGCCTGATAGTACGCGGCTGAACAGTTCCCATGCGCGCTCTGCAACTCGGGGTCGAAGACAAAGTCTCCGCGCCGCACGTGCAAAAAAACGCTGTTGCTGCTCCGGATCGCGCGAGCGGTCTCCTGCGACTTCGCACTCGCCTCTTCCCTTAGCGTGAATTCCCGCCGGATCACTGCTTCGATGTCCTTGAAGTACTTCTCCGACTGCCAGTACCCGATCAGCAGGCAGTGAAGCGGCGCCTTCAGCGCGTCGGCGTCAAAGGTGAATGCCTGCTCACGAACGATGGCACGTTCATGATACGGCGCCGCAGGCCTCAGCTTGCGTTGCAGGCGATTGGTCAGCCGGACGCGGAACAGTTCGAAGGCAGAAGCCGTGCGCGCACTGATGTTCCAAGCGCCCAAGGCATAGCAGCGCTTACGATCCGCTGCGAGCGCTCGGAAATCCAGCTTGACCGAGGTACGCCTTCGCTCAGCTATCGCCCGCGCAAAGGCGTACTGGAACATCTGGTTCCCCAAACCCCCATTCAGTTGGGCAATGATCATGAAACCTGCACGCACCTGCCAAAGATTGCGCGTATGGTATCACTGCACCAGCAATTTCTTGACGGCTCGCACATGGTAACCAAAAACCAAGACCTCTTCTGAACCGCCGTCCATGTTGGACAAAGAGCGAAGCAGCCGCAATACCATGAGCATCGCGACCCGGTCCGCCTTCCCGGGAGCCTTCCTGGCATAACGCTGAGCCATGGAAGGGACGCGTCGAATTTCCTGCGCGAGGTATTCAAAATAGTTGCCATTCGGCTGCAATTCGAGCACGTCGAATCCGTTGGCGGGCAGATGAGTTTCGTAGAAGTATCGATTGAAACCGCTACTGAAGTGATAAGGCGCAAAATGCGTGAGGCTGCAAAAGGGGGCAGTGAGAATCAGTTCTCCGCCGCTGCGCAATAGGCGTGAACACTCCCCGAGGGCGCGCAACGGGTCAGGCAAATGCTCGAAGACCTCGGTGCAAAGAATCGCATCAAACGAGCCGCTGGATTCAGGAATGGCCGCTATATCGCAGACCAGGTCAATCTTGCTCACGTCCCATTTGCCGGTCTGGAGCCCGCGGCGGTCGCCTTCTCCCTGGTACTGCCCAAAATCCTGAGAGATATAGCGCAAATGAGAACAATACTTCCTGAACTTTTGCTCCCCCGCGCCAGCGTCCAGAATTCTGCTGCCCTCGGGAATATTCTTCAGCGCCCGCTCGACCCATTGCTCGCGTGTGGATTCATACTCGCTCCGACACTCTCAATGCCAAACCGCTTCTGGAGCCAGGAATTAACTGGAATTCCGAACATTGCAACCTCTGCCTGTGCGAAGGCATGGGGCGAGCGCCTGCAATTCCGCATCTCGGCTACTCAGAGTTGGAACCGCGCGCAACATCGCCAAAAACCGATAAACGAGTTCGTAAATCGGAAGTAGTAGAATATCCGAAGTTCCTGCACAGATCGTATCGTGATAATAAGCATTCCGGAAAAGAACCGTGAGCAGCAGCAGTCAAAACTGTCTGGGACGCTGTCGCATTGCCGCATTCAACACTAATGGAATCCATTTACAACGTGCTCCTAACCGAAACACATGATCAGGACAGCATTTTCCCGGTTATCACGATGGCGGCAAGCACGCCCATTGACGCAAAAGTTCCGAGAGGAATTTCAGCAGTTCGCCTCGCTGGCAGCGAAAGACAACAGATTTACCGTGCGTTGGGAGGATCGCTATCCATGTCTGGGCGACAGGTGCGAAACCACATCTTACGACCGCCACTACGTGTTGCATACGGGCTGGGCGGCTCGCGTGTTGGCTGAAACTCGGCCGTCAGTTCATGTTGATTTCGGTTCCTCGCTCTATTTTGCGTCCATTGCGTCGGCGTTCGTCTCAATGCGGTTCTATGACTACCGACCCGCTCTCGTGCCACTGCCCAATTTTCGTTCGGGTTCAGCGGATTTGACACAGCTTCAATTTGCTGACGGAGAATTTCCTTCCGTCTCTTGTATGCACGTTCTGGAGCATATCGGCTTAGGCAGGTATGGCGACCCTATGGATGCGACTGGCGACCTGAAAGCAGCAGGCGAACTCACACGCGTTCTGGCGAAGGGCGGACAATTACTGATGGTTGTGCCCGTGGGTCAGCCGCGCGTAATGTTTAATGCCCATCGGATCTACTCTTACGAGCACGTGCTGGACATGTTCTCCGGTTTGCGCCTGCGGCAGTTTGCTCTGATACCCGACGATACTTCGGAGCCCAAACTGATAATGAACGCACCTGCACAAACCGTCCTACAGCAGAATTACGGCTGCGGATGTTTTTGGTTTGAGAAACAAGAGTTGTAGATAAAGATTACCCTCCATGTTACGTTGGCTGGCAAACAAAACACGCTTACTTACACCGCTTCGAAACCTTCGAAAGCACGTTGTTAGCCAGGTCAGAATTCGTGCCTGGCGTCGGAGTGGATGCCCGGTGCCACCGCCTCCAGAGGTGAAACACGCGACCATAAGGGAATACGGAGCGAGGTTTCGGCGGGACGTGCTCATCGAGACCGGCACGTATTTCGGCGACACTATAACAGCTACCCAGAATCATTTTTCCGAGATCTATTCGATCGAGTTGTCACCGGACCTATATAAAAGGGCAAAGAAACACTTTGACGGCCATCTAAACGTGCATCTGTTCCAAGGCGATAGCGGCGATGTTCTTAAGAATATTTTGCCCGCTGTGAAGGGGCGGCCGTTGTTTTGGCTGGACGCGCACTACTCTGAAGGGATAACAGCGCGAGGCGCTGTCGATACACCAATAATGGAGGAACTGGGCACAATTTTCGCGCTTTGCCCAAATTGTGTCGTGTTAATCGATGACGCTCGCTTGTTTGACGGAACCAACTCCTATCCCAAGCTCAGCGAACTGCAGCAGTATGTAGCAGACCGAGGTCACGACTGGGTATGCGAAGTTAGGCACGACATCATTCGTGTGCATCGGCGGAATCTGCTGACGCAATGACTCTCAGTCCAAATACTTGGAGTTCTTAGTCGACACCGCACTCGACAACTCTTTGACCCGTTCCCATCTCAATACGGGGGCTAGTATTCCAGGACGCTTTACCACCCAATGAGGGGAATCGCTCACCCCGCCCTGTATAACGAGTTGCACGTGAGGCGCATCTTCCCCCGGAGTTACCAGCCATTCACGAAAGTGCAGGCTCGCCAGAAACTCTATTCGGTACGAGCCTTCGTTTAGCATACGGTTTGGTACTTTGCTCCTTAGCTTCAATATCCCCGCCGTGATTTCCGGCCAGTAGCATTGGGCTTCATCGGTTTGGCAACTCCAATAGAGCAATTGTCCTTCTTCGTTAAAAATACCGTAACCGACAGTAAGCGCGGGGTCCGCTCGTTCAATTTCACCTTCAATCTCGACCCAAATATCGGAATCGTTGCGTACTGGCATGCGCAGTTCTTCACCATTGCCATCCACCAGCGCTAACCGAATAGGACGGAAGTGTGGATCATTGAATCGACTACCATCGTTGACCCATGCTGAAGAATTCTCGCTACCATCCAGTCCGAACAGGTAGCCAGTAATTACCGATCGTATCTCGGAGGAATCCGCCTTGACATGTCCGGAGTCCAGCAGGATCACGCGCTGGCAGAGTTGCTCGATGGCATTCATGTTGTGGCTGACGAACAGCACGGTACGGCCGGCGCTGCGCACTTCCCCCATCTTGCCCAGGCATTTCTTCTGGAAAGCAGCGTCGCCGACCGCCAAGACTTCGTCCACGACCAGGATTTCGGTTTCCATGTGCGCGGCGACGGCGAAAGCGAGACGCATGTACATGCCGCTGGAATAGAACTTGACGGGGGTATCCAGGAATTTTTCGGTTTCAGCGAAGGCGACGATTTCGTCGAACTTGCGGGCGATCTCGGCGCGCCGCATTCCGAGCACGGCGCCGTTCATGTAGATATTTTCGCGTCCTGTGAGTTCGGGATGAAACCCGGTGCCAACTTCCAGCAGCGATCCCACCCGGCCATGCATTTCGGCGACGCCTTCCGTCGGCATGGTGATGCGCGACAGGACCTTCAACAGCGTGCTTTTGCCGGCCCCGTTGCGTCCGATGATTCCCACCAGCTCGCCGCGCTTGATTTCGAAGGAAACGTCGCGCAGTGCCCACAGCCAGCCATTATTGTCTTGCCGCGAGTTGGAGCCGTTGCGGTTGGAACTGCGGAAAGGCGCACTGAGGGCGCGGGCCAGCGTATCGCGCAGGGTGTAATATCGCTGGCGTTCTCCCAGGCGATACTGCTTGCCGATCTTCTCTACGCGAATGGCCGTTTCGCTCATGGCTACACCCGGTCCGCGAAAGTGGCTTCCATGCGGCGGAAGTACACGAGCCCGCCGATCAGCATGGCGGCCACGATGACGACCGACACCAGCATGAGCGGTCCGCAACCCGATCCGCTGCCCAGCAGGCTCCAGCGGAAGCCTTCCACGACGCCGGCCATGGGGTTCAATCCCATCAGTGCGCGCCATTTCTCCGGGACCAGGCTGCTGGGATACGCCACCGGAGTGGCAAACATCCAGAACTGCATCAGGAACGGAACGGTGTAGCGGACGTCGCGATACTCCACGGTCAGCGCCGACAGCCACACTCCCACCGAGAGCGCCGCAATCACCGCAAACAGGATGAATGCCGGCAGCAGCAGAACACGCGCGTGGGGCACAACGCCGTAGCCCAGCATCATCGCCAGCAGCACCACCAGGGCGATGGCAAAGTCCACCAGCGACGACATTACCGCGGACAGAGGCACTACCAGGCGCGGAAAGTACACTTTAGTAATGAGCTGCTGATTGCTCACCACGCTGTTGCTGCACTCGCTCAGCGCGGAAGAGAAAAGCTGCCACGGCAGCAATGCGGCCAGCGCGAACAGCGGATACGGCACGCCGTCGGAAGGGATCTTGGCCAGCTTCCCGAAGAAAATACTGAAGACCAGCATAGTCGCCAGCGGCTGAAGCAGCGCCCACGCGGCCCCAAGCAGAGTCTGCTTATAACGCACTTTTATGTTGCGCCAGGCGAGGAAGTAGAGCAGCTCGCGGTAGTGGCAAAGCTCGCGCAGGTTTATGCCGGTCCACCCCCGGGGCGGACGGATCACGGTAACCGGGGGCGAGGCGAGAACAAGATTGTCCACAGAGGACGACATGCGGTTCGGATCCTGCGGCGTTATCGTGAGCTGCGGTCGAGAGTACCACAACTATCCCGCGCTCGGGCCGTTACTTCTGTTATCTCAGTAGTTTCGCCTATGAAAAGAAAGCGTGATTGTTGTGCTACAATCCGCCAAAATTCAGCTACTCACAATCTAACGAGCAGCTCCCCCCTGGTTCGAGGTTGTGGATGCGCTCCCGGCCCGGCGTTGCAGGGCGTGCAGGCCTGTCTGGAGTTCGCAGGAGGGCAATGGAACCTACGGAAAACTCGCTCGTGAAGGAATCCTACACGGTGAGGCCATTGGCGCCGGCGGGTGCGGTCACCTATCCCGCCGAACTGACGAGCCGCGGCGTCTTTACCACTCTCAGCGCCGAGGGCTCATTCCTTCTGGACTACATCACCGTATTGAAAAAGCACCGCTGGGCAGTGATGGCGTCATTGGTGATCTGCCTGACGGTGGCCGTTATCCTGGCAGTGCGCGCCACGCCGATGTACACGGCTATCGGCAGGATCGCCATCAATAGAGAAACCCCGGTCAATCTCGGTTTCAAGGACCAGGAAATCTCCGCTGATGACTACGACACCTCGGTCTACCTGGAGACGCAGAGCACCATTCTTGAAAGCAGCGTCCTCGCCTTCGAAGTAGTCAAGGCGCTGGATTTACAGAACAATCCAGAATTCAACCCTGTGGCGAAGAATGCGCCACTGCCGCCGCTGAAGTCCATCAATCCCGATTCGCCGATCGAAACCGCCCTGCTTGGGCGTTTCCGTGGCGGCCTGAAAGTGCGCGCGGTGCCCGGCACGCGCATTCTGGAAATCCGGTATACCGGTCCTCATCCCAAGCTGAACGCACAGATTGTCAATCAACTGATCAATACCTATATCGAGCAGAACTACAAGACCAAGTACGAGGCCACCATGGAGACCTCGGACTGGCTGGCGGCGCAATTGGGAGACTTGCGCGTCAAGATGGAGACCGCACAGGAAAAGCTGGTCCGCTACCAGCGCGACAACAACATCGTCGGCATCGACGACAAACAGAACATGGTCAAGGCCACGCTGGAGGACCTCAATAAACAACTGACCGCGGCGGAAGCGGACCGCATTCACAAAGATTCGATTTACCGGCTCGTAAAGAACAGTGACCCGGAATTGCTCGTCAACAGGGAAATTGCCGGGACCCATCTCGATCAGTTGCGGTCCAAGCGCGCTGAACTAAAGACGCAGTATGCCAGGCTGACTACGCAGTTTGGGCCCTCCTATCCAAGCGTCGCTGCGCTGGGAAGCGAGATCCGGCAGGTGGAAGCGGAAATGCGGGCCGAGACTGCCCGTCTGGGTCAGAAAGTTAAGAACGATTACCTGGCCGCGGTGCAGCGGGAAAAACTGCTGGGCGCGGCCGTCGCCGACCAGCGCAAGAAAGCGGAGGAGCTCAACCAGAGCGCGATCGAGTACAACATCATCAAGCGCGACGCGGACAGCTATCGCCAGCTTTACGAAGGATTGTTGCAGAAGATGAAGGAAGCCGGCATCTCTGCCGGTTTGAAGTCCAGCAACGTTCGCGTCGTGGATTCTGCGCGCGTCCCGACCAGTCCGGTTTCGCCCAACATGCCCCGGAGTGTGGCGATGGGGTTGATCCTGGGCCTGCTGGGCGGAGTTGCCGCCGCGTTCATCCTGGAAAGCCTGGACAATACGGTGCGCACGCCCGAACAGGCAGAAATGCTATCGGCTCTGCCTTCCGTCGGTGTCATTCCTCTGGCCGGCCGCAAGTTGAGGAAAACGAAGGAAGCGGCGCTTGCCGCCAATTCCTCTAAGGCGCAATACGGTGTCACCGCCATTACTGTCCGCAGACCGCTATCGGAGCTGTCGGAAAGTTACCGCTCCCTGAGGACCTCGATTCTGCTCTCTGCCGGCGGCGCGCCGAAAGTTTTGCTGGTCTCCAGTCCCCTCCCGCAGGACGGGAAATCCACCGTTGCCGTCAATACTGCGGTCGTGCTGGCCCAGAAGGGCAGCCGGGTGCTGCTGGTGGATGCCGACATGCGCCGCCCAAGCATTCACCGGCACCTTGGAATCCCGCAGCAGCCGGGACTGAGCGCAATCCTCGCCCAGGCCGAAGGGGCGGAATCTGCCGTCCACGCTTCTGCGGTACCGGGACTGTTCGTCGTGCCTGCGGGACACACTCCTCCCCAGCCGACGGAGCTGCTCGGTTCTCCGATCATGAAGGCGTACCTGGAAAACTGGCGCCAGGAATACGATCACATCATCATTGACTCGCCGCCGATTTTATCGGTCACGGATGCGGTGATTTTGTCGGTGGAATCCGACTCCGTGCTGCTGATTGCGCGCTCCGGACAAACGACCAAGGCGGCATTGCGGCGCGCGCGCGACATGCTCATCCAGGTCAATGCCAGGATCATGGGCGTGGTGCTCAATGCCATGGATGTAAACGCCACCGACTATCGTCACCACTATTTCTACAAGTCCAAGCAGAAGTATTACAACAATGATGCTCGAGCCGGCGCGGGCGCTTCGGAGGCGGCAACCGCGGTCAACGTAGCGGACTCCCGCTAAGATCCGAAAGAAGCGAACATGGGCGTGATCTGGGCGTCCGCAGCAGACCTTTATGGAGATATCGGTCCAGAACCAGCCCAGACGATTCACATTTCTTGCCGCTGCTGTTTTGGGCAGTGTGCTTTTCGTGGCGACGGCAGTGCGACCCTGGCTCGCGGACCGGTCCGCAGCATCGTTAAGCGCACAGGGCCTCCAACGCGCAGCGGCACTTGAGCCGGGCAACGCCAGGTTCCCTTTCCTCCTGGGCCGGTACCATTTCGGAGTGGAACAAGATCCAGCCAAAGCGATCGATGCCTATCGCTCTGCCCTGGCACTGAATCCACACAACGCGCTCGCCCTGCTTGAGCTTGCCGGAGCTTACCAGGTCACCGGTGACGAGGCGCAGCAAGGCGCCATGCTGCAGCGGGCGATTGAAGCTGATCCCTATAATCCTGATGTCCGCTGGGAGGCCGGTTTATTTTTTCTCCTCCGCGGAGACGCCGATAACGGTCTGCGTCAGTTCCAAGCCGTCGTTCACGCACATCCGGAGCGCACTCGATCGGCATTTCAACTCGCCTGGCGGGCCGCTCACGATGTACGCCGCATCATGGACACGGTCAATCCTTCCACCACGACGGCCTACGCTGCCCTGCTGCAAGTAGTCATTGACGACAAACAACCGGAAGCGGCCGCCCTGGTATGGAATCGCTGGACGGCGCTGAACCAGCGCTTTGCGCCACAGCTTGCATTTCCCTACATTGATTTTCTGCTGGCGCAGCACCAGCCCGAGAATGCCCAACGCGTGTGGACATACGTAGCGCAGTTCAGTCCCGAAATCCGTTCGCGAAGCAGCTTCGGCAATCTCGTGCTCAACGGTGGCTTTGAAGAGGACCTGCTCAACGGCGGCATGGACTGGCGGTATTCGCCCGCGGGGGCCACCAGCATACAACTCGACAGCACACATTTTCACGGCGCCAATCGTTCCCTGAAAATTATTTTTCGCGCCGACAGTACTGATGCCGGCATTGTTCAGTACATACCCGTACAGCCGAATACCAGCTATTCTTTCAGCGGCTATATCAAGGGCGAAGAACTTCTGACTGCCTACGGTCCCCGGTTCGGAATTTATGACGCCTACACCAATACACCGCTGCTTTTGACCGACGACATCATCGGAACCGTGGCCTGGGCCCCGCGCACTGGCTCGTTCAAAACCGGCCCGGAGACGAAACTGCTGGCACTAAGACTGGTCCGCGAAAGCGGCCACATCAGAGGCAAGGTATGGATCGACGACCTGCAGATCCGATTGACCCCGCCACGGTAACCGTGCTGAACGACGGGGAAATCGAAGCCGACGGCGATCCGTGTCCGGCGGCTCCGCCGCGGTTGCGCGCGCAGTTCGCCTCGTGGCTGCATACGGTTCGCATAGTCGGACTTTGTCTGCTGCTGATGTTCACTATCCTGGCCTACGGTGCCGTGGAAAGCTGGTCGCTCTTCCTGCTGCAGGCCGGGGCGGCCACGTTGTTTGTCCTCTGGGCCATCGAACAAGTCTTGCGCGACACCATCGAGATTTCACCCAACCCCTTCTATCTGCCGCTGCTGGGCTTCGGCATCTGGATCAGCATTCAGCTTGCATTACGAATACCCGCCTACCGATACCCGGCGGCAAATGGACTTCTCGCTTGCATTGGCTATGCGCTCTTGTTCTTCGTAGCGGTGCAATGTTGCAGGTCGCGACAGGACCTGCTGATCATAACCAGGCTGCTGGGGACCTTTGGATTTTTCCTGGCTGTTTTTGCCATGCTTCAGGGGTTTACGGCTCCAGGAAAGCTTTATTGGGTGCGCACCCCGAGCGAAGGCGGATGGGTTTACGGCCCGTATGTGGACCATTCTCATTACGCGGGGCTGATGGAAATGCTCGCCCCCTTGGGACTGGTGCTTGGCTTGAGCTCGCGACTGCGCAGCGGCCAAAAAGTGCTTTGTCTTTTCGCCGGCGCCGTTATGGCTGCAAGCATCTTCCTATCACAATCTCGCGGCGGCATCGTGGCCTTCGTCTTGGAGTTGATATTCCTCGCCGTGGCACTTTTCGCCGAACGCCGGGGCAAACACTCCCTTGTTGGCTTGGCAGCGTTTCTGGTCTTCGTGATTGCATCCGGTGTGTGGCTGAGCGGAGGTAGTTTGCTCCGCCGGATGGAGAACATGCAGGACACAACCCGGCTGGCTATTGCAAAAGATTCGCTGCGTATGTTCGCGGCGAAACCCGCAACTGGCTGGGGAATGGGCAACTTCGAACATGTCTTTCCGCGTTACCGCACCTTCTACAGCAACAAGCTCGTGGAACATGCCCACAATGATTACCTGGAGGCAATGACGGAAACCGGGCTGCCGGGGGGCGTTTTCGTTCTCTTGTTCGTGGTTCTCCTGTACCGCAAGGGTCTGCAGGCGACCGCCACGTGGGACAGAAGCAACCGGTCGGCGGTCCAGTTGGCAGCCCTGGTCGGCTGCACAGGCATACTTCTGCATAGTCTCACCGACTTCAACATGCATATACCCGCCAACGCTGCCGTTTTCCTGTTATTGGCAGCGATGGCCACCTCTCCAGAGCCCGAACCACTCGCTTTTCAAGATGACGCTGACCGGAGGCCTTGGTCTTTGTGATATCGAACACTGCCGACGACCTCGGGACCGGTGTCACTTTCGAGACATCCGAACCGCGACCGAAAAACTGGCGGCCGGAGACCCGGGTCCTGCTGCTGAGCGCGCGCCCCAAACTCACCGGCGATCAACGCGACGAGTTGCGCAACTGCGTGTGCGGCCCCATAGACTGGAATTTTCTGCTGGCCAGTGCCCATCGCCACGCTCTGGTGCCTTTGCTGTCCCGTTACGTGAACGCCGCGGACATTCCGTTGGCCGCGCCCGTCGCGGCTCAACTGGCAGACGTTTCCCGGTCCGTGCTACGGCAGAATCTGGCGCTCGTTGCGGAACTGAAGCGATTGCTGCCGCGATTTGAAGCGGAAAAAATCCCTGTGCTGCCCCACAAGGGACCTGTGCTGGCTTCTTGGCTGTACGGCAGCCTGGGCATGCGGCAGTGTGCCGATCTTGATCTGCTGGTTGCGCCGGAAGATGCGGCCCACGCACACCAAGTGCTCGCGGCTGTCGGCCTGCGTCCTGCCAGCAGCCATCCAGCACATCTGCTCCGTTTGCACGTGCGATTTGGACACGAGTCGGCTTTCTTCACGCCAGAGGGATTGCTGGTCGAGCTGCAGTGGCGGATTTCTTCCAAGTTCTACCAGCTTCCACTGCCGCTTGATGCGATGATCGCGCGGGCAGGACAAACGGAAGCAGGCGGCATTCTTGTCCCATTACTCCAACCGGAAGACTTGCTGTTGCTCCTCATCCTGCACGGCGGAAAACATTTGTGGGAGCGCCTTATCTGGGTAACAGATATACATGCGCTCATCACCGCGTGCCCAAACCTGGATTGGCCTGCTGTACGAACAACCGCGCGCCGTCTCGGAGCCTATCGGTTGCTGCTGTTGGGCCTGAGCGTCACCCAACAATTGTTCGGGACGCCGTTACCCGATTGCGAGGCGAACGCCATCAGCGCCGACCGCCACGTTGAACATTTCACTGAATTTGTGCTGTGCGGATTGGAGAACCCCCAGATGGTGGACCAAGTCGGGCAGCACACAGCGATGCTCCGCCTTCGTGAGCGAAACCGTGACCGCATCAAATATGTCGCTGGTTTGCTGCTGGATCCCCGGGACGAAGACTGGCGCTTAATCAGCCTGCCACCCTGGAGCTCACCGCTGTATCGCTTGATCCGTTTGGGACATGCGATTAGCAAGTCCGCAAGTCGGCTGTGGCGTTAGCACAAACTGCAGCCCATGCGTGTCAGCACAAAATACTATGCGGCAGGTTTCTTACTCAGCAACAGCTTGGTGACATAGCTTCGGCTGGCCAGCCTTGCCGCCCTGTCAAACAGAGGACGGACTGGGGCTTTCAGCATCGGAATGCGTGCCATGATGCCCGCCATGCGCATTCCGAAGCGCCTGTAAAGCGGAACCACGATTCTGGCCCAGCGCTGATGCTGGCCGTAGCATTCACTCAGCCATGCGCGTACCAGCAGTGTGCGTGGAGCATCGACTCCGTAAAGCGCTTCTGCAATCCAGCACTGCTTGGTGTGCATAGTACTGGCGTCTTTTCCATTGCCGCCGCCGCCCCGCGTAAGTTGCGCCACGTGTCCGTAGCGGCTCACACGAGGAGCCTTATAAGTTCTCCTGGGCCGTTCCGGGTTTTGTAGTGGCCGCGATCTAGCCATTATGGAAACTCCTGGGTACAAAGGGTTTGGTGGCGTTAGGCCATAGTGGGCCGATAATAACTACGTAACCGGTCCGCCGGAAGCAAAATCTGCTGGTACAAAGAACGTTCGTAACCATACTTCTAACCCCACCACGGCGAGCAGGTGGGGGGCAGGGCTCTTGCTCACCGAATCAGCTTTATCCCGTGAGAATTCACGCTCCAGAATCTCGCGATCCACATAGCCCGTCATTACGGCGAGGGAATCCTGCAGAAGATAGCCCCAAAGCCTTGGGAAATCAGCGGCTCCAGCCGCGTTGTGCATGGCGGTGAAATCAGCCTTCCAGTTTCGCTGGCGGATAGGCTCTGGCAATATAGCTCGCATCGCCTCCCGGAACAATCCCTTGTACACTCCGCCCCAGTTCAGCGCGTCGCCGGGGATACTCATAATGAATTGCACCAGGTCACGGTCCATGTAGGGGTATGCTTTTTCCAGTCCGTACCGGGCGCAGATCTTGTTCTCCTGCTCGACCAAATTCAGCCGATAACCGGCCGAAGCGCGCTGGTAGCAGACTTTGGCATGATTGTTTGGAAATCGTATGCCGTCACCCTGCGGCCTGGAACGAATGAGCGCGGCCTGGCGAAATGGAACACGATAGTAGGGGGGGCAGGGGAAGGATTTCGTGAGCCTGCGTGACCAGTAGAGTCCCAGCCGGGCCCATTCCGGTATGAGGCTCCGCAGCAAGCTTCCACCCAGTTCTCGTCGCAGCACGCCCTGACTCAGTTCCGCCATCCAGTGAACCAGTTCGTCGCACTCGCGTTTCAGCTGCAGCCAATGAAAACCTCGCGCCAGGTCAGCCAGATAGGCATCACTGCCCAGCATCTGGTCTCCGTAGTACCCGTCCAGCACGACGCGACTTCTCGAATCGCGAGCCGCTTTCAAACACTCATCCGCCGCGTCCCACAGCAAGTGCGGAGCCTCGCTGTGCCACAGCAGCTTCTGATCGCAAAGTAAGCTGAACCTGGAGAACGGTAGTTTGCGAATCTCGGTCTCGCAAGCCGACTCAACGCAATCCAAAAACTGCTTCTCATCGTTATCAGCGCCCTGGGGAAACAGCATGGAAATCCCGACTGCCGGCGCCACCCCAGCACCAGCGCGTTTGAGCCCGCTTGCTTTGCAGAAAATTCCCGACGAGTCCAGACCACCGCTTACCAAAACCGCCACAGGACCGGCAGAGCGCAGTCGCCTGCGCACGGCCTGCTCAAACGTGGCGTGCAGTCCCTCCGCATATTCTCCGACTGAGGCGAACCGAACTTGCTTGCCGGGATCGAAATCCCAGTGGCGAAAAAGGTGCTTCTTGCCGGGGGTAATAACGACCGTCTGCCCGGGCACAACACGCGCCACATCGCGAAAGCAGGTACGCTCGTTGTGGCGGTGCACGCCCCCGCGCAGGACCATGTCTGCCAAGCCTTCATCATCTGGCCGTGGCCGCATTTCAGGATATGCAAGGATCGCCTTGATTTCGGACGCGGCAATGACCGTCTCCGCGGCGACGCAGTAATATAGAGGGCGTATGCCCATAACATCTCGGGCGAGCAGAAGCTTGTGTGCTCCGCCGTCGTACAAGACGACTGCAAAATCTCCATTGAGCTGTTCAGCAAACGAATCTCCGAAGCGGCGATACACCGCCATGACCAGAGCGGCATCCGGCGCGTTCGGAGGGAACGGCAGCAATTCGAGGGGCAGCGTCGCGAGCAATTCCTCGCGATTGTCCAGCCTCCCGTCGAAGCAGATAGCGTGGTCCGCTGGGCATCCTAGAGGCTGCACTTCACCGGACGATTGCGGCGTGACGCGGAGATGTTGAAAAACCATACCGACCCGCCCGCCGGTCCAGAAGGTCTGGCCGTCAACGCCGCGATGGAACATCGGATCAGCCAGCCTCTGCAACGACTCCATGAGCACAGGGCGGCCGTCGAGATGAAACAGCGTGACAATACCGCTCATTGCGCGCTCGACTCTCCGGCCAGATCGGAAAGGATTACGTCGGTTACTGCGGGTAGGACCTCCAGCCCTCGGGGATACGAGAGCTGCTTAATCGGTATGGATTCAGCCAGCTTGTGGGCATGCGCGAATTGTTGCTTGAGCCGCCAGCGGCTCAGCACCGAGCTATTGAAGGTGTTGTGTATCAACGGAAGAAACGACGCGCGGCCGTGCATTCGCCGCATCAGAATTCTCGAGGTCGTCGGCTTCTTTGGGAGCACATATAGCGCACGCAACGGCACCCTTTTGGCGCTGTGGTGAACTGCATCTAACGCAAAAATCATTTTCGAAGTGAACGCATTCATGGGAATAGAGCGGCGCCCGCACAGGAAGGCATCGGCCGCCTCCGGCACAAGCTTGATCCTTGGCAGCCCCGGATGGGCCATCACTTCCTTTCCCTGAATTTCGAGAACCAGGACATCGTCGGTCAGCAGCGCGCAGCTCTTCCCCAGAAAAACGGCAGCCAGTGTAGACTTGCCCGCGCCAGAATTGCCCAGAAACGCGATCGCCTCTTCATTGACGACCACAGCGGTGGCGTGCAGCGGTTCAATGCCGCGCGCCAGCAGGCAATGCGACAGTACTTGTCCTAAGAGGTATGTGAACAGGACTTCGTCGGAAACCGGTCGGAGCCTGCGCCAGAGGACGCGCCTGCCGTCCGCCGAGACCACAAACTCGAAGTGTTCCTTCCAGCAGACATAAACTGCCTGATCCGCGAATATCACCGATTCCCAGAATCCGTCCTGCTCCACAGACTCCCGGGCCCCGGTGCACGCGTCTGATATTTCCCGCTGGCAAGCCTGGAATAATTCGACATCAGGCACGCCTCTGCCTGTCCACTCCGGACATGGCAGCGCGATGGCAGATTTAATACGCAGGCCGTACAAACAATAGGTTCGAGCCTCAACCACATCGCGCTCCGGGTGTCCTTAAGAGTTCAGACACACTTGCACCCACTGCAAATTGGAGATGTTGGCAGAGATTGTACAACAGGGTTGCCGCTGGTTTGGCAACAGGTTTCTGCTTGCAAACGCAGTGTTATGACGGAAAGGGCGACAGCCCGACGAGGCATCCGCTGCTCTCTCCTGTCGGCAATGAAGCCGTATTAGACGACGACCCGATCACCCGATCAGCCGATCCAGTCTGCGCCCTCCGCGTCCTCTGCGTTCATAGAGACTGGCTGCGTTTCCCTAGCCTGATGCTAGAATGCACGCCATGATCAGGGTTGTACGTTCGGGACTGCGAGTGTCCTGGCCGGAGCGTCGGTTGTGGCTGCGGGCGTTTACACTTCTGATCGCTGCCCGGGTCGTGCTCCGCTTACTGCCGTTCCAGACCGCTCAGCGGTTGTTGGTTGAAACGCGCACACCCACCAACCCCGGCCTCTCTCCCGAACGTGTTTTCTGGGCGGTGCAATCGGCCGGCCGGTTTGTTCCGGGCACGCGCTGCCTGGCCCGGGCACTGGTCGGCTATCGCTTACTCGTGCAGCAGGGGCACGACGCGACCCTGCGCGTCGGAGTAGCGAAATGCAACCACAATGAACTGGATTTTCATGCCTGGCTGGAACACTCAGGAAGGATACTGATCGGAGGAGAAAAATCGCAGAGCTATAGCCAGCTCCTCACTATCGGAGCTGATTCCCGCAATCCCAATTAGGCTTGCAGTTCCACCAGCTCCAAGTCCCGCATCTCGTTGACAACGCGCAGCAAGTCTCCTGCGCACTCTTCGCGACAAACCTCGTATTCCGAAAGGAGCTCGTCCAGCACGTCTTCCAGGCTCAAGTTGCTGCGCAGGAGTCTCCAGATAGTCGTCCCCACCTGATCCAGACCGTAATAGATGCCCGTGCGCATGTGCAGCAACACGGTTTCGCCATCCAATTCTTCGGAGACGACCTCAGGACTGATCCTGACTCGTGATGCAAGATTCAGTGCTTCCGGCATTCAGTTTTTCCAGCGCATGATGACTGCCGGGCAAGAAATTGAGTGATCGCGTGACTGCGCCCGGCGAGCGTCACTAAGAACCGCTGGTTGGAAACGCAGAAATCTACGGCCTGGAGGGACTAGCAGATTCAAATACTCCCGTGGCCACCGTTCCCACAAAAATCCCTCCGACACCCCCCAGCACCCAGATCCATCCCGGAATGCGCTTGCGGCTTCTTCCGGGCGGCGGTGGTTCTTCCTCGTCGGACGGCGCCTGTGAGGACTCGTCACTCGCGATTGTGCGCATCAGCGCGTTGCCTGGCGTCAGCAGCACCGTGTTAGTGCCGTCGGTAATGGACAGTGAGCCTTCCACCGCAGCGATTAACATCTTGCCGTCGGCACGGGTCATCTGGTACTTGGCGCGCTGCGATGCCGGGGAAATGGTGAGCTTGTCGAGCCGGCCATCCAGGCCTTTGTACGTGTTGACCAGTGCTCGCCCCTGCTGCATTTGAATGCTATTGCCGGCGTACACGACCCCGGAATCTGACGGTAGACTGACCACCGCGCCTTTGACGGTAATCGTCGCGGTCGAGTCCCTGCCGGTTTGAATCTGATCGCCGACGTATGCGATTGATGACCAGTTCACCGCTCTGCCGTTCACCTTAACCGTGCCCGTACTGCGCAACATCGCGGGGGTGATGTCCGCCGCTATCATCGACGCCGGAAACACCACAATCATCATCCAGCAAACCACGCGTACCAAATTGTTGGTCGTCATGATTAGATCCTTTGGGGGGATAGGCGAAGCTTAGAACAGCAACCCAGGCATGTCAATTCAGAGTTCGTTGCACAAAAGACTTACACCCATTGAGCCTGATTAGCAACAGGAGCCCACCCCCGATTTCACGACCAACAGCTTAAACCTGAAATGCGCTGCAGGTTCGCCTTGTTGTTGCCAACAAGGCGGAAGGTTTCCGCGTTCTGCACCGCTGCCCTTTTGGAACGGCGGGCGGTTTCGGGTTCACTTACCTGAATGAAAAAATTCCTTGATCCCCGACACCACTCTTTGCTGTTGTTGCTCTGTGAGTTCAGGATAGATGGGCAGTGAGAGCACCTGCTCGCTCGCCGATTCTGACTCTGGAAAATCGCCGCGCCGGTGTCCCAAGTAGGCAAATGCGGGTTGCAGGTGCAGGGCGACGGGATAGTAGATCTCGGTGGGGATGCCGGCTTTCTTAAGGTGTTCCCGCAATGCGTCACGGCGCCCCGTGCGGATGGTGAACTGGTTATAGACATGGACCTGGCCGTCCGGTGCGCTGGGAGGCTTCACAAACTTTTCCAACCCGCAAGCGCGGAACAGTTCACGGTAGCGGTCAGCATTCTGTTGACGACCGGCGGCCCAATCCTGCAAATGGCGAATCTTGACCCGCAGGACCGCTGCCTGGAGCGCGTCCAGCCGGCTGTTGATTCCCATTTTTTCGTGCTGGTAACGCTGGCGGCTGCCGTGCACGCGCAACATCCGCAGGGTGTCTGCAAGCCCTGCATCGTTAGTCGTAATCATACCGCCATCACCTGCGCCGCCCAGGTTTTTAGAGGGAAAAAAGCTGAAGCACCCGAACGTCCCCATACTGCCAGCGGGGTTGTTCTTATACTGAGCGCCGATGGCTTGTGCCGCGTCTTCTATTACCGCCAATTGGTGACGGCGAGCGATCTCGAGAATCGGATCCATGTCAGCGCAGAGCCCGAAGAGGTGGACTGGCATGATGGCGCGCGTTTTGGGCGTGATGGCCTTCTCCACTTCTCCCGCATTCAGGTTGTACGTGACCGGATCAATGTCCACAAACACCGGGCGTACTTGCAGCCGCGCAATCGAACCTGCGGTGGCGAAGAAGGTAAAAGGTGTGGTGATCACTTCATCGCCCGGCCGAACTTCCAGTGCCATCAGAGACAGCAACAGGGCGTCGGAACCGGATGCGCAGCCAACGGCGAATTGGCACCCGGTCAGCGGCGCTGCCTCTTTCTCAAATGCGGCTACTTCCTCGCCCAGAATAAACTGCTGGCTTTCCAGGACGCGCATCGCGGCGTCTAGTATTTCGTTCCGAATGCCGGCAAACTGCGCCTGCAAATCGAGAAATGGAAATCGCACCCTGGTTTGTGCCGCGGATACCTGAGCAGCAGTCGCGTCCTTCGTGTCTGGTTTCAGAACAGTTCTCCTCGTCGCGCAGTTGTGCTGCGCGACTGTCCCCAAAGTATAAAAGTATAAATGTCGGCTCCACCAACTCGCTCAGCCGAGTTCTTACAACGCAATCCGGACCAAAAACTCTGACCGAGGTACAGCACCAGCTTCGCCGCCCGACATCCAATCGCCATAAAGCTGTTCGTCATGCTGAGTCCCCCAGCCGGAGCGTGTGATCTGCCCCATGGTGTTCAGCATCGTTCCCGCAAGTCACTGCTTTTCGCGGCTATGACGGTCGCGGCAATCGTACCGGCATGGACGCAACAACGGCCCGCGATTGCGGTACCCGGGAGCGCGACTCCAACGGTGACCCATCCCACAACAGCGGCGCAGCCAGTCTTGGCCATCACCGTCGTGGATGAAAACGGCATCGCCATCCCCGGAGCACAGATTGTAATTAGAACTGCCGCCTCGCCATCCAGTGAGCAGGCCCGCTGCAGCACCGATTATGCTGGCCGCTGCCGGGTCCTCGGACTTGCGCCGGGCAGATATGTCGTCCACATTGACAAGCCTGGGTTCTACCGCCTCCACCTGGCGCCCATCCAGTTTCCTGTGACGACCGTGACGGAGGCTGTTCTCACGCACGAACAGGTTGTGCGCCAAACGGTCAACGTGGTTGGATCCCCCCCGGTCATTGACCCCGAAAAGGTGGCGGACACCCGCACACTGACGACCAGTGAAATCCTGAATGTCCCGTATCCCACCAGCCGGGACGTGAGGAACCTTCTACCTATGCTGCCCAACGTCGTGCGGGAGGCGTCCGGGCAGATTCACGTGGCCGGCACAGCAGCGCCGCAAACTCTCACACTGCTGGATGGCTTTGACATTAGCGCGCCCGCGCCCGGCTTCATTGACATGCGTGTAAACGCCGACTCGGTGCGCACCATTGACGCGCAAAGCAGCCGCTACAGCACCCAGTACGGCAAGGGATCCAGCATCCTCGGGATGGACACCGGCATGGGCGATGACCAGTTCCGCTTCTCCGCCACCAATTTTTTCCCTTCCTTTCAGTTAAAAAAGGGGCTGAACATCAACACATTCGTGCCGCGCGCCACTTTTTCTGGTCCCCTGCGCAAGGGGAAAGTTTGGTTTTTCGAGGCGCCCGAACTGGAATACGTCCAGACCATTGTTCCGCAACTCCCCAGCGGCGCCGACCGTAGCACGCAATGGCGCACCGGCAATTTGACCAAGCTGCAGTTCAACCTTGCTCCGGGCAATATTCTCCAAACCGAATTCGTAGCTAACAATTTTCATCAGAACCACTTCGGGCTGTCCCTAACCAATCCCGCGCCTACCACCACCGACCGCACCGGCGCGGCGTATATGGGAGCGCTGAAAGACCTGCATTATTTCCACTCCGGCGCGCTGTTGGAAACAGGACTGGCGATCGTTGATTACTCCGCTGCCGATACTCCCCTGGGTGATGTGCCCTTCCAGATCCGCCCCGAACTTCAGCTCGGGAGCTTTTATCTCACTTCCCGGGCGAACGCCCGCAGACTCCAGGGAATCACGAATTTCTATCTTCCGCCGTGGAGCTGGCATGGACGCCACGAACTCAAAATAGGTATGGATTCGGATTCGGTTTCATACCGCACCAACGTTGAGCGCAGGCCGGTTTCTATCCTCAGAGAGGACCTCACGCTGGCCCGTCGGATCGTCTATACCGGACCGGCGCATGCCGAGACCTCAAATTTCCAGTCCGCCTTCTATGTTCAGGACCGCTGGACCCCCTCGCACCGCCTGTTGCTCGAGCCGGGTCTGCGCGGCAGTTGGGACCAGATCATCCGTCAGCCCTTCCTGAGCCCGCGCATCGCATCCACCTACATGCTGGCCCGCGGCACCAAGCTTTCCGCCGGCGTAGGTTTGTACGACGAAGCCACCAATCTGGAGATGATTAGCCGTCCTACGCTTGGACAGCGGCTCGACTACTTTTATGCGCCGGATGGAACCACACTGGCGGCGCTACCCGTGCAGACACAATTCTTTGTCAACCGGCGTCTTCTGACCGTGCCTAGTTCCCTGAACTGGAGCCTGACAGTCGAGCACAAGCTTCCGAAAGTAATCTATGTCAGCGTGGAATACCTCCAGCGCCGCGGTCGCAACGGCTTTAGCTTCCTTAACGCCGCCGGGCCAAATACAGTTTTAGGCAATTACGTTCTCAGTAACACGCGCCAGGACCGCTACGATTCTCTCACCATCACTGCCCGGCACACATTCAAGGGCCTGTACCCCATCCTGGTGTCCTATACGCATTCCTCCGCCCATACCAACCAGGCCGTAGATTTCAGTGTGGATAATGCTGTTCTATCGCCGCAACAACCGGGGCCGTTACCCTGGGACGCCCCTAACCGGATCATCGCCTGGGGGTGGTTTCCGTTTATCAAGCACTTCGACGTGGGCTATTCAATGGACTGGCGCACTGGATTCCCTTTTAATGCGGTTAATCAGGACCAGGCGCAGATCGGCAGAGCGAATTCCTTCCGCCTCCCGCATTACTTTGCGCTCAACCTATCACTGGAACGGCGGTTCCATATCCTTGGCCGGTATATTGCCTTGCGCGGGACCTTGGAAAATGCTACCGGAGAAACAAACCCCACCAGCGTGATCAACAACATAGACTCGCCGCGTTTTTTAGCATTCTCCGGCACCGGACACCGCACGCTCACCGCGCGTATCCGATTTCTGGGGCGTTCAGCGGGAGCCACATCAAAGGCGACGGCCAGCTCACATCAGCCGCAGGAAAAACCAAAAGACAAACCATGAAACACGGAGGACATAGAGGGGCGCACAGGACTATGCCGCCTTCACCCGCTCTTCCACTTGCATTGCGGGCAACTGGATGTTGAAAGTTGTTCCTTTCCCAGGCTCGCTGCTGAAGCTGATGTTTCCACCCTCTGACAGAACAATTTTTTGCGCCGTCGAGAGTCCCAGCCCGGTTCCCTGCGGCTTGGTCGTGTAATACGGAAGGAAGATTCTCTTTTGCTGTTCCGGCGAGATGCCATGACCGGTGTCGCTGATGGAGACAAAAACGTTCCCGTCGCGATCTTCGGAAGCCAGCCGCAAGCATCCGCCATTGGGCATCGCTTGGATGGCGTTGATGATTAGATTTGTAAACGCGCGTTGCAAGTCGGCTGCGTTCGCCCGCACAAGGGG
The DNA here is from genome assembly GCA_041946765.1 of Terriglobales bacterium. Taxonomy (GTDB): domain Bacteria; phylum Acidobacteriota; class Terriglobia; order Terriglobales; family Acidobacteriaceae; genus JBHGAZ01. The sequence continues at coordinate 62,699 of JBHGAZ010000009.1, forward strand.
CACGGGCTTCAGGTCGGCCTCCACCGTCAAACCGCCTATTTTCCGCCACATAGGACGCGTTAGTTCAAGCGATTCTTCCATCAACTGGCTTACATCCACCGGACTCGGCCTTCCGCTGCCGCCACGGATATACTCCCGCAACCGCTTGATGATTTCCGCGCCGGTACGCGCCGCGCGGTCAATCATGTCGAGATATTTCTTCTGGGAGCCGATCGTCTCATCGCAACGCAACTCCAGCAGCGCCACCGCCTGGGTAATGGTATTCAGGACGTTGTTGAAATCATGGGCGATGCCGGATGCCATCTGGCCGATGGCCAGGTGTCGCTCGGTATCGGCCACACGGCGCTGCAGTTGCGTGATCTCGGTGACGTCGCGGACGACCAGCAGCGCCCCCAGCATGCGTCCACGCTCGCCGCGCATGGGACTGGCCGAAACCACGGCGTGAATCAGGGTATTGTCCCGGGGATGCAGCAGGTCTCGCGATTCGTTGCGCACCGCCTCCCCCCGCAGCACTCGCGCCACAGCCGTGTCCTGAGCACGGATCGGCTTCTCGTCTTTCAGCGCTGTGAGGCGCCGCGCCAGTTCTATGTAGGAGGAGCCTAGCAACTGCTCACGGCTCAGGTCGCACAAAGCCTCCGCCGCCCGATTGCAGTCCACCACATGGCCCGACGGATCAAAAATCAGCACTGCTTCCGGCATGCTTTCCAGCAGGGTCGAAAGCTCCAGCAGTTGTTCCTGCGCGGCCCGCTTCTCTTTGCGGCGCGTTTCCATTACGCGAATCACGATTGCCGCGATCAAGGGGAACAGCGCCAGCTCTGCCAGGTTGTGACTACTCCGGTCCACAATCGGAGGCGCGTTAAAAAAGAAAAAAGAAACTCCCGTACACATGGCCGTAGCTACTATCGCCGGCCCCGGGCCCAGGTAGCGCTCCACCAGCACCACGGCCGGAAGCAAGAGCAGGGGGATAAATCCCAGCACCGGCTCGGTTCCTGCAACCAGAGCGATAGCCACACAACTGGCGGCCACCGCAATCAGGTACCGCATCACCCGCCGGGATGGGTTCTGCAGACGCATCGTTACATGTATAGATGAAGTAAGTTCGCGGACTGTTACAACCACTCAGGTAGCCGTCTTCCCCGCGCCAAACGGAGAACGGAATATATCCGGATTGCGTCTACGGCGGCTGCCACGAGAACAGGTATATCCGGGACTGCGTCCGCGCCAGCGGACGCGACGAATTTAGCCCACCACGCCCGAGCCCCGGAGGGGCGAGAAAGTGGTGGGTAGAGCACGATTATTGATGCGAGTGCCGTAGGCGCGGCACGAGCACGAAAAGATCTTTCAGCGTGAAGCGTTCCACCCTCGGATCTACTTCGTGAACTTCAGGAACAATGCCGCCAGCGGCGGCAGTATCAGCGACAGCGAGCACGAAAATCCATGCGCCGGCACCGGCTCCGAACGGACTCCGCCAGCATTCCCCATTCCGCTTCCGCCGTACTCCTTGCCATCGCTGTTCACCAATTCTCTCCAATAGCCGCACTGAGGCACGCCCACGCGGTACTGCATCCGCGGCACCGGCGTCAGGTTCAGCGCCACCAGTACGATCTCGTCCCAGTTGGCGCCTCGACGCAGGAAAGTCAGCACGCTGCAGTCGGAGTCGTTGGCGTCAACCCACTGGAACCCGCGCGGATCAAAATCAAACTCGTACAAGGCGGGTTCGCTGCGATATATACGGTTCAGGTCTTCCACCCACTTCTGAATACCCGCGTGCGACCGGTACTTCAACAAGTGCCATTCCACGCTGCTTTCGTGATACCACTCGCTGTACTGGCCGATTTCGCCCCCCATGAACAGCAGCTTTTTGCCGGGTTGCGCGTACATGTCGCCCAGCAGCAATCGCAGGTTGGCCCGCTGTTGCCAGTCGTCGCCCGGCATCTTGCCGATCAGCGAACCTTTGCCGTGGACCACCTCGTCATGCGAGAGCGGCAGGATGAAGTTCTCCGTGAACATGTACAGCCCGCGGAACGTAATCTGATTGTGGTGATACTTGCGGTGAATCGGATCCTTCGACATGTAGGTCAGCGTGTCATGCATCCAGCCCATGTCCCACTTGGCGCCGAAGCCGAGTCCTCCAACGTACGTCGGCTTCGAAACTCCCGGCCACGCCGTGGATTCTTCCGCGATGGTCTGAACATCGGGATGGTGTTGATACACGTCATGGTTCATCCGCTGGAGGAATGAGATCGCATCCAGGTTCTCCCGGCCGCCGTAAATGTTAGGAATCCACTCCCCTGGCCCGCGCGAATAATCGAGATACAGCATGGATGCCACCGCGTCCACTCTCAGCCCGTCGGCGTGATAGCGGTCCAGCCAGAACATGGCGCTGCTGAGCAGGAAGCTGCGGACCTCGTTGCGACCGTAATTGAAGATGAAACTCTTCCAGTCGGGATGAAATCCCTGGCGATAATCTGCGTGCTCGTACAGATGGGTGCCGTCGAAGTAAGCCAGCCCATGCTCGTCGTTGGGAAAATGCGAGGGCACCCAGTCCAGGATTACCCCGATTCCGTGCTGATGCAGGCGGTCCACCAGGTACATGAAATCCTGCGGCGTTCCGTAGCGGCTGGTCGGCGCGAAATAGCCGGTCACCTGGTATCCCCATGACCCGTAGAATGGATGTTCCATCACGGGCAGGAACTCGACATGGGTGAAGCCGAGCCGGTTCAGGTATTCCGGAAGCTTGTCGGCCAGTTCGCGATACGTGAGCGGACGATTGTTCTCCTCCGGCACGCGCATCCAGGAGCCGAGGTGCATTTCATAAATGGATACCGGACGGCTAAATGAGTTATGCCGGTGACGCGACTTCATCCACTCGTCATCTTCCCACTCGTACTTGAGGTCCCAGACAATACACGCCGTTTTCGGCGGCAGTTCACAGAAGAACGCGAAAGGATCAGCCTTGTCGGCGCGGTAATCGTGATAGCGGGAAGCTACGTGATACTTATAGATAGCACGCGGCGATATGCCGGAGATAAAGCCTTCCCAAATCCCGGACGACGCCCGTGGCCGCAGAGGATGACTGAGGTTGTTCCAGTGATTGAAATCGCCGACCACATGCACGCTTTCGGCGTCCGGCGCCCAGACCGCAAAATATGTGCCCGCGACTCCATCCACCACGGCGGGGTGTGCACCCAATTTCTCGAACAGGCGGGTGTGGGCGCCCTCATTGAACAGGTGAAGGTCGTAGTCGCTCAGCAGTGAAAACTCGTAGCGCACCGCGTGCGAAGCCGATTCTGATTTCGACAGACGCATGGCTCACTGCCTTTCGCAGCCTCCAAAACATTTATCTTATTCGCTTTTGGATGCATGCCGGCAGGTAATTGCGGGGACGGGTTTATTGCTTCGGTTCCTTTGCTGGACCGGGAGCTGCGGCTTTGCCTAAAGCTATGTTGTAGCTGGCGTGGCAGTTCGTGGCCGGATCGTACTGGACGGTGCGCGATTCCCCGTCATAGCTGATGCGGAAAACGGGAATCCTCTTCAGTTCCCGAGGCAAGCCGGCGACCCGCGCCTTGCCCTCGCTGTTCGTGCCGACTTCCAGGTCCAGCTTTCGCTTGCTCATAAATCCGTGACGGATGAGCACGTGAACTTTGGCGTTATATAGAGGCCTGCCACTCCCATCGGTCACTTCGAACTTCGCGTCGCACGGACCGAGTTCGGCATTGACCACAGGCACTTCCGGCGCTTGCTGGGCAAAGGAAATTAATCTCGGGAAAACCACGATAGCGAGGAAAACCAGCTTCCACATGCCAGAGATGATAAATGCATCGTGTGCTATCGTCATGTGATGCTGCAAGCCGGGGCTAGGCTGGGCACGTGGTGCGCTCGGCATTCCCATGAGATTCGCCTTGAAATTACCGGCACGTGCTTCCGGCCCGTGCAATCTTGAACGCCACGGAAACGGCGCGAGGATTACCGGCAGCATCGTAAAGTCGCGCGCGCACCATGTGATTGCAGGCTTGCCATCCCCGCCCGCCAAACACTGCATTGGGAAACCCGAAGGTTCCGTTGTAACGCAGCGGGAGCTTGCCCAGTGAATACCACCGGTCCGAAAAGATCTCCAGGCGTACCTTCGATCCGGGTTCCGCCCCGGTGGTCTGTCCCAGGATGCTGGTAGTCTTGGGCACTATGGCTCCACTGACCGGAGCAGCGAGTTCCACGGTCGGGAGGCGGCGTTCCAGCACTGCGGCTGCGGGATCAATGCGCTCAAAGATCTGGATGGGATGGCCCAGCGCTGAATCCGTCGCCTGAAGGACCGCCTTGTAGCGCGACATGTGCCCGGCTATTGCGGCATCCATGGAACTGGCCTCGTTGCCCATGCCTGCGTCGAGCACGATGTAGTCGAACCAACCGTCTTCCACCGCCTTCTGGTATGCGCGCTTGCCTTTATCATCACCGTAGCGGAAATAGAATGGATCGACGATCTGCCACTGCCGCAGCATGGGATGGAAGTAGTAGCGGAAGACGCTATCGTCCACCAGCAATCGGGCATTGTTCGGCAGCCGTCCTTCGAAATAGGCAAGAACCGGCTCAACATTAGGCCAGAACACCAGTTCGTCATATTGAGCCGATCTTCCCAACAAAGTGATGGCGCCAGCCACTACCAGAATGGCCGCGATGCCGCTCAGCATTTGCTTCGCGTGACTGTCGGAAATATGTCGCGCAGCAGTAATGATCCCGTGTACGGCTATCGGAGTCAGGAAGATGAGCGAGTACACCGCATGCTTCCAGAAATCGAAGTCCGCCCGCGCCCTCCATTGAAACAGCAGCCCGACTGCTGCGCCCAGCCACAAAAGCAGTGAAATCCTGCGTTTCTGCGCAAGCAGCCCGAGCAGCGCCAGGAAGGCGATTATCCAGAAGTCAAAGCGCCGGAAAACGTACACGTCCCAAGCCTGCCAAGCCGGCGCACGCAGCGATCCGTAGGACTCGCCGTATAACAGCAAGTATTTGAGGTCAGTCCAGTAGGCGGCCAGATAGAGGCCGCATCCGACTGCCAGCGGTGCACAGAACAGAAAAAGTGGACGCCACCCTTTCCACAGCGCCACCACGACCAGCAATGGAAAGTAGATCGCCACCAGATATTTGCAGAGGAAGGCGCAGAACAGGCAGGCAGCGGACGCGAGCCATGTCCAGTACTCCTTCGTGTCCCACGCACGGACAAAGGCCCACAGAGCGAGGGCAAAGAAGAAGATGGCGCCGGCATCTCGGGTGGCGATTCGAGAGGCCATTACAGCCGGCGCAATCACCGCGAATAGTGCCGCCGTTCCCAGCGCCACGGCAATCCCGTACAGTCGGCGCACAAACCCATAAACCACCAGCACTGTAATGGTACCGGCCGTTGCGGCGACCGCGCGCACAGCGACGATGCCGCCAATACGGTCGGCCGCCGCGGCAATGATTGGCCACAGATACCAGCCGAAGCTCCAGCGCAGCGGGGAATCAAGTGGCGCCTCAAAGTGGCGGGCAAGAAACATGCGTCCATAGAGAACGTACACGGATTCGTCCATGTACGCGGTCGAGTATTGCAGTGCCTGGACACGCAGCCAGAGGGCTACCGCCACGATGCCCACCAGCGTCAGCACGCGCTCGGCAAAAAAGAAGTCTTCCCGCGCACCCGGCTTCGAAACCGGGAGCGCCTGCCGGGGCTCAACCTTCGCGGGGGCGGCGCCAGCCTCCAAGGCCCCTAAAAGTAATGGCGCCATGTAACGCTCGGGAGGTGGCGATGAAAGGCGTTATACACATCCAGATACGAGTACTGAATGCGTATTTCGTTGCTCGTGCTCGCGCGCCAAAGCAGCCGCCCGCTGAAGCTGGAAGCAAACTGCGTGTCCTCGAACGCAGTCGTGGCGTCTTCCACGTTCTGCGGACCTATATTTCCCGCAGCCTCGAATTGCAGCCGGCCCTGTTTCACCCTATGCGAGAACGTCAGAGAGAAATAGTTGATCAGGAAGCGCTGCGGGCTGAAGTATCCGCCAGCCTGTTGCGGCGGGGCCGAGGACGACGACGCGTCGTACTGAAATTGGCTGTAACTGATTCCATATCCGATGCGGAAATATGGAGCGCCGCCCAGCGACTTGCCGATGTCGCCGTCCACCGCCCATTGACGGTTGGAATCAAGATGATGGCCCGTATACACACCATCCGTGTATCCCACGGACAGATCGTAACCGTGTCGCGAATTGCTGTAGTTCAAACTCAGGCGGCCCAGGTTGGACGCCACCTGGCCCGTAAACAATTCTGCTACGTAAGTTCCGCGCGCCGATACCAAGTCCTCATCCACCGACTTGCGCTGGAATTCCGTTATGAGTTGCAAAGACCGGTTCACTTTGAACCGGAATTGCGCCCCGCCCACAACCAGCGGAGTAATGCCGGGATACTGCTCCGAAGCCAGCTTGGTCCTCACGGTCAAACTGTCGCTCAGCCTGGAATCCAGATCAACGCCGTAAATATTGGAATTAAATTCATCCGCTCTGGTCGTGTACAGAGTTGGCGCGTAACGGAACGTGAGGCGGTTGTCGAAGCCAAGCGGAGTAGAAACTGCGAGGTTCAAGCGGTCGTAATCCAGGGCCCGCCGGTTCCGCCGGAACTCAACTCCCAACTCTGTCCAGGTAGACAGGGCGCGTGCAACGCCTTCACGGATGTCGCGGTACTCGTCCTCGGGGGGGAGCTGGGACATCATCCGTTTGGCGTCGCTCCAATGTCTCAGCCCTACCTGAGAACGTGCGAGTTCCGCCGTAGCACGCTGGTCATCGGGTGCGAGCTGGCGCGCGCGGTGCAGCAGGGCGTCCGCGGCTTTGTAGTCGCCACGCCAGTTCAGGATTTCTGCCTTGCCGCGCAAGGCGGCGACATTGTCCGGATCGGCAGCGAGCACATCGTCATAGATTGACATAGCTTCCCTGGAGCTGCCGGACCAGGCCAGCAACTGCGCTTTGCCGGTCAGAGCACGCACATTTTTCGGGTCCAACACCAGCGCATGCTCAAACAGCGAAAGCGCCGTCGCCCGGGTCGAGCGGGAATACATAAGCGCCTCGCCGTAAGAAATCAGCACGTCCACGTTCTTCGGTTCCAAGTCCAGCGCCTTCTGGAACAACTGCAGACCTTCCGGCCTCGTAACTTTGTCCCAAGTCAGAAGCTGGGCGAGTTTCAGAATTGCAGGAACGTATTTCGGATTGGCTGCCACGATCGTGCGCAGTTGCGCGATCGCCTGCGATCGGCGGTCTGACCGCCACGCCAGCACGTCCGCGTAGTCGGTACAGTACCCAGGATTGGCCGGCTCCAGCTTGCATGCGATCCCCAGCGTCTGCACAGCTTGCGCGTACTGTCCTATCCAGCTCTGCCAGCGGCCCAGTTGCGCCACCCGGGATGCGTTGTTTGGCTGCAAAACAACCAGGCGTTCCAGCGACGGCATGGCATTACGCCAGACTCCGCTTGCCTCCAGACTGTCCACCAACCCTGCCAGGGCGGTCACATTATCGGGTTGCGTGCCTAACACCGTCCGGTAAAGGTCCGCTGCTTTGACGTAATTGCCGCGTTCGAATTCCTGCCGAGCCTGCTGCAAGCTGCCATCATGCGTACTGGCTGCGGATTCGGCCGGGACAGCGGTAGGAGCTTGGGCGAATGCGAGCACGCCCAGCGCCAACAGAGTCACTATAACGATATGAGTTCTCATGCTCATGCCTCGCGCTGGCTCATGTAGGTAAGCTGCAGGGCATTCTTCTCCCGTGGAGCGATCTGCCAAAACAGGTATTTCGAAATTTCGTCCTGGTCGCAGACATCAATGCTGTCGAACCGGATGCCATTGGCAATGCGGATCTTGTCATTCACCTTGAAAGGCTGGTTGCGCATCACCTGGCCCGAAGCGCGCACCACATGGTCCGGCAGGTGCAGCTCGATTTCCACCGACGCTCCCCGTGGCAGCGCCCGATCCAGAGTCACGGAAAGTCCGCTGCGGTTCATATTGCGAGCGTATTCCGTGACTTCAACGGCTTCACCCTGCTCATTGCTGTAGCGCAGTGTAACCGGGATATCCAGGCGCGCCGGGAAACGATACGTTGCGCGCATCTCCTTGCGCCGCATCGCGCTGGCGACTACTCCCGTCATCATGAACAGGTAGAACGCGCTCCAAAAGATGTTCACGACCAGCGCCCAGAACAGGAAATCGTCATTGCCGACCCGACCCAGGCGAACTGAGCCCACCACGATGGACCCCAGCAGCAGAAAGCACATGAACAGCGGTAAGAAAACGTCCCCAACTCCGGCCGCTTCCGCGCGCGATTTGGGGGTAACCTTAAAGCTGGGCCGCTGCCGGAACAGTCCCGTGACCGTCCGCATGAGCACGTGCATTTTCAACAGGTTGAATTGGTCGCTGCGAAGATAGCTCACAAAGCCCCCCTGCAGCAACACGGACGCAAACAGGTTTAGGAAAAAATAGGGGAAAAAATACTTCACGAACAGTTCCGGCGTCGTGATCAAGGGGAACGTGCCCAGCAGCAGGGCCAGGATGGGTGTCAACAGGTACAGCAGCTTCTGGTAGCTCATCCAGTAGAAATACACGGAGGCGAAATAGCACAGCCGCTGCCCGAAGCTGAGCCCGCGCCCGAACAGCGGATTTTCGGCGCGCATGACCTGCATACAGCCGCTGCCCCAGCGTTGCCATTGCGTGGCGAACCCCAGGAACGTTTGCGGCGCCAAGCCGAACGCCAGGGTCTTGTTGTGATACAGGACCTTCCACTTCTTCTTCTGCAGTCGCACACCAGTGTGCATGTCTTCCGTGATGCTGTCGGTAGCGAAGCCGCCCACCTGGTTAATGGCGCTGCGCCGCAAGATGGCGGGACTGCCGCAATAGAAGGTGGCGTTAAAGCGGTCTTTTCCCGGCTGGATGACGCTGAAGAACAATTCCTGCTGCTGCCATCCGGCCCGTTGCTTCCAATCCATGCGGTGCTGGAACGAGTCTAGGTTGTAGAAATCCTGTGTGGTCTGGACGGCCGCAACTTTCCGGTCCCGGAAGAAACCCAGGAGCTGATCAATCAGGTCGGGGGCGGGCACATGGTCGGCATCCAAGGTGACGATGAACTCGCCGTCAGTATGGGCGAGGGCGTTGTTCAAGTTTCCTGCCTTGGCGTGCTTGCGGTCCGTGCGCGGCAGATATCCGCACCCGAACTCCTCCGCCAGGCGCTTGACTTCCTCGCGATTGCCATCATCCAGCACGTAAGTCTTGTGCGGATACCGCATCGAAGTCGCGCAAACTATCGTTTCACGCAGCAGTTCGGCGGGCTCGTTGTACGTCGCGATAAACACATCAACACTGCGGCCCGGCATCGCCTCAGGCGCCGAGTAGCGAGTGGGCGCCCACGTCGTCACATAGAAAAGCAGGCTCTCCAGAAAATTTAGAATTTCGGCCACGATGAACGCATAGAAAAACCACCGTGCTGCCGGGTTCATGGTGTCTGTTGCCCGCCAGTAGAAATACCGGACAGTAAACAAGGTGGCCAGAACGATCACGAGCCGCGTAATTGCCAGCTTCATCTGGCGCACGGGCCTTAGCGAAGGGACCTCTATCGGCACTTCCGGCGCGGGTGTTCCTTCCACCTCAGGACGGACCGGCGCAGGCGCTGCCCCCGCCGCTTGCCCGCTGATACCTGAGGGGGCCGAAGAACCCTTCAAGTCCTGCGTGGACTCTTGGGTAGACGTGGATGAAAACTCTGAGCTTGACATATCTGGCGCGTTGGACATGTCGGCCTCAATTTCAAAGGTGTAGCGTCCCTGGGTAGTGCTTCAGTGAGACTGCAGTGGAGCCGGCCAGAGCATGAGGGTCCCAATCCAGAGACTCCGGCCAGAATAGAACGTTTTTCGCAACAAGGGTATGCAAAAATTTGCATTAGTTTGCATCTCAGGTAAAAAACTTTCCGCACTCGGGTTGCCGCCACCCTCTTCGAGCTTCCCTGTCCCTCTCCACAGCGGCTCACACCCAAAGCAACACCTTTGTTTTCAATAGCATCTTGCAAGTACTAGGGTCTCGGCTGGGGCGTGAAAGTACCGGCGAAGCTCGCAGGTTTCCCGGATGAGAACAGTGTCCGAAGCGAGGACTTGCTCCCCGGCGGTGTGCCGCCCAGCAGACCAGCTTTGACGGGCCCCTGCGCAGGTGACCATGCCCTGTTCTCATTGCGTCGTCCACCTCATCTTCCTGTGTGTTGTGAGCCATGCCTCCCTGCCTGCGCTGTGCCAGCAACTGCGGGCTGGCGCAGCCAAAGCGGTAATCACTCCCGCTCTTCGCAGCGGTACCGTTTACCTGGCAGGCTTTGGCCATGACCGCATCGCAACCGGCATAAACGACGATCTTTACGTACGCTGTGTAGCCCTGCAGGCTGGCGGAAACACGGTGGTCCTCTGCGCAGCCGACTTGATCGGCTTGTTCCACAGCAACGTTCTGAAAATCCGGAGACGCTTCAGTGCTCAAGTGCCGGGCAACGCTTTCCTGGTTGTTGCTTGCACCCACACGCACGCGGGACCGGACGCGATTGGCCTCTGGGGTCCGACCGCGCGCCAAACTGGCGTTGACAAGGACTACCTGGACAAAACCGAACGCCTCATCGCCGATACCGCCTTGCGCGCGGTCCGCTCCATGCAGCCTGCGCGAATGCAACTGGGCCGCGACGACCATCCCCTGCTTGGGAGCCTGCAAGGCGTGGATCGCCCACCCTACGTGAAAGATCCCTTTCTGTTCGCAATGCGTTTGATCGCAGTCTCCACCGGCCAGACAATCGCCACAATCGTGAACTGGAGCGACCATCCTGAAACCCTGGGCCGTGGCAACACGGCCATGACCGCCGACTATCCCCACTGGCTCTGTGGTTACCTGGAACGAAAAGTAGGCGAACTAGCCGTGTTTTTCAGCCGGGCGGTTGGAAAAGTTTCGCCACTGGGCAGCGACGTCGTCCTGCAGGACCCAGAAACCGGCGCTATTGCGCAAGACGGAACATGGCTGAAGGCAAGACTTCTGGGGACCACCATTGGCGAGCTTGCCGTGCGCGCTTTGCAATCCGGGGAGACCGCAGTTCCCGACCAAATCTCTGTGCAATCTACGCAGGTGTTCGTGCCGCTGCGCAATGAGCGCTTCCGTCTCGCTGACGCTATCGGAATCTTTGGCGACCGCCGACCCTTATTTACAAACAAAGAACTTGATTCATCGTTTCACGATTCAACTATCGAAGGAATTGGCGCGGTGCGCCTCCCCCTGGGCAACGAGATTGAGACCGAGGTTGATTACGTTCAGCTTCGTGCTGGACACCGCGTGCTGGCAGAAATCGTGACTGTTCCCGGCGAAATCTACCCCGAGCTTGTCAACGGAGGCATGGTCCGGTATCCCGGAGCCGATTATCCCGATGCTCCCTTCGAGCCGGTGCTGCGATCGCACCTGAAAAGTCGCTACCAATTTGTTCTGGGATTGGCGAACGACGAGATCGGCTACCTGATCCCAAAGGCTGAGTGGGACGATCAACCGCCCTGGCTGCAAAACCGTCCCGAGCGCTGGTACGGGGAAATCAATTCTGTTGGGCCTGATGCTGCGGGCGCCGTTCTGCGCGCATTAGTGTCACTGACGAAATAACCACTACCTGAGTGCTAAGGAGCTCAAATCCTTCGGAGTACCCGAGGTACGGTCGTCCCGAGCCACCGGAGGCCTGTCTTTGGCCGTAGGCAGTCCAGGGATCTGCATTGATGTTCGATCCTATTCCCGATGCCGTTCTGCCGGGGACGCCTTCTTCCCGTCCCCGTTCCACAACTGGGTCACAGTTCTGTATCCGCGCAGCAGGCGGCTGGCCAGCCGAACTTCCCCTTTGACGATGTACGCCTCATGGTTCTCTTCCACCTCTTCCGGCAGATAGCGATAGTTCGCCATCACGCCAAACGATTCCTTCAGCCCATAAGGCCGCAGGTTGGCAAACGTGCTGATCCATTCCAGGCGTGCTCCATTCGCAAAGTGAAAATTGCCCACGGGATCATAGAGCCTGCCGTCCAGGCGCACCTGCGTCAGGTAAACCAGCGCCAGCCGTTGCAGCGGTTCGGCCAGTATCTCGCGATGGCGCACCGGATCCTGTAGCAGGAAAAAGAAAGCGTCCACAGCGTCAAAGCGTCCGGCCTCGGAAACCAGCCTGGGTGCGTGGTCGGCCAGAAGGCGCGACAGACGCTCACGCGTGAAGCCACGTTCATTGTGCTCGTCACGCAACGCTTTGGCAAAGCGCGGAAGCGGTGAAAGCGTGGTGTACGACCTGATGTTGGGCAGTTCCGCATTGAGCTCGTCCACCACGTGCTTCACTAGAAAATTGCCAAAGGGAATACCGCGCAATCCTTCCAGGCAGTTGTTGATGGAATAGAAAACCGCCGTGTCTGCTTCCTCGGCAGGCAGCACTGGCGCATTGATGTCGAGCAACGAATCAAGATCGTTTTTCAGTCCTCGGGTCAGGGCTGCTTCCATGAAGATGATCGGGTCATGCACGAGTGCCGGATGAAAGTAAGCGAAGCAACGCCGGTCAGCCTCTAAACGACGCCGCAGGTCCGGCCAGCCGTTGATCTCATGCACCGATTCATAGCGCATCAGTTTCTCCAGCACGATGGCCGACGTTTGCCAGCTGATTCTCTCCAGGCGCAAAAAGCCTCGATTGAACCACGACTTGAACAGATACTTCAGATCGGCATCGAGCGCTTTCAACTCCGCGTGAGCGGGCAGGAGCGGAAGCAGGTGCGAACGCATCGTCACCAGCGTGGCGGTCCCGCGCGACGCTGTGTTGACCCGGCGGAGCAGCTCTCTACGCGGCGAATCAACCGCGTTCGAGAGCGCCAGCATCCGCGCGGTATCAGGATTTTTCAGATATTCGGAAGCAGCGCCACGCAACGCAGCCTCATCCGGCCCGAACTCGCGGCAGAGCATTTGGAAGAACTTGAGCCGTTGCTCGGCTTCCATGGCGTCGTAAGCTTCGATAAATTTCTCCGCCAGCACCGTTTGCGATGCTTCACCGCGCTGCGACACCAGTTGGCGGCACAACAGGGGCATGACCGCCCCGCGGCCGCCTCGCAGCCCGCGCCACAAATTGTCCAGAAACTGTGGCATTGCTCTTTTCGCTCTTCAACGCGCGACAGATTTGCCGCCCCCAGTGTACCCGATTCGTGAAAACCAACCGTTCCCGCCATTCCGGGGCTTGGGTTTCTTCAAAATAATAGAAGAAATCTTGGATGTCCCTAAAGAAACACTGGACTGAGCGATTACTTCGAAGGGGCACGACTTGAGTCGTGCCGTTAAGTCCTCTGACTTTTTTCATCCCGAGCGGGCTTTAGCCCGCGAAGGATCTGCTTTTCAACAGCATGTTTGCCTGCAATGAATCCCGGCTAAGGACAGTACCTGGCCCTGTGGCCTAACTCACTACCCCCTCGATCACCTTGATACTCTGGCTCGTCGGAACAATGCGGTTCAGCCTGAACCCTGCCGCATTAAACAACTCCCTGAACTCGCCTTCCGTACGCTCTCGCCCTCCCGGCATGGTCAGCATCACCAGGTCCAGATATTTCACCGCGCTCGATTCGTTATCGTCCGAAATGACATCCTCGATCACCAGGACCTTGCCGTCACTCTTGTCTTGCAAGGCCTGGCGCACGTTCCGCAGGATCTTGATCGCGCGCTCGTCCTCCCAGTCATGGATGATGTGCTGCATGATGTAGGCATCGCCACCGGTAGGAATCTGCACGAAGAAATCACCCGCTACTAACCCGCAACGGTCGGACACGCCCAGTTGCTCCAGTTTCGGCATTGCTGCCGCAACCACTTCCTCCATGTCGAACAGCACGCCCCGCATCTCCGGATACTTCTGCAGGATTCTCCCCAGCACGAATCCGTGCCCGCCGCCTATATCCACCAGCGTGCCGATCTTGGAGAAGTCGTAGGCATCCAGCAGCGCGGGAACACTGATGGAAGAGAAGTTGGTCATGGCCGCGTGAAACATTGCGCCCGCCTCTTGGTCTCGCGCGAAGTACTCGAAAACCGGCATACCGATTGCCTTTTCAACCGCAGGTCTGCCGGTCAGTACCGAATGCATCAGTTCCGCATACACGCGCAAGTGAAAAGGACCGCTCATGAACAGCGCGTAGTCACGCAAGGAGTTGGGAATGTCTGAACGCAGCGCCTCTGCTGTCGTTCCCAGCGTGAAGTACCGCAGCCCTACCTCGTTGAAGACGCCTTTTGTCGCCAGCAGGCGCATCACCCGGTACAGAGCGTCCTCATTTACACCCTTCGCGGCCGCCAGCTCAGAAACCGCGCGCGGCCCGGAAACCAGCAGGGTCGGGATATCCAATTTGATCACCACGTACAGGCTGGCCGCCACGGCATAACCGCTGCCGAGTTCCGTCAGCTTGTCCAAGCCAGAAACTTGCGTTGTAAAAACCGGAGACGGGGCCTGCGATGACATAGAGGCAACTCCTCGAGCAATTTTGGGGCGAATACGCCAGCACAGTAGTGCTTGGATGTCCGTCGCAAGTTCGGCATCCAAAAAAATTTCCTCGCACCCCAATCGCTCCTAGGGCTCCCCCGGACTGCCCCACGACACAGCAACCAACTCTTGGCCACCCTCATCTAAGAGATTGACAATGATATGCTCAAGTTCTATCATGTGCTTGCTATAAACCGGAATAGATGAAGAAATGTCATTGACACAACGAGTTAGCATACATTGACACAAAAATTGTAAATGTCTCAGCCCGGCTGAGACCACAGCAGGAGGCAGGTTTCCAATGGGAAAGATTATCGGCATCGACTTGGGTACGACCAACTCGGTAGTGGCCGTCATGGAGGGCGGAGAGCCCAAGGTCATTCCCAACGAGGAAGGTGGACGCACCACCCCGTCCGTCGTAGGCTTCACCAAGACCGGCGAACGGCTGGTGGGACAGGTCGCCAAGCGTCAGGCCATCACCAATCCGGAGAACACTATTTATTCGATCAAGCGCTTCATGGGCCGCCGCTACGACGAGGTCACCGAAGAAATGAAGATGGTGCCCTTCAAGGTCGTGCGCGCTGGGGACCATGTGGCCGTGGTGGCGCAGGGCAAGGAGTACACCCCGCCCGAAATCTCCGCCATGATCTTGCAGAAA
Source organism: Terriglobales bacterium (assembly GCA_041946765.1). Lineage (GTDB taxonomy): Bacteria > Acidobacteriota > Terriglobia > Terriglobales > Acidobacteriaceae > JBHGAZ01. Next base: position 77,885 of record JBHGAZ010000009.1, read on the forward strand.
TTGCGCAAGGCGGCGGAAGACTACCTGGGAGAAAAGATCAACGAAGCGGTGATTACCGTCCCCGCGTACTTCAACGACGCGCAGCGGCAGGCCACCAAAGATGCCGGACGCATCGCCGGGTTAGATGTCAAACGCATCGTGAACGAGCCCACCGCAGCCGCTCTGGCCTATGGACTCGATAAGAAAAAGGACGAGACCATTGCGGTTTACGACTTCGGCGGCGGGACATTCGATATCTCGATTCTCGAAGTCGGCGAAGGCGTCATCGAGGTGAAGTCCACCAACGGCGATACGCACCTGGGCGGCGACAATATTGACCAGCGCATCGTTGACTGGCTCGTAGACGAGTTCAAGAAAGATGAAGGCCTCGACCTCCGCGCCAAGGGCAACGAGATGGCCTTGCAGCGTCTCCGTGACGCCGCAGAGCGCGCCAAGATCGAACTCTCCACCACCATGGAGACGGAGATCAACCTGCCCTTCATCACTGCCGATGCGACCGGTCCCAAGCACCTGGTCAAGCGTATGACCCGCGCCAAGCTGGAGTCGATGGTCGAAGACATCATCCAGCGCTCCGTGGGACCGTGCCGGCAGGCGCTGAAGGACGCCGGTATTGACGCCAGCAAGATCGACGAGGTGGTCCTGGTTGGCGGCCAGACGCGCATGCCTCGTATCCAGGCCTTGGTGAAAGACCTGTTCGGACGCGAGCCCCACAAGGGCGTCAACCCGGACGAAGTGGTCGCGGTAGGCGCGGCGGTACAGGCGGGCGTGCTCGGTGGGGAGGTGAAAGATCTCCTGCTGCTCGACGTGACTCCGCTGACGCTTTCCATTGAAACCCTGGGTGGAGTTTCCACGCCGATGATCCCGCGCAACACCACCATTCCGACGCGCAAGTCGGAAATATTCTCCACCGCGGCCGACAACCAGACCTCGGTTGAGATCCACGTGCTTCAGGGCGAACGGCCGATGGCAGCCCAGAACCGCACTTTGGGCAAGTTCCACCTGACCGGCATCCCGCCGGCTCCTCGTGGCGTGCCCCAGATCGAGGTCACGTTCGACATTGACGCCAGCGGCATTCTGAACGTCACCGCCAAAGACTTGGCCACCCAGAAGGACCAGAAGATTACGATCACGTCCTCCTCCGGCCTCAGCAAGGAAGAGGTCGAGCGCATGGCCAAGGACGCGGAAGCTCATGCCGCCGAGGACAAAACCAAGCGCGAGGAAATCGAGTCTCGCAACCGGCTCGACACCATGGTGTACAGCGTTGAAAAGATGTTGCGCGAACATGGTGACAAGATCAGCGGCAGCGAGCGCGGCGATGTGGAGGCTGCTCTGGCAGATGCCAAGAGGGCCCTGGAGACCGGCACCAGGGTCGAGATGGATAACGCCCACAATCGCCTGACGCAAGCTTCGCACAAGCTGGCCGAGGCCATGTACAAGGCCGCTGCACCGGGAGCAGGTGCAGGTCCGACTCCGGGCGCGGGAGCTGGACGTCAGTCACCGCCTGCGGGTGGAGACGGTCAGGCCAAGAAAGACGAAGGCGTAATCGACGCCGAGTACGTGGACGTGGACGAGAAGAAGTAATTGAGGGTGTCATCCTGAGCGAACCCGCCTGTAGGTGGCGGGTGAATCGAAGGATCGAAACCGCGCGCCGATTGGCGCCGGGCCACGAAAGGCGCGCGTACCTTGAATCGCGCGTACCCTGAATAGGGACGACCCAATCTGCGGCGCGACGCAAGTCCCGCCCGACAGAGGGGCTTATATGCCAGAAGTAGAGAATCTCGAAACACCAGCAGAATCGCTACAGCAGCCCATCCATGTGCGGCAGCACATCAGCGCACTGCTCTCGCCCGTTGTGCAGCGCGTTCTCGATCTGCGCTACATTGACGAGCCTCCGGCGGTACTGATCAACTGCCTGGGCGTCGCGTGCGGCCTCCGTCCCACGCCTGAAAGGGGACTGTGGCTGTTTGTTTCCCCGTGGTGGCAGTCCCTCATCCCGGAAGACGCTCGGTTTGAGCAACGCTTGCTTACCGAGGTGGGAAAGGTGCAGCAGCACATCCAGGGCATGCTGCAGAATCTGGATTTGTCGAAGGTGAACTGAAGGTAAGCGTTTGAATGGCGACAGCGACGAAAAACTATTACGAAATTCTCGGCGTCAAGAAAACCGCCTCGCAGGAGGATATTCGTAAAGCTTTTCGCAAGCTCGCCCGCAAGTATCACCCGGACGTGAATCCGGGCGATAAAGTTGCCGAAGAAAAGTTCAAGGCTATTTCCGAAGCAAACGATGTCCTGAGCGATCCAAAGAAGCGCAAGATCTACGACCAAGTTGGCTTTTATTCCGACAACATTGATCCTGCCACTGCCGAAGCATACGCCCGCGCCGGCGGCGGCCAGGGCGGTTTTGGGGGTGGCTTCCCCGGAGGCGCAACTGGAGGTGGCCGTGCGCAAGGCATCCCGGTAGATTTCGGCGGATTCGATTTTTCCGACCTCTTCGAGCAGGAAGCCGGACGGCGGACCAAGCGCACCGGCGGCGGGTTCCGCGACATCTTTTCCAGCCTCTTCACCGGCGGACGAGCCGCCCGTGCAGCAGAGCAGCCGCAGCCGGGCACCGATCTCGAATACCAGGTCAACGTCGGCTTCTGGCAGGCTATTCGCGGCACTACCATCCGAGTGACGATCACTCGCCAGGAGCAATGCCCAACTTGCAGAGGAAACGGCTTCCTCGAAAGTACCCAGACCTGTCCGGAATGCAATGGCACTGGTCAAGTAACGCAAATGGGCGGCAACATGCGGTTCAATCTGCAGTGCCCCCGGTGCGGCGGAACCGGCAAGGCCCATACGACCTGCCCGCAGTGTCACGGCGAGGGCGAACTGACCCGAAGTGAGCCCCTGGAAGTGCGCATCAAGCCGGGTACGCGCGATGGACAGCGCATCCGCCTGGCCGGTAAAGGAAACGCCGGCACGCATGGCGGCCCGCCAGGAGACCTCTACATCATCGTGCGCACCGGAGAACACCCCGTCTTCAAGCGCGAAGGCAATGACATCTACCTGACCGTGCCGGTCACGGCAACGGAAGCCGCTCTGGGCGCCAAGATCGAAGTGCCCACCATTGACGGCCGCGCGCTGCTGAAGATCCCGCCGGGTACACAATCCGGCCAGAAGCTGCGTCTACGCGAGAAGGGTGTACCCTCTGCAACCCGCGAAGGAACTCGCGGCGACGAGATCGTGGAGATAAAGGTCACTGTTCCCATGCCGCGCGACGAGAAGACCAAACAACTGCTGCGCGATCTGGCCAGACTGAACCCAGAAGATCCGCGAGCAGGGCTGTGGAGGCAAATCACCTAGGCGCAATGCTATGGCTAAACGAAGAGGCAAAGGCGCGTACATGATTTCTGCAGTGGCAGAGATGTATGAGATCCATCCGCAGACTTTGCGCCTCTACGAGCGCGAGGGGCTGCTGAAGCCTTCTCGCACCGAAGGCAATACGCGTCTTTACACCGACGAGGACCTGGAGCGGCTGGAGTTGATCCTGTCGCTTGCGCGCGACCTGGGTGTGAATATTTCCGGAATCGCCATCATTCTCCAAATGCGCGAGCGCATGGAGATCATGCAGAAACAGATGCAGGAGTTCATCACCTACATGCAGCAGGAAATCATGCAGCGTGCCAGTGCTGTCAGCGATCCATCCCGCGGCGCCATCATCCCGCTGGGCCGCCCCGTCCTCACTCCGGAACCTAAGAAGAAGTGACGCTCGGACGCCGAGGACTACGTGGCAGCGACGCGAAGGACCTGCTTTCACGCAGCGTCTTCCCGCGGCTCAATATCAACATCAGGCTGTTGTTGAGGTTCGGGACGCGGCGTCACGCTGCCCGGACCTGACCAGGGAGCAGCCGCCGCTCTGGCCTTGCTTCTACCCGCCGGCGGATGGATGCGCATCTTACGGCGAATCCGGCGTTCGGCGTCGTCCCACTGTTCCCGTGCTTTTTCCAGACTGCGGCGCGCAGCTTCCCGGCCCTGCTCCTCTGCTTTTCTCAGAGAATCCATCAGACCCATAAGAGGTCCTCCAGTTTTGCCAGGAGCTTATTTGGATGCCGGCAAAGCCCACACGGGAGCTGCTGCCGATTGGAAAACCAGGAGACACTCTCGCCATTCCCTGAATAACTCTAAGGATTGTCATGCTGGCGCTGAGCGCAGCGAAGCGGAAGCATCTATGCATTACTTCCAAACAAATGGTTCGTCGGTCTGTGCAGCAGACGTGGGTACAAAAATGCCGGCCGATATTCTGGCCGGCAGTTCAGGGAAGCAGCTTCTAGCCAAGCTCGCGTTCAGCGCTCTTGCGGTTCCGGCGCTCCCGGTTGCACCTTTTCAGGCGCTGGCGGCGCGTTGCGCTGCATCCAACGCTCGCGACGATGTTCGCGCCGTTGCGAGGCCGCCTGGGCCCTTTCCGCCATGATGCGCTGCAGTTCAGTCCTCTGCTCGGGAGTAAGTACCTTGTTCACCTCTCCGGCCCTGTTGACCAGCTCCGTGAGCTGCGAGGCCTGCACCTGCTGCAGCGCTTGTATCCGGCGGTTAATTTCGTTTGCATCAGGCTTATCGCGGAATAGTTCTTTCATTAGGGCCTGGCGGTTTTCTGCCGCGCTGGAAGATAGCTGAAAGAATTTTTCCCTGCCGGTCTTCGCGATTTCCTTGATTCGGTCCACTTGCTCGGAACTGAGCTTCAGCCTTTCCTGCAACTTCCCTGTCGCAAGCTGATGCCACCAATCGCCATAAGCTTGTCCCTGGTAACGCCCGCGCTGGCCGTGCCCGTACAGCGCGACCGCACCAGCCATCGCGATCACCAACACTCCTGCCACAGTCAACAGACGCCTGGTCATATCAACAATCCTCCTCGATATTCTGCGCCCAGCGCCTGGGATGCTTAGGGCCCATCCTGGACGCCTCCATCGCTTCCACGATGCATCGCCTGCGAATATCAACCCGCACTCCCACCCAAGGTTGCGGGGACCACTTATTTTTTAATGTTCTGGTCGAGAGTTTTAATTGTTGTGGTCGGGAGGGCGCGCATTCTAAGCTTTGCCCTTCGGTCTATGCTGCGTTTCAAGCTGATTTACAGTGACGATATGTATCTGCCCCTCGGCGAGCACGTCTTCGCCGGGCAGAAGTATCGCCTCGTTTATCAGCGGGTGCTCGGCCAGCGCATCGCAGATCCCAGCGATTTCGTCGCTCCCAAGCCCGCCACCAACGAGGATGTCCTGCTGGTCCACACCCGGGAGTACGTGCGCAAGCTGCGCCAGGGAACACTTTCCGCCAAAGAACAGCTCCAGTTGGAGATGCCCTACTCTCCCCAGTTGGTGGATGCCTTCTGGCTGCACGCCGGTGCATCCATCTTGGCTGCCGATCTGGCCTTGCGCGATGGCGTTGCCATAAGCTTCGGCGGCGGATGGCACCATGCATTTCCCGACCACGGCGAAGGCTTCTGCATGATCAACGACGTTGCCATCGCCTTGCGGCGCATGATGCGCGACGGCAAGGCCGCGCGCGCCATGGTCTGGGACTGCGACGTTCACCAGGGCAACGGCACGGCTGTTATCTTCGGCGCGGATCCCACCTTGACCAATCCCCAGCCGGCCTGGTCGGCGAACCTGTTTCAGCCCCCGCGCTCGGTATCAATGAAGGAAGCTGCCGCCAGCGAGGTGTTCACAGTCTCGCTTCATCAGGAAAACAACTATCCCTCCTGGAAGCCCCCTTCCTCGATTGACGTCAACTTGCCCGACGGCACTACCGATGCTGAATACCTGGATTGGCTCGATAACGCCATCACCTCCAGTTTGCGCCAGTTTGAGCCCGACCTCATCGCCTACATCGCTGGCGCCGATCCCTACCAGCAAGATCAGCTCGGCGGGTTGGCCCTTACCATTGACGGTCTCAAGCAGCGTGATGAACTGGTTTTCAGGACAGCCAAGCAGAAACGTATACCTGTGTTCACCACCTTTGCTGGTGGTTACGCACGCAATGTCGAGGACACCGTCACCATCCACGCCAATACCGTCCTCGCCGCCAAAAACATCTTCAGCATGCGCTAAGCTCCGACCGCCGCAGTTCGGGCAGCATCCAATCAGGTGATATCCTGTCTTGAGGCAGCCGAATACATTGGAGTTGAGCGACGGGATTGTTGTATTGCGTCCGTGGATGCCGGCGGACAGAGATGCACTGGTCCGATACGCGAATAATCGCGCGGTCTGGATCAATCTTAAGGACCGGTTCCCACATCCATACACTCCCGCAGATGCCGACGCCTGGCTGGCACGCTGCGCTGCGCAAGCTCAGGAGCCCACAGACTGTGCTATCGAGTTTCAGGGGGGGCCGGTTGGCGGGGCTGGACTGGCGTTCTTGAAGGACGTTTACCGTCGTACCGCAGAGATGGCTACTGGGTGGCGGAACCGTTTGGGGGAAGGGGAATCGCGACTTCCGCCGTCAAACAACTTACGGCGTATGCGTTCGCTTGTTTTCCTCTCGAGCGGCTTCAGGCCAGCGTTTTTGAGTAGAACCGAGCCTCGGCTCGGGTGCTGGAAAAAGTAGGCTACACTCTCGAAGCGCGCTTGAGGCGAAGCATTATCGAGGATGGAAGAATAGGCGACGCGCTGCTGTACGCGCGCCTGAGCACATCATAGTGAGCAATTGAATCATGTTTGAGAACCTTTCCGAAAAACTGCAACGCACTTTTAAGAATCTCCGCGGCCAGGGTACGCTCACCGAAGAGAACATGAACGACGCCCTGCGCGAAATCCGTCTCGCGCTGCTGGAGTCCGACGTCAACTTCAAAGTGGTGAAAGAGCTGATCGAGCACATTAAAGCGAAGGCCCTGGGCTCTGAAGTCATGACCGCGCTCTCGCCCGGCGAGCAGGTGGTCAAGATCGTGCGCGACGAACTCATAGAAGTCCTGGGACGCGATACCGCCAAGCTCCGCTTTGCCTCCCGGCCGCCCACCATTGTGTTGATGGCCGGATTGCAAGGCTCTGGCAAGACCACGACGTCAGGCAAGCTGGCGCACTGGCTGAAGAAAGGCGGCCACCGGCCCATGCTGGTTTCCGTGGACGTCTACCGCCCAGCCGCGCGCGAACAGTTGAAAGTGGTGGCCAGGGCGATCCCCGCCAGTCTTTACGAAGGTCAGGTCTCGCAGGCAAACACCGCCAGCGTCGAGCGGTTGGCGAAGGAGGCACGGCGCGAAGCCGTCAATACCGGCTGCGATGTTCTCATCGTGGATACCGCCGGACGCCTGCACATTGACGAGCGGTTGATGGAAGAAATGCAGTCGCTCAAGGCGCTGCTGAACCCGCAGGAAATCCTGTTCGTCGCCGACGCCATGACCGGCCAGGACGCCGTCAAGTCCGCCGACGAGTTCCACAAGAAACTTTCGCTCACCGGCGTCGTGCTCACCAAGATGGATGGCGACGCGCGCGGCGGCGCGGCCCTTTCCATCCGCAACGTGACCGGCGCGCCTATCAAGTTCATCGGCGTCGGCGAAAAATACGAGGCCCTGGAGCCGTTCCACCCCGATCGCATTGTTTCCCGCATCTTGGGCATGGGCGACATCATGTCGCTCATCGAGCGCGCCGAAGAAAAGATAGACCGCAAGAAGGCCGAAGAATTCACCACCAAGGCCCTTAGCGGCGACGGCTTCTCCCTCGAAGATTTCCGCGATCAGTTGCGGCAGGTCAAGAAAATGGGCTCGCTGCAAAGCATCATCAAGATGCTGCCCAGCATCGGCCCCTTCGCCGGCATGCAGAAAGCCGCGGAAAACGTGGACGAAAAAGAGATCACGCGCGTCGAGGCGATCATTAACTCCATGACCCCCTACGAGCGCGACCATCATGAAGCCATCAACGGCAGCCGCAGGAAGCGTATCGCGCGCGGTTCCGGGACCACAGTACAGGAAGTGAATCAGCTCCTGCGCCAGTATGCCCAAATGCGCAAAATGTTCAAAGACATGGGCAAGGCCAGTTTCAGCCGCAAACTGGCCGGCATGAAGTTTCCGGGAATGTAAATTTTTGCTGTTGCCGGAACGAAACTACCCCGCGAAGTGCCTCAATTTTCGGGCACTGTGCATCCTTGAGGTGGCAGCATTTTTTGGTAGGAATAAGAAAACCCCGCCAGAAGGCGGGGCTCCAGCATATCCACTCAGCACATCAGTAAGTCACCACAATGCCACAAGCGGAGTCGTTCTCTGTAAAGTACTCCGTTCCTGAGGTCAGGTCTCCGGTTGTCTGGTTGCGCGTGTAGCCAACGACTTCGCTCCCAGTGGCAAGATACACAAACTGGTTCGAGGGATCGGCCACGATCTGGCAGTTGGCGTAACTGATAGGTTCGCCATAGGGAGAATTGTCGAGCTCAGTCATGGCGCCGGTCGTCTCATTGAACGAGAACGCGTGCGGACCGTAATCGTCGTCCGTTGTGTACAGGAACTTGTTGTCGGGCGAGAACGTGATCGCTCTCACGTCGCAGCATTCCGTGTTGTAGGTTACCGATCCCTGAGCGGTTGGCGATATGTCGCCTGTAGTCGGATTGATGTTGAACCCGAACAGGGTTGCATTTTCGTCACCCGCCACCAGGAACTTGCCGGACCGGTCCACCTGGACCGACCAGAAGCAATACCCGGCGCCTTCGACAGCCGTCGTGCTGATTGGCGTCAAGCTACCATCCGTTTCAATCTTGGCGGCATGCACGGAAGGAGTAGTTTCGTCAAAGCAAGTGGTGCTGGTGTACAGAAAGTTGCCCGCGATGGTGATGTCCCCCGTGCTGGACATCCCGGTATCGTAAGCATCCACGAACGACACTGCACCGGTGCTCTGATTGATGGACCAGATCACGACATATCCGGCAAACGAAGTTGCGCTGTACAGGTATTTTCCGTCTTCCGTAACCGCCAGACCACCAACCCAGCCCGGATATGCCTCTACGCCCTCACTGTTAGTTTCAGTGATTAACCCGGCTGCATCAATGTTCCAGGCATGGATCATACCGTTGTCCCAATCCCCCGCGTACAACCAGTGACCGTTCGGATGAACCGTGATGGGTCCACCTTGGTAGAGGTTCACATCCTGCGGCGAAGTACTGACAAGTGTCAGTTCTCCCGTCGCCGGATTCACCGAAAAGACGTTGACGTTAGCAATACCGGAAGCGGCAGGCGCGAATATGCCGAATTCGGTTTCGTCTAGCGCCACCAGGAACTTCGGAATGTGCAGTCTGCTGCTGCTGCCACATCCGAACAGCACCGCCCCAACCAACAGCACGGCTATCAGGCCCAAACAGGCAGCCGCCCGTCTATTCTTCATTTCCTCTCCTCCTCAATTCTCGTTCTGCCCCGGCAAGGCGAGCGACCACTCTCGGCAGCCTGACCCGCAAGCAACCCCACCGAGCTCAGTTGTCCCAGGGAAGTCCCGCCATCATACGTACACAATCGAGCGATGGCAATCCAGAATTGCTGATTTACGATTACTCCCGTCATCAGTTCGTGACAGGTTCATCGTGCAAATGCCAGGATGCTCGTGCGCAAGGACTAATACGTTTTCAATCCACCCGGAGAAACCTGGTTGAAGAGTTGCGGCCCACCGAGCCATTTTCCGGGTTGCTAAGCTGCTCTGCTTAAGCAATAATAACTATTTGTCTCACCCGATTTGGGAACTGTAGGAAAGGACGCCATTTACCAGTGTTAATGATTCGTCTATCGCGCCGGGGTGCGCCCAAGAAGCCGCACTACCGTATTGTGGTGATTGAAAAGGACCGCGCCCGAGACGGCCGTTCGGTCGAGGTAGTGGGTACGTATAACCCCCGCACCCGCCCGGCTAGTATTGAACTGAAGCGGGACCGCATCGAGTATTGGAAATCGAAGGGGGCGCAACTGTCGCCCACCGTTAGCAAGCTCCTCGCCAAGGCCCCGGGCAGCACCGAATCCGCGGCATAATAGATGTGTTCTGTTCCCCGGACAAGCTAGGAGCACGTCCCGTATGACCAGCGAACAGGGTGCACGCGCGACCGGCGAGGCCGACATAGACATGCGCAGTCTGGTCGAACGGATTGCCAAGGCCCTGGTGGATGAGCCGGACAAGGTTGCGGTCCGATGCGTGGACGGTGAACAGGTCAGCGTGTTGGAGTTGCGGGTTTCCCCCAACGACCTCGGCAAGGTGATCGGCAAGCAGGGCCGGACCGCCCGCTCCATTCGTGCCATTCTGGCTGCGGCCGGAACCAAGCTACACAAGCGTTTTACGCTGGAGATCCTGGAATAGCCGACGAGTTCGTCACCATTGCGCGTGTCGTGAAGACCCAGGGCCGGCGGGGCGAAGTGGCCGCTGACCTGCACACCGATTTCCCCGAGCTGTTCGCCGAGCGCAGCCGCCTCTTCCTGCTGGATGCGGCAGGCTGGCGCCGCGAAGTGCAACTTGAGGAACACTGGCCGCACAAGGGCCGTATGGTGCTGAAGTTTCGCGGCGTGGATTCGATCAGCGATGCCCAAGCGCTGGTCGGTTGCGAAGTGCAGATTCCGCAAAGCGAGCGCGCGCTGCTTCCGCCCGGCGAGACCTATGTGAGCGATCTGGTGGGATGCGTACTCGCCGTCAGCGAAGGCGTATCGGCAACCCCACGCGAAGTGGGCCGGATTGAGGACGTGCAGTTTGGCGCCGGAGAAGCGCCGTTGCTCATCGTGCGCGATGGTGCGAAGGAATACATGGTTCCCCTGGCGGAAGAATTTCTCCAGCGGGTTGACCTGGAGCACAAGCGCGTGCAGATGGCATTGCCCGAAGGCATGCTCGAACTGGATGCGCCGCTGACGGCCGAAGAAAAAGCCGAGCAGCAGAAGAAGGCCAGCTCTTAGCCATCAGCTCTTGGCCCTTAGCTGAATCGGTTTGGCTAAGAGCTAATGGCTAGGCTAAGAGCTCATGAACTTTGACATTCTCACGATCTTTCCCGACTTCTTTCGCGGTCCGCTGGAGCACGGCATTGTGCGCCGCGCGCGCGAGGCCGGTCTGATCGAGATCAGCGTCCACGATCTGCGCGCCTTTACGCATGATCGGCACCGTACCGTGGACGACCGCCCATTTGGCGGCGGCGAGGGCATGGTCCTGAAGCCGGAACCGATCTTTGAATGCATGGAATCGCTGGGGCTCAGGGCTCGCGAACAACGCCAAGCGGAGCAGGCTCCCGAAGCGGTCGTGCTGCTTTCGGCGCAGGGCGAGTTGTTCAACCAGTCCATGGCAGCGGAATTGTCCCGCTTCAAACGTGTGGTGTTGATCTGCGGGCGTTATGAAGGCGTCGATGAGCGCGTGAGTGAGTTTCTCGCAGACCGTGAAATTTCCATCGGCGATTACATCTTGAGCGGCGGAGAACTGCCCGCTGCGATTATCATAGACGCGGTGACACGCTTGCTCCCCGGCGCTCTGGGCAATGAAGCTTCGACGCGGCAGGAATCATTTACTACAGGGGCGCCCCACCCTGAGCGCTGCGAAGGGTGGGAACAAGCTGTGCCCGACTCAACCTGCGCCTCTGGCGGGCTGCTGGATTACCCGCATTACACCCGCCCGGCAGAGTATCGTGGCATGACCGTACCCGCTGTGCTGGCAGGCGGCAACCATGACGAGATCCGCCGCTGGCGCAGGCGCAAGGCCCTGGAAAAAACGCTCCGCAATCGCCCGGACTTGCTTCGGCGGGCGCCGTTGAGCGAGGAAGACAAGAGTTTGCTTGCCCAGATCACGGGCGAAAAAGTTTGACTTAGACGCGTTGGCGGGTTGGCCCACCCTTATCGCTCCCGGTTTTGGAGCGATAGGGCGGGTAACGAGTGCCGCGTCACTTTTGAGGATAAGAACATGCCGAACTCTCAGATCATTGAAAAACTCGTTGCCAAGACGCGGCGCACTGACATCCCTGCTTTTGGCCCGGGCGACACCGTCCGTGTTCACGTGAAGATTAAGGAAGGCGATAAAGAGCGGTTGCAGGCCTTTGAAGGCGTCGTAATTGCCAAGACCGCCGGCGCCCAGCCCAGCTTCACCGTACGCAAGGTCAGCTTCGGACAGGGTGTGGAGCGCATCTTCCCGACCAACTCCAAGGTGATTGACAAAGTGGAAGTGCTGCGCTCGGCCCGTGTGCGCCGCGCCAAGCTCTACTACTTGCGCTCTCTGCGTGGCAAGGCCGCGCGTCTGCGGGAATCGGACGAGCGCGCATAAGCTTTTGGCCACGGATTCGCACCGATGATTACGGAATCGACCGGTGAAAATCCGTGTTCATCCGTGGCTAAGCACGTCCTTGCCGGCGAACTCGATCCGCGCCAAACTGAAAATATGTTTGACCTCGGCCGCAGCGCGGGACCTGCTCCGCTGATCATCGGCGTTGCTGCTATCATCGTCCTGCTCGCGGCCGCCGCTTATACTTCGTACACGCTGGTTCTGGCCATCATCGCCGCCGCAGTTGCTGCGGTAATCATTCTTCATTTTCTTCACAAGCGTCCCGTTAAAATGCCGGGAGACGATGTCCGCCTGAACCTCGATCGCGACGATGACACCCGCAAATAGTTATGTCCCGCAAGCCCCAACTCGTGCCTGACACGCAGCTCTCCAGGGCCGCCGCCAAAATGCGCTTGCTGAAACGGCTGCATTGCACAACCAAATTCGAGAAGCAGGCGTGGGAAGCCGGCGCCAGGATGGTCGCCGGAGTGGACGAAGTTGGACGAGGGTCCCTGTTCGGCCCGGTCGTCGCGGCCGCCGTCGTACTCGACCCCAATTACCGCATCCGCGGACTGCGCGATTCCAAGCTGCTACCGGAGCCGCGACGCGATCAACTGGCCGAGCGCATCCGCGAACATTCCATCTGCTGGGCGGTCGCCGCGGTGGACGCCGCCCGCATTGACCAGATCAACATCTATCACGCCTCGCGCCTGGCGATGGCGGAGGCCGTCTCGCAGCTCTCCCCCGCGCCCGACCATCTTCTGATCGACGCCCTGCGCCTGGACTCCTGCTGCCCGCAAACGCCCATCGTCCACGGGGATGCGCTTTCTGCCTCCATCGCCGCCGCTTCCATCATCGCCAAAGTGGAGCGTGACCGCATGGTGCGCCACTGGGACCCCGTCTTTCCCGTCTATGGCTTGGCCTCAAACAAGGGCTACTACACGCGCAAGCACGTCGCCAGCTTGCTCGAGCACGGCCCTTCCCCGCTGCACCGGCAGTCGTTTGCGCCTGTGTGGATGGCATCCTCCCCGCAGCAGGTGCTCGAATTCATGCTGGACGGGGAAAGTGCGGCCACCATGGAAGACGAAGCTCTCTCCGTCTTCCTCGAATCCGAAGCCGCAGAAGATGTGCCTTGAAAGTTGTCCTTCCGAGGCTTCGCTTCGCGAAGCCGAGGAATCCCTATCACAACCATGCACCTTGATTGTTCCTGCTTGCGTCCTCCCCCCCGTCCCGGTGTAATAATCCTTTTTGCGCCTTCCATCCTCATTCGCGCATCATTTACTGTTCACTGAAAGGATCGCCTGCTGATGTTCCGACTGCTCTGCGTAACTGCACACCCTGACGATGAGGCGGGAGGCTTCGGAGGCTCGCTGGCCACCTATCGCGATCGCGGAGTGGAAACCTACATTATCTGCCTCACGCCGGGCCAGGCGGCCTCGCATCGCGGGGGGCATGCTTCAGCGGAAGAGCTGGCCGCGGTGCGCCGGCAAGAGTTCGCCGCCTCCTGCAAAATCCTCAACGTCACTCGCGGCGAGGTGCTGAACTATCCCGACGCCGCTCTGGACCGCACCGAGCTGTACCAGGTGGTCGGCGAACTCACCGCGCGCATTCGTGCCATCCGTCCCCACGTGATTATGACGTTCGGTTCGGAGGGGGCAGTCACCGCTCATCCTGACCACTGCATGGCCTGCATCTTTACTACCCTCGCATTTCAATGGGCGGGACGCACCAACCGCTACACGGATCAACTCTCCAATGGATTCCGGCCCTATCGCGCGCAGAAGCTCTACTATTCCACCACCATCTTCACCCTGCCCGACCGGCAACCTGTATCACTGGCGCCGGGCAATGCGGTAATCCACATTGGCGATCACCTGGAAACCAAGATCCGCGCCTTTAAGGCGCACGAGACTCAGTCTCCGCTGTTTGAGATTTTTGAGAAGAACGCCCGCAAGCGCGGCCAATTCGAGATGTTCCACCTGGCGGCATCAGTCAACATCGGGCCCATCCAGCCCGAAACCGATCTGTTCGCCGGTGTCGTCGAGGATTAGCGCTCCTCGATAACGCTGCTGCTGTCCACCAACGAGAATTCCACTACCACCAGCGTTTGCACCTGCTGAGGCTCTCCGTCCCGGTAATACGGACGGTACATCCACTGTTTGACTGCATTGACCGCAGCCGCGGTCAACACCGGATTGCCGCTGACGGGGTGCAAGCTCTTCACCAACCCATCTTTCCCGATCACCGCTTTCAACACCACTGAGCCCTGCAGATGGGCCTCGCGCGCTGCCCGTGGATACACTGGCGGCACCTGCTTCAGCAGCATGCTCAGCGACTCGCGCGGCGAAATCTCGATTTGCAGCGGCGACGTATATCTGTCCGAAGTCAAGCGCAGCGCCGCCCCGAACAAGCCCGCATCACTGGCTGTCAGCATCCTCAAACCATTGAACAAGACATGTGGCGAAGATGGCTGCCCATCCACTCTCACCGGCATGAAGTCGGCAGTCGCCACCAGCGGCGGTTCCCGGACCGTCTCCACTCGCGTCATCACCGCAGGCCTGAATTGACGCACGCGGGACCTGGGCCGGGCCGCAGGGACAACCACCGTCACGCTCTCTTCCTTCGGGCGCTTCGGTTCTTCGAAAACATCACTCACGCTTCTCTTCAAGAATGACGCAAAATCAAACAACCCACTTCTATCTTTCCACGCCAGGGCCACGATGGATCCGAACACCACAGCCAGCAGAAAATAAGCCAGAACATGGCGGACATTGATCTTCTTCTCGTCCTTCTTTTCATATTCCTCAACAGGAATGGGCACATGCGGACGCGGCGGATAGTAGCTCCCCGCTGGAATTTCGCTCTTGGGACTTGTTTCCGCAGAGCTTTGCGCTGCCCGGAAACGTGCGCTTATAGGCGCTTCAAGAAACGTCGGGTACCACTCCTCATTCAGACTCCGCCCGCTGGAACCCTCTCCCGCTTCGACCGTACCGCCGCACATGTAGCAGAAAAGGCTGTCAGCCGGGATAGTGCTGCCGCACTGGTTGCATTGTGTCCGCAACTTACCCCCAGGGACGTCTGTATAGCCGTTTTCGAATTGCAAACCATCCAAACGGGAATCGTTCTCGCTCTCCATGAGATTGCCTCCCGATGCCCTCTTTCTCCGACGTAAGGCAGGACGACACACATCCGCCGCTCTTGATGGCGGCATTCCACGTGCCACTCAGGACACCCCTTTCCCATTTTCGTAATCGCCTCATGACAGAGGAGTTGCATACCAGAACAAACCGCCTCCTCTGGACCATACTACGAACAGAGTTGCACACCTGCGCCACAAGGGTGCCCACAGGTGAAACCCAAGTGAGACAGTGCTGAAGCCTCGCGAACCTTGCCTGAAGCTTCAATCCGTAGCACGCTCCAGATTCTTACCCTTTGCGGAACCCTATTGTTATCAGTAATCCTGGGGGGTAGGAACTTGCGCTGTCTAAGACGACTTCTTCTGCTGTCCCGTTCCCAAACGGATCCCGCAATCTCCCGTTCCTGCACACCGAACTGCTATGATTCTCGCGTGGGAAAGCGGGGAAAATTCATCACCATCGAAGGCTTGGACGGCTGCGGCAAGAGCACGCAACTGAACCGGCTCGCCGAGGCTCTGCGCCGCGAAGGTCTTGACGTGGTCGTGACCCGCGAGCCGGGCGGCACTCCCATCGGCGAGAAGGTCCGTGCTGTACTGCTGGATTCTGCAACATCCGGCCTGTCACCCTGGGCGGAATTGGCACTGATGTTCGCGTCGCGCGCGCAGCACCTGGATCAGCTGATCATCCCGGCTCTGGAAGCCGGCAAGTTCGTGCTCTGCGACCGCTTCACCGATTCCTCCGAGGCTTACCAGGGCGGAGGTCGCAAACTAGGTAGCGCCCCGGTGCTGGAACTGCACCGCATATTATGCCGCGGCGTCCAGCCCGATATGACAATCCTCAT
Organism: Terriglobales bacterium; assembly: GCA_041946765.1. Classification (GTDB taxonomy): domain Bacteria; phylum Acidobacteriota; class Terriglobia; order Terriglobales; family Acidobacteriaceae; genus JBHGAZ01. The sequence continues at coordinate 94,069 of JBHGAZ010000009.1, forward strand.
GGACTCCGACGTGGCGCAAAGCGTCGCCCGTGCGCGCCGCCGTAACGTGCGCGCCGCCGGGCCCGGAGGCGGTGATGAAAATCGCTTCGAACAGGAAAGCCGCGCATTTTTTCAGCGCGTTCGCGACAAGTTCTTGGAGATTGCTCGCCGTGAGCCGGAGCGCGTTTTCGTGGTTGACGCCCGCCGCGAAATCGAGGTCGTACACAAGGACATCGTGACCGAAGTCCGCAACCGCTTGCTAGGCGCAAAAATCGCTTTGGGCTCGTAGCTGTCGCTCTCGGCTCTCGGCCATCGTCCGGCTTTCGGATAGTCCTTAGGTTTTTGGGCTTGTTGCGTTCAACTTTCATTTTGGGGGGCCAAAATGAATTCTCCGAGGCTTCGGTTTGGTTTCCAAGCACCGGATCACCCGATCCTCTGTGTCTCTGTGGTGGGTTTTAATGCCCTTTGCTGATTTTTACGGCAACCCGGACGTTGTCACCCGCCTGCGCGAGATGCTGGCGCGCGGCCGCTTTCCGCATTCCGTGATCCTTGCCGGTGCCCGCGGTTCGGGTAAATACACGCTCGCGCAGATGGTCGCGAAGGCCATGAACTGCCTGCGCGCCGTTCCTGCTGAAGGTCTGTTCGCCGCTGCTACCGAACCTGCCCTGCCGGACTTCTGCGGCCAATGTGAAAATTGCCGCCGCATAGCCGAAGCCGACCACCTGGAAGCCCGCTTCACCGAAGCGGTAGAGGCGCGCGAATCCCTCCGCGAAACCGACAAGAAGGACACGCGCATATTTATCCAGACGCACCCCGACGTCCTCATCATCCCGCCCGACCCGCCACAGATGATGATCAAAGTGGACCAGGTGCGGCACGTCACTAACACGATCTATCACCGCCCCACCCAGGGCGGCCGTCGCGTTTACATCTTCACCGATTCGGCTTTCATGAAAGAGGCCGCCAACGCGCTGCTCAAAGTGCTGGAGGAACCGCCCGATTTCGCAACTATCTTTCTGCTCACGGAAAATCCCGGCGAACTGCTGACCACCATCCGCTCGCGCTGTGTGACTTTCACCCTGGCCCCGCTGCCGTGTGAAAGCATCGAGAAATATCTGGCAACCTGGCGGCCGGAATGGAATGCCGCCCAGCGCGGTCTGGCCGCGCGCCTCTCCGGCGGCGGCATCGGCGCAGCCTGCGCGTTTAATCTGGAATCCTACAGCGCCGCCCGCAAGGACGCGCTTGTCATCCTGAATGCGGCGCTCGGCGACGGCGACCACAGCGCCCTCTTCCGCGTTACTGAAAGTTATCGCGCTGGCGCCGATGGCCGCGACAAAACCGAGCAACTGTTGCGCACTCTATATTCCCTGCTCGAAGACATTTTGTTCCTGAAATCGGGCACGCCCGAATTGGTACGCAACCGCGACGCTCTGCGTGATCTGGAGCGCCTCGCGGCAAATCCGCAAGTGAATTTTGACTGGATCGCCCGCGCCGCTCAGCGGCTCGGAGGCGTCGAAGCCGGCATGCGGCGCAACCTTTTGCGCTCCCTTTCGCTCGATGCTCTTGCAACTTCCCTGGAAGACCGCTGATCGCCGCCCATTGCGTCAATATGCGCCATTTTTCCGCTTTTCTTCAGCCGTTTAATTGCCGGTAAACATCTCTTGCAGTAACAGAACCTGAAAACGCCTTTCAGGTATTTACAAGGATTGTTTTGCCTCCGTCCGTATGATACGGTAACGGCAAGTCCACACTGCAGTACCACTCTGGGTCTCAAAGCAATTCGCTTGTAGTGACGCGAATGCGCCAAGGGCCGAGACCCGGCTGTAAGTACAAAACAGGACCCGGGGTTGTCGCAACCCCCAGGGAAGGCGGCCAATAGCGATGGCAAAGGACGGAATGGATTCAACGGCAGTAGGCAGAGCACCGGCGCCGGAGCCGGAACGCGAAGGATTTGCCAACCGTAAGCTCATTCGGCCGTCGCTGACCCGCGACTTGATTCGCAGCGAACAGCAGATTGGCGAGCGCCGCGAGCGCCCCGAACGCGCCGAGCGCGGCGAACGTCCCGCCCTCGGCAAGAAGATAGCCCCTCCCGAACAGACCCATGCGGAGAACTTTTACTATCAGAAACAAATGCAGGCCAAGACTCCCATGGTGGTGGTCTTGCAGGACGGCGAAGAAGTGCACGGCATCATCGAGTGGTACGACAGGAACTGCATCAAGCTGACCCGCCCGGGCCAGTCCAATCTGCTGATTTATAAACCCGCCATCAAATACATGTTCAAAGCTTCCGAGCGATAGCTCCAAAAACGTGGTAGAGACGCAGCTTGCTGCGTCTCAAACGGATTCGAAAAAAACAAACCGGAGCCCTGCGGCTCTAGTTTGCTTTCAAACGAAGCAGTCACATTAAGGAAGCGTCATCCTGGGGCCAAGCGCACCGGAGCCAAAGGACCTGCTTTCTGCGCTGGCAAATCCCCGCTGTCAGATCTTCGGCAGCACAATCCCTGTCTGCGCCTGGTACTTCCCTTTCTTGTCCTTGTAGCTGACCTCGCAAATTTCGTCCGACTGGAAGAAAAGGATCTGGCACAAGCCCTCGTTCGCGTACACCTTCGCGGGCAACGGCGTAGTGTTGGAAATCTCCAGGGTCACAAAGCCTTCCCACTCCGGCTCAAACGGCGTGACGTTCACGATGATTCCGCAGCGCGCATAAGTGGACTTGCCCACGCAGATGGTCAGCACGTCGCGCGGAATCTTGAAGTACTCCACCGAGCGGGCCAGCGCAAACGAATTGGGCGGAATCATGCAGCACTCGGTACGCACGGTAACAAACGAGCGTTCGTCGAACTTTTTGGGGTCCACCACCGCCGACATGACGTTGGTAAAGATTTTGAATTCATCCGAGACCCGCAGGTCGTAGCCATACGACGATAGCCCGTACGACACTACGCCGTTGCGTACCTGCTTCTCGGAAAAAGGGTTAATCATGTCGTGTTCTTTCGCCATGCGGCGGATCCAGTGGTCGCTCTTAATCGCCATGCGGCTCCTTTACACTGCCCCGCTTCTCGCGGAGACAGAGATCGTTGCTGCCCCGGAAGCGAGTAGTAGAAATTCAGGCAAGTACGCCATATTACGGGGGAAAAGCTCCCGTTGACAATGGACGAATATCCCTTTAGCATCTGCGGCTTAGACACATTCACACGGCGTGTGCGCGCGCTTGCACCGCCGTGTCCCATACCACAGTAGCCGAACGGAGTCGCTGTGATTAAGTTAGATATTATTAATGAAGTAGTAAGCAAGACCGGCATCACCAAGACCAAAGCAGAAGTGGCCGTCGAAGCTGTGTTTGAAACCATGAAGAAAGCCTTGGGCCGGGGCGATCGCATTGAGCTGCGCGGTTTCGGCGTGTTCAACGTGCGCCCGCGCAAGACCGGCATCGGACGCAACCCTCGCACCGGCGCGGAAGTCAATATTCCTCCCGGCAAGGCGGTGCGTTTCAAACCGGGCAAGGAATTGCAATCTATTGATTAGCCGCTGGTTTGCACGCTTCCCCGTTTCGCGGGTCTCCGGGGTTCAGCGCCAAATTGCAGGCCCATTTCTGACTCTGCCCGCCACCACGTCGCATCTATGTATTGTGTCTTTTTGATTTCTAATGGGTGACTCGCCATTCAGCCACGTGTCCGAACAGCCCTTGCGCCCTTCTGACCCGCAAATCATTCCCCCTTCCCAGACCGCTCCCGGCCCAATTTCCTCGACCTTCGAGTTCGCGCGACCGGTGGAAGTCTTTGTAATTGATCGTCCGCGGCATCGTTATTGGATCAACGCCCTGCTGTTACTGGCAACCGTTTTCACTACCTTGGTTGTCGGCGCGCGCCTGGAGTACAACTTCCTCAACAACTTGCCTGCATTCCCCATCGGCCGCGGCATGTTGGGCTTCTTCCCCGTTTCCTGGATCCTGGAGCAACCGGCGCGTCTCCTGCTCGGAGTTCCCTTTGCCGCCACTCTGATGCTCATCCTGCTGGCGCACGAGATGGGGCACTACCTCATGGCCCGGCACTACGAGGTAAACGCCACTCTGCCGTTCTTCATACCGGCTCCCACACTGATCGGGACCATGGGTGCGTTTATCCGTATCAAGTCGCCTATCCGCTCGCGCACTGCGCTTTTTGATATCGGCATTGCCGGCCCGATCGCCGGATTTGTAGTTGCGGTGATCACCCTGTTTTTCGCCCTGACCCTATCCAAGCCGATGCCCATCGGCATTCCCTACTCCGACCTGCAATTCGGGTATCCCGCCATCTTCGCGCTGATGTCTTGGGTCGTTCCGGGCTCGGCTTCACAACTCCCTCTCAGCGGCATTTACATGCACCCAACCGCCATTGCCGCCTGGGCCGGAATGTTCGCCACCGCTCTCAACCTGCTTCCCGGCGGGCAACTCGACGGCGGACATATTGTCTTCGCCATCGCTCCCCGCGCGCACAAATGGGTGTCGCGCTTGACCGTACTCGCCCTGATTCCTCTGGCCTGGTACTGGGCAGGGTGGCTGATCTGGGCGCTGCTGTTGCGCATGAGCGGCATGCGTCACCCCCAGGTGCCCACCGCGCCGGAACTGTCGGATGGACGGAAACTCTTGTTCCTGGCAGCAATCCTGATGCTGCTGCTTACCTTCGTCTTCGCTCCATTTCAAGGCGGCGGCATCCGCGACATCGTCGCCGATCTCTCCATGCATTAGAACGCTTTCATCGCAGAGACGCAGAGGATTTTCCGATTTCTGATTTCCGATTTTTTCGATTTTTGGATTTTGGATTTTTCGATTTCCCGATTACCCGATTTCCCGATCACCCGATCCCTCTGCGTCCTCTGCGCCTCTGCGGTGAAAAGGTGTCACAGCAACGACACTGCATCCACATCCACAATCACATTCGTCCGCGATATCTTCTGCGACGCCGCATAATTCAGCATCTCCCGCAGCATCGCATTCAGCTTCTCCCGGCTGGATGATTTCAGCAGCACATGGTACCGGTAATCATTCCTGAGCCGCGCAATCGGCGCCACCGCTGGCCCGAGCACACGTATGCCCTCATGCCGCGTCTTGCGCAGCCACTCGCCCAGAATGCCGGTGTACTTTAGCGCTTCTTCCAAACGGTCGCTGCGGACCAGCACATTCGCGATGGCGGTGAACGGCGGGTAATGCATCCAGCTCCGGAAGCGCAGCTCTTTATCGTAGAATCCGTTGAAATCGTGGTGCGCCGCGAACTGCACGGCGTAGTGCTCGGAAAAATATGTTTGCAGGATGACTTTGCCCGCCGTAGCCCCGCGCCCGGCGCGGCCCCCCACTTGCGTGAGTAATTGAAATGTGCGCTCGGCAGAGCGGAAATCAGGAAACGCCAATGCGGCGTCGGCGCCTACAACACCCACCAGCGTGACCCCGTGCACGTCGTGTCCTTTGGCGATCATCTGCGTGCCCACCAGCACATCCAGCTCGCCGGCATCGAGCGCGTTCAGCACGCGCTCGAAATCATGGCGGCCGCGAACCGTGTCCCGGTCAAGCCGCCCGATGCGCGCCTGCGGAAACGCCGCATGCAGCCGCTCTTCCAGCTTCTCCGAGCCCGCCCCGAGAAACTGTACGTACTCGCTGCCGCACTTGGGACACACTTTCGGTACCTTCTGCACGTACCCGCAGTAATGACATTCCATCCGAGGCGCGCCCGATCCTGAGCGCGCGCCGGAAGGGGCAAGCGGTAGCCGGGACGGATGTTTGTGGTACGTCATTGCTACCGCGCAGTCGCGGCACTGCAGTGTTTCACCACAGGCGCGGCACAGCATGAATGCGGAAAATCCCCTCCGGTTCAGCAGGATCATTGCCTGCTCGCCACGCGCGAGCCGCTCCCCAATTTCTTCCGCCAGCCGTCGAGAAATCACCTGCTCGTGACCGGTTTCCTGAAATTCCCGGCGCATGTCCACCAGCTCGACTTCCGGCAGCGGACGCTGCTCCACCCGGTCGGGCAGCTCGATCAGCGCATACCTGCCCCGTCGCGCGTTGTGATACGACTCCAGCGACGGCGTCGCCGAACCCAGCACCACCGCCGCGCCCGTCATCTTGGCGCGCATCACCGCCACGTCGCGGGCGTTATAGCGTGGCGTTTCGTCCTGCTTGTACGACTGGTCCTGCTCTTCGTCCACCACGATCAGCGCCAGCTCCGATACCGGCGCGAACACCGCCGAGCGCGTGCCCACCACCATGCGCGCTTCTCCGCGGCGTATGCGATGCCACTGTTCGGCTCGCTCATCATCATTCAGCCCGGAATGCAGGATAGCTACCTGCTCGCCGAAAATCTGGTGCAGTTGCGCCGCTGCCGCCGGTGTCAGCCCGATCTCCGGGACCAGCATGATGGCGCTTCGTCCCTGCTCCAGCACCGCTCGCATCGCTGCCAGGTACACGGCTGTCTTGCCCGACCCTGTCACTCCATGGATTAACGAAACCGAAAACTTCCCCTGTGCGACAGCAGCGTTGATCTTCTCCAAGGCCGCCTGCTGGGCCGGGTTGAAGACGAAATCTAGGGGCGATCGCCGCACCATGCTTGAAACAGCAAAGCTCGCCGGCGCTTCCTCGATCTCGAAAATGCCGCGCTTCACCAGCGTTGCCAGTGTCGTCTTTGGGACACTCAGGCTGCGCAATTCATCAACTGCCAAGCGTCCACCCGCAGCCTTGATCGCCTCCACAATCCGCTTCTGATTCGCATTCAACGGCCGGCGCTTTTTTCTTCCTGCCTCTGCGTCCTTTGCGACCTCTGCATCCTCGGCGTGTTTTGCTTTTATTAATTCCCCAGCCTCCTCTGCGACCTCTGCGTTGAAGCTTTTCAATACTGCAACCTGCACCGTCCGCTTCGCGTCGCGCGTGGACGAGAGGTCTGCGCTGGCAACCCATTTTTTCCGCAGCAGCGCCGTCAGCATGGCCCGGCTCGCGCCCGTGGCCGCCCGCAACGCAGCCTCGCGCACTGCTTGCCCGCTGCGCTGTGCCAGGTATTCGAGCACTGCAGACTCACCGGGCGCCTCGCCCTCGCGTCCCCGGTTTGGGGCGATGCGGTGGGTTACAGAGGGAGAGCCGTTATCTTGTTGATCCGGAAAAAGGGTAGTACTTGAGGAAGACGCTCTCCGCCGCAAAACTTCCAATCCCAGTTCTGTAATCTGACAACCGCGGACGCGCCGCCACTCAGCGCTGAGCGGCAGCATGGTGCGGAACACCTCCCCCAACGGCGCGATGTAGTATTGCGCAATCCATTCGCCCAGCCGCATCAGCTCTGCATCGAGCACCGGCGCGGTGTCGAGCACGCTCAGCACCAGCTTCGGTTCCACCGCTGACGGCGACTTGTCCCGCAGCGCAACCACTACCCCGGGCAGGCGTTTATCGCGGAACTGCACCAGCACGCGCCCGCCGACCACGGGCGCAACCCCGTCCACACGATACGTGAACGTACCCTCCAGCGGCACCGGCAGTGCTACGTCGCAAAACATAAGCGAATGTCATCTTAGCTCAGACGGAATGATTGCTTAGAGTGGAACTGTTTCCGCGTTGAGCGCGTCGGCGCCAGCCGATGCGACGAAAGTAGCCCAGCACGACGAAATCGCGAAGGACGAGGAAGTGCTGGGAAGGGCGTACAGAATAAAGTCGAGTGCCGTAGGCACGGCACGAACCAGTCATAGCGCAGTCGTGGCGCGGCATCCTCGCACGCACCTCACGTGCACTTCCGCGCAAACGCCAGCCCGCTCAACTGCGCGGCTTTTTCTTTGGGCACGCCTTTTTTCATGACCAGCACCTGGAAAATTTCGCCCATCCCCGCGGGAGTCACCAGGTGTTTCAGCTGGAGCGCAACCTTGGCCCGTTCTTGCGGAAGCTCAGCATCCTCGAAAGCGTCGGCGAACTGGTTCGTCTCGCCGATCCCCATCAGGAACTGCGCCTGGGTAAGAATGCAGCCATAGTCGAGCCCCGCGGCCAAACCGGCGGCGCGCAGTGCTCCGAAGTTCACGTGCGCGGTGATGTCCTGTTCGCCCGGAGCTTCATACGGAGTAGCGCTGACACTGTGCTGCCGATACGCCGTGACCGTGCCCCGATGCCGTCCCGCCAGAAGTTCCTCACGCGTATAACCGTAGTCAATCGCTACCAGGAAGCCGCGTCCGATCAGCGCCGTCATATTGTTCATGTAACACATGGCCGCAAGCGGCGCTTCCACTCGTTCTCCCGGCAGCGGATGAACGCCGTAGTGATCAACAAACTCGAGCACCTCGGCCGCCGGGGGAAAAAATACCTCCACGAGACGATCTCCTTCAGCGGCGATAAACAACTGTCCTTCGCTGCTGATGACCTCTACCGGAAGCGCGTCAAAAAATTCATTGCAGAAGACAATGCGGTCCCGCTTGCCCGGCGGCACTTCATCTAGCCGGGAGCAGACCGTTACTTTTCCCCGCCCGATCTGCCCCTGAAACCGCTTTTGCAGACGCTGTCGCAAGCCCGGCGAGTTTTCCACCAGCGTGTAATGCAAGGCGTAGAGAAAATCAGGAAATTTCTTCTTGGCCCAGTCCAGCACGTCCTGCGCAAACAACCCGCGTCCCGGGCCGACTTCCACGATTTCGATTTGCGCCGGGGTGTCCAGCGCGCGCCACATTTCATCGAACTGCCGCGCCAGCAGCCGCCCGAATACTGCGTGCACATCGCTCGAGGTATAGAAGTCTCCCGTTTTGCCGAACTGCTCCTTGCTGCGCGAATAGAAGCCCAGCTCAGGCTCGTACAGGCATAATTCCATGTACCGCGAGAACGGAATTGGACCGCGGTTGCGGATTTCTTCGAGAATGCGTCCGCGCAAATCCATCACGAAGCCTGCTGCCGCTCTTTTCGGTTTTGCGGCGTGCGTACGAACATCTCGATAAAGTAATCGTGCAGGCAATCGTAAAGCTGCCGCTGGAAGTGCCACTCGAATTGCGGATGGTCCAGGTCGCGCGGGTGCACGTCAAAGTAATACGTGTGCACCGGGATATTAGGATCGCGGAACCTGATGATGACCTCGACCCCATCGCCCTTCTCGCGCGCGTCAAACACAAGCAACGGGTGCTCGTATAGCTGGAGTTGCTCCAAGACGCGCGTCAGGCGAGGCTTGTTGGTTTCGCTCACGCCCAAGATTGTACGCCTGAAAAATTTTTTTGCGCTTTTCTGCCGGTAAAGGCAAAATCTGTGGCTCACGCAAAATTCAATCTGATCTCTAACGAGAACAGGAGAGCATCAATGCGGCGAATACCATTGCTGGCAGCGGTCGTCGGGGTGGCAGTCACTCTCTGGGCGGAGGACATGGCGGCGAACGAGCAGGCTGCCCTGAACGTGACCCGCTCGATGATGAAAATTCAGCGCAACTTCATGCGCGAGCATCCCGGCTCGGGCTATGCCTGTCGTATAAGCGACCTCGGCGCTGCCGGCCTCGTGGACCCCGGCGTCGCTTCCGGCAAGAGCAACGGCTACAAATACGAACTGCGCTGCCCCGGCAAAGCCACCCCCAGAACCGAGTTCGAATTCGTGGCCCGGCCCCAGGACTACGGCCACAGCGGCAACCGGATCTTTTGCACGACCCAGCAGGGACAGGTCTTTTCCTCGTCCGACAACGACCCCAAGACCTGCCTGGTGGCCGGCCAGAGAATCAAAGACTGATGAGGTGATTGGGTGATTGGGTGATCGGGTCATCGGGTCATCGGGTGATCTATCTATAATCCGACCGGTGGGGCGAGCACCCCCGGCTTGACAGGGTAGAGACGTAGCGTGCTACGTCTCGTCGTGCGTGCGCTCTCCCCCGCACCCCTCCGCGCCCTCCGCGTCCTGTGCGTTTCCCGCTTTCCCGGAGCTACTCCCGAAACTTCTTCTCTGGGCCGGTGCCAGTGACCTCACCTGCCGCCGCCGACCGTTCCGGCGCAGGATACTCATACACGCCCCGTCCCGTCTTGCGGCCCAGCCGGCCTGCTTTGACATACTGCTGTAACAACGGCGCCGGACGATACTTCTCCCCCAGCGTCTTGTGCAGGTACTCCAGCACGTGCAGGCGCGTATCGAGCCCCACCAAGTCCACCATCTCAAACGGGCCCATAGGATGGTTCAGGCCCAGCTTGACCGCCGTGTCAATGTCTTCCGCCGAGGCAATTCCTTCCGCCAGCATGAAAAACGCTTCGTTCCCGATCAGCGCATTGATACGGCTGGTGATGAACCCGGGATGTTCCCTGATCACCACCACTTCCTTGCCCATGCGCTTGCCGACCTCGACCGCTGTGGCCAGCGTGTCGTCGTCGGTCTCCAGCGCGCGCACAATTTCCAGCAGCTTCATCTTGTGCACGGGATTGAAAAAATGCATCCCCACGCACCGTTGCGGATGATAAGTAACCGATGAGATCTCGGTGATACTGAGCGAAGACGTATTGGACGCGATAATCGTTCCCGGCCGGCAAATCTTATCCAGCATGGAAAAAATTTCCAGCTTCGATTCCATCTCCTCCGGCACGGCTTCGATCACCAGGTCGGCGGCGCGGGCGGCTTCTTCCACCGAGCTGGCAAACTCGATCTGCTGAAACGCAGCATCGGCCTGCTCGCGCGTGATCTTGCCCAGCTCGACGCCCCTGTCGAGGTTTGTGCGGATTTCCGCCTCTGCCTTCCTCAGCGATGCCGGCAAAATGTCTTCCAGGATGGTTCGGAACCCACCCAGCGCGGACGCATGCGCGATCCCCCGGCCCATGATCCCGGCCCCGATTACCGCCACCGTTCGCACCTGCTTCGCCGGCATCTATTCCTTCCCGGTTTCCAGCCGCTTGACGATGGAGTCGAAACTCGGCTCGATCTTGCGCATGTAGTCGGCCAGGCGCTTGCGTTCTTCTTCGGTCATGGAGGGAATACTGGCGACGATGCGGCGCAGCGTAGTAGCAATGTCGTCGGCGTAGTTCATCAGGCGGATCAATTCGCCAGTAGCAACCATGGCAGCTCCTCTTTCTGACGCCAGGCGCGCCCAACCTCAGCGCAGCCGGAATATGTTAGTAAAATTACTACCTCGTAGCGCCGCCGTCCTACGCTGCAGTCCGGCGGGCGTGCCGGCCGTTGCGACCCAAACCACTCAAGCTGCCGGTTCGGACGACGCTTACATGAGACTTTTCCCCACTTCTCGAAACAACCTATTTTCAACTGTGGACGCGTTTTAGTAAAGCTCCCGGCGTTCTTGCAGGACGGCCTCAGTAGAACAGTGTGCCGTGCCGAGTAACTTCCTTAGAAGCGTCATCCTGAGGCGATCGACGCGAAACCGAAGGACCTGCTTCACTTGTTCGAAACCGCCGCTGTAATCTAACCGCATCTAACTCTCTATGCTGCGCGACAAGAGCCTCGTTCCGTTCTCGCATCAGCACCAGCACGCTTTGGCTTTGTGCGTCCGCCTTGATCGCGCCCTGGGTAAGCCGGACACAACTTCGTTCACCAGGTGGCAAGCTGAAATCGAGCGCATGTTCGCGACCGAAATCAATTTCCATTTCACTGCCGAGGAGCAATTCCTCTTCCCGGCGGCGTCTCATTTCGAACCGTTGCGGCCCATAGTGGATGCGCTGCTCGAGGATCACAAGTCACTGCGCGCCTACCTCGAAAAGGCAAAAGCGCGCGCCATGGGAAAAGACGAACTGCTGGCGTTTTCCGCGACGCTTTCCCGGCACATCCGCACAGAAGAGCGGGAACTCTTCGAAGGCTGCCAGAAGGTAATGCCTGCTGAAGAATTGGCCCGCATCGGCGCCCAGACGGAAGATTTCTTCCGCAGCAACGGTGTGCTCACCAATGCCTGCGCACTGCCGTCAAGCCTCCCGGAGCGGTAAAATCCAATCCAACTAGCCGGAATGAGCACGCGAGCCACTTCCGCGATCGTATCGGATTTAAGCGGCATCTCCGAGTGCCTGGACCGTCTTGCCGCGCAGAAACACAGCAACCGTCCCGTTTCCACTTACCGCTTGCAGTTGCACAGCGGCTTCCGGTTCGAGGACGCGCGCCGGCTGGTACCGTATCTCCATGCCCTCGGCATCACCCACGCGTACGCCTCACCGGTCCTGAAGGCGCGCCCGGGCAGCAGGCACGGCTATGACATTACCGACCACAATTCCATCAACCCGGAAATCGGCACGGAAGAAAACTTCCGTGCTTTTGTCGCTGAGCTGAAAGCACACGGGATGGAGTTGATCCTCGACACCGTGCCCAACCACATGGGCATCGGGTTCGGCAACAACCCCTGGTGGCAGGATGTCTTGCAGAACGGCCGCTCGTCCGAGTACGCCGCCTTCTTCGACATTGACTGGGAACCCTTCAAGTCCGAACTGTGCGACAAAGTTCTCATCCCCATGCTCGGCGACCAGTACGGCGAAGAGCTGGAGCAGGGCCGCCTCCGCTTGAACTACGAAGATGGCCAATTCCGGGTCCAGTATTACGACAAGCCTCTTCCGATTGATCCGCAGACGGTTCCAATCATCTTCGAGCCGCTGGACGATCTCCGGCTTCAGCCCCCGGCCATCGCCCCATCCGATGAAGACCGCGCTGAATTGGAAAACGTCCTCTGGGAACTGCGCCAGTTGCCGCCCCACAGAACAACCGACCCTGATCTGGTTGCGCGCCGCCGGCGCCAGATGCCTGAGTTGCAGGAGCGCTTACGCTCGCTGACGCAGCGTTCGGACCAGGTCGGCAAACTCATAGAGCACGCGGTGCGCCTCTGCAACGGCGTCCCCGGCGACCCGCGCAGCTTCGACACTCTGCACCGCTTGCTGGAGGCGCAGGCATACCGGCTGGCGCACTGGCGCGTCTCGGCTCAGGAAATCAATTACCGCCGCTTCTTTGATATCAACGAACTCGTGGGCCTGCGCATGGAAGACCCGCGAGTGTTTGCGGCCACGCATCGGCTGATCCGTACTCTGCTTGCCGACGGCAGCATTGCCGGGCTCCGGATTGACCATCCCGACGGCCTGCTGAATCCCGTCCAGTACTTCACCCGCGTGCAAATGCTCTACGCCGCCAGCCAGTGTACGGGGCCGGAACCGCGGCCTCCCCTGGCCGAAAATGGCATTGAACTGGAAATCCAGGAACTCTTCGGACACCACGACTGGATGGGCGACCGCGCTCCCCTCTACGTCGCGGCGGAAAAAATCCTGCAACGCGGAGAACGTCTCCCGACCGATTGGCCCGTGGACGGCACCGTTGGCTACGATTTCACCAATCTCGTGAACGGCATTTTCATTGACCGCAGCAGCGAGCGCGCGCTGACGCATTTGTACCGGCGGTTTGTCGGCGGACCAGTGGACCCCGAACTCATGGTCTACCAGGCAAAAAAGCTGATCATGAACGAGGCCCTGTCCAGCGAACTCACCGTGCTCAGCCACATGCTGGATGAAATCTCCAGCGCCGACCGGCGCGCCCGCGACTTCACCCGCAGCTCGCTGACCGACGCCATCCGCGAAACCATCGCCTGCTTCCCCGTCTATCGCACCTACATTGACGAGCGCGGCAACGTCGCCGACCGCGACCGTGCCTACATCAACGAAGCTATCCTTCGCGCCAAGCGGCGCAATCCCGGCACCAGCACCGCTTTGTTCGATTTCCTTCGTGACATCCTCTTGCTGAAACCTGCCGGCGAGAGCATCGCCTCCGATACTTATCGCAAGCGCCTGGCTTTCGCCCTCAAATTTCAGCAACTCACCGGACCGGTGATGGCCAAGGGTCTGGAAGATACCGTTTGCTACGTGTACAACCGCTTGATTTCTGTTAATGAAGTCGGCGGTTCCCCGCGCGAGTTCGGCGTTTCTGTCGAGGAGTTCCACCGCGGCAACCTGGAGCGTAGCGACCGCTGGCGCTACTCCATGCTCGCCACCTCCACCCACGACACCAAGCGCAGTGAGGACGTGCGTGCGCGCATTAATGTGATCTCCGAAATGCCGAGAACGTGGGCGACACAGGTATCGCGCTGGCGCCGTGCGAACCGCACTTCCAAGCGCACCCTGCCCGACGGGCGCGTCGTACCGGATTTCAACGAGGAATATTTCCTGTACCAGACCCTGGTCGGCGCATGGCCGCTTCAGATGCGCACGCAGCAGGACCGCGACGCCTTCACCCGCCGCATTCAGCAAGCGATGAACAAGGCTGTGCACGAAGCCAAAGTCAACCTCAGTTGGGTGAATCCTGACGAACAGTACGTACAGGCGCTGGAAGAGTTCGTGGCTCGGATTCTCAAGCCGGGCAAGCGCAACCAGTTTCTGGCGCAGATCGAGGCCTTTGTCCCGCAGATCGCTTATTTTGGCGCGATCAATTCCCTGGCGCAGACGTTGCTCAAAATCACCGTGCCCGGTGTTCCCGACACCTATCAGGGCAACGAGTTGTGGGACTTCAGTCTCGTGGATCCCGACAATCGCCGTCCCGTGGATTTCGAGCTGCGCTGCCAGCTCCTGCAAGACCTGAACACGCGTCCCGCAGATCTTGACGTCCTGGCGCTCTGCCACGAGTTGTTGGAACGGTGGCAAGACGGACGACTGAAGCTCTGGACAACCTCTCGCGCGCTGCAATTCCGGCGTCAACACGCAAGCCTATTCCAGTCAGGCAGCTACCTCCCGCTCGAGGCCGGCGGTGACGATCACGAGCACCTGGTCGCTTTCGCAAGGGAGCACAGCGGAGAGATTGTCGTGGTCGCTGTGCCACGGCTGGCATACACGTTGATGAAGGGACAGCCCGAGCCACCACTGGGCGAAGTGTGGCGCAACACCGAGTTGCGTTTACCCCCTGGCCAAGGTGAATTTGTGAATATTTTTACCGGTGAGACACTGGCCTCTGGCAGCACGCGAACGCTGCTATGCCGCGAAGTTTTCGCCCATTTCCCCGTCGCCCTGCTGGCCGGACGCTGATGCCGCTGCGGCCGCCCTCTCCACGTCACGATCGGTCACATCCGCCAAGACCGCCAGACGTTCCGCCAAATCCGCCGTAAGCGCGCCAGGAGCAAAACGCCAGCTCCAATTGCCGTTCGGAACGCTGGGAACGTTCATGCGCCCCTCGCTGCCCAGTCCCAACACATCCTGGAGCGGAACCACGCAGAAGCACGCGACGGAACCCTCCGCCGCGCGGATGAACGCCCAGTGGACATCGTCGTCCTTCGCGCAAAGATATGCAGCGGCCAGCCGTTTCTCCTCAGGCGTGGCCAGCGAGCGCCACCAGCCCACGGTCGTGTCATTGTCGTGGGTTCCGGTGTACACCACGGTGTTGGCTTCAAACTTGTGCGGCAAATAAATGTGCGCCCCCGGGTTACCGAAGCCGAACTGCATAACCCGCATTCCCGGTATTCCCAGGCGCTCGCGCAAGGCATGCACTTCAGGAGTGATGAAGCCCAGGTCTTCGGCTATAAACGGCAGATTTCCAAGTTCACGCCGCAACACGTAAAACAAATCATCGCCGGGCCCTTGCATCCAGCGTCCGTTGACCGCAGTTTCTTCGCCGGCCGGAATCTCCCAGCATTTCTCAAATCCGCGGAAATGATCGAGCCGGACGATGTCGCAAGTCGTCAGTGCCCAGCGCATCCGCTGTACCCACCAGTCGTAGCCCCGCGATTTCAGCACGTCCCATTTATACAGCGGGTTTCCCCAGCGCTGTCCGGTCTTGCTGTAAACGTCAGGCGGGACCCCGGCGACGACCTCCGGTTCCAGATTGCTGTCCAGGCGAAACAGCTCGGGATGCGTCCACACGTCAGCGCTGTCGTAGCTGACAAAGATGGCGACGTCTCCGACGATCCGAATTCCGTGCCTGGCGCAGTGCTGCCGCAGCGCGCCCCATTGCTCGAAAAAGGCAAATTGCAGAACGCGTATCACTTCGATGAACGACGCCAGCTCCTCGCGCGCACTCGCCAGCGCGTCAGCATCCCGGCGCGCCAGTTTGCGCGGCCATTGATTCCAGTTCCCTCCCGGATAACGCTCGCGCAAGCTGCCAAACAGCACGTAATCATCCAGCCACCACGCGTTCTCGCGGCAGAACTGCTCGTAGCGGCGGCGGTCGGGACCAGAAGCGTCCTTCAGAAAATTTGTGGCGGCCTCCTGCAGAAGGGGAAACTTCGCTGCCCACACGCGCTCGTAATCCACATTGCCTTCTTTGCCGGGCAGTGCGGCCAGGCGGCTTTCGTCAATCCAGCCGCGCTCCGCCAACCGTTCCAGGCTGATGAGCAGCGGATTACCCGCAAACGCAGATATCGAGGAATAAGGAGAATTGCCCAGTCCGACCGGGCCCAACGGAAGGACTTGCCAAAGCCGTTGCCGCGCAGCCGCGAGGAATTCCACGAACTCATGCGCCGCCGGCCCGAAGTCTCCGATCCCTCCGTGCGACGGCAGCGATGTCGGATGCAGCAGAATCCCGGAGGCTCGTCGTTCAAACATTCGAGATCAGCCCGTAGCGCCGGCGTCTCGCCGGCAGTCGTGCGGGCGCCCCGCCCGCCCCGCCGGTAGTGACGGCGTCTGGCCGGCGGGCCCCAATCCGCACACATGGCGCCCTAGCGGTTCGGCTAGCTCCCCGCCTCACTCCCCTTCGGCATGAGCCGGTCCATTTCCTTCTTGTATACCTTGATCTTGCCTTCCTTCTGCAGCCGCTCGCGCAGATTGCTTATGAACAAATCCAGCATCTCGTTCTGTTTTTGCTCCAGTAACCTGGCGCGGATTTCATCCTTGGACTTGTCGAACTCCGCCGCTGGCGGCTCCTGCTTTTCCAGCAGCTTGGCGACCACACCGCCTCCGCCGCTGGTGTGGATCGGTCCACTGATCTCCCCCAGCTTCAATTCAAAGATGACGGATGCCGGACCGCTCATAGATCCAATCTCCGGCGCCTGCTGCTGCATACTGACCAGATCGCTCGTTCTCAGCCTCGCGCCCGCTTCCGCAGCGGCCTTCTTCAGATCGTTTTGCGCGTGCGCGCGGTCCGCAAGTTCCTGCACCTTTTGGCCCAGCAATGTCCTGGCGCGGTCGGTCTTGAAGTCGCTCTCCACCTGCGCTTTCGCCTCTTCGAAACTCGGCGTGGCCGGCGGCTTGATTTCCAGCACCCGGAACACGGCGTAGCCTTGTGGGATGCGCACCATCTCCGCCGGATCTTTCACATTCGCGGCAAAGACCGCGCTCGCGAATTCCGGAGCCGATCCAACCCCCGGCAGCGTGTCCGTACGGCTGAACAGAGGCGTCGTCGTGACCCGCAACCCCTGCTTTGCGGCGGCCTTCTCCAATCCAGTCGCGCGCGCCTCGGTCTGCAGCGTGTTCGCCAGAGACTCAGCCTGCTGCGCCGCTTTTTCCGCCGCCACTATCGGCTCGATCTGTGCCTTCACTTCCTCCAGCGTCTTCATGTGGGCCTGCTGCTTGTCTTCCACCTGTATGATGTGGAATCCGAAGCTGCTCTGCACCAGTCCGCTGATTTCGCCCTTGGACAGCGAGAAAGCCGCCTTCTCGAATTCCGGCGCCGTGCGACCGCGGGTAATCCAGCCCAGTTCGCCGCCTTGCTTGGCGCTGCCCGGATCGTCGGAATACGTTTTCGCCAGCTCCGCAAAGTTGCCGCTGGCCTTGAGTTTCTTCAGGACATCTTCCGCTTTGGCCCGCGCAGCCTGGACCGCCTTCTCGTCAGGCTTGCCGTTCGCCCCTGCAGGCGGCGTCTTGATCAGGATGTGACGAACCTTCACCTGTTCCGGCACCCGGTACTCGTCCTGGTGCTGGTTGTAGTAACGCCTCAGATCATCGGGGGTAACCTGTACCTTCTCTTTGACCTTCGCCCTGTCAATCAGGACGTATTCCGCCTTGCGTTTCTCGGGGATGGAATTCTCGTAATTCTTCTTGTTCTTTTCATAGAACGCTTTCAGTTCAGCATCAGTGGAACTGATCTTCTTCATCACGTCGTCCATCGTGAGAACGGCGTATTCAAACTTGACCTTCGTATTTCGCCGCACGAACTCCTGCTTGACCTCGGCATCGGAGACGCTTGCCGCACCCTCCACTATGTTCCGCAGCTTGTTGATCAGGAGCTCGTCTTTCAGTCGCGCTTCAAACTGGGTCACGCCCAGCCCGAAATTCTGCTGCACAAAATCTTCATAGAGCTGCTGCCCAATAAAGTTCCCCTGGGGAAACAGGCTCGCCGCAAGCGGACCATGCTGTAGCCCGTAGCGCAATTCCGCGTCGCTGACCCGAAGTCCCATGCGCTGCGCTTCGCTGACCATGGCTTTTTCATAGATCAGGCTTTGCACGGCCTGCTGCGTGAAGATGGCCATGATCTGCGGGTCCAGCCCGCCGCGCGGAAATTGCCTTCGCGCCATGTTGCGCGCCGACTGCTGCGCCTCCACCATGGTGATGTCCTGGTCGCCCACCTGGGCCAGCACACCTTGCGGCGCGCCGAATCCGAACGAGTCACCCAGAATCCCCCCAGGAATGAGAGTGATCACCATGGCGACACAAATCAGCACTAGCAGCCCGCCAAGCACAATTTTCTTTGCGCGGCCAGGCGTTTGCAGGAACTTGATCATTAATGGGACTCCGAGATTGAGCTTAATTGTTAATTATAAATGAGGCGATTCTGTCGTCGGGGTCTGCTCTGGGATAGTCCAGCGCCGTGTTCGCGTAGCGCCGGCATCCTCGCCGGCAGTCGTGCGGGCGTCCTCGCCCGCAACATTTGTACCCTCCACCCTCGCCCGCAACCTCCGCACAAGGCAGTCCGAAGGACGGCAGAAAATAGCCCACCACGTAAGTGGTGGGCGCCTGCGTCTCTTCCGAATGAGTCCGCCAGGACGATAGAAAATGCGTTAGCAACAGCAAATGGCCGGAACATGGCAAGAACCCCCGACGTCATCCAGGAGCAAGGAGCTAATTGCTAATTGCTAATTGCTAATTGCTAATTGCCTCGCCCGCCTTTCGAAAAGATCTCCGCATCACTCCGCCGTATGTAATTGGCTTCCAGCGCATCCGTCGCGACCACCTCTCCCGCCAGAATCTTGCGCACGCCCAGTCGCGCGAAGTCCCCGGCGTTCGGAGGCTCTATCTGCTTCAGGTGAAGATGCATGCCGGCCAGGTCGCTGATGCTGGCGTCCGGGGTGATTAACTCTGCGCCGGGCTGCGCGTCCAGCAACGCGGAAAATTCTGCCTGTGTCAGCAACGACTCCCGCACGCGAGTCAATTTTCCCCCGCGCACTTCGAATTCCCCGACGTACACTTCCTTGCGGCCGGCATCGAGAGCGGCGATCGTCCTGCCGTCCTGGTCGGATGTGGCAGCAATCGCCTCCAATACGGAAATGGCTGCGATCGGTTTCCCGAGTATTTCCGCCAGACCTTTCACTGCGGAAAGGCCCACGCGCAATCCGGTAAACGAACCCGGACCGGAAGCAACAGCAAACCCGTCGAGATCGCTTTTCCGCGAGGCGCAGGCTTCAAGCAGCTTTGTCACAGCGGGAATTAGTTGCGCGGAGTACATGCCGCCGGTGAGGTCTGTCATTTCCAGAACTTCAAACGACTCCGCGTCACCGCGCGCCAGCGCCACGCTGCCCTTCCGTCCGGAAGTGTCCACACCCAGGATAAGCATATTTGATCGGGTAATCGGGAAATCCGGTAATCGGGTCATCGGAAGCGGCTCTCAGATCACCCGATCACCGGATTTCCCGATCACCCGATCCCTACACGCCCTTCGGCTGCTCTTCACACAATTCCAGCAGCACACCGCCGGCGCTGGCCGGATGCACGAAGATATACAGATGTCCGCCGGCGCCGACCTTGATCTCCTCGGACACAAACCGCGTTCCCGCCTTCTTCAACCGGTCCACGGTCGCGGCAATGTCGTGGACATGCAGGGCCACGTGGTGCAGCCCTTCGCCGCGCTTGGCGAGAAATTTTGCGATGGGCGAACTCTCCGCCGTCGGCTCCAGCAACTCGATGCGGCTCTCCCCGACGGGCACCATGGCGAGTTTCACCTGCTCAGCCTCAACCGTCTCCTCGCCGTGAATTTCCAGACCCAGGTTGCGATAGAACTGTTTGGCCGTTTCCAGCGATTTGACCGCAATTCCGAGGTGATCAATGGTGAACATCGGCCCTCCCAACACTGCTGACAATCTGCTCCACCAGCGAATACGGATCGCGCTTGTGCTCGGCCACTTCAACCGCATACCGCGAGACCGCGCCGTTGCTTACATGCTCGCGCAACACGCGTTGCAGGACGGCATCGCGCAGCATCTCCACCAGCCGCTCGCGCCAGTTCTCAATTTTCTTATTCAGCGCCAGATTCTTTTCCACCAAAAACTGTTCGTAACTCGCGATGGCCGCAACTACTTCGCTGATCCCGACGCCCTTACTCGCAATCGTCTTTACCACCGGCGGCACCCAGTTATCGGATCGCATCGCCATAGACTGCATAGCACGTATCTCGCGCTCCACCCGCTCCGCCCCTTCGCGGTCCGATTTGTTGATCACGAATATGTCGGCGATCTCCATGATCCCGGCCTTGATGCTCTGCACATCGTCTCCCATCCCCGGCACAAGGATGACGATGGTGACATCGGCGAGGCGCACAATATCCACTTCGTCCTGACCCACGCCGACCGTCTCGATCAGCACCAGGTCGCGCCCACTGGCGTCCAGCACGGTAGCGACATCGGCCGTCGTTCGCGACAGCCCGCCCAGCGATCCGCGCGTCGCCATGCTGCGGATGTATATTCCCGGATCGCCGGCGTGACTCTGCATGCGGATGCGGTCGCCGAGTATGGCCCCGCCGCTGTACGGACTGGTCGGATCCACCGCGATGATCCCCACCGTCCGGTCCTGCCGCCGGTATTCGCGCGCCAACTGGTCCACCAGCGTGCTTTTCCCCGCTCCCGGCGCGCCCGTCAGACCGATAATGCGCGCCTTGCCGCTATGCGGGAACAGTTCTTTCAGCAACGCTAGTGCTTCCGGCGTGCGGTTCTCCACCGCAGTGATCACCCGCGCCAGCGCGCGCGTGTCACCGTTACGAAGACGTGAAACGAGGGACTGGGCTTCTGCTGTCAACGTGTCTTTTATCAAGGCAGTGGCCAGAAACTTCAGTAAACCACAAACCCAGCTTCGCCGCCAACGAAACAAAAACCAGCGCACGACCTTGCCCGCGCGTCCTATTACGTAGATATATAAATAGCGTTACTAGCTTAGGTTGTCATGCTGAGCGAGCCTGGGCCGGCCTTTGCCCAGGCGAGTCGAAGCATCTGCGTTTGTAACAATCTTTCCGGAGCCCGCATGTCTAAATTCCTGCTTCTGCTTTGCTTCTTGCCGGCAACCTGGATGTGGTCTCAACAGACCCAGACGAAGCCTCAAGTCATGCGCGGATGCATCTACCAGGCGTCTAGATCAACCTATTCATTCAGGGACGCCTCCGGCGACGACTGGCAGGTTCACGGCGATCCCAAAGTTCTCAAACACTACGCGGGGATGGAAGTCAACCTCAGCACCAAACCTGCGGAAAGCACTACCCCCAGCACCGCTCTGTCCATCAGCAACTCCAGCCAGAGCCTGCAGATCACAAAAGTCCACGTGATCCAGGAATGCCTGGTTGACCCCTACGGCTTCCTCCACCGCTGATTCGAGAAGCCGGCGCCGGTGCCCGCATCTGCGCGACAGATGTGGGGCTGTTCCAAGCGCGGCCGTTAAAGGCGTCATCCCCGAGCGAGTCAGCAAGTCGGGAGATCTGCATTCTCTAATCCTTTAGCAACTGCCTCGCGATCACCAGCCGTTGTATTTCGCTCGTCCCCTCGCCGATGGTGCACAGCTTCACGTCGCGATAGAACTTTTCCGCCGGATAATCTTTGATGAACCCATACCCGCCGTGGATTTGCACGCATTCATTGGCGCAGCGCACTGCCACCTCGGCCGCGTACAGTTTTGCCATTGACGACTCCAACGTAGTCTTTGCCCCCGCGTCTTTCATGCATGCCGCGCGCCACGTCAGCAACCGCGCCGCATCAATTTCTGTGGCCATGTCGGCCAGCTTCCACTGGATCGCCTGGAACTCGCTGATCGCCTTCCCGAATTGTTTCCGCTGCTTGGAATATTTCAGCGCAGCTTCGTAAGCCCCCTGCGCCATGCCGATCGCCATCGCCGCGATCGAAATGCGGCCTCCATCCAGCACTCGCATGGCGTCAATAAATCCCATGCCCTCCTGGCCAAGCAGGTTGCAACGCGGAATCAGACAGTCTTCGAAGATTAATTCCGCGGTGTCGCTGGCGCGCAACCCCAGCTTGTTTTCTTTCTTTCCCGGACGAAATCCGCGCGTTCCCTTCTCTACCACAAAAGCGGACAGACCATGCGTGTGCGCCGCCCTGTCCGTCACCGCGATCACCACCACCACATCGGCATAACGGCCGTTGGTGACAAACGTCTTCGTGCCGTTCAGGACCCAGCAGTCGCCCTTGCGGACAGCACTCATCCGCGCGCTGCCGGCGTCCGACCCGGAACCGGGCTCCGTCAGCCCCCACGCGCCGATAAACTCGCCTGAAGCCAGCTTCGGTATGTACCGCCGCCGCTGCTCCTCACTCCCGGAAATATAAATATGGTTCGCGGCCAGCGACGTATGTGCGGCCACGATGATGCCGATCGAGCCGTCCACGCGCGACAACTCTTCGATGGCGGTCGCGTACTCGACGTATCCCATGTCGGCCCCGCCGTACTCGCCGGGAAAAATCACCCCCATCAGTCCCAGCCGCCCCAGTTCCTTGATTGTCTCCAGCGGAAAGTGTGAGGCCTCGTCCCACTCCATCACATGCGGACGAATTTCGCGTTCGGCGAACTCGCGCACGTTGTTCTTGAGTTGCTGCTGCTCGTCATTGAGCTGAAAATCCACAGAGCCGTTCCTCCTGTGGCGTAATTCCAGAGGGCAAGCTGCTGAAACCCGGCCTCTGATAACCCCCCGACCTGCTAGTACCCGACCTCTAATAAAGGTGAGATGCACTCGAGGCTAGGAGAGGCTGGGGTGGAGTGTTAACGACAGACCGGAGCTGTATACCTGCAAGCTGGAAACCGGAAAATGAAACGGGGATTAAGTTTCGGAGAGGACCCAACAAGGATTGAATATTGAAAACTGAATAGTAAAACCGACGCCGGGCGCCTACGCCGCTGGCGCGCATTATTCAATTTTCACTATTCAATCTTCACTACCTCCTCGCCTGCTGGACGCCGCACACGGCCTGCACCGCCTCCAGCGCCCGCGCGCACGCGGCATGGTCCACGTCCAGATGCGTAACCATGCGCATGCTCTCGGGACTGACGCCGTTCGCCAAGACATTCTGCGCGGCGAGCTTGCGCGAAAACTCAGCCGAATTCATTCCTGTCTCTTTGATGTCGAAGATCAAGATATTCGTCTGCACGCGCGGGGGATCGATCCGGATACCCGGTATCTGTGCCAGGCCCTTGGCGAGGAATCTGGCATTGGCGTGGTCCTCGTGCAGTCGTGCGGTGTGCTTTTCCAGCGCAACCAGTCCCGCCGCGGCCAGGATTCCCGCCTGCCGCATGCCCCCGCCCAGCGCCTTGCGTACGATCCGCGCCTTCTGAATGAACTCGCCACTGCCCACGAGCATGGACCCGACCGGCGCGCCCAGTCCTTTCGACAGGCAAAACATGACCGAATCAAACTTCTTCGTGATCTCCGCCACCGGCCTTCCCAGCGCCACTGCGGCGTTGAAGATTCGGGCCCCATCCAGGTGTACAGGGATGCCCACCTCATGGGCAGCATCGCAGATCTCGTCCGCAGTTGCCGGCGAATATACGCTACCGCCGCCCATGTTGCTTGTGTTTTCCAGCGCGATCAGCGCAGTTTGCGCATAGTAATAAGTCTTCGGCCTGACTTTTCGCTTCACTTCGCTCCAACACAGAATTCCATCAGGGGCGGCAATTGGCCTTCCCAGGCAGCCGGAGAACTGCGCCATCATGGCCAGCTCGAAGTTAAAAATGTGGCTGTGCTCTTCGCAGATGATCTCCTGCCCCGGACGCGTATGCACCCTGATTGCGACCTGGTTCCCCATGGTGCCGCTGGGGACAAACAACGCTGCCTCGCGCTGAAAAATTTCCGCAGCACGCTGCTCCAGACGGTTTACCGTCGGGTCCTCACCATAAACGTCGTCCCCAACTTCAGCAGCCGCCATCGCCTGGCGCATCTCGGCCGTCGGCCTGGTGACCGTGTCACTGCGCAAATCCACAATCGCGTTTGAATCCTGCCTCATATGCCGGCCATTCCTCGGAATGAAAAGCAGTTTAGCGCAATCAGGCGATGCAGTTGCCAATTGCCAATTGCTAATTGCTGATTGCTTGTTGCCGCCTTTCCACCAACCGCGCCGCCCTGCGAAAAATTTCGACCATCATCTTCGCCGTCAGCTTGCCGGTCTGCGTGTTCTGCTGCGACGGATGATACGACGCCAGCAGAATCCGTCCATCCGGCAACTCGTACTGCGCCCCGTGACCGAAAACGTACTCCGCGCGCCGCACCGGCAGTCCCCGGCGCTTCAGATAATTCAGATACGCATCGAAACCGATCCTTCCCAGAGCCACTACCACCCGCACATTGCTCAATAATTCCAACTCGCGATCCAGAAATCGCGCGCAGTTGGCGATCTCTTCTGGTCTCGGCTTGTTCCCCGGAGGCGCGCAGCGCACGGCCGCAGTGATATAGGCACCTTGCAAACTCAACCCGTCGCCGCGATGCTTCGCCGTGGGCTGGCTGGCGAATCCGGTGCGGTGCAGCACCTCATACAAAAAGTTTCCGGAACCGTCGCCGGTAAACATGCGCCCCGTGCGGTTCGAGCCGTGCGCGCCCGGCGCCAGCCCCAGGATCAGCACGCGCGCATCGGGATCACCGAATCCCGGGACCGGCCTCGCCCAGTAGTCGCAATCCATGTAGGCGCGCCGCTTTTCGCGTCCGATCTGTTCCCGATACGCCACCAGCCGCGGGCAGCGCGCACACGCGATTAATTCTTTATTCAACCGTTCCAGAGACGACGACATGTTCAGTTGTTCCAGAGATACGACATGCAGGGACCAATCCGTTTGCGCGGCTAATGGTGTGCTGGAAAGAGCGCTTTGCTCAAATTGTAATTCATGATGGCCGGAGCCGCGGAAACCGGAAACTGAAACTGAAGGGTGGCGCACTCAAGCCTGCTCTTAGCTTGAGCGAGGAAGTTCTCTCGGCGGATGCCCCACTCTCATCGCTCCCGCTTCTGGAGGGATAGCGGGGCATTGCTGCCGCCACAGACACGGCCCCTCGCAAACTAACTCAAACCAGAAACGGGAAACCGAAAACCGGAAAAGTGCTTTTCCACCCAACTCTACTCGCCTCTCCAGCAACTAAGGTTGTCTATGCGATCGCGCTCCTTTCCCGGCGAGCCAATCTCCTGAAAAAAGAAAGGACGACGCCATGCTCAGCCTGAAATCTTTGTCCCGCATCGCACTCGCAACAGTATTGTTTCTGGCCATTGCCTGGCCCAGCATCGCAACTGCTCAGTCCACCACCCCCGCAAACGTGATGACCTATAACGTAGACGAGGGCACCGACTTCACCGCCATCACGGCCGTCCTCACCAATCCCAATGCCACCGCAGACGACTTCATTGCTGCGGTCACGGCAACTGTCAACGAAGTTGCGGCCAGCAATCTCCCGCTACGCGCACAACTGATCGCCGCCCGCATCGCCGAGGCACAGCCTGACCTGGTCGGCTTGCAAGAAGCCGCCCTATGGACATTCGGCGGCCAGCAATTCGATCTTCTCCAGATGATCCTGGACGAGCTTACGGCCCTGGGAGAGCATTACACCGCCGTCGTCACCGTAACTGAGTTTCAGCTTGACCTCACGGAACAACTTGGGGTGGGCTTCGTGGACCGCGACGTCATTCTGGTGCGCACGAACAACGGAGCAGTACAAATCACAGGCGGCAACCAGGGCCACTACAGTGTGCTGGTTCCGCTGCCGGCCTTTCCGCCGTACCTCCCCGCCACGTATATCACACGTGGCTGGGGCTACGTTGACGTGCGCCTTCAGGGCAAGGTGTTCCGGTTCATCACCACGCACCTGGAAGACGGCACCAACCCACTTTCCATTTTCGCGCTCGTACAAGGAGCACAAGCCATAGAACTCGTCTACGGCCCTGCGCTCACGCCGTTGCCAGTGATCATGGCTGGTGATTTCAACGTCGTTGCCAATGATCCCTCCAGCGTCACTTATCTCACCTACCGATTTCTGCTGGCCAACGGATTCGCCGACGCATGGCGCAGAGTCCATCCGGACCTCGTGGGCGCAACCTGTTGCCAGGAGAATCTGCAGGACCCGAACTCAGACCTGACCCAGCGCCTTGATTTGGCGTTCACGCGCAACCATGTCGGCGCTGTCGGAGCACAACTGGTGGGAGATCAAATTGATGAGACTTCCGGCTACTGGCCATCCGACCACACTGGCGTCTTTGTCGGCACCGCAATTGCCAAGGTACGTTGATCGCTGGTCGGGCAACAATGAACAGACCCACATCTGCGCGGCAGATGTGGGGCGCCAGGCCCATCATCAACCGCAGGGAATGCCAAGGCAGGCCAGCTTTTGAGTCTACATCGCTTTCCTAGCTTTTAGCTCTCAACCATCAATTATTCGAAATCTCTGAAACCTCCGAAACCTTTGCTTTACGCGTGGGGAGTGATCACTCGCCCGAGAGGACTACCGGAGCACCTCGGCG